>CAJQRC010000007.1 GCA_905480645.1 uncultured Tateyamaria sp.
CGCTGCGAAAGCCTCCAAAGAGGTCGGCCATGCTCTCTAATAAGTCTTCAGATAGGCGTGACTTCTCTAGCATTACCCCCATCAAAATAAACAGAGGTACGGCGATCAGGGTAGTATTTTCCATGGTGCCAAATAAGCGATTTGGCAACGCCTGTAGAAAAGCTAAATCAAAATGGCCGGTGATTGAACCAGCCGCTGCGAACAAAAGTGCAGTGCCCGCCAGAGAAGCTGCTACCGGATAGCCTGCCATGAGCACCAAACAAACGGTAAGAAACATTAGGAAGGGTATAAATTCAACCATCAGAGAATCGGTCCCTCTGAATCTGCGTCATCCTGAAATACTGACTCGCCACTATAAAGCATCAGACCATTCTTTATTGTTTCTGCCAGGCCCTGCAAGAACAAAAGAACCGGCATCATCAGCATCAAGGTTTTGAGTAAATATATGAAAGGTAGGCCGTTGTTTTCTGCTGAGGTCTCTCGAATCGCCCAGCTGGCCACCACATAATCCCAGCTAACAAAAAAGAGAAGACCGCAGAGGGGCAGCAAAAATAGAACCCCACCAACAAAGTTAACCAGCGCTTTTGTTTTGGCTGAATAGCCTCGATAAAAAATGTCCACACGAACATGGCCATCATGCTTTAGGGTATAGGCAAGGCCCAGCATAAACACCGTGCAATGCAAATAAGTAACGGACTCCTGGAGTGCTATAGACCCCATCTGTAAAAAGTAACGGGTAATGACGACAACTATTACCGCAACAACCATAATTACCGTTAACCAGGACACAAGCCGCCCTGTGTGCTCGGTAAATTTTTCAATAGTATTAACAAGGCGAGCTTTCAAAGGAACCACTTCTCTATTGGCTGAGTAGATAATCTTTAGAGTCTAGATTATACCTTCTAGCAGATGCGAACAGTCAATGCTTTATAGATTATGGACGATCTTCACAAAAATGAACAAAGCCATTAAAGTTTTGCAAGCAAGTGCCGATTAATTCTGAGGGCAAAGCTGATTTCTAAGAATTTTTTGTAAAAATTCGGTGCGCGACCCGATAATGTAGATCGCGAAGGGTTAGAACGGTGAGAATATGAGTGAAAATGACATCAAATTAGTATCCAGCGTGCCATCAAATTTGGCTAATGGTCAGCCGGCTTCAAAGGCTGTCCCAGATCGTGTTGCCCCAAAGATTGCACCAGAGAAGCTCAAAAGCCAAGCCGATAATATCAAAGTCGAGACAATGACCGAGCTAAATCAAAATCATGCTGATTTTAAAAAAGCAGTGGTTGAAATTAACAAAGCTTTGGAAAAGATCCCCACAACGCTAGCCTTTCAAGTTGACGAGGCCTCAAAAAGATTTGTCGTGAATGTTGCTGATATCAGTACAGGTGAGCTCATTCGGCAAATCCCAGGTGATGCAGTGTTAAGAATTGCAAGGCAATTAGAGTCGCTCAAGGGGATTTTATTTGACGATAAGTACTGATTAATTCTTGTTGGCCTGCACAGAAAACCGACACAGACCCCTGCTGCCAAAATTTTGACATTCCGGCAAATACTGTAGCCAACCATTGCCACTTTATGATTTTCTCTTTAAAACTATAAAAATATTTAATATTTAAATAACTGATTTTAATCGAATTTTTTATCTATTCGTCGCTTTTTTGAAAAGTTGGCATCTCTTTTGCTTTTATCTCTTCGCAAGACTTAAATTAACGAGGTAAAAGAAAATGACCACAATTAATACAAATACATCCGCATCAATTTCAGCCAATGCGCTGAAGCAAAATGATCGGCTGATGAATGACGCAATGGAGCGTTTGTCTACAGGCAAGCGAATTAACAACGCGGGCGATGATGCAGCAGGCTTAGCAATCACCAGCAGAATGACAACTCATATTGATGGGCTTGAACAAGCCGCTCGAAATGCAAACGACGCTATTGGTATGATTCAGGTAGCAGATGGCGCGCTAGCAGAGATGACAGGTATTCTTCAAAGAATGCGTGAAATTACCGTTCAGGCAGGTTCAGCTACATATACAGCTAACGATATTAGTATGATTGCAGCAGAATTTAACCAACTACGTGATGAAGTAGCCAATATCGTTACCTATACCACTTGGAATGGTACTGCTTTGCTTGATGGAAATGTTAATGCAGCTGGTGGAGCCAACTTAGGTGTAGATACGCTGTCTATTACAGCCACTCAACTGCAAACGCTTGGAACGGACGATGCTGCAACATTTGAGCTGACTGACGACAACGGGCGGACTTTAACGATTACTAAGGCTAACATAGCAACAGCTGGCGCAACAAACTTTGGAAATGCAACTTTAGCACAATTAGCAGCTGCGCTTAATACTGCAATCGATGCTAATACCGGTTTTGCTCAAATGGACGCTTCCGTATCTGGTGATACTATCGTATTTACTCAAGAAGTTTCTGGTGCGGGACAAATTAGTACCGTCGGTGGTAAGACAGATGCAACGTCCTCTGTTTCTGTTGGTAGTGGTGTTACCAGGACTACAAATTCTGGTTCCGATACGGTAAGTTTCCAGATTGGTACTAACGTCAATCAAACATTAAGTGTTGAATTTGGAACGTTAGCCATGACGGGGGCTACTGGTAACGATCTCGGTGGAAACTTCACAACGGCATTAACTGTAACAACAAATGCTGACGCGAATACAGCGATGGGGTACGTTGACACTGCAATCGATGCCGTCAATACCCGTCGAGCCAATCTGGGTGCCGCAATAAGTCGTTTAGAGCATACGGTTGATAACCTGGAGAATAATGCCGTAAACCATGCCGCTTCACGTAGTAGAATCTTAGACGCGGACTACGCTGCAGAGACAACTGAGCTAGCACGTACTCAGATTATTCAGCAGGCTGGCACAGCCATGCTCTCGCAGGCTAACCAGAAGGCACAAGCAGTTTTAAAATTATTGGGAAATTAAACATAACAATATCTGCCTCTTAATTTTAGATTAGGGCTGACGCAACTAAGCTCCCTTATAATAAAAGCCCCCCGGTCAGGGGCTTTTGTTATTCTATGGAGAATCTAACTACATCCGCAAGACATCCACAGAAAAACATACACTATCTAATACCTATTACTACTTAGTATTGATCAAACCACCTTCGTTTTCAGATTTAAAAGTGGCAGTGATTTGCCACTTTCAAGCTTTTTAAATAGGTGTCGATTTAGTTCGGGAAGCAAATTCGAAAACCGCTTTTTTAAAATATTTCTAAACCCTATTTTGAGGATATTGATATGTCAGTAATTAACACAAACATAGCGGCTTCCGTGACCGCTAACGCAATGAGAGCAAACCAGCGGACGATGGAAAATACAATGGAGCGGCTATCAACTGGCCAGAGAATTAACTCAGCTAGCGATGATGCAGCAGGTTTAGCCATCGGCACTAAAATGGAGTCTCAAATACGTGGTTTGAACCAGGCTGTACGAAACGCTAATGACGCGATTTCCTTGCTACAGACTGCTGATGCCGCATCGATTGAAATCGGCGACATGCTTCAACGCATGCGTGAGCTCGCTGTCCAGTCGCGAAACGCCACTAACAGCACTACGGACATCACCAATCTCAATAAAGAGTTTGCTGCGCTTGCCACAGAAATTGACCGAGTCGCAAACGACACCACATTTAATGGGAAGACCCTTCTCGATTCAGGGCAAACCCTCAAGTTTGGAATTGGCTCTGATGAGACTGATATTATGACTGTCACGCTTACTGACTTCAATCTTGCAGCAGGTGGAACATCCGTCAATGAGACTCTGGGTACTTCTGGCGCCTTGGCCTCAGGAAACGGATTGGTCGCAAGTCAAGCTGACATGAGGACTGCTATCGCTGCTGGTTCTATTACGATGGGTGACGGAACTACCACGATCAGCATCTCTTTAGCTGATGTCCAGGCTACAGCAAATGACGGTTCGATTGCAGCCTCCGCTGTAACTCAAGCTCAGTTCGCGGCAGCATTAACAGCTAAAGCGAATGAATCATCCGCTTTTACTGCAACTTTTACTGCTGATGGGACAGCTGGTTTGGATATCACAGAAAAAGCAGGTTTTGGAGGGGTCGATGATACCTATACCATTGGTGGTCACTCAGGCTTAACAACTACCAAGACTCTATCAACCGGTGTCACAGGAACTGGAACTGGTGTAATGGCAAACAATATTTCAGCTTACGCAACAG
>CAJQRC010000008.1 GCA_905480645.1 uncultured Tateyamaria sp.
TTTGTAGCCCTTAAGATCTGTTGAGCTTTTTATATCTCTGGTAGCTCTTTGGTCTGGTCCAAATCTTTATTGGATTTATTTGACTTGTCACATTATTTATCAGCAATTTTTTTTGGAGTTAATTATGCGTCTAAACAACAATATGAAAGGCGCTGCCCTTATGACTGGCTGCGTATCTGCATATGTTATTAATGATGCCTTTATGAAACTCCTTTTTTCTGAGATGGCTTTATTTCAGGCAGTATTTCTGCGCAGTATCATAACCATTCCACCTGTTTTGGCAGTGGCATGGATCACTAAAACTACAATACTCGAATTGTCAAAGCACGATAAGCACCTCATTACAGTGCGTGTGGTTGCTGAAATTCTTACCACGGTCGCATTTTTAACAGCCCTAAAGCATATGCCGCTTGCCAATGTCACAGCAATACTACAGGCTTTACCGCTCGCCATTACAATGGCTGCGGCTCTTTTTCTTTCGGAGCCTGTCGGATGGCGACGTTGGACCGCTATACTCGCTGGTTTTGTAGGTGTTTTAATAGTCGTACGGCCTGGTCTTGATGGTTTTAATTATTATTCGCTTTCTGCCTTATCAGCGATGGTTTTTGTTACAATAAGAGAAATTGCTACCCGAAAACTGACGAGCACAGTACCGACTGTTACTGTTGTGCTTGCAACGGCTATCGGCAGTACTTTGTTTGCTGGAATTATGTTGATTGGTGTAGAATGGCAACCAGTCAATGCAGCGTCATGGTTGTTAATTTTTGGCTCTGCCGTCGCAATTCTGATAGCTACTTTATTAAGTGTTATGGCGATACGAACTGGTGACATAGGTTTTGTATCTCCTTTTCGCTACACCTCTATGATTGGGGCAATAGGGTTAGGTATTTTAATGTTTGGTGATTGGCCTGATCAACCAACTTTAATTGGAACATTTATTATAGTTGTTACAGGCGTTTATTCGTTTCACCGAGAACAAGCGCTTAGTAAAAAAGTGATATCGTAATTATTTTCTTTTTGTAGACTTGAGTTCCACTACCTCGCTGTAGATTGGATAGTGATAATGATAAGCAGCCCAACGAGCAGTATAAGAGCTTTATATGATATTGTGGTTTCTGTACTTAAACTGATGTATGGATGAACGATCCATACAGTGTGGAAGTGCAATGCTTTAGTTTAGTTGTAATCTTGAAATTTAGAGGCTGGTTATGAAAGACGATAATTTCTTACGCGCTAACAATGCTCGTCACATGTGGCACCCCATGGGACATCCAGGTGAAGCGATGGAGCATGCTCCAACTATTATCACAGGCGCTTATGGTTCGGTGATAGAGGACATCGATGGGCATAAAACGGTTGATGCTGTTGGTGGACTTTGGTGTGTAAACCTTGGGTACTCTAACGACGTGATTAAAAACGCTATTACAAAACAGCTACATGATTTGCCCTATTACTCTGCTTTTGCAGGTACTTCTAATCCGCCAGCAATTGAGGCTTCTTATATGGTGCGGAATTTTTTTGAAGCTGATGGTATGGCTCGAGTATTTTTTACATCTGGCGGATCAGATTCGGTTGAAACCTGTCTCCGTTTGTCGCGTCAGTATCACCGTTTGCGCGGTGAGCCAGAGCGCACAAAATTTCTATCTTTGAAAAAAGGATATCATGGTACACATTTTGGTGGTGCATCTGTCAACGGAAATAATAGGTTCCGGATTGCATATGAACCATTGATGGCTGGATGTTTTCATCTTCCAAGCCCTTATACCTATCGTAATCCTTTTGATGAGACAGACCCTGCCGTCTTAGCGCAGAATATTGCTTCAATGATGGAGGATGAAATCCAATTTCAGGGGCCCCGTAGCATTGCTGCTTTCATTATGGAGCCGATTCAAGGTGCAGGTGGCGTGATTGTTCCGGATGAAATATTCATGCCCTTGATGCGAGAGATTTGTTATAAATATGGGATACTGCTGATTGCTGATGAAGTCATTACAGGTTTTGGACGTACTGGAGATTGGTCAGGTAGCCGTCATTGGGATGTACAACCTGATATGATGTGCTGCGCTAAAGGCATCACTTCAGGGTATTTCCCAGTTGGTGCGGCCTTGATGAATGAAGCTATAGCAGAAGTTTTCGAAAAGGCGGATGCTGATGGGTCGATTTTTCATGGCTACACATATTCTGCGCATCCTGTTGGAGCTGCAGCTGTAGTTGCATGCTTGTCAGAAACACTGCGTCTGGAGACGAATGCTAATGCTGGCCCGCGCGGGGCCCAACTTTACCAAGGATGCCAATCTTTGATGGAACGGTTTGATATTGTAGGTGACGTTAGAGGAGGGCATGGATTGATGACTGGTGTTGAAATTGTGAGTGATCCGATCACGAAGGCACCAATGGACGCAGACACGATGAAGCGAATTTACAAAGCTGCTTATGAAGCAGGTGCAATGGTACGTGTAGGTGGTAATAATATCATGATGTCTCCACCATTAATCATTTCCGAAGATGAAATTGACAAGGTGTTGGCTGGTTTAGAAGCTGGTTTGCGCGCTGCCTAACTATATTGATGTACTCGCTCCAGATGTTGATGAGTTTTACCCTTACGTGTTCATGTTATTCTGAGAGTGGAAACGTCAAAGGTAGTCGAATCGTTTTCTAAGATGCTAGGTATTGTGTGATGAATTCAATGGACCCCAATATAAGACCAGTAATCCGGCAATTAGAGGAGGCGGCAATTAATCGTATTGCGGCCGGGGAGGTTGTCGAGAGACCTGCTTCAGCAGTAAAGGAATTAGTGGAGAACTCTATTGATGCGGGTGCCAGCCGTATTAGCATTGACTTTGCTGATGGTGGTAAGACATTAATTCGGGTGGCAGACGACGGTTGTGGAATTTCTGCTAATGAACTTCCTCTCGCTTTAAGCCGTCACGCTACATCAAAAATTGATGGCTCTGATCTGTTGAATATACACACGTTTGGATTTCGGGGTGAGGCACTTCCTAGTCTTGGCTCTGTAGGCAGGCTTACCATTACAAGCCGCGTGGCTAATGAAGAGGCAGCTGAAATTTTAATTTGTGGTGGTGAAATGGGGCAGATTAAACCAGCTGCCTTAAATTCAGGCACAGTGATTACTCTGCGTGATTTATTCTTCGCAACGCCTGCGCGTTTAAAATTTCTCCGTTCAGACCGAGCCGAAACCCAAGCGATATTAGATATTGTGAAGCGCTTGGTAATGGCTAAACCTTTTATTCGGTTTGAACTGCGCGATGTATCAAATAAGCCACGCATAATTCTTCAGGTTGAGGCACAGTCGGGAGACCCGATGGAAGCTTTGCATGCCCGTCTAACAAATGCACTTGGCGCTGATTTTGCTGAGAATAGTATTGCCATTGATACTATGCGGGAAAATTTACACCTAACGGGTTATGCTGGTTTGCCAACTTATTCACGAGGCGCAGCTGTTGAGCAATTTTTTTACGTCAATGGGCGGTCAGTGAAAGATAAGCTCCTTACTGGAGCATTGCGTGCTGCCTATTTTGATTTTTTAAGTCGTGGACGACACCCGGCTGCAGTCTTGTGTATTAATTGCGCCCCTAAACTTGTCGATGTGAATGTACATCCTGCTAAATCTGAAGTGCGCTTTCGAGATCCCGGGTTGGTGCGTGGAATGATAGTGTCAGGATTGCGCCACGCTTTGGCTAGTGCTGGCCATCGGGCATCTTCAACCGTAGCTGGTGCTACGCTTGGGGCAATGCAACCTGAAACATTGGAACGACGTGCTTATCAAATGGACCGGCCTAGCTCTGGATCGCATGCTGTGCCTGCCTTTGCTGAAATGGCAACAGACTATAGCGCCCGTGTGGAGCAACCGGCTTTCAATCACGATGCAGAGATAGAAGACTTACCGTTGGGTGTGGCTCGCGGACAAGTCCATGAAAATTACATCGTAGCACAGACACAAACCGGGATGGTTATTGTGGATCAGCATGCCGCTCATGAGCGGTTAGTCTATGAAAAACTCAAATCTCAAATGGTAGAAAAAACTGTGGCTTCGCAGGTGTTATTAATTCCGGAGATTGTGACACTGTCTGCATCTGAGTGTACTCGTCTAATGGACATTGTAGAAGATCTGCAATTATTGGGTTTGGGTATTGAACCTTTTGGTGGTGACGCTATTGCAGTGCGGGAAACTCCGGCGATACTGGGTGAAGTCGATGCTCAGGCGATGATCCGTGATATTCTAGATGAGCTTTCTGATCTTGGTACCAGTTATTCAGTCAAAGCACAGATTGAAGCAATCTTGAGCCGAGTGGCTTGCCATGGCTCGATTAGATCAGGACGACGGATGCGGGCGGAGGAAATGAACGCTTTATTGCGAGAAATGGAAGCAACACCTTATTCTGGTCAATGCAATCATGGCCGGCCGACATATGTTGAACTCAAGCTTGCTGATATTGAACGGCTTTTTGGGCGTACATGATACAGATTGAAAATTCAGTCTTCGATTACAGTGATCCGGCTGTGATTTTGATCTTCTTGGCCTTCGTTGTGGCGACTATTATCTTAATTTTGCTTATTATTGCTGTGCGTGCGGCGGACCGTTCAGCCCGTGCATCAGAACCGTTGGCCCATCAGTTAAATTATTTAGGGCAAACTGTGCAGGCTTTAAATCAAGGGCAAGAACAATTGCGTGGAGGGTTACAGACTGTATCTGATACCCAAACAGCGGCACAAGCCCAAGTAATTCAGACATTTGAGGCTCGCCTTTCGACTGTCCAACAACATATGCAAGATCGACTGGCCGACAACGCGCTTCGCAGCCAACGTTCTTTAAATGAGATGCAGGAACGTATGCGAGAAAGTCTGCATGGATCTTCCAAGCAAACCTCAACTAGCTTAACTCAGCTGCAGGAACGTCTAGCGGTCATCGATAGAGCTCAAGACAATATCACAAAGCTTTCAGGTGATGTTCTGTCGCTACAAGATATTCTGTCCAATAAGCAAACTCGGGGAGCATTCGGTGAAATCCAGTTGCACGATATTGTTGGCAAAGCTCTGCCCCGCGATAGCTATTCGATGCAGTATACGTTATCGAATGGAAAGCGGGCAGATTGCTTAATTCATCTGCCAAACCCACCAGGCCCAATCGTAATTGATAGTAAATTCCCATTGGAAGCTTACGAGGCACTTCGCAATGCTGATACTGATTATGCAGCAAAACAAGCAACTGCCCAAATGAAGATTGCCGTTAAAAAGCACATTTCTGATATATCTGAAAAATATATTATTGATGGTGAAACAGCAGAGGGTGCTTTAATGTTTTTACCTTCTGAGGCCGTATATGCGGAGCTGCACGCAAATTTCTCTGAACTTGTAAGAGTGGGTTTTGAAGCTCGAGTTTGGATTGTTTCACCAACTACATGCATGGCCACGCTGAACACGATGCGTGCAATTCTTAAGGATGCACGCATGCGCGAACAAGCGGGGGCTATCCGTAAAGAATTGTCCCTGCTCGTAGCGGATGTAGATCGCCTTGGTTCTCGAGTGTCCAATTTGGATCGCCACTTTACACAGGCTTCTAAAGATATTGAAGACATTAAAATTAGTGCAGAAAAAACAGGTAAGCGGGCTCATCGTCTCGATAATTTTGATTTTGAAGAGATCGAAGAAACACCTGAAACTGCAGGTTTGCCATTGCCAAAAACGACACCTACCGTCGAGTGAACCGGGTTTTTAGAGTATATACAAAATTTATAAAATTTAATTAATTAAATGCCATTCTCTACTCTCGACTGCGGCCTGATACACTAGTTTGGTAACGCTCTAGTTCTTTGATTAATGTTTGGCCATTAGGAACATTTTCACGATTAGAGAATTCTTCCCAAACTGCCCCGAATGGCATATCTTTGAATTCTTCAGTAACAACTAGACGTTTGGTGAAATTCAGTTCTTCTTCTGCTGACTTCAATAAATTTATAGGCATTAAAAGCGCTCTAAGCAGAGCTTTCTGCATGTTGCGTGTGCCAATGACCCATGCTGCGGTCCGGCTGATTGTAGCGTCGAAGAAATCTAAACCAATACGTGTTCGTTCGAGTAAATCTGCATTTACAAGTTCTTGTGCCATTTGTTGTATTTCGTCGTTAAGCAGAATTACATGATCACTGTCCCAGCGCATTGGTCGAGAAACATGCAGCAAGATTTCATCTAATGACAAAGCAACTGCACTCAGTTTGTCAGCGATATTCTCTGTTGGGTGAAAGTGGCCCATATCAAGGCATAAAAGAGTTTTTTTACGGATCGCATAACCCATGTAAAATTCATGACTGCCAACAGTGCATGCTTCTACACCAATACCGAAAAGTTTGCATTCCAAAGCGTCAAGCATTTTCTTTTTGTCTTGCTTCGGCGCCAACATTGCATCCAGCGCTACTTCTAGACGCGCGCGCGCGGACATACGGTCAACTGGAGTATCTTTGTAGCCGTCTGGCACCCATATATTGTTTACACATGTTGAGCCTAAGGCCACTCCCATCTGGCTTGCGATTTCACGGCTTCTTTTTCCATGTTCAATCCAAAAGTCCCGAATGCCCTGATCTGGATGACTAAGTGTCAAATTGTCGTCTGCCTTGGTATGGGCAAAAAATGTTGGATTAAAATCTAACCCGATGCTCTGATCTTTGGCCCAATCGACCCAGGGGGAGAAGTGCTGGAATTCGATTTCGTCACGATCAGGTTTTGCATCTGTGTCTAGATACATTGCGTGTAGATTTAGACGGTGCTTGCCTGGGATCATTGAGTATGAAAAATCTAAATCAGCGCGCAACTCATCTGGTGTACGAGCGCGTCCAGGATAATCACCAGTGGCTTGAATACCCCCACCAGATGATCCAGTTCGCTCTTCAAATCCGACTACATCATCACCTTGCCAGCAGTGCATTGAAATTGGGATAGTTCGCACACGGGCAAGTGCTGCTTCGGTATCTACACCCCAGTCGGCAAATGCAGCTTTAGCTGTTTCATAGCTCATTTTATAATCCTATCGCGTAAAGGCTTGGAGGTTGCCAGCATCCACGTTGATGATATTGCCAGTAGACTTGGCAGATGTGTCTGCGGCAAAGAAAAAGCAAGCCTCAGCAATGTCTTCTGGAAGAACAGAACGCTTCAGCATCGAGCGCTGGCGATACATTTCTTCCAACCCATCTTTATCAGTGCCGTAGGTGGATGCACGCTGCTCCAACCAATCCCCCTCCCAGATTTTTGATCCGCGCAGGACAGCATCTGGATTAACTGTATTGACACGGATACCAGCCTCCGCACCTTCCAGCGCTAGGCACCTCGCCAGATGAATCTCAGAGGCTTTGGCCGTGCAATAAGCAGCTGCATTTGGAGATGCTGCGAGGCCATTCTTAGATGCAACAAATATAACGGCACCGCCTAAGTCTTGGACCCGCATTAGCTTAAATGCCTCACGGCTTACTAGGAAATAGCCAGTGGAAAGAATGTCCATATTCTTGTTCCACAGTTCCAGAGATGTATCTTCAATTGGTGCGGATGATGCGATTCCTGCATTGGATACGAGTATGTCGATACCACCGTATTGCAGTGCAGCGGTCGTAAATGCTGTTAAAACAGCATCTTCACTGGTTACATTCATGACGATGCTATGCACGCAATCTTGGTTGAAATGGGCTGAGAGTTTTTCCTTGGTCGTTTGCAGTGAAGCTTCATTAATGTCCGCTAATACAACGCAGGCTCCCTCGGATAGATAACGCTCTGCCGTGGCCGAACCGATTCCACCGCCTCCACCCGTAATGAGAGCTACGCGGCCTGCGAGGGCTTTGGGTTTTGGCATGCGCTGCAGTTTTGCCTCTTCGAGCAGCCAGTATTCGATGTCGAAGGCCTCTTGTTCTGGTAACCCCTGATACTCACTAACTGCCGATGCATCACGCATCACGTTGATCGCATTGACATAGAATTCGCTTGAGATCCGAGCCGTTGTTTTGTCTTTAGCAAAAGTGATCATACCAACACCGGGGACAAGGTATACTACGGCATTTGGGTCGCGCAGTCTTGGACTGTCCTTGTGCTTGCACCGCTCATAATAAGCTAGGTAATTTTTACGGTAAGCCTCTATTTGATTTGAAAGACCAACTAAGACATTATCTATGTTGCTCTTTTCTGGATCAAATCGAACGACTAGTGGACAAATCTTTGTGCGCAAAAAATGATCTGGACAGGATGTACCCAACTTTGCCAACGGCTCCATATCCTTCGAAGTGACAAACTCAAGAACTTCTCTGGCATCGTTAAAATGACCAACCATATGTTGATTTTTTGAAATTAATCCTCGGATCGTTGGCATAAGTTTAGCTGCAATGGCATGGCGTTCCTGAGCTGGAAGGCTTCTATGAATTGGTCCACCAAAAGGAGCCACGCCGTCACTGTGTTTAGCCAACCATTTGATAGCAACATTAATCACGTCGATGGTTTGGCCATAGCATTTTTTTGCGGTGTTATCCCAAGTGAACAACCCATGACTTTCAAGAACGACACCGTCGGCTTCTGGATTTTCAATACAGAAGTTTTCAAGCCATAGACCGAGCTCAAATCCTGGTCTTTTCCAGGGTAACCAACCTATACGATCACCAAAAATTTCTTGTGTTAAAGCTTTAGAGTTCTTTGAAGCAGCAATAGCGATAATCGCATCAGCGTGGACATGGTCTACGTGCTTACGTGGCACATATGCGTGCAATGGTGTGTCGATGGATGCAGCGCGAGGATTGAGCTTGAATGTACAATGTGGCAGATAATTAACCATTTCATCTTCAAATTTGACGCCTCGATAAAGCGTTTTTAAGGCCTGAAGTTTGTCCATATACAGTGTGGCAAAGCCGTCCATCATAATTGAACCGATATCGCCACCAGATCCTTTGACCCAGAGTACTTCAACGCCTTCTCTAGTCAGCGGATCAGTTTCAATCACTTTTGCAGAGGTATTGCCGCCTCCATAATTCGTTACGCGTTGGTCCGACCCAAGGATATTCGAGCGATACAACAACAGTTCTGATTCGCTCATATTTTGCGCATCTTGATCACTCCAACGGTTATTAAGGAGCTGAGATTTTAGTAATTTCAACGTGTTGCCTCCTGGTCAATACATAGTCACCGTATACTTTGTTGTTCCCAACGTTGATTGTACCCAAGGAATTGTCAATCAAGTTCAATCACAAACAATCATGCTGCACTGCAGAATGATTGTTTGTGATTGTTTGTGATTGACAGGCGCTGCGAATCTAGACAGCTTGAGAAGTCTAGGGGGTAAAAATGCACGAAAAGGAACGACACAAAATCATTTTGTCAGCTGTTGAGGAACGGCCAGTGGTTACTGTGGTTGAACTATGCAACTTCACTGGGGCTTCAGAGGCAACAATCCGGCGTGACATTGCAACACTTGATCAAGATGAGCAGCTGCGACGGGTTCGAGGTGGTGCAGAAGCAATTAGTCCACCTCAGTTTGTAGGCCTAGCGGGTCGTCCGTTTTCTGTGAATGAAAAGATGAGAATTGAAGAAAAGCAGGCAATTGCTGCTGCAGCCGTTGAGCTGTGCGAAGATGGCGATGCGATCATTATCAACGGAGGTACGACTACCTTCTCAATGGTCCATCCACTGGCCAGCCGCCGTATGCAAGTTTTTACAAACTCGTTCCCGATTGCTGAACACTTGCTTAAACATTCCAGGAATACAGTGATGCTATCAGGCGGTACGATTTACCGAGAACAGAACATCATCTTGTCGCCTTTCGAAAATGATGTCACGCGAAATTTTTGTGCCAAACGTATGTTTATGGGAGCTAAAGGTTTAGGGCCACTTGGTCTTATGGAGGCTGACCCACTTCTGATTCAAGCGGAACAAAAGCTTATTGGACAAGCGGACGAGCTTGTTGTTCTTGCTGACAGCACAAAGTTTGACCAGCGGTCTAGCCTGGTTCTGTGTCCGTTGCATCGCATTACCACTGTCATCACAGATGACCAAGTTTCAGATAAAGCGGCCGCTCTGCTTGAGGCCGCTGACGTGACTTTGATCGTCGCCCAAATGGGAGGCGCTCAGCAAACCGTGGCCTCGTAAGGGCCATCAATAGTGAACGTACTTTATGGAGGAAACCAATGAAACGTCGCACATTAACGTCACTTACTGCAGGTCTTAGCTTAGCGGCTGGCCTATTTGGCACCACCGCAATAGCTGCAGACGACATGCGTATTGCGCTTGTTGTAAAAGCACTCGGCATTGGCTTTTTTGAAGCTGCAGCTGAAGGTGCAAAAGAAGCAGCCGCTGAACTAGGTGGTGTAGAAATCATTTATACTGGCCCGACAGATACGACGGCAGAAGGGCAGATTGAGGTTATCAATTCGCTGATTGCGCAGGGCGTTGACGCCATAGCAATTTCAGCAAATGACCCTGATGCTTTAGTGCCTAGTTTGAAAAAGGCTATGAGCCGCGGTATTGCGGTTGTATCTTGGGACTCTGGGGTTGCACCTGAAGGCCGTCAGATGCATCTGAATCCTTCGTCAACTGATCTCATTGGGAATACGATCATTAAGCTTGCTGCTGATCACATGCCTGATGGTGGCGACGTTGCAATTCTGTCAGCTACGGCGACCGCTACTAACCAGAATGCTTGGATAGAGGCTGCCAAAAAAGCTCTCCCAAGTTACCCTGGTGTGAACCTTGCTGCAACAGTTTATGGGGATGACCTTTCGGATAAATCTTATCGTGAAGCGCAGGGTCTTATGACGTCTTACCCTGATCTGAAGGCGATTATCGCTCCTACGACAGTTGGTATATTGGCGTCCTGCCAAGCGGTCACTGATGCTGGTAAGGTTGGTGAGATTAACGTGACGGGTCTTGGCCTTCCGTCTGAAATGGCTGGATGTGTGGATAGCGGTGCCACAAAGAGTTTTGCTATCTGGAATCCGATTGATCTTGGGTATTCTGCCGTGATGCTTGCGCATGCGATAGCTAAAGGTGCGGATGCTGCGCCAGGTGCAGAAATACCAATGGGCCGGATGGGATCTGTCAAGTTAGATGATACAAATTCGGCTGCTATGTCAGACCCTTTCACTTATGACAGCTCTAACATCGACCAATTTAAGTCGATTTTTTAAGCCAAGCTAACATATCTTCGGCGCAGTGCATCAGGCTGTGCCGAAGGATTTAGAGAGTTAGGAATCAAAACTTTTGATGCAAAAACAAGCAGACGCGATCTTACCTCTGAAAGAGATATCTAAATCTCCAGCCGTTTTAGAGCTTAAAGCAGTTACTAAGGTTTTTCCTGGTGTCAAAGCTCTTTCTGAAGTTTCGCTGAAATTGATTCCTGGCGAGGTCACTGCTCTCGTGGGTGAGAACGGTGCGGGGAAATCAACGGTCGTCAAGATATTAACTGGTATATACCAACCTGATGATGGCATAATTCTTGTTGATGGCCAGCCAACAATTTTTCCTGTGCCTCAAGCTGCATCCCAAAGTGGTGTGACAGCTATTCACCAGGAAACAGTACTTTTTGATGAATTATCTGTGGCTGAAAACATCTTTCTCGGTCACGCTCCCCGAGGCAGATTTGGTCTTATTGATCTAAAAATCATGAATAAAAAGTCGTGTGACATTTTACACAGCATTGGTGCAAGAATTGATCCTGAACAAAAGCTTAAAGACCTAGGTATTGCAAATAAACATCTTGTGGCCATAGCTCGTGCTCTTTCAACTGATGCCCGCGTTGTTATTATGGATGAACCGACAGCGTCTCTCTCACATAAAGAAATTGAAGAGCTTTACGAACTTGTTGAAAGCCTAAAATCTCAAGGTAAGGCAATACTCTTTATTAGTCATAAGTTTGACGAAATATTCCGTATTGCAGACAATTATACCGTTTTCCGTGATGGCCAAATTATTGGTGATGGTGCAATTTCTGATGTGACCGATGCTGACCTTGTTAAAATGATGGTAGGTCGCGATGTCAGTCAAATTTTCCCAAAACGAAAGACAAGTCTGGGCAAAGTTATTTTGCAAGTGAAGAGCTATACGCATCCGACGGAGTTCGAGGATATTTCTTTTACCCTACGCAAAGGCGAAATTCTTGGTTTCTACGGTTTAGTTGGAGCTGGCCGCTCGGAGTTTATGCAGGCTCTTTTTGGAATAACCCTCAACACTTTTGGAACCATTAAGATTGAGGATAAACCCGTTCAGATTAAATCCCCTGCAGACGCAGTGGAAAACGGGATTGTTTATGTTCCCGAAGATCGTGGCAGGCAGGGTGCAATCCTTGATTTACCAATCTTTCAGAATATCACATTACCGTCACTTGGAAAAATTTCTGGAAATGGATTTCTTAAACTGGCTAAGGAGTTTAAATTAGCCCGGGATTATACTGAACGTCTTGAGCTTCGAGCGGCGTCGTTCGACACGCATGTCGGTAATCTTTCAGGTGGAAATCAGCAAAAAGTAGTAATTGCGAAATGGTTAGCAACACAGCCTAAAATCATCATCCTAGATGAGCCGACTAAGGGTGTCGATATTGGGTCTAAGGCTGCGGTACATGAGTTTATGGCGGAACTCGCTGAACAGGGGCTTGCAATCATTATGGTAAGCTCTGAAATACCCGAAGTTTTGGGTATGTCAGACCGTGTCATCGTCATGCGTGAAGGCCGCATGGTGACTGAATTGAATGAAAACAATCTACAACCTGAAACACTGGTCCGCCACGCTGCTGGTATCTGAGGTAATTACGATATGGTAAAACGCTTTATTAAATCGAGAGAAACTTTTTTGATTTGCGCAATTATTTTACTCATAACGATTATTTCGTTGCGCTTTCCAGGCTTTATTAGACCTCAAAACCTTGCAAATGTATTCAACGATACGTCGCCACTTATCCTTTTGGCGATTGGCCAAATGATTGTCATTTTGACTAAGTGCATAGACCTCAGTGTTGCAGCAAACTTAGCACTTACTGGCATGGTGGTTGCCATGGTTAATGTGGCGGCTCCTGAACTTCCAATCGTTTTCACTCTCATGATGGCGGTTAGTCTTGGAGCATTACTCGGGATGTTCAACGGAATCCTTGTCTGGAAGCTTGCGATCCCGTCAATCGTTGTGACACTCGGTACAATGACTATTTTCCGTGGTACTATTTTTGTGATTTCTGACGGAAAATGGGTTAACAGCCACGAGATGAGTTCGGCTTTTAAAGCATTTCCTCGGATGGAAATTCTTGGCCTACCAGTCTTGGGCTGGATCGCTATCATTACTGTAATGGTTTTTACGCTTGTCATGTCGCGAACAACATTGGGTCGGGCTTTCTATGCTGCTGGTGGAAACCCCCATGCAGCAACATATGCTGGTATAAATGTTGGTAAAACTCAATTCTGGGCTTTTACAATTTCTGGGGCACTAGCGGGGTTATCGGGCTATCTTTGGGTATCACGATTTGCAGTAAGTTATGTGGATATTGCGGGTGGTTTTGAGCTTGATGTTGTCGCCGCGTGCGTAATCGGTGGTGTTTCTATCATGGGTGGAATTGGGACTGTTATTGGTGCACTTCTTGGCGCTCTTTTCCTAGGTATTATCAAGAATGCTCTTCCCGTTATCGACATTTCCCCATTTTGGCAGATGGCTATTTCTGGCTGTGCGATTATTATTGCTGTTGCGCTGAATGCACAGGCAAACCGCAAAAAGGGGCGCATTATTCTCAAACGTGCGGAGCTAAAAACGTGACTATCTCATCCCGCACAATCCCAGATCGTCTGCGCTCTCCGCTTGAGCAAAGGCTCAAAAGCTGGGAAGCTTTACTTTTATTGGTGGCAATCTGCATCTTTGCTGCCAATAGCTTTGCTTCGCCTTATTTCCTAAATGCTTGGAACTTGAGTGATGCTACTTTCAATTTTACGGAAAAAGCAATGATAGCTTTTGCTATGGCACTGCTTATTATATCTGGTGAAATCGACTTATCTGTCGCTTCTATTATCGCTTTGAGTTCTACGGCAATGGGCGCAGCAGTACAAATGGGAATGGGCACGCCAATCTTGGTGTTAATCGGTCTTGGTGTAGGTCTCTTGTGTGGATCTTTTAATGGGCTTTTAGTAACTCGCATGGGACTGCCATCGATTGTTGTCACTATTGGTACCATGAGTCTTTTTCGCGGTATCAGTTTCATTGTACTGGGTGATCAGGCATATCGTGGCTATCCATCGGATTTTTCTTGGTTTGGACAAGGTTATGTCTGGTGGGTCATATCGTTTGAGTTTGTGCTTTTTATGGTCATTGCCGCGATATACTTTGTCCTTTTGCATAAGACTAATTTTGGGCGCGCAGTGTACGCAATTGGCAACAATCCGACCGGTGCTCTTTTTTCTGGAATTCGAGTTCAAAGGATAAAATTTATTTTATTCATTTTGACTGGTCTGATGTCTGGCATTGCAGCAATTTGTTTGACGGCCCGGCTTGGTTCTACCCGTCCTTCTATTGCGACAGGTTGGGAGCTTGAGGTTGTAACCATGGTGGTGCTCGGTGGTATCAGTATTCTGGGTGGATCTGGTACAATAGTAGGGGTTATAATTGCAGCCTTCGTGATGGGATTGGTGACCTTTGGTCTGGGCCTGTTAAACGTGCCGGGCATAGTTATGTCTATCGTAATCGGTGCGCTATTGATTGGAGTTATTGCACTGCCGCGGTTATGGTCTGTCTGGAGAGCTAGATAATGGAAAAATTCGCGTTTAAGATGCAGTTGAACCCAGGTTGTCGCGAAGAATATATTAAACGGCATGCAGAGATATGGCCAGAACTTATAAGTCTATTAAAACAAGCAGGAATCTTAGACTACTCTATTCACCTCGATACCGAGACTGATATCTTGTTTGGTGTTCTTTGGCGCAAAGACAGTCATTCTATGAATGATTTGCCTAACCATCCTGTTATGCAGAAATGGTGGGCGTATATGGCCGACATTATGAAGGTTAACCCCAATAACGAGCCAGTTTCTAAACCTCTGGAAATCGTTTTTCACATGCCATGACAGATCATATAGCCGTCATCGATATTGGGAAGACGAACGTAAAATTGGCATTGGTTGACAGGTGTAGCTTAAATGAGATTTTAGTAATCAAGCGTGCAAATGTTGTTCGACAAGAACCGCCGTGGCCACATTTTGACGTTGAAGGTCATTGGGATTTTATATTAGGTGGTTTACGCGATTTTCATGCTTCTCACCGCGTTGATGCCATCTCTATAACAACGCACGGGGCGTCTGTTGCGCTCCTTGATAAAAAAGGAGAGTTGGTAGCGCCAATCCTCGACTATGAATTTTCTGATTTAGATCTACAGACCGAAACCTACAACTCTATCCGACCACCTTTTTCGGAAACTGGGTCACCTCGGCTTAAAGGAGGGTTAAATATTGGTGCGCAGCTTTTCTGGCAGTTTAGATCAGATTCTGCGTTAAAAGAGCGGACACATCAAATAGTCACATATCCGCAGTATTGGGGAGCTAAGTTGACTGGTGTAACAGCAACAGACGTTACATCGCTTGGGTGTCATACTGATCTTTGGAATCCGCGTGAAGGAGCAGTGTCATCATTGGCCGCTTCACTTAATATTACAGAAAAAATTGCCCCAGTTCGTAAACCTTCAGACGTACTGGGAACTATTTTGTCGCAAGTTGCAGAACAAACTGACTTGCCAATTGAAACTCCTGTTTATTGTGGCATTCACGATTCAAACGCTTCATTGCTTCCCTATATTTATACTGAAAAGCCCCCTTTTAGTGTTATTTCAACAGGTACTTGGGTGGTCGCAATGTCAATTGGTGGCAAAGATATTACTCTTAATCCTGATTTGGATACCTTAATCAATGTTACAGCTTTAGGCGAGCCGGCACCTTCAGCTCGTTTTATGGGTGGCAGAGAGTATGTTTTAATGACTGGTGGGTTGAATTGCACTCCTAAGAAAACTGATTTAGATTTTGTTCTTTCAAATAATATTATGCTTTTGCCAGCGGTCGTTGAGGAGACGGGCCCTTTTAAAGGGCGCCGTTCTGAATGGGTGGGCTCTGAACCAGAAATTGGGTCTGGTAAGCGTGAAGCTGCTATTGCTCTTTATCTTGCTTTAGTGACCGCCAAATGTCTGTCAAACATCGGTCATGATGGAAAGATCATTGTAGAAGGTCCATTTGCAGACAACTTCTTTTTCCTTGATATGTTAACTGTTGCAGCGACTTCAGAGGTATTTTCTGCATTGGGAAAAACAGGGACAAGTTCAGGAGCAGCAATGCTCGCACCAGGGCCAATCCGAGCCCGATTGACTAAAGAACAACCAGTTTCTGTACCTAGTGAATTAGTTGATCATTTAAAAATCTATGCGGAACACTGGAAACGCTCATGCGGTATCAATTATTATGATTAAAAGATTATATATGTTTTGATGTTAAACGGAATTTTTTACATCTGAGCAAATCTCTGCATGATTTTTGGGATTAAACCGTCAAACTTAAGGCGTGCGTCCGAAACTACAAGGCAAATACAATCTTCATTGATGTCTGCAATCGGCGTGTGATGAATTTCGCTGTCGGCCATTTCTACATCGCCTCTGGCGAAATAGTCATCTTCATCCTTGAAAGCACCTTGCAGTACCATTGTTAATTCTAGCCCTTGATGGCCATGATCAGGCATAGCGGCACCTGCTGGGATAAAAAGTAATCTAGCGGATGCAGCGTCAGAGGTAGGCAGTATGGCTTGCTTAACTCCCATTCCGACCGCCCTCCATTTAACGTCCGCAAGCCCGCCGCCTATATAATCTTGTATAGGCTTGGGCAAAACTCGATCATCTATCCGACTTGGGACCGGCTTGTGCGTTGGACCCTCTCGGATAAGTGCTAATGTTGCATTAAGACTATCAGATGCCATTGGAGTATCCGTCTCAACAGAACTGTTAAGCACCTCTCCTCCGATGGCATCAAAACTTTCTAATTGAGCACGACAAGTACTGCATAAGGAAATATGCGAAGCAACCATCAGGCTAAATGCTTCGGGCAATGAACCTGAGGAGTATCCCAAAAGAATATTGTCTGACAAATGATGTTTAATTGCGTTGTACATATTGTTGTTCACTTTACCTCGTGGCGTAATCTGTCTAGCGCCAATCTAATTCTGGATTTGATCGTGCCAAGGGGCAGACCAGTTTGTGCGGCAATTTCACTGTGAGTGAGATCTCCAAAGTATGCTTTTTTAATTAAATCACGTTGGACTTCCGGAAGATCGGCGATTGCCCTACCAAGTTGTTCGCTTTCTTGCTGAATTACCATTACGTCGGTTTGATCTGGTTCTTCTTCAGGGCCCCAAGTCAACTCTTCAGGTTCCGGACGCCGCTCTTTTCTGAGCACGTCGATCTTCCGATTTCTGGCTATGGTAAAAATCCATGTCGCTACTGATGCTCTTGATGGGTCAAACATGTGAGCTTTGTGCCAACATGTTGCCATCACCTCCTGAGAACATTCTTCAGCTAGCGATAAGTTTGCTCCGGATTTTATAAGGAAACCTTTTATTCTAGGGGCAAAGTGTTCAAATAATTCTGCAAAAGCTGTTTGATCTTTTTGATCGCGGATACGCTCTATGTGATTCACCCAAAGCATCCGTTTGTTTTTATTTTCGTTCATGCGCGTTTGCCTCATAGCGAAAGTTGACGCCATATCGACGACAGGTAACTGCTGCTTAGCAGCTATATCTAAAACCATGAACATAGTTTGTGTACGGCATGGACATTGTTCTGGATCAAATAAATAAAAGCTGTACCAAAAATATAACTTAAGACTTTTGAAATCTGAATGCCTGTGATCTGCGTACTTACATCAACACTATTAACGTCAGGACGCTTCCGTCAATGAAATTTGAAAAAATTACCTGCCCCTCAAAACGCATCGCTATCGTTGGTGGTGGTATATCAGGAATGGGTGCTGCGCATACTTTGGGGTCAAACAATCGAGTTACTGTGTTCGAAACTGAACCGCGGTTGGGTGGGCACGCGCGTACAGTCATAGCTGGCAAAAATGGTAATCAGCCCGTTGATACAGGGTTTCTTGTATTTAATTATGCTAATTATCCTTTAATGGGTGATTTATTCGCTAGGCTTAACGTTCCAGTGGTAAAATCTAACATGAGCTTTGGTGCATCAATTGATGGTGGTCGGCTAGAATACGGATTGGCAAGTCTGGATGCACTCTTTGCGCAGAGAAGCAATGCGTTCAATCCTAAATTTCTTGGAATGGTGCGAGATATTTTTAAGTTTAACAAAAAAGCTCTTGCCGTGGCTGAAACTGATCCGTCTCAAACTGTGTCACAACTTTTAGATGCATTAGGTACAGGAGACTGGTTTAGACAATACTACTTGCTACCTCTCAGTGGTGCTATTTGGTCAACTCCAATAAATAAAATAATGAATTTTCCAGCCCACGCGATGATTCAATTTTTTGAAAATCATGCGTTACTTAAAACCACTGGTCAGCATCAATGGTATACTGTCGATGGTGGTTCGATTGAGTATGTCCACAGGCTTGAAACTGCTTTAACTAACAATGGCGTAGAGTTGCGGTCCAATACGCCTGTTCAATCAGTACGCCGAACGCCTCTTGGTGTTGAAGTTAAGGCTTGGGGCGATCAGTGGCGTCACTTTGACGAGGTTATCTTTGCCACGCATTCTGACGATAGCTTACGGCTACTGGCTGACCCAACGCCAGCAGAACGATTTGCTTTGGGTACGATTAAATACCAGCCAAATCAAGTTACATTGCACTGCGACGGAACCATTATGCCGCGTAAACGCCAAACGTGGTCTAGTTGGGTGTACACTGAGGACAAAGGCTCCAAGTCTGACTGTATCGACCTGACATATTGGATTAATTCGTTGCAACGCGTTCCAGTGGATGACCCACATTTTGTGACTTTGAACACTAAAAGGAATATCCGAGAAGAGTTGATATATGACGAAACTGTGTTGCGACATCCTGTTTTTGATTTAGCTGCGCTTGCAGCGCAGGAAGCAGTCCGAGCAATGAATGGTGCTAATCATACTTGGTTCTGTGGAGCATGGATGCGCCACGGTTTTCATGAGGACGGTCTTTCTAGTGGTGTAGACGTGGCGCATTCACTGATGACAACTTCAAGCGCGCAGATCGCTGCTGAGTGATGGCAGCTATAGATCATATTGTGTGCCAGACCTACCATGGACGGAAGGGTAAGATTTCCAATGCCTTCAGATATTCAGTAGATTACATCTTGCTGAACCCAGAGGTTGAGCTGAAAATGCCAAGGCTTTTCTCTCGTAATACTCGCGGTCTAATGGTGCTAGATGATACTGATCATGGCGGCGCACCCAAATCTGGAAGTGGTACTATTTGGGTACGGAAGGTTCTGGAAGATAACCAAGTTTGCGGTGTGGAAAACATTGAGTTATTGGCGCAACCAAAGATGTTTGGGCATGTATTTAATCCGGTTAGTTTCTGGCTTTGCTGGCGAAAAGATAATGCTCTGATAGCTGTAATTGCAGAAGTAACAAACACGTTCGGCGATCGCCACAGTTACTTGGTTAGTCATACTGATTACCGATCTATTGGACCGGATGATAGGATGCATGCGAAAAAGATTTTATATGTTTCTCCATTTCAGCCCGTCGAGGGTGATTATGAATTCAGATTTGATATTAATGAAGATCGAATTGGGATTTGGATTGATTACTCTCAAGGCGATGGTGGTTTGGTCGCAACACTGACTGGACAGCGTAGGGCACTTAACAACCGTTCAATTCTTGCTGCAGCATTGCGTCGGCCATTTGGTTCGCGTCGCGTATTAGCTCTTATACACTGGCAGGCATTGAAGCTGTGGCTCAAAAAGGCGGCCTATCGTTCGCGTCCTTTACCACCGTCCGAAGAAGTCTCTAGGTGAACGCCGTGAATTTTCAAAAATTGCCCGCATATGCGGTTTTTGCAGCATTGCTCGCGTCAGCAGGGTTACCAATCTACATCCACGCTCCGAAATATTATGTTGATGAATATGGGGTGTCGTTGGCGGCTCTTGGGGGTACATTATTTATTTTGCGTTTGTTTGATGTGGTCCAGGATCCATTTTTTGGTTGGCTTAGTGAAACGCTTCGCAACAAACGGTCTTATGCTGTTTTTGCCGGGTCTGTTCTGATGGCGGTGTCAATGTTTGGCTTGTTCGCTGTATCACCTTTGCTGCCGCCGTTGATTTGGTTCGCGTTAATGATGGCTGGCGTATTCTCAGGGTTTAGTTTTCTAACTATCAACTTTTACGCGCAGGGAGTTGTGAAATCTGGTAAACTTTCAGGGCAGGGACATTTGGTCCTTGCACGATGGCGTGAAACAGGCGCGTTGTTCGGTGTTTGTCTTGCAGCGATAGCTCCGGTTGTTTTGACTACCGTTACAGACCTGCCATTCGTAGGATTTTCTATTGGCTTTATTATTTTGACTATAGCTGCCATTACGATGATGCGCAGTGAGTGGCTAAATGACGGCTTGCCGATCTCAGTTGGTTTTAAGGCTGTTTTAAGCGATACTCTGGCCCGCAGGTTGCTCCTAATCGCGTTAGTAAATGCTGCCCCTGTGGCAGTCACTTCAACACTATTTTTGTTCTATGTCGAAAGTTCTTTGTTGGTACCAGGGCTTGAAGGACCATTACTACTGCTATTTTTTCTGTCAGCAGCGGTCGCAGCGCCTTTTTGGAGTAAGTTCGCCGAAAACTTTGGAGTTAAGCCAGTTCTACTTGGTGCAATGATGCTTGCTGTGGTAGCTTTTGCTTGTGCATTGACGTTAGGGCAAGGCGATTGGCTGTTGTTTTCTGGTGTGTGTGTTTTGTCAGGGGCTGCCCTTGGCGCTGATCTAACATTGTTGCCTGCAATTTTTGCGGAACGTATGGCGCAGATAAGCCCATCAGCTGCCGAGGGATTTAGTCTTTGGTCTTTTGTTTCAAAATTTACACTGGCATTTTCTGCTATCATTATGCTGCCTGCTTTAGAGTGGACGGGGTTTGTGAGTGGTGCCGTCAACAATCCGCCTGAAGCTCTCATGCTTTTGACCCTGCTTTACGCAGGACTACCGTGCGGCCTTAAAGTCGTTTCCATTTTACTTTTGGCAACGACAGATCTGAAGGAGTCTTAATATGAATGCTTTGTTATTTATGATACTGGGGGCGCTGATTTCAGCTGCTTTCATGTGGGCTTGGACACACTATGCGGATTTTTTAGCACAGTCACCTGATGATTATGCATCGAGTGGAGAGGATTTTGACATCCGTAAACACCTAAATGGACCAATCATCTGTGAGGGCGTCATTTATGGTCCAACTGGGCGCGTTACATCGCGCTTTGTTGGTGATTTTGATTGTGTTTGGGAGGGTGATAGGGGGAAGATGAACGAAGTTTTTCGATACTGTGACGGATCGGAACAGACCAGGGCCTGGCAACTGTCTTTAGGTGAGGATGGCAAAATTCGTGCCACTGCCAATGATGTCGTCGGTGAAGGTTTAGGTCAACAATCTGGTGGCAGCGTACAACTGAAATATCGTTTTCAAATGCCGGAAAGTTCAGGTGGACATATTCTGGATACGGTGGATTGGATGTATCTTGCCCCAAATGGAACCATTGTAAACCGTTCCCAATTTCGAAAATATGGTGTAAAAGTTGCAGAACTCGTGGCTACCATGCGTCCAGTACAAAAGCAGATAAAAGCTGCCGTATGAACGTGAATGAAATGACCACAACAATCACAGGGAAACGCTATTGGCTTATAGGTGCTGGCGATGGTTTAGGTAAAGCATTGGCACATTGTATGAGCCGTGCAGGTATTGAAGTTGTCGTCTCCTCTCGTTCAGAAACAAAACTAGCTGCGTTGGTTGCCGAATTGCCCGGCAAAGCATCTTATCAATGCGTTGACATCTCGAACGATGAAAATGTTCGCGCTGCAGCAGCCTCCGTTGGCAAGATCGATGGCCTTGTTTTATTAGCAGGTGTCTATTGGCCTTTCGGTGCAACGGATTGGAATGCGGACCAGGCTACTGAGATGGCTGATATAAACTTTACAGGCTTTATGCGAGTGCTCGGACAAGTTGTTCCGCAATTTGTTGCACGTAATGCTGGTCACATCCTGATAACCTCGTCATTAACTGGGTTCCGCGGTCTGCCTAAATCAATTGGATACACTGCATCTAAGGCCGCAACGATGTCTTTAGCGGAATGTATGTATGCAGATCTCCGAAAAACTGGCGTGCGGGTGCAGGTCGCAAACCCAGGATTTATAAAAACCCAACTGACAGAAAAAAATAATTTTAAGATGCCTTTTATTATGGAACCTGAGGACGCAGCACAGCAAATTTTTGATTTTATGCTTACAGATAGATTCAAAAAGAGTTTTCCAACACTTTTTTCGTTGTTGTTCCGGGGTTCCCAATTTTTACCAGACTGGCTTTATTACCGGATCTTTTCATAAACTAGTTTTGTTGTTTAGTTTAACTATTTTAAACATTCGGTTTCCGCGTAGTGCAGGCTGTTGTTCCACCCATATTAAGAGTGTGTCTGTTAGTCTTAGATTGCACAATGTAGCGTTGTAGCGAGAGTTTAGCACATACGCTCATGTTAAATCAATTTTCAAGAATTGCTTTTTCAAATAACTCTTTAGCACGCGCCCAGACGCCTGTCGTTATATCTGTGAGCATATTAAGTGTAGGTAAGAGTTGGCCTGCATAGTCTTTGGAGGCCTCGAAAGGCAATATTGAGGGTAGGTTGTCAATCGCAACTACATCGAGTGGAGGATTGTTTTGGACACGAATAGAGGGTGACCGCCAACTAGTTGTTTTATTATAGACTTTGATGGGAGAAAATTTGCTATCAGGGTCACAAGCTATGTCGCCAATAACTGTTAACTTGCGTGATCTCTGAGTTGTGTTCAAACTCACGAAAGTGGGAGTGTTAGATTGTGCAAGGATACAGTTGAAAAGTAATTCATGCTCCAGAATCTCAGGAAAGGGTCCGCCATGTTTGGTGTCTTTTAAGTCCCATTGAGTAATTGGTATCTCCATGGCTGTGCAAAGATCAACGGCGCCTGTACCAACGCGCCCTAGTGCTCCGATTATTAATGCGCTGGGCCTGTGGTTGCCAATTTTACCTAGATCTAAATCTAGTTCGGTTAGAAGGTGTTTTGAGGTTAGGTAAGTTTTCACGGGTTCGGTATTTTTATTCTTTTGTTGGGCAGACCAGCATTTGAGTGCTACTGCAGCGCCTGCAAAGCCAGCCCAATAACCAAAGGCGGCAACACGAGAACCATCCTCAGTCAGTAGGTACTCCAAATCGAACAACGCACCTTTGCCCAATTTAAACCTTTTAAGTAAATTTTGCCCTTTGGGTTGTCCTTTGTAAGCGTGACCAAACATAATATGTCTATGACACAGGAGTGTGCCATCTTCGGGTAGTTCTTTCAGACCAAATATAAACGCATTTTTAGGTGCTAGAGGCCAACTGTTTTCTGGAGCAATCTTAGCCCCCACCTCTGCGTATCGTTCAATTGCGATGCATCGGGATGGACTTTCCTCAACTGTAACTTGGATACCTTTGGTTATCAATTGAAGGGCTCCTTCTGGAGTGAGCCCAACGCGGCTTTCATTTATCCGATGTTCAGCGCGAACCCAAATATGCGTCATATGGGCTATCCTTTCGCAGCACAGGTTAAGTGATAGGGAACAAGTATGGTTACTGACGAACAGTTAAATTTTTGATTAATCTTAAACGTAAGTCTGAGCGTAATGTCGTTGTGGAATTTCAAGATGAGGGATTGCGTTGAACATCACTGGTGACCATGCCCCACCAATCGGATGAAGCCGGTGTATGGAGGTGTTCATTATCGCTAATGCAACGTTTGCCATTGACCCGATAGATAGTCCAAGGTGTTGGCGCATCATCATAGCAATTAATCCACCTGAAGTCACCACAAGAGCAGCCCCCTTACCAATAGTAATTTCAGTAAGTATGTCTCGTACGCGAGCCTCAAAAGATTGAAATGTTTCAGGCGCACCTTCAATAATACCTTCTTCCCACGCTTTAAAAACCTGCGGAAGATGAGTTGAAAAATTGGCTTGTCCCACCGGTATGGGGACGCCATGCTCCGCTTCAAGAGCGGAGGCAAGGGTGAAATATTCTAGCTCGTTAAGACGAGCATCGCGGATGGCTGTAATCCCAGTTTTCATCGCTTTAGCGGTATCAATTTGCCGTTGTAATGTTCCGGTATAAAGTCTTGTGTGGTTTTGATTTGTGTTGCGCAGATGTTGCCCAAGCCAGGAAGCTTGTTTATGGCCTAATACGCTTAACTTGTCATAGTTTGCTTCGTCATTGGCACCTGAATTAGCTTGACCGTGTCTGATAAGTGTTACGTGGGACATATGCGCTTTCGAGTTTAATTTGCTTCATATTAGGCTAGCATAATGTGCGTGGAAAGTACGCTCACCTTTAATTCAAGTTTATTTTTCTCTTATTTTAATTTTATGCGCCCTACAAAAGCTGGAATAAGCATCGTAAGGAACAGAAGACGAGCTATGTGGCAGGCAGAGACAAAGCCAGGATTGGCTCCAATAACAGCGCCCATAACTATCATGGCTTCCAAT
Organism: uncultured Tateyamaria sp.; assembly: GCA_905480645.1. Taxonomy (GTDB): domain Bacteria; phylum Pseudomonadota; class Alphaproteobacteria; order Rhodobacterales; family Rhodobacteraceae; genus Tateyamaria. The sequence continues at coordinate 24,702 of CAJQRC010000008.1, forward strand.
CCGCCAGGAGCAAACGCCACCAAGACATGTGTTGACTCAAGCGAGAGAAGATAGGCGACAAGTATTACAGCAAAAATTACCATGATTACTGTGATAGCGGTGGTTGTAAGGCCAGCAATTAGCGATTGCAGTAGGGCACTTCTGGTAATTCCATTAAACCGCGCTCCAATTAGAGCACCAATAATAACAAGTCCAATAAGGTTCATCCATGGATGTAAGACGCCTGGTGTCAAGCTTGTGCTGTGCCCAACGGTCGAAACGACCATGCCTGCGATTAGGAGTGCGGCTGGCAAACCGACTTTATCAAAGACGTACCCAATAATTAGCCCAATAATTGAAAGTAGGCCTAAATGGATCCAAGAAATTAGTATGCCGCTAGGTATAATTTGTACATTTAAATCAAAACCAAATGCCATTGCAATCACTGGGGCAGAGAGTGTAAGCGCCATTATTCGGACTGATTGGATCACTACAATGCGGGTAGTATCGAGCTCCAATGCAGAGGACAAACTGACAACGAAACTTAAATGCCCTGGAGCAGCTGCAAGATAAGCGCTTTGCCTAGGAATGCCAAAGCCGTATTCAAGTACGCGTCCGCAGATCCAAAGCGTCGCACAGAGAGTTATACCTAAGATTGCAAATGCTAAGGGCCATTTGAGAATTGCCTCAGTCGCGCCGGAGTTCATTCCACTGCCTATTCCAATACCTACGATCAGAAAGGTTATGTTACGCACACTATCATCAATACCAGTTTTGAGGCCAATGAGAGCTGATAGTGCAACCAAGACTGCTGGGCCGGTAAGGACTGCGATTGGCGCATTAATGACGTTGGCGATCCATGCTCCTATACTGCCTATAAGTAGCGTTCGTCCTGTGACTAAAAGATCGTGGCGCTTTGTAATTCTCAGCATTTTCTATGGCTAACGATAACTTCATTTTACTGCAATGCTATGCATGAAAATTGAGCTGAATTTACCTATTTTAAGAGAAAATTTTTGTAAACCAAATTATCTTCATAAGGATAACTGCGACCACTAATCTACTTATCTGAGCGCAGTCATTTGATCCACGTAATAGCGCCTAATCAATCGGTTTACTTTTGTATATATCCAAATTGCCTGATCAGGTGGTAAACCTTAACAATTATTGGTATCTATTGAATCGAATTAGAGTATTACTCAAGTTTTAAGATGTAACAGATGATCATGTAGAAATTTGTAAGGATTTAGAAGAATTAGAGAAAAGCTGAAGCTTAGCTTATATAGTTAATCCGTATGCTTTTAGAGAAGTGTCATAGTAATTACACGCGCACCTCGACTTAAACAGAGCTGGGAGGAATTGAATTGATTACGTCGCCAATGCGTCAAGTTGAACTGTCATCATTACCAGCGCTTTTACGCAAAAACGCAAAAGAATTTTCCAATTCTCCAGCTTACCGAGAGAAAGGATTTGGTATTTGGCAAAGTTGGACTTGGGCTAGAGCTAATGAAGAAATTGAAGCGTTGGCTCTTGGGCTTATTAATCTTGGTTTGAAAGAAGGTGATTTTGTTGCCGTAATTGGCCGTAATCGCCCTCATCTTTATTGGTCGATGATGGCTGTTCAAATGTGTGGAGCCGTCCCAGTACCTCTATACCAAGACGCAGCCGCCGACGAGATGACTTATACTCTTGGTCACTGTGGTGCACGCTTTGTAATCGCCGAGGATCAGGAGCAAGTTGATAAAGTGATGGAAGTTCAAAGCGAGCTGCCAAATTTTGAACAAATGATCTATCTTGATCCACGTGGTCTGCGAAAATACAACCATTCAAAATTGCATCAGTATTCACATGTACAGAATGTGGGGCGTGCTAAAGATGATGAACTGCGTCCAGTAATGGAGAAACATATTGCTAATCTGGATTATGATAGCATTTGTGTTATGTTGTATACTTCTGGAACAACTGGTGATCCTAAGGGTGTCGTCTTATCAAATCGCAATGTGATCGAAACAAGTAAGTCTTCTTCTGAGTTTGATTCACTAAGGCAGAAAGATGAAGTTTTAGCTTACCTCCCCATGGCATGGGTTGGCGATTTTATTTTTTCAGTTGGACAAGCTTTGTGGACCGGTTTTTGCACAAACTGTCCTGAAAGTGCAGACACTATGCACGCAGACTTGCGCGAAATAGGGCCAACTTATTATTTTGCCCCACCTCGTGTTTTTGAAAACCAACTAACCAATGTGATGATTAGGATGGAAGATGCAGGTAAGCTGAAGCAACGAATATTTCATTATTTTATGGCTCATGCCCGAAAAGTTGGCTCTGCAATATTGGACGGAAAAGATGTCAATTTAGGTGATCGATTGAAGTATTTCTTCGGTGATTTGATGGTTTTTGGTCCGCTGAAAAATACATTAGGTTTCAGTAAGGTCCGAGTTGGTTATACTGCAGGTGAAGCAATTGGCCCTGAAATCTTTGATTTTTATCGGTCATTAGGAATTAACCTGAAACAGCTCTACGGTCAGACTGAAGCTACTGTATTTATTACTGCTCAACCTGATGGTGAGGTTAGGTCAGACACGGTTGGCGTCCAATGCCCAGGGGTTGAGTTAAAGATCGCAGATACTGGTGAGGTATTTTATCGTTCGCCTGGAGTTTTTGTGGAATATTATAAAAACGCTGAAAGTACTGCAAATACAAAAGACCCTGAGGGTTGGGTGGCAACTGGTGATGCTGGTTTCATTGAGCCTGAGACGGGTCACCTGCGCATTATTGATCGCGCTAAAGATGTCGGGAAAATGACGGGAGGGTCATTATTCGCGCCAAAATACGTCGAAAATAAATTGAAATTTTTTCCTAATATTCTTGAGGTAGTAGTTTTTGGTAACGGTCGGTCAGAATGTACTGCTTTTATCAATATTGATTTGACGGCTGTTGGGAATTGGGCAGAGCGAAATAATATTGGTTATGCTTCTTACCAAGAATTAGCACAACATCCGAAGGTTCTGTCTATGATTAAATCACATGTTGAGGAGGTAAACTGTAGCGTTGCGGAAGATGAAATGCTTTCAAGTTGTCAAGTGCATCGCTTCGTTGTTTTACACAAAGAGTTGGACGCGGATGATGGTGAGCTAACTAGAACGCGAAAAGTACGCCGTCGTATTATAGAGAGTAAATATGCAGATATTATCGACGCGCTGTATGATGGGTTATCAAAAGTCAAGACAACCACGGAAGTGACTTATGAGGACGGTCGAAAAGGTGCAATTTCAGCCACTTTGGTTGTGTGTGATGCTGAGGTATTACCTGCTGTGAATAAGATGGCGGCTGAATGATATTGCGACAAATCTCAACGTATATGTCCCTACTACTGGTGGTCTGTTTGTCTGCAGAAAGGTTGAATATGCCAAAACCCATGAAGGATTGGATTTGATGCTGGATCAGGCTGAAGCATACCTTACTGCAGATGGTCGTCAGATTGGCCCTGTGGTAATGGAAATGAAAAACATAACTCTCCGGTTTGGTGGGGTCGAGGCTATCAAAGACATCTCTTTCGACATCCGTGAGGGTGAAATTCGTGCAATTATTGGACCGAATGGCGCTGGAAAATCATCGATGTTGAACGTGATTTCAGGTTTTTATGTGCCGCAAGAGGGTGAGGTTTTTTATAAGGGCGAACCACGGGCTCATATGAAGCCCTACGAAGTAGCACGACAGGGAATTGCACGAACTTTTCAAAATATTGCTTTGTTCGAAGGCATGTCTGTTTTGGACAATGTAATGACTGGTCGCTTAATACACATGAAAGCTAATTTGTTTTCTCAGGCTTTGTGGCGGGGAAAGGCGGAGCATGAAGAAATTGCAAACCGTGAGGTTGCAGAGAAAATTATTGATTTTTTAGAAATCCAAGCCATTCGTAAAACGTCTGTTTCTCGCTTACCTTACGGATTAAAAAAACGTGTAGAGTTGGCTCGAGCCTTGGTAGCTGAACCGTCGTTACTCCTTTTAGACGAACCGATGGCAGGGATGAATGTAGAGGAGAAAGAGGATATGAGCCGCTTTATCCTTGATGTGAACGACGAATTTGGCACAACTATTGCATTGATTGAACACGATATGGGTGTCGTCATGGATCTGAGTGACCGAGTGGTTGTAATGGATTATGGTAAAAAGATTGGTGATGGGACGCCGGACGAGGTGCGCAATAATCAAGATGTGATTGACGCATATTTGGGGGTGAGCCATGATTAGTAAGCGCATCAAAATACTTATATGCAGGCGGTTTACCTGTCTAAAACTCTTTGCAAGGAAAATCTGATGCCTGAGCAGGTAGTTTTTGGAATGGAAGTGTTTTTGAACGGCCTTATGGCAGGCGTTCTTTATGCGTTGGTCGCTCTGGGATTTGTTTTGATTTATAAGGCATCTGGTATTTTTAACTACGCGCAGGGTGTCATGGCCTTATTTTCTGCGATGACGTTAGTTGGGGTGATGAACGGCCAGGTGCCATTTAGCCATTTGATCAACGCAATATTTGGAACTGAAATTCACCATTTTGGTTGGCATTTGCCTGCATTGGCGGGGATTTTACTGACGATGGGTATTATGGTCATATTGGCATGGCTAGTTCAAAAAGTAATTTTTAAACATTTGGTTAATCAAGCGCCGATCATCCTCTTTATGGCTACTATTGGATTGGCTTATTTCATGGAGGGTTTTGGCGACCTTATGTGGGGCGGCGAAATTAAAAAGCTGGATGTTGGGATTCCACAAGGAATTAATCTGTGGATTGATGAAACCACTTTTAATATTTTCGATTATGGATTTTTTATAGATAATTTAGATATTTTTGCGACTGTTGTGGCAATTTTCCTTGTGTTTGCTTTGGTGGCTTTTGCCCAATATACTAAGCAAGGCCGTGCAATGCGGGCTGTTGCGGATGATCATCAGGCCGCTCTATCCGTAGGGGTCTCACTGAATTTTATTTGGGTAATGGTTTGGTCTCTAGCCGGTTTTGTGGCTCTGATTGCGGGGATCATGTGGGGCACAAAATCTGGTGTTCAGTTTTCACTTTCATTGATAGCTCTCAAAGCCCTGCCCGTTCTGATGTTGGGGGGCTTCACATCGATCCCCGGTGCCATTGTTGGAGGCTTGATTATTGGGGTTGGAGAGAAGATGTTTGAATTCCTCGTTGGCCCATTAATTGGAGGTGCCACTGAAAACTGGTTTGCCTATGTCTTGGCGCTTTTATTTCTTGTCTTTCGACCACAAGGTCTGTTTGGCGAAAAAATCATCGAAAGGGTATAACTAATGCTGTATCGTGAAGCCGGTGATTTCAAGACCACCTACAGAGAAGATAACCAAACATTCCCGATTAAATTTGACCGCTATCGCTATTACGCTGTTTTAGCAGTTGCATTCTTATTGATCCCCTTTTTAATCAATGATTATTGGGTAAATGCGATCTTTTTGCCATTTCTTATTTATTCAATTGCGGCGATTGGGTTGAATATACTGGTTGGATATTGTGGTCAGGTATCGCTGGGCTCTGGGGGCTTCATGGCGGTTGGCGCCTATGCTGTCTACAAACTGATGACAGCATTTCCAGATGTTAGCATCATGATCCATGTGTTTTTAGCCGGTGCAATCACGGCCGGGGTTGGGGTGTTATTCGGTCTTCCTTCACTGCGTATAAAAGGGTTTTATTTAGCTGTGGCCACTCTTGCAGCGCAGTTTTTCCTAGTCTGGATATTTAACCGGGTCCCCTGGTTTTACAATTATTCAGCATCTGGTCAAATAAATGCCCCTGAACGTGAATTTTTTGGAGTTGCCGTTACCGGTGCCAACGCTGACAGCTGGGCAACCTATGTTTTCTGTCTAATTATTTTGACTTTTTGCGGTATTGTAGCGCGTAATCTTACTCGCGGAGCAATGGGGCGGAAATGGATGGCAATTCGGGACATGGATATTGCCGCAGAAATTATTGGCGTTAACCCACTTAACGCGAAACTTTCCGCTTTCGCGATAAGTTCTTTTTTTATTGGAATCTCTGGCGCACTATTTTTTTCTGTGTATTTGGGCGCTGTAGAGGTGGGTGAGGCCTTTGGGATTAATAAGTCCTTTTTGATACTATTTATGATTATTATTGGTGGGCTTGGATCGATCTTTGGTAGCTTTGCCGGCGCAGCTTTTCTGGTTTTATTACCAGTCCTTTTGAAAAATCTGTTTGTTGCTGGCCTCGGTTGGCAGCCTGATTTGGCAACGCATCTTGAATTCATGATTGTAGGGGGTTTGATCATTCTGTTCTTAGTGGTTGAACCGCACGGTATTGCGCAAATATGGCGCTTAGCAAAAGAAAAACTCAGGCTTTGGCCGTTTCCGCACTGAACTGTCAAAAAAGAAATTACCAAGGGGCATTGCCCTTAGAAGACCAAAATCGGATAAAATGGGAGAAAAACCGATGAAATTTAAACTTTTAGCTGCTGCTGTAAGCAGCATTGCTTTGGCATCACCAGTCTTTGCAGATCTGGTCCTGCCGTGGATGTCTTATCGCACGGGTCCTTATGCTGTTGCCGGTATTCCGTTGGCTGATGGTTATGCAGATTACTTGACAATGTTGAATGAGCGTGACGGCGGGATTGGTGGCGTACCTGTGCGCTTGCTGGAATGTGAAACTGGCTACAACACCGAAAAAGGTGTTGAATGTTATGAATCAACCAAGGCTGAGGGCTCGCTCGTTTATCATCCTTTAAGCACCGGTATCACGTACCAGCTTATTCCGAAAGTGACGGCTGACGGTATTGCTCTGCATAGCATGGGATACGGCCGGACATCGGCGGCTAATGGTAAGATATTTTCAAACATCTTTAATTATCCAGCCAATTATTGGACAGCCGCCTCTGCCGGCGTGAACTACCTTCTGAATGAAAACTCAGGAAGTTTGGAGGGCAAACATATTGCGCTGCTCTATCACAATTCAGCATATGGAAAAGAACCTATCCGTACATTGGAAGGATTGTCTGAAAAGCACGGTTTTGAATTAACATTGATTCCAGTTGATCATCCAGGCCAAGAGCAGAAATCGCAGTGGTTGCAAATCCGTCGGGAGCGCCCAGATTATGTGATTATGTGGGGATTTGGTGTCATGAACCAAGTTGCTATCCAAGAAGCGGCCAATATCCGTTTTCCAATGGAAAACTTTATCGGTAATTGGTGGGCAGGCGCTGAGCATGATGTGATCCCAGCCGGTGATGTTGCTAATGGGTATAAATCTTTAGTGATGAATGACACAGGAAGTGAATTTTCAATCTATGATGATATACAAAAATATGTTGTAGCGTCAGGAAAAGCTGCTGGTGCCGGGGACAATCTTGGGACTGTGATGTACAATCGGTCACTTTACATGGCTTTTCTCACTCATATGGCGATCCTTAAGGCTCAAGAACTAGCCGGGACGTCCGATATTTCCCAGGCTGAAATGATTAAAGGTATGGAGGCGCTAGAAATCACTGATGCGATGATGGCAGAGTATGGGTTGGCAAATATTGGCCCAGCTTTTTCGGTGTCATGTGAAAACCATGGGGGCCCTGGTTTAGGTGCTGTATCTCAATGGGATGCAAGTGCTGGCAAATGGAATTTAGTTTCTGATTATCTTGTGGCAGATATGGATTTAATTAACCCTTTGATTCAGGCTGATTCTCTAGCCTTTGCACAAGAAAATAACATCACTGAAAGATGTAACTAATCCCAGTGAACGGCTGCAGGTTTTGCAGCCGTTCTTTTTCGAGGACGGCCGAATGGAAAGACACACTGATAAATTAGAAGTCCTTCTAGATATAAACAATATAGAAGTGATTTATAATCACGTAATTTTGGTTCTCAAAGGGGTCTCACTTGCTGTTCCAAAAGGTGGAATTGTGGCTTTACTTGGTGGTAATGGTGCTGGAAAAACCACGACATTGAAAGCCGTTTCGAACCTTTTGCATTCAGAGCGTGGTGAAGTCACTAAAGGTTTTATCAGTTATCGTAATTCTAAAGTCCAAGGTGCTGACCCATCTGATATGGTGAAGCGTGGGGTAATCCAAGTGATGGAAGGCCGCCATTGTTTTGAACATTTGACTGTTGAGGAAAACCTGTTGACTGGGGCCTATACGCGCACTGATGGAAATACCAAAATTCAAGCAGATTTAGATATGGTATATTCATATTTCCCTCGTTTAAAGGAGCGTCGCAAATCACAAGCTGGTTATACCTCTGGGGGTGAACAACAGATGTGCGCCATTGGCCGTGCGTTGATGTCGCAGCCTGAAACGGTTCTACTTGATGAACCTTCTATGGGTTTGGCGCCACAATTAGTTGAAGAAATCTTTCAGATTGTACGCAATTTAAATGAAAAAGAAGGGGTTACCTTTCTGTTAGCTGAACAGAATACCAATGTTGCGCTGCGCTACGCTCATTATGGTTATATTTTAGAAAGTGGGCGGGTAGTCATGGATGGCCCTGCTGCTGAATTAAGAGAAAACCCAGACGTCAAAGAATTTTATCTGGGTATGTCGGATGAGGGAAGAAAGTCATTTCGCAATGTTCGCTCATATCGCCGGCGTAAACGTTGGTTGAGTTGATTTCTTACACTTAAACTTTGATGTTAGTAGTGTGATGGAACACTTATACTTGGAATCTAATTGTTGTTTCTAGACGCTAAGTACCAATTTGAGGGAGGTGGTTATTTGTCTACGCTCGATTACCAACATCGGTAAACAGTATTTCTAAATGCCAGCGATATATCGAAGTAAACCTAAGTTTAATAACTTTACCCAACGCGAGTGAGCCGTAATAATTATTATTAATCAAGACAAGGTTTAATCCTGCGTATCGGAACCTTGAGTAGTATTTCTATATTCATATTAAATAGATCTTTTCAAATTAGGATGGTTCGAACAATGGCTGGTAAATTGTATTTTGATGAGTTGGAAACGCGTAGTTCTGATTCTCGTGCCGCCGCTCAGTCCCGAAAACTACGCTCCGTTCTCGGTTCTATTGTTGGCCAGTCTGAAGCATGGCATGTAGCAGCATCTGAAGTACATGACATTGAAGACCTTTCAAAACTGCCAGTACTCCGTAAGTCAGAATTAGCAGAGCGACAAATGAACAGACCGCCTTTCGGCGGTCTTTCGGTGAAGAATGTAGCGCATATTTTTCAATCTCCAGGCCCCATTTATGAGCCTGGTGGAATTACTCATGACTGGTGGCGAATGGGCCGGTTTTTACATGCTGCAGGTGTAAGGCATGATGATATTTTGCAAAATTGCTTCAGTTATCACCTAACACCTGCGGGAATGATTTTTGAGAGTGGTGCGCGTGCGGTGGGTGCCACCGTACTTCCTGCCGGTACTGGACAAACTGAGTTGCAAGTGACAGCTGCTAGAGATGTTGGGACAACAGCTTATGCGGGTACGCCTGATTATCTGAAAGTTATAATTGATAAAGCGGATGATATGGGGATTTCTTTAGCTATTAAGAAGGCTGTAGTTGGGGGCGGTGCCTTGTTTCCTTCACTACGTCAAGAATATGCAGATAGGGGAATTTCTTGTCTGCAGGCTTATGCTACCGCGGATCTGGGAAATATAGCTTATGAAAGTTCTTCTAAGGAGGGAATGATTGTGGATGAAGGTGTGATTGTAGAAATCGTAACGCCAGGAACGGGACAGTTAGTCTTACCAGGTGAGGTAGGTGAGGTTGTCGTGACATCAATGAACGCCGACTATCCCCTGATCCGTTTCGCCACTGGAGATATGAGTGCCGTTTTGTTGGGTCAAAGCCCCTGTGGACGAACTAATATGCGCATAAAAGGCTGGATGGGGCGTGCGGATCAAACGACTAAGATCAAGGGAATGTTTGTGCGCCCTGAACAAGTAGCTTCTATTGTGGATCGTCATGCTGAAGTGGTCAAAGTCAGGGTTATAGTGCGACGACTTGGTCAACAGGATGTCATGATAGTACAATTGGAAAGTACTTGCAGCGATGAGAGTATTTATGCAGAGACAATAGAAAAAACTCTAAAACTTAAGGGTGTTGTTGAGATTGTAGCTCCTGAAAGCCTGCCGAAAGACGGTCTCGTAATTGAGGACCAGCGTAGCTATGACTGAATAAAATCATGTTCTTCAAAATAGTAATGTATCATTAGTGGAAGTTTAAAAATTTGAATTGGAAATTTCATTTAGCTGCCTTTGGACTGTAAACTCGATTGAAAACTTTAATGAAGCTCTTGTGCAAACGGAATTAGTCTTTGACCTTCGAAAGTATATCTAAACTAAATTATCTTCGAATGATTTGCGCTCCGCGTGTTCTGTCTGGTGCCGCGTGGGGCGTCGCAATGGCTTGTGCGCTTCCCATGCTTGCAGTTGCTCTTGCGGCTGTGACGAGTGGCACAGAGACAATAGTACATCTAGCTTCCACTGTGCTTGGCCGCTATTCTATAAACACTGTCTTTTTGATACTTTTGGTGTCAGTTGGGACGTTTGCCATTGGAGTTGGAGCCGCATGGCTTGTAACAATGACTCACTTTAAAGGCGTAAAGTTTTTTGAAATTGCACTAGTTTTGCCGTTGGCTTTTCCAGCTTATGTACTTGCCTATGCCTATACGAGCGTTCTTGACCACCCTGGAATAGTACAATCCACATTGAGAAATGTAATGGATTGGGGGCCGCGGGATTATTGGTTTCCCGAAATAAGAAGTCTAGGAGGGGCAGCACTAATGCTCGTTTTGGTTCTGTACCCTTATGTTTATTTATTGGCTCGAGCCTCTTTTATTCAGCAAAGTGGATCAGCGTTTATGACTGCTCGCGGCCTTGGTGCGAGCCCTTTGGCTGCATTTTTGACTGTAAGCCTACCATTGGCGCGACCCGCGATTGCTGCTGGAGTTCTTTTAGCTGTTATGGAGACAATTGCTGATTTTGGTACAGTTGCATATTTTGGCGTGCAAACTTTTGCCACTGGTATCTACACTAGTTGGTTTTCGATGGGTGACCGAGCAGGTGCTGCACAGCTTGCAGTATGTTTATTGATGTTTGCATTCATGTTGGCAGTATTAGAGCGTATCCAACGTGGTAGAGCTAAGTATTATGACCAAAGCCGTAGCCAAAAGCACCACGCTGCGCTGCCTTTAAAAGGCCTACGGGCAGTGTTTGCAATGGTTCTGTGCGCCATCCCTGTCCTCTTAGGCGTTATTATTCCAATTTTTTCTTTGATTGTTTTAGGTCTTGATTCTGATCAAGATTTGCTGAGTAGCCGCTATCTAGGGTTTGCGCGCAATTCGCTCGTCTTAGCGTCAACTGCTGCTTTAATTACTGTATTTGCAGCTATTGGGCTTGGGTTTTTCCAGCGAATGCAGCCTGGGCGATCCTCGACGATGGCGACCTATATCGCTCGTTTGGGCTATGCAGTGCCGGGTGGGGTAATTGCAGTTGGTTTGATGGTGCCATTTGCTGCTTTTGATAATGCAATCGACGCGTGGATGCGGACAACCTTTAACATTTCTACCGGCCTTATGTTAACAGGCTCAATTTGGTTATTGGTTTTAGCTTATATGGTACGTTTTTTGGCTGCTGCTTTGGGTGCGTATGAAGGCGGACAATCACTGGTGCATGTACACATGGACGCAGCAAGCAGATCGCTTGGTAAAGGGCCATTCGCGACGCTTCGTAAAGTGCATCTGCCAATTTTGACCCCAAGTTTATTGACAGCACTTTTAATAGTTTTTGTAGATGTTATGAAGGAGTTGCCTGCCACGTTGATTATGCGCCCATTTAACTATGACACCCTCGCTGTGCAGGCCTATCGGCTTGCTTCAGATGAGCGGTTAGGAGGTGCTGCCGTTCCAAGCTTAGTTATTGTGGCTTTTGGCCTCCTGCCGGTGATTTTAATCTGTCGCCAGGTTGGGCGGAGGTGAATTGTTTTAAATGCGCTCTTATAACTCACAGAAGGTTTGTCGATCAAAGTCTACTCGGCTACAGCACACTTACCATGGTAACATTTTTACTTGTCAGTATTGTTTTCCGCCCACTAAACAACAACTTCAATTATGATTTTTGCTGCAATTGATAGTTCTGGTTTATGCTAATTTTGTCTTGAGTTTGCGTTTCGAAATCTGAAGAAGAATGCCTTTCGTGTAACTGTAATGATGGATCACCAAATGCGCGGTTAACCATACGACCCCGTAGAGTTGCTGGGCGGGCATCAATCTTTTTTGCCCATTTCATTACATTTGAATAGCTTTCAACATCAAGAAATTCAGCAGCCTGGTACAGTCGTCCTAAACATAGCTGTCCATACCATGGCCATATGGCTATATCTGCTATGGAAAAATCTTCACCTGCGATAAATGGCTTGTGCTCAAGTTCGCGATTAAGCACGTCCAATTGTCGTTTACTTTCCATTGCATATCTATTGATTGGATATTTATATTTTTCTGGTGCATAGGCATAAAAGTGGCCAAATCCGCCTCCCAAGAAGGGTGCTGAACCCATCTGCCACATTAACCAGTTTAGAACTTCGGTTCGGTTGGTACCGGACATTGGTAAGAACATACTGAATTTTTCGGCCAAATGCATCAGAATAGATCCACTTTCAAATACACGTAAAACCGTATGATCAGAATGGTCAAATAGTGCGGGGATCTTTGAGTTTGGATTAACTCCTACAAAGCCAGAGCCAAATTGTTCACCTTTACTAATATCGATCCTCCATGCGTCGTATTCTGCGTCCTGGACCCCAGCCTCTAGCAACTCCTCAAATAGTATTGTGACTTTCACGCCATTGGGAGTTGCATCTGAATACAGTTGAAATGGATGATTTCCGACTGGCAAACCTTTTTCCAGGGTGGGACCAGCGGTCGGTCTATTAATCGATGCGAACTTACCGCCACTTTCTTCATCCCAAGCCCATTTTTCTGGTGGGTTATATGTAGGTTCCATTGGGGTAAGCCTTTTATTAGTTGTAAACGTTGGAAAGTAAGGTTTTGTCTTATCGAGAAACAGCAATATCTGAGGATAAAATGGATACTGTAAACAGACTTGCGCTATAATTTAGACATTGAAAAACCTATAGGCAATTTTAATCGCTCTGTTTGTTCATATAAGTTAGTATAGCGCTAAGAGTTTTAGTCCCTGACAGAAGAAAGTTGCATAAAGTGACGGTTAAATAACATTTGGAAAAGTCATTTGATTTATTAGATATGTGTGGACGAAAGCTATTTTTGAATTTTCATGATCATTCATTGGATAAATAAAAAAGCCGCTCAAATGGAGCGGCTTTTGAAAATTACCTGATCGCTGGAGCTAGCCTTGGCGTGCTTTAAATCTAGGCTGTGTTTTGTTAATAACGTAAACACGCCCCTTACGGCGTACTATACGACAGTCACGGTGCCGACTTTTAAGAGAGCGGAGCGAGTTGCGAACCTTCATGGCGCTTCTTCCTAATGTTTGATGGCGCGAAGCAGCGCCTATTTAAATTAAAGCACTAGCGTGCCGGTTTAGTATGCAACATGGCAAAACTGCCTTGCGCGTAATGCGGTGGTGGGAGATACAAGGATCGAACTTGTGACCCCTTCGATGTCAACGAAGTGCTCTACCGCTGAGCTAATCCCCCACATCTAATCTCCTCAAAAACTGTACCCTCAGTAGTGATGGGGGTCAGCAGTCAAAGCGAGTGGTTGGCGTATAAAAGGAGTCGACGTTGGGATCAAGGGCTTTTGGCTTTTGTGGTGTATGCGCTATATAAATGACAAGGAGAGATCATGCCTAAAGACGCTTACTCAGTTATCCAACCTGAAAAACGCACTAGTTGCCTAGTTTTTGCTTCGCCGCATTCGGGTAACTGCTACCCTATCAATTTTTTGCGCAGCACTGTTTTGAATGAAATGGAAATTCGTTCTTCTGAGGACGCTTTTGTTGATCGGCTATTTGATGCGGCCCCAACTTTTGGCGCTCCACTACTTATGGCCAGCGTTCCTCGTGCTTTTGTAGATTTTAATCGTAGTGCTGAAGAATTGGATCCAAGCATAATAGAAGATGTACATTTTTCAGGCCATAATCCCCGTATTTCAAGCGGTTTAGGTGTAATCCCACGTGTCGTTGCCAATGGTCGTGCCATCTATCAAGGAAAAATCAGCTTTCAAGAGGCTGATCGCAGAATTTCAAAGTACTGGAAGCCTTATCACATTAAACTTCAAGAATTGTTGGGTTTGGCACAGAAAACCCATGGTCAAGCAATACTGATTGATTGTCATTCAATGCCCCGTGAAGCAATGGACGGGCGAGCACGTGTTGGAATGAAACGTCCTGATGTTGTTTTGGGCGATCGGTTTGGTGCTTCTTCAGGGCACATGATTATGGAAAAAGTAGAGGCAGCGTTTGAATCTGCGGGCTTTAACGTAGCCCGTAACTCTCCTTTTGCTGGTGCTTACACTACTCAGGTTTATGGCCGGCCAACGCATAATCAGCATTCTATACAGGTTGAGATAGATCGGTCACTTTATATGAACGAAAGGCTGATTTGTCCAAATGACGGTTTTGAGGAGACACGTAGACGTTTACATAATGTGATCGAGGAGATTGTATCAATTGGTCAAGTACTAACGCCTGTAGCTGCAGAATAGCACTTGTCCAAAAGATTTTTTCTGCCATATGCAACAAATGACGTTATCTCAAAGCACGTCCTTTAAGAATTGCATTATCACCGAAACGACCTCTAATTTCGTCAGTTGCGCGTTCAGCCTGATTACGTTTGTACGCCCCTTGGTCTAAAAGATCCCCAGATTGTTCCGCCTCTTTGCCGCAGCACAAATCACTTATCCCGCAACCTAATAGACGATAGGGGCCTTTTTCATTTACTTGCTCGAATAGGTTTCGCGCTGTACGATATATAGTATCGGCAAGTTGTGTGGGGTCTCGCAAAGAAACCCGTCGAGTTAATATTGAATGATCTTTTCGCTTTAATTTAAGTGTTATTACTCGGCCTGCCAAGCCTTTGGCTTTAGAACGGTCAGATACCTTAGTAGCCATCCTCCATAAGTGTCCATCAAGAACATCAAGGTCACTTGTATCATCTTGAAAAGTTGTCTCATTACTTATTGATTTTACCGCACGATTTTGCTGTATGGCTCTATTGTCTTGTCCTCTCGCGAGGTACCATAAACGTTCACCCGTGGACCCAAATCTATCAATTAAATCTGTCCGTTTCCAGCGCAATAAATCTGTGAATGTGCGAATGCCGGCTTTGTCTAGAGACATCTGTGCTGTAGGGCCAATACCCCAGATTAGCCGCACGGACTTGTCTTTCAAGAACTTTGGGGTGTCGGCTAGCCCAATGATCGAAAAACCACGAGGTTTTTCTAAGTCAGAGGCAACTTTAGCCAAAAATTTATTATGACTTAGGCCAATTGAACCAGTTAGTCCTAATTCATCATTCATGCGCTTAACTAATTTCGCTAACATAACAGCTGGAGGTTTGCCGTGTAGACGCGCAGTACCTGTCAGATCTAGAAATGCTTCGTCCAATGATAAAGGCTCAATTGCAGGTGTCATTTCCTCCATCATGCGATGAATGGCTTTTGATGTTTCAGCATACACCTCCATTCTGGGCTTTATAATGATGGCAGCAGGGCACAGTTTAAGTGCTTGAAACATTGGCATTGCAGACCGTACGCCTTGTATCCGAGCTATATAGCAGGCTGTAGATACTACTCCTCGACGCCCGCCACCAATGATAACTGGTTTTCCTTTGAGAGCTGGATTGTCCCGTTTTTCAACGGAAGCGTAGAATGCATCGCAGTCCATATGCGCTATTGATAAATTAAATAGCTCAGGGTGACTCACCGTGCGAGGGCTGCCACAGTCTGGACAACGCTGTGCAGCATTAAAATCAGTAAGGCAATCGCGGCAAAGACTGGGCATGAAAACTTTTAATTTGTTTTTTACTGTAGCTGATAAACTTTAAAAAGCATACGGTATCTAAGTATGTGGGTTCAAAATAAATCTGATTTGAGATACTAAATAAGTTATAAGCAGATCACTTTCTGTTTGTTAAACCCATTTGGCATCTGATTTAAATAAATTACTAGTTATTAAGCGGAACACGAAAGACGTTTAGTTTGCTCACTGGCAGAATGTTCATTTTTGAAACCTAATGACGAGCTTTTTAATTTATAAAACAACTTTAAAAGACGTTGTCCGGACTGCAGTTTTAAGTGCTTGTAATCTAAACTTTTGAGCCCGTTGTTGTGAGGATTCCCAATAATCAGGCCCATGTTGTATATTCAAAGTAAAGCTTTTAGGTATAACCAAAATTCTAGGATTGATAATCAGTTATTAAATGACAATTTAACATATTCTCAAGCTTGGAAATTTAGTGGGGCCTGTTAGAAAGAAGGCCCCCCGCAAATTTAGCGGGGGGAAGGTGACGAACCACAGGAAGAACAGGTTCGTCAGGGAGAATTCCATACTATCTACATGACACTAAATCTGTTGAATGGCTAAATAAAAATTCTAATTATTTCAATATGCAGTGGTATGTTGCTTATTAAGCACAAGCTGTGGAATGTGATCTATTATGACCGCTCGCTATCACTCTCTGCGTGGGATATTTCAGATACAATTTTTTTAACCGCTGTAACCGGGTCTGCAGCTTTCCAGATGGGACGCCCAATTACGAGATGGTCCGCACCATTTTTTATGGCGTTTCCCGGAGTTGCAACGCGTTTTTGATCTCCAAAATCATCGCCCATAGGCCGTACCCCTGGCGTCACTATAAGTCGATCTTGTGCGGCAGATAACCTCCGGATTACAGCAGCTTCTTGAGGGGATGCAATAACGCCATCAGCACCTGCTTCGAATGCCTTGACTGCACGCGCCTGTACCAAATCTGTTACGTTACCTGCTGTAATCATGCTCATATCTAAATCAGCCCGATCAAGTGATGTAAGAATTGTGACGGCGAGTATTTTCATGTCACTATCAGCGGCACCTTCTTTGGCGGCGCGTACGACATGTGGATCGCCGTGTACTGTAAGGAAATCAAGATCGAATTGAGCCAACCCACGCACCGCTGCTTCAATTGTTGCTCCGATGTCAAACAGTTTCATATCCAGAAATATGCGTTTTCCATGTTCTTGTTTAAGTTCATTGGCCAGTGCAAGCCCACCGCCTGTGAGCATTCCCAATCCAATTTTGTAAAACCCGACACTGTCTCCGAGAAGTTGGACCAGTTTCAGCCCTGCTAAAGCATTTGGCACATCAAGTGCCACTATCAATCTGTCGTCTGCCATCCTGTAAGTGCCCCGCTGCAATTTGTCTGTTGATAGGCAGGTGGAGCTTCAAAGTCTATTAGTCATAATACCCAGTTTGGCACGGAACATAGGGAACATTATTTATAGATTTTCAATATACACGAAAGCTGTGCTATTTATGTAAGAGATTTTAATTATGTGAATTTCTGGATTGTCTACATTTAAATTTTACGATTATGAAGCTGTCCGCTTCCAAGGGTTTGACTATTTCTCTGTAAATTTAAGCTAAATCACCAAAGGATTTTATCCTTTTGGGTAATTCTGAATAATGCTTGAAATAATGATCTGGTGGATTTTAAAGAATTTTGAAATTTTTTAAGATGAAAATTGTATGCAGAGAGTTAATTCTCTGCATGAATTCTCAGTCGCTTTGCTCGTTTTAACAAAAGTGACGTGTTGCTCTTGTGCAACGATTGTAGGTGCCCCATTTACTAATAGAGGCCCGTTAGCCTTGCGTGCCTGATTGAGGGCGTAAAACAACGGGCGCTAAAAAGGAGAAATACCATGGACTTATCAAAGTTCACGGACAGGTCGCGTGGATTCATTCAGTCCGCACAGACTATAGCAACCCGTGAAAATCACCAAGGCCTTATGCCTGAGCATATTCTAAAAGCATTGATGGATGATGACCAAGGATTGGCAAGTAACTTGATAAATAGCGCAGGTGGCGATTCCAATACAGTATTGGGGCATGTCGAAGAAGCACTATCAAAACTGCCTAAAGTAACTGGTAATGCTGCTCAAGTTTACCTGGATAAATCTACTGCAAAAGTTTTGGCTGAAGCTGAATCGTTGGCCAAAAAAGCCGATGATAGCTTTGTCCCCGTTGAGCGTGTGCTAATGGCATTAGGAATGGTTAGCTGTGGTGCAAAAAAAGCGCTAGAAGCTGGGAATGTTACGCCAAATGCATTGAATACTGCTATCAATGATATTCGCAAAGGCAGAACTGCTGATAATGCTAATGCAGAACAAGCTTACGATGCTCTTAAAAAGTACGCAACAGATCTGACGGAGCGTGCTAAAGAAGGTAAAATAGACCCGATCATAGGTCGTGATGAAGAAATTCGTCGCGCTATGCAGGTGCTAAGTCGTCGAACCAAGAATAACCCTGTTTTAATTGGTGAGCCAGGTGTTGGTAAAACCGCTATCGCTGAAGGTCTTGCTTTGCGTATTGTAAACGGGGATGTACCTGAGTCACTTCGAAAAAAACGTTTAATGGCGTTGGATATGGGCGCGCTAATTGCTGGTGCAAAATATCGGGGAGAATTTGAAGAACGTTTAAAAGCAGTCTTGAATGAAGTCACTGATGCTGCCGGTGAGGTTATCTTATTTATTGATGAAATGCATACGCTGGTGGGTGCAGGAGCATCCGAAGGCTCGATGGATGCGGCCAATCTGATCAAGCCTGCCTTGGCGCGTGGTGAATTGCACTGTGTTGGTGCCACAACCTTGAACGAGTATCGTAAATATGTTGAAAAAGATGTAGCTCTTGCGCGTCGCTTTCAGCCTGTTGTTGTAGAAGAACCTTCAGTAGAAGATACAATAAGTATTTTACGTGGTATCAAAGAAAAGTATGAACTTCACCACGGTGTCCGGATATCTGATAGTGCACTTGTCTCTGCGGCGACGCTTAGCTCTCGTTATATTACTGACCGTTTTCTACCCGATAAGGCAATTGATCTTGTTGATGAGGCAGCTAGCCGTCTGCGTATGGAGGTTGACAGTAAGCCTGAAGAATTGGATGCGTTGGATCGCCAAATTCTTCAAATGCAGATTGAGGTTGAGGCTCTGCGTTTAGAAGATGATCAAGCTTCAAAAGATCGGCTAATTTCTCTTGAAAGAGATCTTTCTGAAGTTCAAGAACGAAGCTCTGAAATGACAGCGCAGTGGCAGGGTGAGCGAGATAAGCTTGCTTCTGCGCGTCATATTAAAGAACAGTTAGAACAGGCACGTGCAACGCTCGAAATTGCGAAACGCGAAGGTAATCTCGCGAAGGCTGGTGAGCTGTCCTATGGAGTCATTCCAGATATGGAGCGTCAACTTTGTGATGCGGAAGGCCAAGGATCAGATGTTATGATTGCTGAGGCTGTTCGGCCAGAACAGATTGCGAGTGTGGTTGAACGCTGGACTGGTATTCCTATGGCTAAGATGCTTGAAGGTGAACGTGATAAATTGCTGAGGATGGAAGACCATTTGCACAGTCGTGTTATTGGCCAAAGCCCAGCAGTTTCAGCAGTATCTAACGCCGTGCGTCGTGCTCGTGCTGGGTTGAATGATGAGAAACGACCACTTGGATCTTTCTTGTTTTTAGGCCCGACTGGGGTCGGAAAAACAGAACTTACAAAAGCGCTAGCTGAATTTTTGTTTGATGACGATAATGCAATGGTGCGGATCGATATGTCCGAATTTATGGAAAAACATAGTGTATCCCGTCTGATTGGAGCACCGCCAGGCTACGTCGGCTATGATGAGGGCGGAGTACTCACTGAAGCAGTCCGTCGTCGCCCTTATCAAGTTGTACTTTTTGATGAAGTTGAAAAAGCGCATCCAGATGTATTTAACTTGTTGCTGCAGGTTTTAGATGATGGCGTGTTAACGGATGGCCAGGGCAGGACTGCTGATTTTAAGCAGACACTTATTGTGCTTACGTCTAACTTGGGTACGCAATCGCTAAGCCAACTACCTGATGGCGCCGATCCCTCAAAGGCGCGACATGAAGTCTTGGATGCTGTACATGATCATTTTCGCCCAGAATTTCTGAACCGTCTGGATGAAACTGTTATATTTGACAGGCTTGCGAGAGAAGATATGGATGGCATCGTTGATATACAGTTAAACTTGCTTCTTAAGCGGCTGGCAGCGCGTAACATTGGTTTGTCTTTGGATGTGGAGGCTCGGCATTGGCTGGCGAATGAAGGATACGATCCGGTATTTGGAGCGCGCCCCCTAAAGCGTGTCATTCAAAACGCGTTACAAAATGCATTGGCAGAAATGCTGCTGGCGGGGGAAGTTCGTGACGGTGATACTATCGAAGTTACTGCCGGCGCAGATGGATTGATTATTGGTGATCGCATCAGTTTAACAAATAGACCTCGTCCGGATGACGCGGTTGTTCACTGACCGTAGTTATTAAAACTTAAAAGGGTGCCTTATTAGGCACCCTTTTCACATTTAATGTTTCAGTTAAAATTTATTTGAATACTGTAGGTATGATGGTATTTAATTAAGGAGGTCCAATGCAATTTACAGCAACTGTTTTAAATATTTTAGCCTTAGGTTTTGTTGCAGTTATTGGAGCCATGCTAGCTGCTATAGTTGTCTTATTTTTTGTTGATCGATTACAAACTAGCGATGCAATACGTCGCAACTACCCGGTAATTGGACGCTTCAGAGGTTTATTTTCTTCCTTGGGTGAATTTTTCCGACAATACTTTTTTGCGATGGATCGCGAAGAATTACCATTTAATAGAGCACAGAGAGAGTGGATAAACAGAGCGGGCGAAGAGAGAGATAATACAGTAGCATTCGGCTCTACTCGTAACCTTGCAATTGTAGGCACTCCAATTTTTGTTAATGCTGCCTTTCCACCTTTAGAACAGCAGTTTGCAAAAACTGCTCCAATGGTGATTGGATCGGGTGCTCGAATTCCTTACACAGCGCTGTCAATATTCAACATTTCAGGAATGAGTTATGGTGCTATCTCCAAGCCTGCTGTTCAGGCACTAAGCCGTGGAGCAAAAACCGCAGGCATTTGGTTGAATACAGGTGAGGGCGGATTGAGCCCCTTTCACCTCGAGGGCGGTTGTGACGTTGTCTTCCAGATTGGTACTGCTAAGTTTGGCGTGCGTAATAATGATGGTGAATTGTCTGATGAAAAATTGCGCGAAGTTGCGGCTTTCGAAACCGTTCGGATGTTTGAAATTAAGCTAGCACAGGGCGCAAAGCCCGGCAAAGGTGGTATTCTTCCAGGCTCAAAGGTAACTGCTGAGATTGCAAAGATTCGTGGTTTGAATGTTGGGCAGAGTGGAATTTCGCCAAATCGACATGCAGAGGTCGATGACTGGAATGATTTGCTTGATTTGGTTGACCGTGTTCGTAGCGTAACTGGTAAACCTGTTGGTATTAAAACGGTTGTTGGAGCTAAAGAGCCAATTAAAGACTTTTTTAATGCAATTGTTGCTCGTGGTGTGGAGAGCGCACCGGATTTCATTGCCGTTGATGGTGGTGAAGGTGGGACTGGTGCAGCGCCAATGCCTCTAATTGATCTTGTTGGAATGTCTATTCGTGAAGCTCTAATTACGGTGGTTGACGAGAGAGACTGCGCGGGCTTGAAAGAACGTGTTCGTGTTATTGCGTCTGGCAAGTTGGTCAATCCAGGAGATGTGGCTTGGGCGATTGCTGCTGGAGCAGATTTTGTAGCCTCTGCACGAGGCTTCATGTTTAGTTTAGGCTGTATTCAAGCACTTAAATGTAATAAAAATACGTGTCCAACAGGTATTACAACGCATGACAAGCGGTTTCAGTCGGGGTTAGTTGTTGCGGATAAATACACGCGTGTTGCCCGTTATGCAGGTGAGGTTACTCGTGAAGTTGAAACTATCGCTCACTCTGTTGGTGTCGCAGAACCCCGTTTGATGCGTAGACGTCACGTCCGCATTGTGCAAGATAATGGCCGGTCGCTTCCTCTCAATGAAATCACACCAAGTTACAATTCTTTAACAAGCACGTGATGTGGGATCAACTTTAGCCACAAAAGACTTATATATTTCAAAAATCGTTCAACTTTTGGGAGATGCCAAGTGGCTAATCGTTGGAAAAGTGCTTTGACCAGTGCAGATATTACGCCTTACGATGCTTTTTTGAATAGACGTCAAATGATAGCTGGTACCTTGGGATTTGGATTAGTTACCTCCACGGGGATAGCAAGCGCTGCGCAGCCTGAAATGGAACTAAACTCTTGGGACGACATAACTCAGTATAATAATTTTTATGAGTTTGGGACTGGCAAAGAAGATCCGGCAGAGTATGCGGGCGCTCTCACCACTGTCCCTTGGGGCGTGACGATCGATGGCTTGGTTGAGCGTCCGGGTACATTTGATTTTCAAGACATCATTTCCGAGATGACTATCGAAGAACGTATTTACCGGTTCCGCTGTGTCGAAGCATGGTCAATGGTCGTGCCTTGGAATGGTTTTGAACTCAATGACCTCCTTGAATTGGCAGGCATAAAACCTGAAGCAAAGTATGTTCGTTTTGAAACACTGTATCGTCCAGAAGAAATGGTGGGTCAGAAAGCTAGCTGGATAGATTGGCCGTATATCGAAGGTCTCAGGTTAGACGAAGCCTTGCATCCGTTAACAATTATGGCGACGGGAATATATGGTAGGCCTATTCCAAAACAAAATGGCGCTCCTTTACGTCTGGTAGTGCCTTGGAAGTATGGTTTTAAGTCGATAAAATCTATAGTGCGTATAACGCTAACAGATGAACAACCTGTTGGTACTTGGGAGCAATTGCAGTCTAAGGAATATGGTTTCTACGCTAATGTTAACCCGGATGTAGACCATCCTCGTTGGACACAAGAAACAGAGCGCAAGATCGGGGGTGGTCTGTTCGCTAAACGTGTACCAACTCTGATGTTCAATGGTTATGATAAAGAGGTTGCAAGTCTCTACTCTGATATGGATTTACGTGTGAACTATTGAGGCTTTTAGACAGGATTAATCAAACAGCACGAAAGGTCCCAATTTGGCCTGTTTATTTATTGTGTTTAATTCCGGTCCCTGTATTATTATTTATGGGATTTACTGGTGGGCTCGGCCGTGAACCCATTAGTGCATTGGAACATGAACTGGGAAAGATTGCATTACAGTTTTTGATAGTTGTCCTGTGTATAACCCCACTTCGTCAGATTGTTGGTTTAAATCTGATAAGGTTTCGACGGACTTTAGGTATACTTACATTTATTTACGTCGCTTTACATCTGCTTACTTGGGTTATTTTAGATGTTCAGTCTGTAGATCGAGTATGGGCTGACATTATTAAACGCCCTTACATCACAATCGGCATGTCCGCTTTTGTTTTGATGCTGCCACTAGTTGCAACCTCAAATAATAAATCTGTGCGGACCTTAGGAACTGTTTGGCGTAAGTTGCATATGTTGACTTATCCAGTTGTTTTGTTGGGTGCAATTCATTTTATTTGGGTCAACAAAGTGCTGGAAATGGAACCATTAGTATATTTGGCGATTGTTCTGGGTTTACTGGCACTAAGAGTTCCTAAACTGCTTACAAAAGCGATAGTGTAAATTGGAAATTAGTATCTAAAAAGCGAGTTAAAAATTTAACTATCAAACAGAGTAGCTTGGTTCCAAATGGAAATAGATACTTACGAGAAGGATTGGGACTTCTTCTAACCGAGCTAACATGATTAAAATTTATTTGTGATTGGGCTTCTCATTCTTCGGTGAGTCTTAGAAGTCTTGGGGATGGATTTTCTTTTACCCCAATATGTAGGGGTCTGTAGATGGCCCGTTTCTAACAATTGGATAAATATTATTCATACGATATAAAAAAATAATATATTATTTTAACTAAAATATTGTTATTATTAAAAAAAAATACTTTTTTGAAAAAACTTTAATAAAGATGAAAAAAGGTCTTGCGGGTATTGGATAGTGACTTTAGAAGCC
>CAJQRC010000009.1 GCA_905480645.1 uncultured Tateyamaria sp.
AGTTAGCGAAGATCAGCAAAGACCTGAATACGCAGGTATGGGCCTCGGTCTTTTTATTGCCAAAACATTACTAGAAAGATCTGGTGCAGATCTTACGTTTAAAAATGGTAATGGTCCAAGTTTTATAAACTTGGATGTGAAACATTGTGGTGCAATTATCGAAGTCGTTTGGCCTCGTACTAAAATTGACGCCCGCAGAGGGGAAAATTCTATTTCAATAGATCAAAAAAATAAACCAATACAAATCTAAACGCATATGAAAACAATGCAGCCCAGTTTTATACTATTCTATGTGTGTTTGATTTTGTCAGCGTGTTATAACCCTGATACATTCAAAATACTTATTTTAAATAACTAAAATTTAACAATCTTATTTTAACCATTTCACTTGCTATGGTGAAATGGGACAGTAATTAAGAATTATGACATCTTTTGCCCGAAATATTTATCTTGCAGATAAAAAAGCTACTTCGGAGCTTGGTAAAAATATAGGGCGTCGGCTATCGTCAGGGGACGTCATTTTGCTCAATGGATCTGTAGGTGTAGGAAAAACTCACTTAGCACGCTCACTAATTCAATCCATTCTTACCCAACCCGAAGACATACCATCTCCAACTTTTACTCTAGTTCAAACATACGAAACGCAGCATGGTGAATTGTGGCATGTAGACCTGTACCGTATTACCTCAGATTTAGAAATTGATGAGTTAGGTTTATTAGAGGCTTTTGAAACCGCAATCTGTATTGTAGAATGGCCCAACCGGCTGGGCACAAAAATTCCAAAAAAAGCGCTGACTATAGATCTCACCACAAAAGGTGACGCGCGCAATGCGCGCTTAACTTGGACAGAAAGTTACTGGAGGCCTATAATATTAGAAGCAACGCAAAATGGTTGACAGGTCCAAACTTATCAATAGTTTTCTGAAAAGGTCACCATGGGCCTTAAGTCAACGTCAAACAATTGCTGGTGACGCATCAAACCGCAGATATGAACGTCTAACACTACAGGACGGTACAACTGCAATCTTGATGGACGCACCAACAAATCAAGGCGAAGACACCCGCCCATTTATAGAAATTACCAATTTTTTACGAAATGCAAATCTATCTGCCCCCAAAATATTGGCTCAAGACCCAATTAATGGATTTTTACTGCTAGAAGATTTAGGTGATGATCTTTTTGCACGCATCGTTTCAACAAACCCTATAATGGAACGCCTATTATACGAAACAGCCACAGATGTTCTTTTGCACCTCCACGAATATAATCCGCCTCAGTTAAGCAAGTGTGATGCAAAAATGATGACACACATGGTATCGGTTGCATTTACTTGGTACCAATTTGGAGTGGTAGGGTACACTGACAGAGCTGCTCAAACCACGTTCCAATCAGCCTTTTACAGTGCATTAAAACCATTAAACAAGCGCACCAACGTTATTATTCAACGGGACTATCACTCAGAAAACCTGATCTGGATACCAAACAGATCAGGTATATCTCGCGTTGGGTTGCTAGATTATCAAGATGCATTGATTGGTCACAGAGCTTACGATTTGGTATCAATCTTACAAGATGCAAGGCGCGATATTTCACTAGATGTCACTCAAGATATGGTTACTCGGTATATCAATTCTTCTGGTATCCAATATTCAGAATTTATGGTAGACTATGCACTTTTAGGTTTACAAAGAAACTTACGTATCCTCGGCATTTTTACGCGTTTATCTTTAGCATACGGAAAACCTCATTATGTTGACTTTATTCCAAGGGTATGGAGCCATATTCAAAAAAATCTTACTCATCCAGTACTACAAGACATTGCTCCAATGATCCACAAAACCCTACCGGAACCAACATCTATCATCCTTCAAGAGCTCAAAGAAAAATGCGCAACAATTCCCCTGCAATAATGCTATTCGCTGCCGGTTTTGGAACTCGAATGGGGGCTTTAACTAAAAAGCAACCTAAACCACTAATAAAGGTCGCAGGGCGTCCATTAATAGACCATACATTGAAACTTTTTGATGATATCCACGCAAGCAATGTAGTAGTTAACTTACACTATAAAGCGGCAATGCTTGAAGAATACTTGCAAGATAAGGCAGTTCAAACAATTCATGAATATCCAGAAATATTGGATACCGGTGGCGGATTAAAAAATGCCTTACCCTTATTGGGCTATGAACCAGTAATCACATCTAACTCTGACGCTGTTTGGGTCGGCCCGAATCCAATAAAACTGTTAATGAAGGCCTGGAACCCCACACGTATGGATGCGCTTTTAATGTGCATACCGACAAAGCAAGCACACGGGCACAAAGGATCTGGAGACTTTAAAATCGAACCTGATGGGCAGTTAAGTCGCAGAGGAAACAACATCTATGGCGGTTTACAAATCCTCAAGACTGATCTTTTGCAAACTATCATGAAACCTAGCTTTTCACTCAATATGATCTGGGATCAAATGGCCGCTAATCGTAGTCTTTTTGGTGTAAAATACTCTGGTAAATGGTGTGATGTTGGTCATCCTGGTGGCATAACTGCTGCGAAAAATTTGCTGGCTGGTTTTGATGTTTAAGTCAAGCAAAACACCACGTCTTTATGCTTGCGAACCAGGCATAGATTTTCCAACTGCCGTTCTAACCGGACTAGATAATCGTTTGAAAAATGCACCGCCAGAGGATTGGGCGCGCATTACTATTTTGGTTAATACCCAGCGCATGGCCCGACGATTGCGAGAGCTATTCGATTTAGGACCACCCCGGTTTTTACCAAAAATTCAAATGTTAACAGATTTAGACAATTTTTTACCAGATGGCCCCTTACCACCCTCAATGTCTGGGTTGAAGCGTAGGCTTGAGTTGGTTTCACTAATTACAAAATTAATCGAATCTCAACCTGATATTGCTGCACAGTCTTCCTGCTTTGATTTAGCTGATAGTTTAGCCAATTTAATTGACGAAATGCAGGGTGAAGCCGTCACGCCTGAAGATATCGCTCGTCTCGATATAACAGATCAATCTGGACATTGGGCCCGAACCCAACAATTTATAAGTATCGCCCAAAAATATATCAGTGCTGCGGAAAGCGCTCCTGATCCAACAGCCCGTCAACGTGAAAATGTTCTAAAATTACAAGCGCATTGGATAAAAAATCCACCACCCCATCCTATTTTATTAGTGGGATCTACTGGGTCACGCGGTACCACTCAATTATTGATGCAAAACATAGCAACCCTCCCTCAAGGCGCTGTCATATTGCCTGGTTTTGATTTTTCTATGCCCCGCCAAGTATGGAACCAAATGATGGGAACATCTACTGGTGAGGATCATCCTCAATTTCGATTTCTTCAACTTACACGCAACCTCAATGTAAGTCCCAGTGATATTGAGCCATGGACAGAAGATTTTCCACCGTCTGTCGACAGAAACCGGCTAGTATCTTTAGCATTAAGGCCTGCGCCTGTTACTGACGCTTGGCAGCGTGAGGGCTTGAAACTGTCAAATCTGTCTGGTGCAACAGAAATGATAACCTTGATTGAGGCTGACACGTTACGTGCTGAGGCAACTTCTATTGCAATGCGATTGCGTCAAGCCGCTGAGTGTGGTCAAAAAGCAGCCTTGGTTACGCCAGACCGAATGCTCACGAGACAAGTAACGGCAGCATTAGATCGCTGGAATATCATTCCAGATGACAGTGCCGGGACCCCTCTGCACTTATCTCCACCTGGACGATTTCTGCGCCACACTGCATTACTTTTTAAAAATACCTTGGATGCAGAAGCACTTCTTACTCTTATGAAGCATCCCCTTACCCACTCAGGCGGCGCTCGCAATACGCATCAACTCAACACACAACGTCTAGAGTTAAAAATGCGCAAAAGTGGCCTACCATACCCAGATCACACAAATCTAATTGCTTGTGCCTGCAATTCTGTAAAAACTGATGACACTGAAATAAAAGAATGGGCAACGTGGGCCGCCAATCTTGTTTGCTCCAAAACTGTTGATGGTAATCTACCTCTCGGAGAGTGGCTTACTCGGCACCTTACTTTATCACAAGAATTAGCCGCTGGTCACTTACCTATTAAAGATAGCGATCTGTGGGAAAAACAGGCAGGCCAAGCAACCAAGGCGATCATGGATGACTTACAGGTTCAGGCAGAGTTTGGTGGCAAAATGTCGGCGGGAGATTACGTTTCAATTATCAATGCAATCCTATCCCAAGGTAAAGTTCGAGACCGCGATGCGCCACATCCAAATATTATGATTTGGGGGACGTTAGAAGCGAGGGTGCAGGGTGCTGAACTAGTTATACTGGCCAGTCTTAATGATGGAACTTGGCCAGAACCTGTAGAACCTGATCCTTGGTTAAATCGTAAGATG
This sequence comes from uncultured Tateyamaria sp., assembly GCA_905480645.1. Classification (GTDB taxonomy): domain Bacteria; phylum Pseudomonadota; class Alphaproteobacteria; order Rhodobacterales; family Rhodobacteraceae; genus Tateyamaria. The sequence continues at coordinate 4,387 of CAJQRC010000009.1, forward strand.
CGCTTAGATGCTGGCTTACTCCTACCAGAGCGGAGGATTGGCCTTTCTGCCCATGATTTTCAACAGGCTATCGCCGCTCGAGAAGTTTGGCTTACCAGATCAATCCGATCTGACGACGCTGAGACCGTTCCTTCTCGATGGATAAACAGATTATCAAATTTACTCTCTGGCCTTGCATCTTTAGGTGGGCCAGAAGCTTGGGCCGATATGAAAAATAGAGGCGAAAAATGGTTGACGCTCGCTCGTCAACTTGACGCAAGCCCAGAAAAACAAAAGGCTTTACGTCCATCTCCATGCCCACCAATAGTTACAAGACCTAAAAAACTATCGGTTACTGAAATTCAAAATTTAATCCGTGACCCGTATGCTATTTACGCAAAACACTCTTTACGGTTACGACCACTTAAACCTCTGGTCCAGAGGCCTGATGCCCTCCTACGAGGAGTTTTATCCCATGAAATCATGGAGGTTTTTGTAAAGACTACGCTAGATAACCCAAAGTTAATAACTGTTGATAATCTTATGCAGCATGCAAATCACATCCTTAAACGTGATTTCCCATGGCCTGCTGCTCGGATTTTATGGTTAGCGCGTTTTAATCGAGCTGCACAATGGATTGTAGATACCGAAATAAAAAGGCAGAAAATAGCGTTTCCAACTGCTTTCGAAGATACAGCAAATGGACGTTTAAAATTATCCAGCATCGGAATGATTATTGAGGGACGTGCAGATCGCATAGACGTCGACCCTGAAGGACAGGTCCTTATTTACGATTATAAAACTGGGCAACCACCTACAAAAGACCAACAAAAGCATTTTGATAAACAGTTGCTAATTGAAGCAGCAATGATTGAGGCCGGTGCATTTGCTACAGTTGGCACGAGAGTGGTGCGTGCAGCTGAATTTATTGGCATTGGTTCTAACCCCAAAATCCAGAAAGCAGATATTTTAGATGAACCACCATCTCAAATATTAAAACAGCTCGTGAAACTGCTCAGTTCATATCTAGAAGTAGACAAAGGATACACTTCACGGCGTGCTTTGTACGAGGATCAGCAATCGCGTGACTACGATCAACTTGCGCGTTTTGGAGAATGGGACGTGACGGACGAGCCACAAGCTGAGAAATTATTATGAACGTAGTAAACGCAGCAACTCGTCGTCAACAAGAAGCCGCACAGCCAACAGTTTCCACATGGTTATCGGCAAATGCTGGCTCTGGCAAAACACGTGTTTTGATAGATCGAGTCGCAAGGTTATTACTTGAAGATGTCCAACCACAACACATTCTATGCCTAACTTACACCAAGGCTGCAGCATCAGAGATGCAAAACCGCCTATTTCAAAGGTTGGGCGCGTGGGTAATGTTAAACGATAATGATTTGTGCACGGCACTGTCAGAATTAGGACTGAATCGAACTCCAAATTCTGACGATATGATTCATGCACGCACTCTTTTTGCTCGAGCAATAGAAACCCCCGGTGGATTAAAAATCCAAACAATACACTCCTTCTGTGCGGCCCTATTACGACGATTTCCATTAGAAGCAGGTGTCAGCCCACAATTTACAGAAATTGAAGATCGTGCAGCTGAGTTATTGCAGGCCGAATTGCTAGATGAAATGGCAAACAGCCCAGATGCGGAAATAATTAAAGATCTTGCAAAGCAATATACTGGCGAAGATATCCAAAAGCTTACCAAACAAATTATTGCCTATGATAATATCTTTTCAGATATTTCTATTGATGAGCTTTTAATTCTTTTTAGAGCACAGCCAGGGTTAACCAGAAACCAGATTGTCAATGACACCTTCCACTCAGACGACGCTAATTTACTCCACACCATTACAGAGGCTCTCGCTCAGGGAACTGCAAACGATATAAAAGCAGCTGCTAAACTGCGTCTTATTAAGACTTTAGACTTTGACGCTATACCACAGCTAGCACAATTATTTTTAAACGCATCAGGTCAAAACGCAAACCACCCAAAAATTGGAAAGTTCCCAACTAAAGCAACCCAAAATACCATTCGCAAACTTATGCCCCAGCTCAACGCTTTAATGGAGCGTATAGCAATTTCTAGATCAGCCCGTATTAACTTATTAGCAGCAGAGTCCAGTTATATTTTACACCAATTTGCAGGTGCGTTTACCCAAAGATATAAGGTAGCGAAACAATATCGGGGATGGCTGGATTTTGACGATTTAATCCAAAAAGCGCGACAACTACTTAAAGATGAACAAGTCGCTGCTTGGGTTTTATATCGCTTAGACGGTGGAATTGACCATATTTTAATAGATGAAGCCCAAGATACAAGTCCAGCGCAGTGGGATGTAATCCAGAAACTAGCGGAAGAATTTGCTAGTGGAGAAGGTTCACGCATTGGCGTACAGCGAACGATCTTTGTTGTTGGTGACAAAAAACAATCAATTTATTCTTTTCAGGGTGCTGACCCGAGAGAATTCGACAGGATGGAGGCAGAATTTAACATTAAATTAAAAGAAGCCAAACAGCACCTTAACAAAATGACACTTGATTATTCTTTTAGATCATCATCCGTAATTTTAAATCTGGTCGATATGGTCTTCAAAGGAGATACATCTGCCGGATTTCTAAACAACAACAAACATATTGCATTTCATTCAGACTTACCTGGCCGTATAGATCTTTGGCCACCCGTGGCAAAGCCAGAAAAGGAAACAGAACGAAATTGGCATGATCCTATTGATCGACGTAGCACAATGCATCACCATCGCGTTTTAGCCAAAGCAATCGCCACTCAAATTAAGGATATGCTTAGTAGTGCGGTGATGATACCTGAAGGCTCGTCAGTACGTCCGGTACAGCCGAGAGACTTTTTGATTTTAGTTCAACGCAGATCTGGAATTTTTCCTGATATTATTCAAGCCTGTAAAGAAATTGAACTCCCAATTGCGGGCGCAGATAGATTGAAGGTTGGAGCAGAAACAGCCGTTCGCGACCTCGGTAAACTGTTATCTTTTCTTGCAACTCCAGATGACAGCCTAGCGCTTGCAACCATTCTTAGGTCTCCTTTTTTTGAGTGGACTGAGCAGGAATTATTTACCCTTGCCCACCACAGGAAGACAGAACATCTTTGGGCAGCGCTTAGAAATTTAGATACTGATTACCCGCGAACAGTTTCAGTTTTAAAAGACCTCCGAGCAAATGTAGATTTCCTTCGTCCCTATGAGCTAATTGAGCGAATGTTAACACGTCATAATGGACGAAAACTGCTTTTAGCACGGCTTGGCGCAGAGGCCGAAGACGGGATCAACGCATTTTTATCACAAGCCTTATCATATGAACGTGCTAATGTCCCAAGTCTTACAGGCTTCATAACTTGGATGGAAACTGACGATTTGGAGATAAAACGCCAAATCGACAGTGCGTCGAATCAAATAAGAGTAATGACAGTTCACGGATCAAAAGGGTTAGAGGCGCCAATTGTTATACTTCCTGAGTGCGGCAAACGCACACTAACAAATCGAGACGAAATAATACTTATAAATGAAACGCCCGTGTGGCGTATGAAAGCTGGGCAACAACCTGATCGAATGGTTGAAAAATTAGAGGATATGAAAAAAACTCAGCAAGAAGAGTCATTAAGATTGTTATATGTAGCCCTAACAAGAGCAGAAAAATGGCTTATTATAGCCTCCTCTGGTGAACTCGATAGTAGTGGTAATGATTGGCACCAAAAAGTTGCTTTAGGTATGAAAGCAACCGATGCCATTGAATTAATAACGCCTGTCGGACTTGGCCAAAGGTTAGAACATGGCTCCTGGGAACTTTTCGAGGCAACTATTACTGAAACGGAAACAAAAAGAGATCTAGATCTACCTGATATTTTTAATATCCCTGCTCCCGATGCAAGACCAAATCGATCTATAATATCACCTTCTAATTTAGGGGGCAGCAAAGCGCTATCAGGAGATGGCTTAGATGATGAAACTGCAATGGCTTACGGCACACTTGTTCACGAGCTTTTGGAAGTATTACCAAACTCCCAACCTAATTATTGGACAGAAATAGCATCAAAAATACTAAAAATATCCTCATTAGGTAAGGAACTTAAGATAAAAGCAGAGAAAGAGGCGCGGGAAGTACTTGAGACCCAGAATCTAATCCACATCTTTGCACCCACTTCACTAGCTGAAGTCCCCATTTCAGCAGACATTGGTTCTTACAGAATGCGCGGAATGATTGACAGATTGATTGTTAAAGATGGACATGTTCAAATTATTGATTTTAAAACCAATCGCCAAGTGCCCACTAGCCCAGAACAATGTCCCGAAGGAGTCCTCCGCCAAATGGGCGCTTATGCCTTAGCTGTTCAAAATATTTATCCAGATCACAAGATAGAAAGCTTTATCCTGTGGACCAAGATCAAGGACGTGATGCAACTTCCACATAATATAGTAACAGATGCAATTTCACGTTCACAGTATCTTGACGTTAAGCGCACAGATTCCTAAACCTTGTATACTAACAGAATGTCAGGAGAGATAAGATGGCGACCGTGCCTGTAACAGACGCAAACTTTGACGCCGAGGTCAAAAATTCCGACTTACCTGTAGTTGTAGACTTTTGGGCTGAATGGTGTGGTCCATGTAAGCAGATTGGACCAGTCCTAGAAGAGCTTTCGGTTGAGATGAGCGGTAAAGTAAAAATCGTTAAAATAAATGTGGACGAAAATCCTAACTCTCCCGCAGAAATGGGCGTTCGTGGTATTCCAGCCTTATTTTTATTTAAGAATGGTGAAGTTGTTTCCAATCGCGCTGGCGCTGCTCCTAAAGCAACTCTGCAGAGCTGGATTGAAGAGTCAATTTAAAATAATGTAATATGTTTATATCTGTTTAGTTGCCTCCTAAATTTCGTTAAATAATCATTTCTATGAGGTGTATTATTGGCCTTAGTCGTTTGCTGCTTTCAAAAATAATACTTTTGATTTCCTACTTATTTTTACAAAATTTAAAGTTGTTCACATACATCAAATTTAAAAATTCCTTACCCTATCTATATCTGAACTATCATCTTATATTAAATTAACTCTCTACAATGGATAAAAGCTGTAGCCATTACACTGATATAAGTTCCAGTTTGAGGAGAAAAATTATGCAGCAGTCTGAATTTCCTGGCTGGCACGGCACTACCATAATTGGTGTCAAAAAAGAGGGCGAAGTTGTTATTGCTGGTGACGGACAGGTTTCATTAGGACAAACTGTAATAAAAGGAACTGCTCGTAAAGTGCGCCGCCTTTCACCTGGCGGTTTTGATATTGTTGCCGGATTTGCAGGATCAACAGCCGATGCATTTACTCTTTTAGAAAGACTGGAAACCAAGTTGGAGGCGACCCCAGGACAATTAGCTCGCGCAAGCGTCGAATTAGCCAAAGACTGGCGCACTGATAAATACCTACAAAAACTCGAAGCAATGCTAATTGTTACAGATGGCGTTGATTTATTTGTAATAACGGGGGCTGGAGACGTATTAGAACCCGAACACAACGTAGCAGCAATTGGGTCCGGTGGAAATTATGCCTTAGCTGCTGCTAGAGGCTTAATTGATAGCGATCGTGACGCAGAAACTGTTGCACGAGATGCAATGTCTATAGCAGCAAGTATTTGCGTATATACTAATGGAAACCTTACTGTTGAAAAAATCAGTAGATGATTGAGAAGACTGATCTTCAAGCGTCCGTAAGTGCTGGAATTATTACTGAGGCACAAGCTGCATCTCTCAAAGCACTTTCAGACCAACGCCAAGGCGCCCGTAATGACCTAAACCCAAATGATGAGCCGTTTGAACTTTTCCGAGGCTTCAATGAAATTTTCATTGTCATCGGTTTTGCAATATTAACGTCAGGCTGGATTGGAGTAATTACTTTTTTTGTGCTTCGCAGTACAAACATTCAAAATAGTATTTTTATATCAGCGTCCATAGGTGGTGTAATTATCTGGTTACTTTCTGAGTATTTCATTAAAAAACGAAGAATGGTCGCACCAGCTATTACGTTATCTATAATGTTTACAGCCAATTCATTTTATGGTTTGGCGGGCGGTTTATCCGAAATATTTATGGTTTTTCAAGGTGATAACAGCAGTCTGGTTCTACCTTTGCTTTTAGCTACTATCACCATGTTAATATACTGGTTCCGGTTTAAGGTACCGTTAGTACTTGCTATAGTGGCCATCTTATCTTTTGCAGTTGCTATTTTAATTGCTGCACATACAAACGAAGCACCTGATAGCATTCGCGACCTGTTTTTATTATCTGCAAACGGGCCTTTCGCACTAATTACTCTAATTATTGGAGTAATTGTTTTCATCATTGCAATGTTATTTGATATGTCTGATCCACATCGTGTAACGCGTCGCGCAGCAAATGGTTTTTGGTTACATGTTGTTGCTGCACCTGCACTTGTTAACACTGTAGCGCTAACACTGCTTAAACCTGAAAGTATATTGTCTAATTGTCTGTTAATTATTGTTATGATCTGTTTTGCAGTAATAGCCATTGTAATTGATCGCAGATCTTTTTTAATAGCAGCTATTGGGTATATTGTCGTATTATCTGCAACAGTATTTGATGATGGGAATAAATTTTTTATCGTCTTATTTCTTGGTGCTTTTCTTATCTTTTTAGGAGCACGGTGGGAGATAATCCGTGCTCGATTATTACAATTCTTGCCTAAATTTATCCCAAAAAATAGGTTACCTCCTTCAATTTAAGTAAATTTTTAGTGGGCTGATCTACTTTAGCACGAGACAGTTGTGAAGAATACAATAACTATAGTTGCCAACATACTGCTTCAAAATTGATATTTACATTGTTCAGATCAAACTAGGAAAGTTATAATTGTAAAGAATAACTATATACTATTTAACTTTGCCCATCACAGATGAAAAAATCTTATAAATGTTTTCTTTTAATACGGTTGTTTTTTCTTTCATTCTGCATAATTAAGAAACCTCTTTTAAAAACAAGATCGGCTGTATTTTGACTGACCTAACTCCTCGTGAAATAGTCTCTGAACTTGACAGGTTCATTATTGGGCAGGCAGATGCCAAACGCGCCGTTGCAGTTGCTTTAAGAAGTAGGTGGCGGCGTAAACAGTTAAACGATGATTTGCGTGATGAAGTATTCCCAAAAAATATTTTAATGATTGGCCCTACCGGTGTTGGTAAAACTGAAATTAGTCGACGCCTTGCTAAATTAGCGAGAGCACCTTTCTTAAAGGTTGAGGCCACTAAATTCACCGAAGTTGGCTATGTTGGGCGCGACGTGGAACAAATAATACGTGATCTGGTTGATAGCGCCATTTCTATGACCCGAGATTTAATGCGCGATGAAGTTAAAACCAACGCTAGAACTGCAGCTGAAGAGCGCGTCATTGATGTCATTGCTGGTAACGATGCACGAGAGGGTACACGTGAAATGTTTCGAAAGAAGCTTCGCTCTGGTGAATTAGATGACACAATAATCGAATTAGACGTAGCAGACACATCCAATCCTTTTCCCACTATGGATATCCCTGGCCAGCCTGGCGGGGGCATGGGAATGATGAATTTGGGCGATTTATTTGGTAAAGCAATGGGTGCTCGTACAATTAGAAAACGGTTAACAGTCTCCCAAAGTTATGATGTTTTAATTGGAGAAGAGGCCGATAAACTGTTGGATGACGAAACTGTAACTAAAAGTGCTCTTGAATCTGTTCAAGATAATGGAATTGTTTTTCTTGATGAAATTGACAAAGTCTGTGCGCGCTCTGATGCTCGCGGTGGTGATGTTAGTCGCGAAGGTGTGCAACGAGATCTTTTACCACTTATTGAAGGTACGACAGTTAATACAAAACATGGTCCGGTTAAAACAGATCATATCCTGTTCATTGCATCTGGAGCATTTCACATTGCTAAACCATCTGATTTGTTGCCAGAGTTACAAGGTCGGTTACCAATAAGAGTTGAACTAAGAGCCCTCACAGAAGACGATTTTATTCGAATTCTTACTGAAACTGATAATGCCTTAACCCTACAATATTCATCTTTAATGGCAACTGAAGGTGTTACGATTATCTTTGAACCTGAAGGCATTAGAGCTTTAGCTCGCATTGCTGCAGAGGTTAACCAAACTGTTGAAAATATAGGTGCCCGACGCCTTTATACAGTCTTAGAGCGTGTATTTGAAGAACTGTCTTTTACGGCGCCTGATCGTGATGGAGAATCCATTACTGTTAACACCAAATTTGTAGAGGAACATTTAGGTGAGCTTGCACGATCCACAGATTTAAGCCGGTATGTACTTTAAAGTTTTGCATTTAACATGCTGACGGTAAATATTTTATGTTTGAAAATTTCAATATCTACCTTTTGAAATAAACACTAACTTCGATATAAATTCTTTTACGTTTAAGAAAATAACGTTCTTTTAGAAAGCCTTCCGTTGGTAAATACATTCCAGCCTCGTCTGGTAACATTTTTGAGTCAAAACAGCCGCTGGCTTGCAGCGGGCGGGTTACTTACGTTTCTATCATCTTTTGGGCAAACATCTTTCATTTCAATCTTTGCTGCCCAAATACAATCCGACTTTAACTTAACTCATGGAAATTGGGGTGCAATCTACTCAGTTGGAACAGCGGCGTCAGCAGCCGTTATGATTTGGGCAGGTAGCTTAACAGATCATTGGCGAGCCAGAAGCCTTGGTATCATGGTATTAACGTTATTAGCTGCATCGTGCCTAGCAATGGCCATCAACCCATTAGCAGGTTTATTGCCATTCGTGATATTTGCATTGCGCCTAACTGGCCAGGGTATGTGTAGTCAAATTGCTGTTGTTTCAATGGCTCGCTGGTTTGTCGCAACAAGGGGAAAAGCATTAGCAATTGCGACACTTGGATTTTCAATTGGTGAAGCTGTATTGCCAATCACATTTGTTGCTTTGCTAACTATTATACCTTGGCGGTCGCTTTGGATTGTTGCAGCAGTTATCGCAATTTTTTCTATTCCTATATTGCTGAAGCTATTGCGTACCGAACGCACTCCTCAGTCAATGGCATCAGATAATCAACATTCTGGTATGCTAGGCCAGCATTGGGACCGTAAAAGTACATTATTTCATCCATTATTTTGGTTGGTAGTACCTGCGATACTTGGAATATCCGCCTTTAATACCGCCTTTTTCTTCCATCAAGTTTATTTTGCTGAAGTTAAAGGGTGGTCTCATCTTGCAATTGTTTCACTTTTCCCAGTTTATACTGTTGTCGGAATTATTGCGATGTTCATATCTGGCATGGCGTTAGATCGCTTTGGTACCTCCAGATTAATGCCTATTTATCAACTTCCTATGATTTTTGCATTTCTGATTTTTGCAAAATCCACATCATTATTTCAGTTAAGTGTTGGATTTGTTTTTCTTGCCATTTCAAGTGGAGCGAACTCGACTATACCAACCGCTTTTTGGGCAGAGTTTTTTGGAACACGCTATATCGGATCAATCAAAGCAATGGCCACCGCTGTTATGGTGCTGGGGTCTGCTATTGGCCCTGGCTTAACTGGCTTATTAATTGATTTTAAAATAGATATAACTATGCAGTATATTGGCGTGGCTGTTTATTTTATAATCGCGAGCCTTCTAGTAACAGTAGGTATTCATCATTCCAAAAAAGACTTACCGAACTTTCTTTAAATAAACGTAATATGCGCCACCACCTCCGTGACGAACATGGGCCTGCGTTACCTGCAATATAGCCAAAGACAAAGGGGGATTGTTAAGCCACTGAGGCACTTGGTGACGTAATACGCCAATCCTTACAGGTATTGGACCTCCATCATCACGCTGCTTACCTTTGCCTGTCACAACTAGAACCAATCTTTTGCCTTGGCTCTGCGCGCTTAAAATGAATCTTGTAAGAACAGGGTGTGCACGCTCCAATGTCATCCCATGTAAATCAATTTTTCCTTCTGGACGAAGTTTACCCCGCATCAACCTCGCATATGCTTTACGGTCCATGCTAATTTTTCTACCAGCTACCTGTTCACTCACAGACATTGCAAGATCAAGATGAACAAGTTGCTTGTTTACGAGCCCTGAAAAGGTTTTTGGAACAAAATCAACCTTTGGTTTTTCAAGGTTGGATATTTTTATTGGCGTTACAAAGTTATCTGATTTGACTAGTTTATTAAAACGTATTTGATCAGTTTTTTCAGTTGCTTTACGCCAGAGTTCTTCTTCATCTGGACGTAATCTTCGGCGCCTCATATCGCACCATCAGGAAGTAAAGCATATGCTTGTTGAATTGGCATCAATACCATCATTTTTCCTGTATCACGTAATTTTCCTGCAGCCATACCAGCAACATCACCAGTACCATAAAAAATATCTGCGCGCTGCGCTCCTTTAACCGCAGATCCAGTATCTTGGGCTATCATCAAACTTCTAAGTGGATTTTCACCATCTTTTTCAATCCATACTGGAGCACCAAGCGGTACAAATTTAGGATCAACTGCCACAGTACGCATTTTTGTAATCGATCTATTCATTGCACCCCGAGGGCCACGTTCTGGCGCAAGATCATTTATTTCTCTAAAAAAAACATATGATGGGCTATGATACAATAACTCTTTACCTTTAATAGGGTTACGCCGTACCCAATTCTTAATAACCTGAGCACTAACTTGATGAGGCTCATATACACCACGTTTTACTAACTCCGTACCAATAGAACGGTAATCATGGCCATTAGCACCGGCATAACCAACTCGTAAGGTTTGGCCGCTAGGTAATCGAATACGCCCAGAGCCTTGAATTTGTAAAAAGAACAATTCAACTGGATCATCAACCCAAGCTATTTCAAGATTACGACCATTCATGACATTAGTTTCAAGAATTTGTCGTCGAGAAAACCAAGGGCGCGATATGAGAGCCTCTTTAGGCAGTGCATATACTGGATAACGATAACTACTGGTTTCAGTTAAAGAACCCTTTAACTCAGGTTCAAAATAGCCTGTAAATAGTGGTATTTTACCATCTTCAATTAGAACTGGTCGAAAAAACAGTTCAAAAAAGACCTTAGCTTCCGGTTTATCTTTTGCTAGTTTACAAAGTACTTCCCAAATCGGCTCAGCCATATCACTGCAAGTATTTAGAAAAGCTGCCAAGGCAGCCGCATGGTTATCCTGTTTCCACCCGTCGAGAGTTGTGTAGTCCATAACTGTATATTTTATTTCGGCTTCAGCATATTGAATCATAAAGCCGATTATACAAAGGACACTAAGACTTTTCTGGACTATGCGTCTGTAGACACCAACAACCAATTTGGGTTATCTGCCCCCATAATGCGTACAAAAGACCAGGTATCTTTTTGTTTTTTCACTTTGGTTGGGCCCCCCTCAACGATATTTCCTTCCTGGTCCCATACTGTTAAATTCAATTCTGCAGCAAACCTGATTGTTAACTCGGCTTCATTAGTAGCCTTATTAAAGGTTGCGTCTAAGAGCTTAGTTTCGCTCACTCCAATAAATACAGCTTCAATTTTGAGGCCTTGATCTTCTCGAGCAGCCACTCCATTAACAAAAGACTCATAAATATCTTCCGATAATAACGGTTGAATTTCTGAAAGGTTTCCTTGTTCAAATCCCATAACAATCATTTCGTAGGCACCGCGTGCACCCTGCAGGAAATCAGTAACATCAAACGAAGTTTCAATACGTTTCATTGATGTCAAAGCTTGTGCTGCTTTGCTGTCTTCAGGTACATGGTCAATGATATCTAAATCAGGACCTCCTTCGATAACCTCTAACTCAGGTTTAATTTGGCTATTAGGCTCTAATTTAGGAAGTTGCGGTTTTTCAAATCCGTCCCGTGACCCTAACACATTTTTTAATCTTAAGATTAAAAAAATAGCTATTCCGGCTAGGACTAATAACTGAATCAGCGGAGAGTTCATTTTTACCTCATTAAGCGCGCTTGGGTAGCGTGACCCTATAAGTTAATCTATGTAGGGGGTAGGTCAGGCCAAGTCCACCACAGCTCTGAAAAGAATGACAAGAGAGGATATCGTCTATGTGGTTATTTATAGCATTTATTGCTATTCCATTAATCGAAATTGTTCTTTTTATCCAAGTTGGTGGAGCGATAGGCTTACCGTCAACTTTATTAATAGTGATTTTTACTGCTATTTTAGGTACTTTCCTACTAAAAAATCAAGGCTCTCAGGCATTTTCGCGTATTACATCGTCATTCCAAAAACTAACTGACCCAAGTGAGGCACTTGCTAATGGGGCAATGATTATTTTTGCAGGTGCACTTTTACTTACACCTGGTTTCCTCACTGATATAATTGGACTTTCTTTGCTAATACCTTATGTCCGATTAATGGTCTTTAAATGGGTCAGATCTCGACTAAACATTAACAAATTCACATCAAACCAAAATAGAAACCCACACAACAATCAAGAAAATGTAATAGATGGCGAATATTTTGATGTTTCACAGGAAAAGGGAGGAAACAAAAATCCGTCAGGTTGGACTAAGGATTGAGACCCGTTAATCAAGGTGTTACGAGATACCCAAATTTGATGATCTCTTGGAGTATTATAAATTGGCAAAAGAAGAAAAAACTACGCCTCCAGCACCGCAAATGCGCGTTCTAGGTCAATTCATTCGCGATATGTCATTTGAGAATATAATGGCACAAAAAGGTGGTGCGCCAGAAATGCAGCCTGATGTTCAGGTGCAAGTGAATCTTGACGCAAAAAAAAGATCACAGGAAAACCAGTTTGAATCATCAATAAAACTTAACGTAACGTCTAAAGATAAAGAAAGCGGTTCCGTTTTATTTGTTTTAGAGATTGATTATGTTGGTATGTTTTTCATTGATAACATTCCAGATGCTCAAATGCATCCATTCTTATTAATTGAATGTCCTAGAATGATTTTTCCATTTCTCAGGCGGGTGGTTAGCGATATAACTAGAGATGGTGGATTTCCACCACTCAACCTAGAAAATATCGACTTTGTATCCTTATATCGCAATGAAATTAATAAAAGGCAGGCAGAAGATGCGCCAGCCGATAAAACTTTAAATTAAATGTTCGTATTATTACTCGGTAGCTGGGCTACCGAGTTTATTATTTCCAAAGTGTAGTATTGCCAAGTTTGCGGATAAATTCCTCGTGTGCTTTTTTTTCTATATCAGAGATTCTAGATCTTAATGGCAAAGAACGCTCAGGTAAGGTCCAATCTGATTCTGGATGCAACCCGGTTGATTGATTAAAGGCTGTGGATAAAGCAAAGTCAGGTTGTCTTCCTCCTATTAGTTCCAAGTAAACCTCGGCAAGAATTTCGCTATCCAGGAGAGCACCGTGCAATGTTCTCGAAGAATTATCTATTGCAAAACGACGACATAATGCATCTAACGAAGCAGGAGAACCAGGAAAACGCCGTCGAGCAATATCCAAAGTATCGATTGCTTGATCTTTAGGCAGCTGAGGCAGATTTATAGACGCTAGCTCAGCATTTAAAAATTTCATATCAAATGCAGCATTATGAATTATTAGCTTAGTATCACCAATAAAATTTAAGAATTTATTTGCAATTTCAGCAAACTTTGGCTTTCCACGAAGAAAATCGCTACTAAGGCCATGAACATCAAAAGCTTCTTGTGGTATATCCCGTTGAGGATCTATGTATTCATGGAAAACATTTTCTGTAGGTACATGACGCACAAGTTCAATAGCTCCAATCTCAACTATTTTATGTCCTGAAAAAGGATCTAAACCTGTAGTTTCCGTATCTAAAACGATTTCACGCATTTTTTATTTTTTTCCTAATTTCTTTTAATATTTCTTGTGCTTGGATTTGAGCATGAACGATAGTATCGGTCTTTATTGTATAATCTGCTAATTCACATTTAGTTGTATTGAGCATTTGATTATCAAGAATGATAAGAAATTCTGAATGCGAAAGATTGCCTCTATTTAAAACACGGTCTTTCTGAATATCAGTTGATACGTACACACAGACAGTCGCATCCAATAGTGTTTCTGCGTTTTTTTCAAATAACAGAGGTATATCTAAAACAATTATATCTGACTTTGATTTTTCGATGGATATTTTTCGATCTTCAAAGACTAAAGGATGAATTACAGCTTCGATTTGAGAAAGAGCATTTGTGTCATTCGCTATAATACTTTTTAAAACGGAGCGTGAAACTTCACCATCAATAATCGCTTCTGGAAAAATAGCGGCTATCGGTGCAACACCAGCGCCTGCAGAAGAATATAACCGATGAACTGCTTCATCTGCGTCCCATAAATCACAACCTAAATTTACAAAAATTTGCGCCGTGGTGGATTTACCCATTCCGATTGACCCTGTTAAACCAAGTTTAAAAGTCATTGTAATGCTATAGCACGGGTATCGTTATCTACTGTCGGCCGTAATCCAAACCATCGTTCAAATCCTGGAACGGCTTGGTGCAATAACATTCCCAACCCATCGATTGTAACGCAACCAATCTGTCTAGCAGTTGTAAGTAAGTCTGTCTCTAATGGAGTGTAAACAAGATCTGTCACAATTGTATTTATGGATAGCCCATCTAACGGTATCCGCATTTCCTTTTTTCCAACCATTCCAAGAGCAGTGGTATTTACAACTAAGGCAGAACCTTCAAGAATATTACCTGCTTGAACCCAGTCGATAACTTTCACTCGGTTTCCGAAATTTTCAGCAAGACTTTCTGCTCTAATTTTAGTTCTATTTGTTAACAAAATCTCTGGCACTCCAGAATCAAGCAAGGAAGAAATTACAGCCCTTGCTGCGCCACCAGCACCCAAAACGGTTGCAGGCCCAGCCGAGGGATTCCAGTTTGGTGCACCACTTTTTAAATTCTCTAAAAAGCCATATCCGTCTGTATTATCAGCATGAATCTTGCCATCTTTACGGAAAATTAATGTATTAGCTGCACCAATTAAAGTGGCCCTATCTGTAACTAAATCAGCTAATTCAAGCACAGTCTCTTTATGAGGAATTGTGATGTTAACTCCAACAAAACCAGCTTTAGGCAGAACTTTCAATACTTCTTTCAAATTTGAAGTATTCACATCCATTGGTATATATGCCCCAGCTATATTATATTTTTTAAGCCAATACCCATGAATTTCTGGAGATTTACTATGCGCAATCGGTGTTCCAATAACACCCGCAAGTGGGATTTTATTTGTCATAATTTTAAACTACCCTTCGATTACACCGCGTAATGTCAAGAACGCTAATAATTCTAAAAGTGGTAAACCAAGAACATGGAAATAGTCTCCTTCCACGCTGCGAAAAAGCCGAACACCTTCAGCCTCTAACTGATATCCACCAACACAGTTTTTTATTTGATCCCAGTTTCGATCGATATATTTGTCAATGTACGATGCTGATACATCGCGCATTCTCAAACGCACATGCCCGATGTGGCGCCATATTGGACGATTTTCATGATAAACAACTGCCGCAGAAAATAAATCGTGTTGTTTTTTGCGCATATTTAGCAACTGCTGCTGTGCGTTTTTACGATCGCTTGGCTTAGATAATAACGAGCCTTCAAAAGATAGAACCTGATCACACCCAATAACCATTGATTTCGGGTACTTATTAGCTACCTTACGTGCTTTAAAATCGGCTAAAGTGTCTGCGATATCTCGGGGTGAATTATGATTGGCTATCATTGTTTCTTTAACAATATCTTCATCAACTCGAGCTTTAATTATTTCAAACTCAAGGCCAGAATTGCTCAATAGATCTGCTCGAGTTTTTGAACTGGAAGCCAGTATAAGCGAAATAGACATGTGCATAACTCTGTAAATCTATAGGGAGTATTTTTAATATATCAGCGATAAAACAGTTTTTCTTTCAAACCTACGGTAAAAATGATTGTTACAGGTACTTTTACTTATATTACTCCTAGCTGTATAAGGATAAACGTATCGCAAGGGATAACTAATTAATACAAGTTAATGAACATTTTTATCCCATGTTTAGATATAAATAAATTTTTTAACTTACTGATATTTATATAAAATTTTTCTTTTTACACTTACTATAATTTTTTATGGATATTAATAAACATAATGATAAGTATAAGGAAAACCATTTAATCCACAGAAGATGGCAACACTACTAAATCATCATCTTTTCTATCTTCTTTATTTATTATTTAAGTGAGAGATAAAAAGGACGGATGCATGTATGATTTTATCATTTATTTATATCCATGGATTAAAGCATTTCATATAATGTCTGTAATAGCTTGGATGGCTGCCTTATTTTATTTGCCGCGTTTATTTGTCTACCACGCAGAACAAGTCGGTTTAAAAGGTGAAACCCATCAACTATTTCAAACAATGGAATATAGATTATTAAAAATAATAATGAACCCTGCGATGCTCGCAACATGGATACTTGGACTATGTCTAGCTATCATCCCTGGTATAGTTGATTGGGGCGCTATATGGCCGTGGACAAAGCTTTTTAGCATACTGAGCATGACTGCATTTCATGGATGGCTAGCTGGCCAGCGTAAAATGTTTGCTAATGGTGGACCAATTAAAACTGGGCGAAATTATCGCGTAATGAATGAAGTTCCAACATTATTAATGGTCATTATCGTTTTATCCGCAGTAGTAAAATTTTGAAACATTGACTTGTTTGGGTTGTCGCCTTATGGACCTAAATGCACCCTGTTCAGGGAAATTGCATATAGCTTTTATGTTTTAACTAACTAGAAATTACCTGATTCAGGGTGATTGAGTGAGTATTACTATGACAACAGAACGCCTTGCACTTGCCGAGTTAAAAGCAAATAGTCCTAAAGACCTTTTAAATATGGCAGAAGAACTGGAAATTGAAAACGCTTCCACCATGCGAAAAGGTGAGATGATGTTTCAAATTTTGCGTGAACGCGCAGATGAAGGTTGGGAAGTATCTGGAGATGGCGTTTTAGAAGTATTACAGGATGGATTTGGCTTTCTTCGCTCTCCAGAAGCGAATTACCTACCTGGTCCTGATGATATTTATGTTTCTCCTGAAATGATCCGTCAGTATTCTCTGCGTACAGGAGATACGATTGAAGGTGTTATCAAAGCCCCAGATGATGCGGAACGTTATTTTGCATTAACTAATGCTACTCGAATTAATTTTGAAGACCCGATAAAAGTTAAACATAAAATAGCATTTGATAATCTGACACCATTGTATCCAGATGAAAGAATGACAATGGAAACAGATGACCCGGCGACTAAAGACAGGTCTGCCAGAATTATAGATCTGGTATCCCCTATTGGTAAAGGCCAAAGATCTTTGATAGTGGCTCCACCCCGAACTGGTAAAACAGTTTTACTTCAAAATATTGCTTCTAGTATCGCAAAAAACCATCCAGAATGTTATTTAATTGTTTTGTTAATTGATGAGCGACCAGAAGAAGTTACAGACATGCAACGATCTGTTAACGGTGAAGTTGTAAGTTCAACGTTTGATGAGCCTGCTACGAGGCATGTAGCAGTTTCTGAAATGGTGATCGAAAAGGCAAAACGCCTTGTTGAACATAAACGAGATGTAGTAATATTGTTGGATTCAATAACAAGACTTGGTAGAGCTTTTAATACTGTGGTTCCTTCATCAGGTAAAGTATTGACTGGCGGTGTAGATGCAAACGCGCTTCAACGTCCAAAACGATTTTTTGGGGCAGCACGAAATATCGAAGAAGGTGGTTCACTTACAATTATTGCGACTGCTCTTATCGATACTGGTAGCCGCATGGACGAAGTTATCTTCGAAGAATTTAAAGGCACAGGCAATTCTGAAATTGTTTTAGATCGTAAAATAGCAGATAAGCGTGTTTTCCCAGCAATTGACATTTTAAAATCTGGTACAAGAAAAGAAGATCTTTTAGTTGATAAAGTAGATTTAGCAAAAACTTTTGTTCTTCGTCGTATTTTGAATCCAATGGGCACTACTGATGCCATTGAATTTTTAATATCCAAGTTAAAACAAACTAAAACAAATTCTGATTTCTTCGATTCTATGAACACCTAACCCGAGTTGAGAGGTTTGGCGGAATGGATACAATATTTGCTCTTGCAACGGCGCAAGGCAAGGCTGGTGTGGCAATTATTAGGATTTCTGGTCCACAAGCATTTATTGCAGCCGAAATTTTATGTCACTCGGTACCACCTAATCAGGGTCCAAAACTAAAAACACTAGTTGATGAGAACGGTTTAGTTTTAGACCGTGCTTTGGTTCTTAGTTTTTCTGGTCCTAAAAGTTTTACCGGAGAAGATACTGTTGAATTTCATCTACATGGCAGTACTGCAGTAATTTCTATAGTTTTAAAAACTCTTGGATCAGGTGTGGCAAGGCTTGCAGAACCAGGAGAATTTACGCGCAGAGCGCTAGATAATAATAAGTTGGATTTAGCCCAAGTTGAAGGTTTGGCTGATTTAATTGAAGCTGAAACTGAGGTCCAACGGCGACAAGCTCTCCGGGGTATGGTTGGTGATTTGGGTAAACATATCGAAGAGTGGCGTAAAAAGCTAATTCGCTCAGCGGCTCTTATCGAAGCAACTATTGATTTTTCTGATGAAGATGTCCCAGTGGATGTAAGTGTTGAGGTTATACATTTATTAGGAGAAGTTGAAGCAGGGTTAACGCTTCAATTAAAAGGTTTTTCGGTCGCTGAACGTATACGTACTGGATTTGAAGTTGCTATAATTGGCTCGCCCAACACTGGAAAATCAACTTTATTAAATGCATTGGCTTGCCGAGAGGCGGCTATAACATCAGAGTACGCTGGAACAACTAGGGATATCATTGAAGTTCGTATGGATTTAAATGGTGTACCTGTTACATTACTTGATACTGCGGGTTTACGTCAGGCAATGGATGAAATTGAAATTATTGGAATAAATCGAGCTATATCACGTGCTAAACAGGCTGACTTACGGATATTCTTAAAAGAACCAGATGAGATTTTACCTCTTTTGGCTTTATCAGATGATATTATTTTGGCACCAAAAGCAGATTTAAGAAACGATGATTTACCGTCTGTTTCAGGAATAACTGGTGAAGGATTATCAAATCTTACGGCTGAAATTTCAGAAAAATTAAAATCACGTATCGCATTAGCAGGGTTAGTAACTCATGAAAGACATAACACCGCAATAAAAGAGTCTTTGATTAAGCTTGTAGCTGCGAAACAGCATATTAGCCTCGGACCCGACCATTATGATATTACTGCTGAAGAGATTCGATCGGCAGTTCGGTGTCTAGAAGTAATTATTGGGCGAGTAGATGTAGAAAACCTACTTGATGAGATTTTTTCTAGCTTTTGCCTAGGCAAGTGATGGAGTGTTTCACGTGAAACAATTTGATGTTGTTGTTATCGGTGGTGGTCATGCGGGATGTGAGGCGGCTCATGTGTCCGCGCGAATGAACACTTCGACTGCTCTTATTACGATGAAGCGTGAAGGTATCGGTGTTATGTCATGTAATCCCGCTATTGGTGGTTTGGGTAAGGGACATCTTGTTCGGGAAATAGACGCACTTGATGGTTTAATGGGACGCGTTGCAGATGCATCCGGAATTCAATTTAGGTTATTAAATCGACGGAAAGGTCCTGCGGTACAAGGGCCGCGAACACAGGCCGATCGTACAGAATATCAACGTACAATGCAAAAAATAATAGAAAAAACACAAAACTTAACTGTAGTAATTGGTGAAGTCGTTGATTTTATAATGGTTGGTAATAGAGTTGCCGGTGTGAAACTTTGCGATGGTTCTGAAATTTATTCGAAAATTGTTATTTTGACCACAGGAACATTTCTCCGGGGCGTTGTTCACATAGGAGATAGCTCTTACTCTGGTGGCCGTATGGGCGATAAAGCCGCATTTTTGCTAGCTGAACGTATTGATAGCTTTTGTCTTCCTTTAGGGCGGTTGAAAACAGGAACACCACCTCGATTAGATAGTCAGACGATCGCGTGGGAACAGTTAGAGTTTCAAGCTGCAGACAAAGACCCTACTTTATTTTCTTTTATGTCGAGCAAACCAGCGCTTCCCCAAGTAAACTGTGGAATTACTCATACAAACCCCCAAACCCATGATATTATTCGGAAAAACCTTGAATTATCAGCAATGTACGGTGGACATATTGAAGGAGTTGGACCTAGATATTGTCCTTCTATTGAGGATAAAATTATTCGTTTCTCAGATAAAAGCTCGCACCAAATATTCTTAGAACCTGAAGGATTGACCGACCGTACTGTTTATCCAAACGGGATTTCTACGTCATTACCTCAAAGCGTCCAGGTTGAATATGTACAATCTATATCGGGACTGGAGAAAGCAAAGATACTACAGCCGGGATATGCAATTGAGTATGATTACGTTGATCCTCGAGCTCTAAATGGAGATCTTAGTCTTTGCGATGTGCCTGGTTTATTTTTTGCAGGTCAAATCAACGGCACAACCGGCTATGAAGAGGCTGCAGCGCAAGGTCTTGTTGCCGGTCTTAATGCGGCGCGTTCAATTAAAGGTGAAGAGCCAGTCTTATTTCAGCGGGATAATAGCTATATTGGCGTAATGATTGATGATTTAACAACGCGTGGCGTAACAGAGCCTTACCGCATGTTTACATCGCGTGCTGAGTTTAGGCTGTCGTTAAGAGCAGATAATGCAGATCAACGACTTACAGATATGGGTGTTGAAATTGGATGTGTAGGGGAAAAACGGCAAAAATCATACTATTATAAAAAAGAACAGCTAAATATCGGGCGTAGGCTGCTACTGGGTACACTTTATACACCAAAGGTTATTTCCGATGCTGGGATCTCCATTAATCAGGATGGGACAAAAAGATCAGCCTTTCAGCTCTTATCCTTTCCAGACGTTACATTTGACAATATAAAAAATCTTGATCCCTCACTAGTGGTTGTTTCAAAGGATATTGCCGAACAGTTGTCAAAAGACGCACTTTACTCAAATTATATCGATCGGCAAAAAAAAGATGTTGAAAAATTAAAAAGAGATGAAAAGCATAAAATCCCACGAAATTTTATTTATGCAGAGATTTCTGGATTAAGCGCTGAACTGATGGGTAAGCTGGAGTTAGTTCGCCCATCTAATCTTTCTCAAGCAAGTAGGATCGATGGTATGACGCCGGCTGGACTGGCCCTTATTCTGGGTCGTATTCGTTTTTTAGAAAAGAAATCAGCGTGATAGAAGTGCCTACTTGGTTTTTACAGGATGTTTCACGTGAAACATTGGATAAATTATGCGTATATAAAAAGCTTTTGAAAAAATGGACCAAAAAAATAAATCTTATATCTAGGTCTACATATGACCATATCGCAGATCGTCATATTTGGGACTCAGCTCAAATTTTTGAACATATTGAAGGGAGGTGGGTTGACTTAGGAAGTGGAGGTGGGCTGCCAGGTGTGGTCCTTGCAATTTTAGCTGATGGTAAAAAAAAGCCCTTAAATATTGTTCTAATAGAAAGTGACATACGAAAAGCAACTTTCTTGAGGACATGTAGTACTAAGCTAGAAGTTCCACTGAAAGTTATTTCGCAAAGAATAGATTGTATTGAGCCTCTGAATGCTGAAATTATATCAGCACGGGCTTTAACGAATTTGAATAATTTGATTGAGTTAGCAGAAATGCACTTAACACCAGGAGGAGCTAGCCTCTTTATGAAGGGTGCTAAATGGCAACAAGAACTTGAGGAGGCACGTCGTAATTGGCAGTTTTCTTGTGATGTGAAGCCTAGCTTGACTAATCCTGACGCGGCTATTTTGAGAATAAAGGATATCCGTCGTGTTGGACACTAATTGCCTATCTGAGCCAAAAATCATTTCTATTACAAATCAAAAAGGTGGAGTTGGTAAAACAACAACAACTGTGAATTTGGCAGCAGCTTTAGCGGAAAAAAAATACTCTGTGCTGGTGATTGATCTTGATCCACAAGGAAGTGCGTCGACAGGCTTAGGGATCGATATGGACGCTCGATCCTTTACTACATATGACTTACTTATTGATAATATTGACTTAAATGATATTATTTTAAAAACGAATTTTATCAATATATCTATTATACCAGCAACTGTAGATTTAAGCTCAGCTGATATTGATTTAATTTCAAATGAGCGACGCAGCTTTTTACTTCATGATGCGTTACGTCAGCACAAAATGAAAAATTTTAACTTTGACTATATCCTTATTGATTGTCCGCCATCTCTAAATTTACTGACCATCAATGCCATGATAGCGTCACACTCTGTATTGATTCCACTTCAAAGTGAGTTTTTTGCTTTGGAAGGCCTTTCTCAGTTGATGCTCACAATCCGCGAAGTCCGTCAGATTGGAAACCCTGATTTGCGTATAGCAGGTATAGTTCTGACGATGTATGATGCTCGCAACAATTTATCCTTACAAGTTGAAGAAGATGCGCGAAATAATTTAGGTGATCTCGTGTTTAAAACCTGTATACCGCGTAATGTTCGCGTTAGTGAATCGCCATCTTTTGCGATGCCTGTTTTGAGTTATGATACAACTTCAAAAGGCGCTAACGCATACCGAGAATTAGCAGTTGAATTAATTGAACAAAACTGAGCAAGAAAGTTTAACTAATGGTGAGTAGCGATAAAAAACGTGGGCTGGGACGTGGCTTATCTGCTTTGATGGCGGATGTTAACGAACCAAAGACAAATGAAATTATTAAATCTTTAGATCAAACAGTTGCTATTGAACGTATCCGTCCGAATCCCAATCAGCCTCGTAAAAATTTTGAAAGTAACTCTTTAGATGATCTAGTTGCGTCAATTAAAGAAAAAGGTGTTTTGCAGCCGTTAATTGTACGCACAGTGGGTAATAATTTTGAAATTGTGGCTGGTGAACGCCGTTGGCGCGCTGCGCAAAAAGCTCAAATTCACAAATTGCCAGTTATTATTAGAAACTTTACGGATGCAGAGGTTCTTGAAGTAGCTATTATAGAGAACATTCAACGGGCAGACTTAAATCCAATTGAGGAAGCCGCTAGTTTTAGACAATTAATGGAACGTTTTGGCCATACTCAAGAAATGTTGGCAGAAGCACTAGGGAAAAGTCGTAGTTATATTGCAAATTTGCTGCGATTATTAAACTTACCTAAAGCTATTCAAGAATACGTATTGAGAGGTGATTTAAGCGCAGGTCATGCCCGCGCTTTAATAACAATTGAAAAACCAGAAATTATCGTAAAAAAGATAATAGAAGATGGATTGTCTGTTAGACAGACCGAAGCCTTAGTCAGAAAGCTTTCTTTAGGTGCAGACGAAGGAAAGCCAAATAAAGAAATTGTGAGAAGGCGTAGTGAGAAAGACGCCGATACACGCGCACTTGAAAGTGATTTATCGGCTGCTTTAGGTTTAAAAGTGTCATTGTCTTTTGATACAAACGGACAGACGGGACAATTAAAACTTCGTTATAATTCATTGGATCAATTAGACGACTTGTGCCGAAAGCTTAGTATTTAAACTTCCAAAAGGGTCCTTAAAATACTATTTAAGACGTTAAATCCTTGCTTTGTTGTGGAAATTATCCCGTTTCTGTCTTGTATAAAATTAAGATCTATTAAATCTGCAATTCTATTTTGATTGAGTGGATACCCCGATAGATTGGAATATCGGTTTTTATTTATACCCTCTCTGAGGCGCAAGCCCATTAACAAAAACTCACTTGCCTGCTCTTTCCCGGTAAGTAATTCTCGTGTTTCTCGAGAAGTGTTTGAAAGCCACTCAGAAGGTATTAATTTTTGCTCCACGGCCAGCCTTGTGCCATTTATTGTAATACGGCCATGCGCTCCAGGTCCAATTCCAATGTAGTCACCATACCTCCAGTATACGAGGTTATGGCGTGATTCATTTCCATCCGTTGCATGGTTAGATACTTCATATCGATTGATATAATTTGCCTCACAGATGTCCTGTGTCAGTTGATACATATCAGCAGATAAATCTTCGCTGGGAAGACCTGTTAATTTTCCCGCTTGGTATCGATCTCCAAACGCAGTCCCAGCTTCAATAGTCAGTTGATAAAGTGATACGTGATCTAGTCCTAACGTTAAAGCATTTGTGAGTTCTGCTTCCCAGTCTGCCAGCGATTGATTTTGTCGACCATACATCAAATCAAAACTTACACGACTGAATTTTTTTCTAGCAATATCAAATGCTTGAAGACCTTCTTGCGCAGTATGTAGTCGCCCTAAGGCGCGTAAGTCAGGATCATTTAAAGCTTGAATACCCATTGATATTCGGTTCACTCCTGCAATTTGAAAATCTGAAAATTTAGAAGCTTCAACTGAGGTTGGGTTAGCTTCAAGCGTAACCTCAATATCATTTGCTATAGGCCAAATTTCATGGACTACATCTAAAATATCACCTACTGTTTGTGGCTCCATTAAACTTGGTGTTCCACCGCCAAAAAATACTGATTGTAAAACTCTGCCAGTCGTTTCTTGGCCAACTCTCCTGATTTCGCCTATAAACTCTTTCCGCCATTTATCATGGTCAATAGATTTCGTGACGTGGCTGTTAAAATCACAATAAGGGCATTTGGCTGCGCAAAAAGGCCAATGTACGTACAGACCAAAGCCGCCTGCTTGCCAGTCCTCAGCCAAAACAGCCTGCAATCAATTTTTTGAAACTGTCCGCTCTATGGCTGATAGAGTTTTTCTCATCAGGAGTCATTTCTGCAAATGTGCGATTATGGCCGATTGGTTGGAACATTGGGTCATATCCATGACCGAGTGCACCGCGAACTGGCCAAACTAAAGTGCCTTCCACAGTACCTTCGAAAACTTCTTCATGATCGTCTGGCCACGCTAATACGAGTGTTGAACAAAAACGCGCTAAGCGTGGATGTGTTGCATTGATTGCTTCTAATTCGACGTGAGTACGCTCCATAGCCATTAAAAAATTTCTTCCGTTAGGTGTCTCCGCCCAATCTGCAGTATAAACGCCTGGATTGCCGTTAAGTGCAGCAACTTCGATACCGGAATCATCAGATAGAGCAGGCATGCCAGAGGCTTTTACTGCTGCGAGAGCTTTTATTCGTGCATTCCCTACAAAAGTGTTTTCTGTTTCTTCAGGTTCTGGAAGATTTATTTCTGCTGCTCCTACAACTTTTATATTGAAGGGTGCAAAAAGCTGGACCATCTCTTCCAATTTACCAGAGTTATGCGTCGCTATAAGGATTTGGTCACCAGTAAAACGGCGTGTCATTTCAAAGCTGCTGTTTGCGCAGCTACTAATTCTCCAACACCTTTTTCTGCTAAATCAATTAGTTGGTTCATCTGGTCTCGTGAGAATGTAGAACCTTCAGCACTCATTTGGACTTCAATCTGCTGGCCATTGCCTAACATAATAAAGTTACCATCTACGCCAGCCTCACTATCTTCTGGATAGTCAAGATCAAGCACAGGTTGACCAGCATAAATGCCGCAACTGATTGCAGCGACAGGTGAAATTAAAGGATCGCTTAGAATGTTGCCTGATTTCATAAGTTTATTTACGGCTAAGCGTAGGGCTAGCCAGCCTCCAGTAATTGAAGCACAGCGTGTGCCGCCGTCAGCTTGTATGACATCACAATCTATTGTGATCTGTCGCTCACCAAGAGCAACACGGTCTACACCAGCACGTAGTGACCGTCCAATTAAACGTTGAATCTCTACTGTTCTGCCACCTTGTTTACCTGATGTAGCTTCACGACGCATCCTGGTATTGGTAGCCCGTGGTAGCATGCCATACTCGGCAGTGACCCAACCTAAACCAGACCCTTTGATGAATGGAGGGACACGGTCCTCAACTGTCGCTGTGCACAAAACATGTGTATCGCCAATTTTTATCAGGGCAGATCCTTCAGCATGTTTTGTGAAGTCAGTTTCAATTGAAACTGATCGCATCTCACTTAATTGTCTTCCAGAAGGGCGCATGTTCTAATCCTTTTATTGTTATGTTTGGATACAGGTCGTATGGGTAATCTTGCAACCCCAGTTGACCTTTGAATTTTTGGGCTTTTAGTAGACCTGATGAGTGACACGCAGAAATTATTAGATGAAATGAATGATAGATCACGGGAAGTATTCCGTCGTGTGGTTGAAGGATACCTGTCATCTGGTGATCCGATGGGTTCTCGGACGCTGACTCGCGATTTTAGTGAAAGTGTTAGCGCAGCCACAATTCGCAATGTTATGCAAGATCTTGAGCTTATGGGCCTGTTGGATAGTCCGCATATTAGTGCGGGTCGAATTCCCACTCAACAAGGCTTGCGGATGTTTGTTGATGGTTTGCTAGAAGTTGGGATACCAGACGAATCTGACCGAGAAAAAATTGATGCCACCTTGAGTTCAAACGAACGGGATGTTGCTGGACTGTTGGATCGAGTTGGTTCTGCACTTTCTGGTGTGACACAGGGCGCTTCACTTGTTTTAACTCCAAAATACGAAGCACCCATCAAGCATCTTGAGTTTGTCTCGTTGGGTCTTGATCAGTCACTTGTGGTACTAGTGTTTGCTGATGGCCATGTTGAAAATCGCCTTTTTCAACCACCTCCGGGTCAAACTCCATCTTCTATGCGTGAAGCTGCTAATTTTCTAAATGCAATTATAGAAGGGCGTACGCTAACTGAAGTTCGTTCTATTGTCCAAACCGAGATAGCGGAGCGTCGCCAAGAAATAGATTCTCTTTCTCACGCTTTAGTTAAAAGTGGTTTAGCATCTTGGGAAGGTGAAGGTGAAACACCAGAACGCCTGATTGTTCGCGGTCGCGCAAACTTGTTAAATAGTTCTGTAGAATCAGAGGACTTGGACCTAATCCGGAATTTGTTTGATGACTTGGAACGTAAGCGTGATATCGCTGAATTCCTCAATTTGACCGAAGAAGGTGATGGAGTTCGCATTTTTATTGGCTCTGAGAACAAACTTTTTTCACTTTCGGGTTCATCTTTGGTAGTTTCACCTTATATGAACGCTGATCGTAAGATTATTGGTGCGGTTGGCGTTATTGGGCCCACGCGGCTTAATTATGGGCGAATTGTTCCAATTGTTGATTATACCGCCCAGTTGGTTGGGCGAATGCTGACTGACCGCAGTGAAAGGTAAAAAATGGCCGAGCCTAGAAATGATGATTTTCTTGACGATATTGATGTTGCTGTAGATGAAGAGTTTGCAGGCGATATTGAAGAAATTGACGATGAAGCCCTTGAATTAGACGAACTACGCGCAGAACGTGATCAGTTCAGAGACCGCTTCATGCGAGCGCTTGCAGATGCGGAAAATGCGCGTAAAAGATCAGATAAAGACCGGCGTGAAGCAGAAAATTATGGTGGCTCGAAATTGGCCCGCGATATGCTTCCAATTTATGACAATATGAAACGCGCTCTTGAGACAGCATCTGAAGAACAACGTGAATTAGCAGGTCCATTAATTGAAGGCGTTGAGCTAACAATGCGTGAATTGCTTAATGTTTTTAATAAACATGGAATAGAACTTATTTTGCCTGAAGTTGGTGATCGTTTTGACCCGCAGAATCATCAAGCTATGTTTGAAGCACCCGTCGAAGGGACAAAAGCTGGTGATATTATTCAAGTTGCCGCTGAAGGATTCATGTTACATGATCGGTTGTTGCGCCCGGCACAAGTTGGAGTGTCTTCGTCTCCGTCCAATTAAAATATACAGATAGTTATCAGTAAAAAATGTGGTCAGAGCTTGGTCGCATTTTTTAATTTATAAATAAGATCTAGAGCTTCACGTGGTGATAGCTCGTCTGGATGGATTTCTTCGAGTATTTGAAGTGCTGGTGGTGGCGCGTATTTTGCTGGTGGAGGAGTCGCATTGACTGAAAAAAGTGGGAGGTCATCAATAAGTTTTTTGTCAGTAACACTCCCCTGTCTTTCACCTGATTCAAGAGCCTCAAGTACGACGCGCGCACGCGCTATCACAGAGGGTGGTAAGCCTGCTAGTTGAGCAACTTGAACTCCGTAAGATCGATCTGCAGCACCGCGTTTCACTTCATGGAGGAAAACAACCGTACCATCCCATTCCTTGACCGTAACGGTTGCATTTTCAACACTAATTAGTTTTCCCGCTAGAGCAGTCATTTCATGATAATGTGTGGCAAAAAGTGCCCGGGACCTGTTTACATCGTGTAAGTGTTCAAGCGTTGCCCATGCAATCGATAACCCATCATAAGTTGCCGTACCACGGCCGATTTCGTCAAGGATAACGAGAGCTCGATCATCAGCTTGATTTAAAATAGCTGCAGTTTCGATCATTTCGACCATAAATGTTGAGCGTCCTCTTGCTAAGTCGTCCGAGGCTCCAACGCGACTGAAAATTTGGCTGACTAATCCAATATGTGCTGATTTTGCGGGAACGTAGCTACCCATCTGAGCTAAGATTGCAATCAATGCATTTTGCCGCAAAAAGGTAGATTTGCCAGCCATATTTGGCCCAGTTAAAAGCCAAATAGCGGTATCTTTCTCAACAGATAGGTCACAATCGTTTGCAATGAATGCGCCGCTACCTTGTTGGTGTAATGACCTTTCAACAACTGGATGGCGCCCACCAGAAATTTCAAATGTTCGTGATGAATCCAGCTTTGGTTTGCACCAACTGTTTGTTATGGCCAGTTGTGCCAGCGATGTAGCCAAATCAATTTCTGCCAGTGCTCGTGCTGTTATGGATATTTCTGCTGCAAGTTCAGATACTTGAATCCTTAGTTCTTCATAAAGATGTTTTTCAATATCTAGTGCGCGGCCGCCAGCGGTTAAAATTTTTGTTTCTAATTTAGAAAGCTCAACAGTTGTGAACCTAGTTTGATTAGCGGTAGTCTGGCGATGGATAAAAACGTCACTAAACTCAGTTGAAAACATTTTTTCTGAATGTGTGGCTGTAACCTCAATGAAATAGCCAAGAACATTGTTATGTTTAATCTTAAGTGACTGAATACCGGTTTGTTTGGCATAATCTTTTTGATATTGCGCTATTATGGATCTACCTTCATCTCGTAATTGTCTAGCCTCATCAAGTTCAGCATCTCTTCCTATTGCGATAAATCCACCATCTCTAACAAATAGTGGGGGTTCCTCCACGAGACTGGTTTCTAATTGTTCAATTAGAGAGCCGGGAATAATTAGATTGGATTTAGCGTTTTCGATTAATTTTGGTAGATTCGAAGGCGCTTCTTCATTCAAGCACTGTGCTTGAATTAATCCGTTACGAATAGCAACGAGATCTCTTGGGCCACCTCGATCAAGGGATAATCTTGATAAAGCTCGATTTATATCAGGTACGTTGCGCAATCTTAAACGTGTTTTTTCTGTATAGGTATTATTGTTGAAACAATACTCAATGGCATCTGTTCTCTCATAAATCGTTTCTAAAACGCGGGAAGGTGATGAAAGTCTTGCTTCAAGAAGGCGAGCGCCTGCGGCGGTTATTGTTTGATCTAATACAGCCAATAAAGATCCGCTTCGTCCGCCAGATAATGCGGATGTTAACTCGAGGTTTCGCCGTGTAGCCGCATCAATCTGAACCGTTTTGGTGTGTGTCTCCTGTTGTGGGGGACGTAAAAGAGGAAGATTCCCTTTCTGTGTTATTTCGAGATATTCGATTATAGACCCCATTGCGCCAATTTCGGCTCGATTGAAGGTCCCATGTCCGTCCATAGTAGAAACTTTGAATAATCTACATAACCGCTCATTACCGCCGGTACTGTCGAAGGCCGCGCGTCCAATCGAAGTTAGAGGAATTCCAAAATCTTCAACAGTGGGTCTTAGGTCTGGTTCTAGACTGTCAGGGATGATTAGTTCAGAGGGCGCTAATCTGGCCAGCTCAGGTCCAAGCATGATCTTATCAATGGCCATTGTTCGAAATTCACCGGTGGATATATCAACCCAAG
This sequence comes from uncultured Tateyamaria sp., assembly GCA_905480645.1. Classification (GTDB taxonomy): domain Bacteria; phylum Pseudomonadota; class Alphaproteobacteria; order Rhodobacterales; family Rhodobacteraceae; genus Tateyamaria. Next base: position 34,386 of record CAJQRC010000009.1, read on the forward strand.
CCAGAGCACATCCATTCCGTACTTCAGTAAATGCGGCAAGAAAGTTATGACTTCGTGCTTCAAGAAGCGAATCTTCCGTTAGTGTTCCGGGTGTAACCAACCGGACAACAGCTCGATTAACTACAGATTTATGGCCACGCTTCTTTGCTTCTTTTGGGCTTTCCATTTGTTCACAAATAGCAACACGAAATCCTTTACGTATAAGTGTTAGTAAATATCCTTCAGCTGAGTGAAAAGGAACACCACACATTGGGATATCACTACCATCATGTTTACCACGTTTTGTTAGAGCAATATCAAGAGCTTCTGCCGCAGCTATAGCATCTTCAAAGAACATTTCATAAAAGTCACCCATTCTATAAAATAACAGGTCGCCTTTATGGGCTGCTTTGATATCTAGATATTGCGCCATCATTGGAGTGATTGGCATGAATGCTCCCGTGTTAGTTATTTGACCTTACAAACCCGCGAAAGAGAGTAAGAGGCAAAGTCGATTGAGACGAGTGTTGCACTGAGTTAAACCAATAGAATGCAAGATAGGAAACCCGCGGAATGAATAAATCAAAGTTTACGTCGGAAGAGGCGCTTGTGTTTCATATGGAGCCGACGCCAGGCAAATTTGAAATAATGGCTACAGTGCCTATGACAACACAGAGAGATTTAAGTCTTGCATATTCACCGGGTGTTGCTGTTCCCTGTGAAGCGATCGCAAAAAACCCTGAACTTGCATATGATTATACTAATAAAGGAAATCTCGTTGCAGTAATCTCCAACGGGACGGCTGTTTTGGGTCTTGGTAACCTTGGTGCCCTAGGATCCAAACCAGTGATGGAAGGTAAAGCCGTCTTGTTCAAGCGTTTTGCTGATGTCAATTCAATTGATATTGAATTAGACACTGACGATTCTGATGCTTTTTGCCAAGCCGTAAAGCTTATGGGTCCAACGTTTGGCGGTGTTAACCTCGAGGACATCAAAGCTCCAGAATGTTTCATTATTGAGCAGCGGCTGAAAGAGGAAATGGATATTCCAGTCTTTCATGATGATCAGCATGGGACAGCAGTGATTTGTGCGGCAGGTCTGATCAATGCGTTACATCTCTCAGGTAAAAAAATTGAAGATGTAAAGATTGTTGTGAATGGTGCGGGTGCTGCTGGGATTGCTTGCATTGAGTTACTTAAAACTATGGGTGCACAGTATGGTAATTGTATTTTATGTGATACAAAGGGCGTAATTTATCAAGGTCGTACGGAAGGAATGAACCAGTGGAAATCTGCGCATGCCGTCAAAACTGATTTACGGAGTCTCAAAGAGGCAATGCATGGTGCGGACGTATTCTTAGGAGTTTCAGTCAAAGGTGCAGTAACACAAGAAATGGTTAAAAACATGGCTGATAACCCGGTCATTTTTGCAATGGCTAACCCTGATCCAGAAATCACACCAGAGGAAGCTCAAGAAATACGTAAAGATGCAACTGTTGCAACTGGACGCAGTGATTATCCTAACCAAGTTAATAATGTTTTGGGTTTCCCCTATTTGTTTCGTGGTGCCTTAGATATCCATGCACGCGCAATTAATGATGAAATGAAGATAGCTTGTGCACATGCATTGGCTGCATTGGCTAGAGAAGATGTGCCTGATGAAGTAGCACTGGCATATGGTAAAAATTTAAGTTTTGGGCGTGATTACATTATTCCTACACCTTTTGATCCACGCTTGATTTATCGAATTCCACCGGCTGTTGCTCGAGCAGGTATGGATACTGGAGTAGCTCGTAGGCCTATAATTGATATGGAAAGTTATGAATTAAGCTTAAAATCACGGATGGACCCAACTGCAAGTATTTTATCTGGTATAAATGCACGTGCTCGAGCGGCTCAGGCTCGTATGATTTTTGCAGAGGGAGACGATCCTCGTGTGTTGCGTGCAGCAGTTATGTATCAACGTTCTGGTTTTGGAACAGCGCTTGTTGTTGGTCGCGCTGACGATATTAAATCTAAACTGGAAGTAGCAGGTTTGGGCGATGCGGCGCGTGAGTTGGAAATAGTAAATGCTGCGAATACACCTTATCTCGAAAGTTATAAAAAGTTTTTGTATGAAAGGCTACAGCGGCGTGGCTTTGATAGTTCAGATGTGCATCGTTTGTCAGCACGCGACCGACACGTTTTTTCAGCGTTAATGCTAGCTCATGAACATGGGGATGGTTTGGTTACAGGAGCCACACGCAAGTCTGCTCATATTCTGGACCGCATAAACCATGTCTTTGACGCAAGCGCAGAAAGTAAAGCTGCTGGTATCACGGCCTTATTGCATAATGGCCGAATTGTATTTGTTGCAGACACGCTTGTGCATGAATGGCCTAACGAAGAGGATCTTGCGGATATTGCGGATCAAGCAGCGACTGTTGCCAAAAATATGGGTCTTGAACCGCGTGTTGCATTCGTTAGCTTTTCAACCTTTGGATATCCCGTCTCAGAACGGGCGGAAAAAATGCATCAAGCGGCGGTTGTACTTGATAAGCGAGGTGTTGATTTTGAATATGAGGGAGAGATGACTGTTGATGTTGCGCTCAATCCAAAAGCCCAACAAGCCTATCCGTTTTCTCGTCTTACAGGACCCGCCAATATTTTAGTCGTCCCTGCACGTCATTCAGCCAGCATATCTGTAAAGCTTATGCAGGAAATGGGAGGCGCGACTGTAATAGGTCCAATCCTTGCGGGCGTTGGTGGATCAATCCAGATTTGCTCATCAAACTCAACAGCTAATGATATTTTGAATATGGCTATGTTAGCGGCCTGTAAGGTGGGCTAATGGCGGTTTGGAATTTAGGATAAATCAATATTGATAATGCATATTGTGTTTTCCACTTTCCTGTAAACGATGAAACGCTCTGTGCTTTGGAATACCGTCGAGGGTCGGGATGGAAAGGGATCTAATAAGTCTGTTGCCATTGTTCGAGTGGCTTCCCGTGCGACATATATTGGGGCGGTTAGTCGTTTAGTAGAATATGGCGTAGATATGATCCAAATTAAGGGTTATCAAATGAAATGGCGGGTTACGCCTACACTTTGATTGCAAAAAATGGTGTAAATCAAATTATAATATTCTGTAGCACAAATTTAACGATTGCAGAGTATGTCATTGGGGCTGCTTTATCGATGGCGAATTCTGGAGGCGCTCTGGTGATGCTTTTGCAGGCTTTTTAGTTCGAGCTTAGATCGTGGGCTACCTATGCTTCAGTCGATACGGTTAACAATGGAGGCAGGAGCTCTAATGGTCACACGTTTGGGTACAGCGGATGTAATACCCGATTTCAAAGAAGTAGAGGACGCACTGTTAAATTAATTGCCTGAAAATGGTGCGTCAGTTCCCCATAACTCTTTCACACGAGCATCTCGACCGCATGCTTTACGGTATGCTTTATATGCACTTGCTTTTGTTTTTGGGCCAAAGCGCGTCAGGACAATCCTTTTTTGTTTATAATAATTTTGATGACCAGCATCAGCGGGATAGAAATCAGATGCCAATAAAACTGGTGTGATAACTTTTGTTCCAAGCTCATTTTGAGCCTCTGTTTTTGCTAAGTTGGCGGTACTAACCTGTGTTGGTGTAGCAAAAATAGCAGTGGTATATGACTGGCCTCGATCACAAAACTGACCACCTGCATCAGTTGGATCTATAGATCTGAAAAACATGTTAAGAAGCTTATCTAATGAAACAATATTTGGATTGAATTTAATCTGTACAGCCTCAATGTGACCCGTTCCTCCTTTTACAACTTGTTTGTAAGTTGGATTTTTAACCGAACCGCCAGTAAAACCAGGCGTGGCTTCAACGACGCCGTTGACTTTCTCAAAGTCAGCTTCAACACACCAGAAACAACCTCCAGCTACAGTTAGAGTTTCCAAGCTCTGAGCCCGTAAAAATTGAGTCTGCAGCATGAGGCCAATGGCGACTGAAATGCTCATGAAGACTATTTTATAAATACGAACGCAAGTCATGAAAAACTCCTTTTACCTTATCGTCTTACAATTTTTACCGTTACTCAAGTAACAGCATTGCGAGGTCGCGTTTGTGTGAATTGCCATTTACGAAATTGAACTCGCGACGTAAAAACCCCCATGACACGTCGAATTGCAATGTGGTCTGGGCCGCGAAATCTTTCAACCGCCATGATGTATAGTTTTGGAGCGCGTAATGATTGCTATGTTGTAGATGAACCTTTTTACGCGGCTTATTTAGCTGCAACCGGTCTAAATCATCCATTACGAAATCAGGTTATTAACTCGCAGGATACAGTGCCGACTAAAGTAGTGGAATCCTTATTTTCTCCAGTTTTGAAACCCCTTTTTTATCAAAAACATATGGCTCATCATATAACAGCTGGCTGGCCAATGTACTGGACTAAAAGAGTGATTAATGTATTTCTAATTCGCCATCCTGCGCGGGTTATTGCTAGTTATGCAAAAAAACGCGAAAGTTTGATTATTGAGGATATCGGACTTATTCAACAAGTGAGAATTTTTGAAATGGTTGAATCGCCAATTGTAATTGATTCGAGTGATATCCGCCGCGATCCAAGCGGTATGTTGCAGAAACTGTGTCATCGTATTGGTGTTGAGTGGGACGAAAAGATGTTGGGTTGGCCTAAAGGGGGTCACTCAGCAGATGGCATATGGGCGGCCCATTGGTATGGTTCTGTTCATCAATCTCAAGGATTTGAGGGAGAAGAGGGTATTCTTCCAGAGTTGACTGAGGATTATGAAAAAATCAAAAATGACGCGATGCCCTACTACGAAACACTCGCTGCACACAGAATTATTTGATACGACGATTTCGTGCAGCGATTAATTTTAAACGAAGTGCATTGAGCTGTATAAAACCTGCAGCATCTTTTTGATCATAAGCGCCAGCATCGTCCTCAAATGTTACATGTGCTTCAGAATAAAGGCTGTGATCTGACCAACGACCGACGGTACGAGCGAGACCTTTATAAAGTTTGATACGGACGGTTCCAGAAACATGACACTGGCTGTGATCTATAAGTGCTTGCAGCATTTCACGTTCAGGCGAAAACCAGAAACCGTTATAAATAAGCTCGGCATAGCGTGGCATCAATTCATCCTTAAGATGCGCAGCGCCTCGGTCCAGTGTTATTTGCTCAATACCACGGTGAGCTTCAAGCAATATGGTACCACCGGGAGTTTCGTAAATTCCTCGCGATTTCATACCAACAAATCGGCCTTCAACTAAGTCAAGACGGCCAATTCCATGTTTTCCACCAAGTTCATTTAACTTGGTTAAAATGGTAGCTGGTGACATTGGTTCGCTATTAATTGTAACGGCATCACCCTTCAGGAAACCGATTTCAACGTATTCTGGTTTATCTGGTGCATCTTCGGGTGAAACAGTACGTTGATAAACGTAATCTGGTGCATCTGCGGCCGGGTCTTCTAAAACCTTACCTTCAGATGATGTATGTAGTAGGTTTGCATCAACGCTGAACGGCGCCTCACCTCGTTTGTCTTTTGCGATCGGTATTTGGTTTTTTTCTGCAAAGTCGATTAGCTTAGTTCGACTTGATAAATCCCATTCACGCCAGGGTGCAATTACCTTGATATCTGGGTTAAGAGCATATGCCGCTAATTCAAAGCGAACTTGGTCGTTTCCTTTTCCTGTGGCGCCATGCGCTATGGCATCTGCGCCTTCGTTTGCTGCAATTTCCACAAGGCGTTTAGAAATTAGTGGTCGCGCAATGGAGGTTCCTAGCAAATAAAGCCCTTCATAAAGGGCGTTGGCGCGAAACATTGGAAATACAAAATTGCGGACAAATTCTTCGCGGAGATCTTCGATATATATCGAAGATGCACCCATCATTTCTGCTTTTAAACGAGCGGACTCCAGCTCTTCGCCTTGGCCGAGGTCTGCAGTAAAGGTTACTACCTCACATCCATATTCTGTTTGAAGCCATTTTAGAATTATTGAGGTATCGAGACCACCTGAATAAGCCAGCACAACTTTTTTTGGCGCGTTCATTTCGTATTTTCCTTTAAATATTCAGATGCCGATACCGTTTTTGTGACATAGGGGCAAGATTGACCGAAACAGATGGTCCCGTTAGGTCGGGAGATGAGTAAAAAAGGTGGTAGTATGAGCTTTCAAGATGACGCACGTGTCGGAACGCATGCAATGCGCAGTGTTTTTCCAGCAACGCCCCTTCTGCGGAATGATTTACTGTCAGATCGCTATGATGCGGAAATTTGGCTAAAGCGAGAAGATTTAAGCCCAGTCCGATCCTACAAACTACGTGGAGCTTTCAATGCGATGCGTAAAGTTACAAAACCTGGTGCTATTTTTGTTTGTGCAAGCGCTGGAAACCACGCGCAGGGCGTTGCTTTTATGTGTCGTTATTTTGAAGTACAGGGAGTTGTTTTCATGCCTGTGACGACACCTGAACAAAAAATTATGAAAACAAAAATGTTTGGTGGTTCCAGTGTTGAAATAAAGCTGACAGGTGATTATTTTGATGACACTCTGGCATCCGCACAGACCTATTGTGCAGACGTTGGAGCATATTTCCTATCACCATTTGATGATGATGACGTCATAGTGGGACAAGCCTCTGTTGCTGTTGAAATAGAGGAGCAATTGGGACGGATTCCAGATCGAATTATCTTGCCCGTAGGTGGAGGCGGACTGTCAGCTGGTACACGCAGTTATTTTGGCAAGACAACAGAATACACTTTTGTTGAACCCAGTGGTGCAACTTCGTTAGGGGAGGCAATTAAAGCAGGAAAACCTGTTGATGTATCTCCCATAAATACTTTTGTGGATGGTGCGGCAGTCGCCAAAGTCGGGCAGCGACCATTTTTCTGTCTGTCGGATGTAAATTCAAAAGATATCCTTTCGATTCCCGAAGATCGTATTTGTAATACCATTATAGAATTATTGAATGTTGAAGGTATTGTTTTAGAGCCAGCAGGTGCTCTTTCAATTGAGGCACTTTCAGATGTAGTACATTTGATTAAGGATAAGACCGTAGTGTGTATTGCATCTGGCGGAAATTTTGATTTTGAGCGTTTGCCGGAAGTAAAAGAGCGCGCACAGAGATATTCGGGAGTAAAAAAATATTTTTTGCTGCGAATGCCGCAGAGACCTGGTGCCCTTAAAGATTTTTTGAACATCTTGGGCCCGAACGATGATATCGCTCGTTTTGAATATCTTAAAAAATCAGCCCGTAATTTTGGATCAGTGTTAATTGGTATCGAAACAACGCATCCAGATAACTTTGCTCGACTTCTGAGTGAGCTAGACGATGCTGGTTTCACCTATACTGATATAACAGAAGATGAAACACTGGCTCAGTTTGTGATTTGAAAAAGTGATTTAAGGCGTGGGAATCATTTTTTAAACATATCGTCTGGATCAGAATTTACTGACAATATGTATATCGACAAACAGTCTATCGCCATCATTTTGTAATTTTTTTAGAGCATCCTCACGTGAGAGCCATACGCATGTATGATCAGTCTCAGTGGGCTCTGATACCTGCATGGTTGGGCGTGCAATATATATATGGCATAATTTTTCAGCCCACAGATCGTATTCTGGCATGTAGATAAAACGGCGATAAGCGCCAAGCTTTCTTGGACGCGCTATGTGCCATCCGGTTTCTTCAAACACTTCTCGATGTAAAGCATGCAATGGGTTTTCGCCAGGATCAATCCCACCACCGGGTAATTGAATTTCTGGTTCTGGGTTGGCTTGATGGGTCAGAAGTAATTGGTGTTCCAGAGGTAAAATGGCATAAGTGCCGGGTCGCATTATGTACTTCTGCCCAGTGATCGGTCTATCACCAAAACGACGGATCATGCGTTACCTCTTTCAGTTTTTGTTAGTGGACCTATATAACTGCGCGATATGCCAAGCACTGGCTGTAAAGGAAACCCCAATGACACACGGATCACAATTTAAATGGGATGACACTGTTTTACCTTTCCAACTAGATAGTTCTGATATCCGTGGTCGTGTGGCACGTCTTGATGGTGTGTTGGATGGAATTTTAAGACAACACAATTATCCACCGCAGGTTGAAGCTTTAGTGGCAGAGATGGCGTTGCTTACAGCAATGATCGGCCAAACTATAAAGTTACGTTGGAAGCTGTCACTTCAGGTGCAGTCTAAAGGTGCGGTAAGGATGATCGCTACAGACTATTATGGCCCAGAAAAGGAAGGTGATATGGCCCGTATCCGAGGCTATGCAACTTACGATGCAGAACGATTAACAAATGAAAAACCATTTGATCAAATCGGTGAAGGTTATTTTGCAATTTTAATTGACCAAGGCCGAGGTATGAAGCCTTACCAAGGTATTACGCCATTATCTGGTAGCTCTCTATCCGCCTGCGCTGAAGCGTATTTCGCACAATCTGAACAGTTGCCTACAAGGTTTCAACTGAGTTTTGGTAAATCAACAGAACCTGGAATTGCAGAACATTGGCGGGCTGGTGGCGTAATGCTCCAACATATGCCCAAATCTTCCCCTCTTACGTCATCTGGGGAGGGTACTGGCAACTTATTGTCTGCAGATGAATTATTGGATGGTGACGCCTCTGAAAACTGGGACCGTATCAACATATTGTTAAACACTGTCGAGCACCTTGAACTGATTGGGCCACAGCTTTCTCCAATTGATCTACTCTTCCGTTTATTTCATGAAGAATTACCACGAATTTTTGATAAACAGGCAGTGCGATTTGGCTGCACTTGTTCGGAGAACCGTGTACGACAAAGTCTTTCGATATATTCAGCTAAAGATATTTCAACGATGACTACAGATGAAGGTAGGGTTACGGCAGATTGTCAGTTTTGTGGAGCACATTATGATCTTGACCCAAAATCTGTTGGCTTTGAACCAGAGATAAATTCGAGTGAATGAACTTTTATCATCTACTCGTGAGGCCCTTACAAAAACTGGTAATGAGTCTTCTGATTTTGACTTAAATAAAAATGTTGTTTTGCCGAAAGATCGGAAATTGCGCCCAGCGGCAGTTTTAGCTCCCATTATTTTAGGTCAAAATGGGTATGATTTAATTTTGACCAAAAGATCATCTGCGCTAAAACATCATCCAGGGCAAATCGCATTTCCTGGTGGAAAGAAAGAAAAAACAGATGTGGACTTGATTGATACTGCCTTGCGCGAGGCGCATGAGGAAATCGGTATACCCAGGGTTTACACAGAAGTGCTTGGTACTTTTGCCTCTCATGAAACTATTACCGGATTTACGGTAACCCCTGTTGTGGCACTGGTAAAACAGGAATTCGAATTCCAGGTTGATACTGGTGAGGTGGCAGAAGCCTTTCGAGTTCCACTTTCACATGTTTTAGAAACCAGTAATTATGTGATAGAATCTCGTTTGTGGCGAGGTCAGCGCAGATATTACTACGTGGTGCCTTATGGTCCCTATTACATTTGGGGCGCAACCGCGCGTATACTTAGGGCATGGACAGACCTAATAAATTTGAACTGAGCCCTCAGACTGGCTTTCTTTGTGATCCGGCAGGGCAGGAATTGTTTGAACTGCTAGAAAGTTCTGGGCACCAAATATTTTTTGTTGGTGGATGCGTGCGCAATGCTGTCATGGGACTTGGTCAATCAGACATTGATGTTTCCACAAGTGCTGAACCGCAAGAGGTTATCAAATTAGCCAAGCTTAAAGGTATGCGAGTCATCCCGACTGGGATAGATTATGGGACGGTTACTCTTATTGTGCAGGGCAAGTCATTTGAAATTACTACTTTTCGAAAGGATGTTGCTACTGATGGTCGACGTGCGGTTGTTGAGTTTTCAGCAGACATAGCAGAGGATGCGGCACGTCGTGATTTTACTATGAATGCCCTTTATGTTGACCGTCATGGAGTGTTGCATGACCCACTTGGCGGACTATCAGATGCACTCGAGCGGCGTGTGCGCTTTATTCAAGATCCTGATCAGCGGATTCGGGAAGATTATCTGAGAATTCTGCGGTTTTTTCGTTTTAGTGCATATTATGCTGATGATATCGATTGTAATGGTTGGGATTCAGAATCGTTAACTGCTATTGCTTCGAATTTAGATGGTTTGGAAAAACTTTCTATGGAACGCGTTGGTGCCGAGACGTTAAATTTGTTGTCAGCGCCTGATCCAGTGCAGTCTTTGGCGGTTATGGAAACAGTTGGAGTACTGCAGCGAATTTTACCAGGCGCTAAGGCTGACTTTGTGGGTCCATTTGTGCACTTGGAAACGATGATGGGTGCCCAACCAGACCCAATCGCTCGATTAGCTGCTCTTGGTGGCTTTGAATTGGACAAGCACCTTCGATTGTCTCGATCCCAGAATAAAAAATTAAAAGAAATTTCTGAATACAGTGTTTCAACTCTAGGCCCAAAAGCTATTGGATATTTATGTGGTCCAGGAAAGGGATTAAGTACTCTAATGTTACGCGCCGTTATGTCGGACCAATCGCTATCAATAGATGCAAATTATCTTATAGAAGAAGGGTCACTTGCAACGTTTCCTATCTTTGCAAGTGATTTGCCCAGTTTGAGTGGACCGTCACTAGGGCAACGCTTAAAACTCTTAAAGTCTACTTGGCTTGCCACAGAGCTCAAGAAATCAAAAGAAGAGTTGTTGAAACAGTGATTTTTTGGTCTAAATACTACCAATAAATAACATAGGCCGTTCTGTGTTTTTTTGCCACCACGTTTACGTAATCCCTGGTAGTTCTTTTTATAACGTTTGGATAAGTCTACTCATAGTAGTGTGTATTTTCACTTCAGCTAAACGGTTCTTATAATGTTTAAGATTTTCGAATCTCTAGTCGATCCTTATACCGATTATGCAGATGACAACACGCCACCTACCACACTCTGGCAGTTCTTTTTTGCGTACTCTCAACCTTTTATTCGTGTCTTTGTACTAGCTGCAATTATGTCGATTGTTGTGGCAGCAATTGAGGTTGGATTAATATATTATTTAGGAAGAACTGTTGATTTATTGGAGAAATCACCGACTAAACTCTGGGAGGATCACGGGACTGAGATTATATTTGTTGCATTATTTGTTCTTTTTGTGCGCCCATTTCTGCAAATGTTAAATGTGCTTTTATTGAATAATTCAATTTTACCTAATTTTGGGACATTAATTCGATGGAGGGCTCATAAACACGTCCTCCGGCAGTCAGTTGGTTGGTTTGAAAATGATTTTGCTGGTCGCATAGCCAACCGTATTATGCAGACACCGCCAGCCGCCGGTGAGGTTGTCTTTCAAGTATTTGATGCAATTTCGTTCTCTATAGCTTATCTGATTGGGGCTGCTGTGTTGTTGAGCTTAGCTGACCCTCGCTTACTTTTACCAATGGTCATCTGGTTTGTACTTTATGCTTTCTTGATTGCTTGGACGGTCAAGAGAGTCGGGCCAGCCTCGCATGCCGCATCAGATGCTCGGTCAAGTGTAACTGGACGTGTTGTAGATGCATATTCAAATATCCATTCAGTTAAAATGTTTGCACACCATAATTTAGAGTTGGATTATGCAAAGGAAGCCATCGATCATACCCGTGATACTTTTATGGCCGAAATGCGGCTATATACTATTATGGATGTTATACTCGTTGCTTTGAATGGTTTTCTTATAGTTGGTGTGGTTGGTTGGGCTGTCGTTTTATGGGCGCAAGGAGTGGCAAGCGTTGGTGTTGTTGCTGCTGCTACTGCTTTAACTTTACGTCTGAATGCAATGACTGGCTGGATCATGTGGGCTTTAACGACTTTTTTCCGACAGCTAGGTGTTGTTGCTGAGGGAATGGAAACAATTGCCCAGCCTATCAAATTGGTGGATGTACCGAATGCAAAGCCCTTGCGGTTAGAAAAAGGCTCTCTCACTTTACATTCACTCACTCACCATTACGGTCGGAAAAGCGGTGGATTGAATTCGATAAATTCATTTATTCAATCAGGTGAAAAAGTAGGTTTGATTGGGCGGTCAGGTGCTGGTAAGTCAACGTTAGTGAAGCTGTTGTTGCGCTTTTATGATCCTGATTCTGGGCGTATTGAAATTGATGGGCAGGACATAGCAAACGTTACACAAGATAGCCTTCGCTTAAATATTGGTATGGTACAGCAGGATAGTTCGCTTCTGCATAGGTCCGTTCGTGCAAATATTCTTTATGGACGTCCTGACGCAAATGAAGAAGATATAATTGAGGCAGCTAAACAGGCACGGGCACATGATTTTATTTTAGATCTTGTCGATCCACAGGGGCGCACTGGATATGATGCTCAGGTTGGTGAGCGTGGTATTAAATTGTCAGGCGGCCAACGTCAGCGGGTTACGCTTGCACGTGTTATTTTGAAAAATGCCCCAATTCTGGTATTGGATGAAGCAACCAGTGCTCTCGACAGTGAGGTTGAGGATGCCATTCAAGATACACTTTATCAGATGATGGAGGGTAAAACGGTTATTGCTATCGCGCATCGATTGTCCACTATTGCTGCAATGGACCGTATTCTTGTTTTAGATAATGGTAAAATTGTGGAAGATGGTCCTCACAGTGCGCTTTTACAAAATAAAGGACTATATGCAGAGTTGTGGAACCGGCAATCTGGCGGGTTTTTAACAACTGGTGCCGTTGAGTGAATATTTCTAATTGGATAGATGCATTTCGTCATGCAGACGGCCCGCCACCGCAAACGCTCTGGGCCTTTATGCGATGGTGTTTGTCGGGTGCATGGCCTGCTTTATGGCTCGCCGCATTTTTTTCTGCGGCTGCTGGTGCTCTTGAGGCAGGTACAGCCCTAATTCTCGGTCGCGTTATAGATGCGACTGTTACACTTGGTCCTGACGGATTTTTTGCAGTTGAAAATATTGGTTTGATTTTCGGCTCGGTAGCTTTTTTTCTAATTGCCAGACCAGTCCTTTTTGGTCTCTCCTCTGGGTCTAACTCGATAATTGTGATGCCAAATGTGAACCCACTGGTTTTATCACGCCTTAATCGCTGGACACTTGGTCAAGCAGTCACTTTTTTTGATGACGATTTTGCTGGCCGTATAGCACAAAAACAAATGCAGGCATCGCGAGCTGTTACAGATGTTGTATCAGAGTTTATCAATGTTGTAGCGTTTGCTTTGGCGTCACTTTTGGGCTCTGTGCTTTTACTTTTGACAATTGATTGGCGTGTCGCTGCTGGATTTGCGGTGTGGTTGATTGCATACTTTTCTCTTATTCGATGGTTTTTGCCGCGCATTCGAAAACGCTCTGCCACACGGGCAGCGGCGCGAGCGATGGTGTCCGGTCAGGTAGTTGATACAATAACAAATATAAAGACTGTAAAGCTCTTTGCCCATGATGATCATGAAGATCAGGCGGCGTTAAATGCAATGGAGGTGTTTCGTTCCACTGCTATAAGTTTTGGCGTTTTGTCGGCGTATTTTCGATTAGCGTTGATGACTTTGGCTGGATTATTACCAGTATTATTGCTGGGTGGCACAATTGTGATTTGGCAGGTAGATCAAGCCTCACCTGGAGATATTGTTGCATCTGGTGCAATTGCTATAAGAATTGCTCAAATGACAGGGTGGGTCAGCTTTACGCTGATGACTATCTATGCAAACATTGGTGAAGTTGAAGATGGTATGCGTACTCTTACACCAAGAACGCGTTTGGAAGATATTGCTAATGCAGAACCTTTAAAACGGGTTTGTGGCGATATAAAGTTTGACGCATTAGGTTTTAGCTATGGGCGTAAGACTGGTGGGCTTGATACTGTTTCCTTACATATTATGCCAGGAGAAAAAATTGGGATTGTAGGTGCTTCTGGGGCTGGAAAATCAACCTTGGTGAATTTGCTTTTACGTCTTTATGAACCGGAGAAAGGTCGCATTTTAATTGACGATGAAGATATTGCATTCGCTGTTCAAGACAGTTTGCGGCGGTCGATTGGTGTGGTGACACAAGAAACAGCTATGTTTAACCGGTCAGTACGTGAAAATATACTCTATGGTCGTCCGGATGCTACAGAGGAAGAAATAATTGCATCCGCACGAAAAGCTGAGGCTGAAAATTTTATACTCGAGATGCAGGATCATCGAGGGCGCAAAGGATATGACGCTCATTTGGGAGAGCGTGGCGTAAAACTATCTGGAGGTCAGCGGCAGCGTATCGCTTTAGCTCGCGCTATTATCAAGGATGCCCCAATATTAGTTTTGGATGAAGCAACCAGTGCTCTTGATAGTGAGGTTGAGGCATCAATTCAAACAGCTTTAAACCGGGTGATGGATGGTAAAACTGTTCTTGCTATTGCGCACCGCCTTTCCACGTTAACCAAAATGGACCGCATTATCGTGATGGATGCTGGTCGTATTTTTGAAGAAGGCAGCCACGAGGACTTACTTGCAAGAAATGGGCTCTATGCAAAATACTGGCAGCGGCAGTCAGGTGGTTTTATTAGGACGGAGGCTGCCGAATAGTGCTTTTGTTTAGGGGCATGTCCTTGTAGTCCAAATCATATGACTACTGTAAAAATTGAACGTTTGGGTCAACAGGGTGATGGCGTAGCGCAAGGGCCGCTGTATGTGCCATTGACGCTTCCTGGTGAAACAGTAAGCGGAACGCTTGAAGGTGATAATCTTTATGATGTTCGGATTGAAGTCTCTTCAGATCAACGCGTTTCGGCACCGTGTCCACATTTCAGGTCTTGCGGGGGGTGCCAACTACAGCATGCTAATGATAAATTTATCGAAGATTTTAAAAATAATATTATAACTACGGCGTTGGATTTACAGGGATTGAAAACATATGTTCGCCCAATATTAACATCACCAGACCGGTCACGTAGACGTGCAAGCTATTCTGCTCGCCGAACAAAAAAAGCCGCTATGGTTGGTTTTCATGGTCGCAAATCAGAAACTATTTTACCTGTTCCGTTTTGTATACTTTTAAAACCTGAGTTGATTGATGCTCAGCCTGTAGCTGAAGCATTGGCCATTGTGGGTGCGAGCCGTAAAATTGCGCTGACTGTAAAAGTCACGAGCAGCATGGAGGGTTTGGACGTTGCTGTAATTAAAGGAAAGCCGCTAGACGGTCCGTTAAGGATTTCACTAGCAGCACTTTGTGAAAAATATAGACTGGCGAGGCTCACTTGGGATGACGAATTGATTGGAATGCGTCATCCACCAATACAATCTATGGGTAAAGCACTAGTTGCTCCGCCGCCTGGAGCATTTTTGCAGGCAACTGAACATGGTCAGAAAGTCTTGACTGATCTGGTTAGAGAGATAGTTGGTGATTCAAAAATAATCGCAGATCTATTTGCAGGATGTGGGACTTTTGCTTTGCCTTTGTCTGAAAACGCAGAGGTATTCGCTTTCGAAAGTGTTCCTGATATGGTTAAAGCTCTTGATGTTGGGTGGCGGCAAACTGCAGGCCTGAAGCGATTAGTTTCGGAAGTGCGTGATCTTTTTAAACGCCCGCTTCTACCGGATGAACTATCGCGCTTTGGTGCTGTAGTGATTGATCCACCACGTGTGGGCGCTGCTGCCCAGATTGCTGAATTAGCGCAATCACGTGTTAAAATTATTGCACATGTATCGTGTAATCCTCAAACCTTTGCGCGTGATGCTAGGGTTTTGTGTGATGCCGGTTATATATTGGACTGGGTTCAACCACTGGATCAGTTCCGGTGGTCATCTCACGTTGAGCTCGTTGGTGCATTTCGGCTTGCTTAGGCACCTGTCTAAAGGATTTTTAATGTTAAATCGTCGTAAGTTAACTGCTTTTCTAGAAAGTCCAATGGCCACTGTTACCATCATGATAGTTATTATCGTGAACGCAATCGTGTTGGGTTTGGAGACCTCAAGCCGTGCTATGGGTTTTATGGGTCCTATTATCGTTTTAATCGATGAAATTTGCCTGGGAATCTTTGTAATTGAAATTATTTTAAAACTTATAGCTTACAGATTAAAATTCTTTCGCAATGGATGGAACTTCTTTGATTTTATAGTTGTAAGTGTTGCATTGATACCTGAATCTGGCGGGTTAGCAGTTCTCCGAGCTTTACGTATATTACGTATTTTGCGTGTCATCTCTGTAGCACCAAGCCTTCGTCGTGTGGTTGAAGGTTTTGTAACGGCGCTTCCGGGAATGGGAAGCGTGTTTTTATTGATGGCATTAATTTTTTACATTGGATCTGTTATGGCGACTAGTCTTTTTGGAAGCGCTTTTCCAATTTGGTTTGGAAATCTTGGCCTTAGCGCATATTCACTTTTTCAGATTATGACTTTGGAGTCCTGGTCAATGGGCATAGTCCGACCTGTAATGGAGGTTTATCCTTATGCATGGATGTTCTTTGTACCTTTCATAATGGTTACTACTTTTGCAGTTGTGAACTTGTTAGTTGGTCTTATCGTAAACTCAATGCAAGACGCTCATGCTCAAGAGTCAAATGCGGCTACTGACAGCTATCGTGATGAAGTTCTTCAGCGCCTTGATGCTATTGAGTCCCGTCTGCCTAAATAAAATAAAAGGTTATTTTTCTGGCTGATCAAATAAATTTGGTGGTAACAGTACATATAAAAGTCGGAGCTTGAATGTTTTTCTTGCTGCCCTTGGTGTAAGTCTTTATTTAATCAATTTTTGTAAAATAAAATTCTAATCGAGAAAAATATGATCAAAGCCCTCCCGTATTTATTATTTTTAGTTTCTTTTTTCGCAATTGTTGGCTGTACAGCAACATCAAACTATGATGAAAAAAATATAGATCGGCTTGCTTTTGAAATAGAGCAGCTTGGGCCTTCTGTCAGTGCTGAGGAGGCTAGAAGGGCGTCGTATATTGCTCATACATACTCGCTCCAGCTAGCGAAGGAATATAATGTAACCACTTCGGCAATGGCACATAATCAACTGGTTGTTCATGGCTTACGCAAACGTGGTTATTGTAATCATTATACTGCAGATCTTAGTAAGCGTTTAAAGCAAGAAGATTTTCGTACCCTTACTGTGCACTGGGCCGTTTCGCCACCGGCTCCATTACGTATTATTCATCATTCGGTTATAATTAGCCCTCGAGGTGGAACAATAGATGATGGAATACTCCTTGATCCTTGGCGGAACAGTGGTGTTCTTTTTTACTCAAAACCACAAGATGATGAGCGCTATGACTGGCGGACCCGTGCGGAGGTCAGAGAACAATTATTGCTGGACGCTGAAGCCCGCGACGCAAGGTTTTCATCTGATTAGGCTTCACCAAATTGAAAGAATTTTTCACGTTTTTGTTTATTGCTGACTTTTTGAAAAATATTCTTACTGTGCTTTTTTTGCATGAAACCGTTTATTTCAATACATCGGAGTGATAACTTATATACTTGTTTTCAAATTAAGTGCTAGTTGAATACAAAAAAATAAAAAATACGAGGCAGTGTGTATTGAAACGCAGAAATATTATTATAGGAGCGGCCGCTGCATTAGCTCTCGGCGCATGCTCAAAAAAATCAAAGTTTAAAGCTTATAAAGGACCAAGCGTAACTTATATCATCGTGAATAAGAAAGCCCGGGAAATTCTGTTGATTAGTGGAAACAGAGTTATCAAGAAATATGATATTGAGCTCGGATTTTCACCAGTTGGTGACAAGCGCTACGAGGGAGATGGTAAAACGCCAGAAGGATATTACAGGATCAATCGGCGTAACCCAAACAGTAAATTTCATCTATCATTAGGTATTTCTTACCCAAATTCTCGTGATTTGGCGGAAGCAAGAGCGGCAGGTAAAAGCCCTGGTGGTAATATATTTATCCATGGTGAATCCCGTACAACCAAGAGCAAGACTGATGATTGGACTTGGGGATGTATCGCAATGAAAGATAGTGAAATTGAAGAAGTGTACGCGATGGTTAGAACTGGGACACCAATTAAAATTAATCCTTAAGGATTAATTATATCGACCTCAATAAGAATTTCTTCTTCTAAAGGATTATCCACTTCAGGCGGAACAAGCCGAGTTGCTGTTGGGTTAGCACTTGGAATGCGCGGCATAACTGTGGGGTCACCTAGGATCATCGTCCACCAAATTCTACCCTTTCTTTCTTGGTACCAAGAAAACCCTAAATCTTGGGCATTTGATGTCAGAACTATGCGACGGGTGTCTATCTGGGACATCCATGCATCAAGCGTTTCTAATTCAGTTTCATAAGATTCCGAAATTAATTCTCCTGAAAGTGTTCCGAAGTAACCAGCACGGGCAATACGAACTATAGGAGAAGAACCATCAGAACCAAAGTGCCATGGCCGATTTTGATCCGACATGTCACGAGAATGGCTCGCTGCTGCGGCACTTAATTGTGGGTTTAGATTAAGTGGTGCTATACCTTCATTCATACGAAAAGAATTAACTGCGTCTAGCATGCGAAGCTGTATTTTTTCAGTATTTCCAGCGCGTATCCGGTAAACTTTGTTTGAGGAAACTCCAGGAAAGCTAATGGGTGCATTTGATGAAGTGCAGCCAGTAAGTGCTAAAATTGTGACAAAAATAAAATGACTTATACGCATGTTATTGGATTCGCTGTATCTATTGTTTGTCTTTCGATAGCGCGTTGTTTAAGATTTTACAAACGAACACCGCATGTGGACGTTTGATAACGTCTCTTTGATTTGTGACTGATGCTTTCTGGCAATATAAATCAATCAAGAACTGGAATTATCTGGGAGAAACATAAGATGTTCAAGAAAACAACATTGAAGCCAAGCCGTCGTGAGTTTGTAGGTGGAGCGGTTGCAATGCTTTGCACACCAGCGATTGCACAGGACGTCCCAGCTGGTCAGGCGTCTCGTGATTATTCTGAAATAGTGGAACGTAACATGTCGGGCTTTCGTGGCGCGTCGTGGGAGCCTTACTTTAGTGATCTTAAAAACGGTGCAATCCTTGTCGATACAGAAAGCCGTTGTGTACATTATTGGAGCGAAGACCAGTCCGTGTACAAACTCTATCCTTCAAGCGTTCCTTTGACAGATGCAATGACCCGTCGTGGTCGGACAAGTGTGACTCAAAAAGTTGAAGGACCAAGTTGGAGCCCAACGCCTAATATGCTTAAGCGCAATCCTGAGTGGCCAAGTTACATCGGGCCTGGATCAGACAATCCATTGGGGTCACATGCTTTATATCTAGGCTGGAAATATTACCGAATTCATGGTACTCATGACACGCGTAAGATTGGACGTAGATCATCAAATGGCTGTATTGGCCTATATAATGAGCATATAGCTGATTTGTTCAATCTTACCAAAGTCGGAACGCAGGTTCTTCTAATTTAAGATTAATTGGTCAATTAAAAATTTTTTAATTTTTTTTAGAACTGTTTATCAATGCAGATGGTGTAGCGGACATAATTGATATAGCAAAAATCTTGCTTTAAACCTCTATTAGGGTTGCTATTCAGTCAAGCCACCCTTTGACGTTTTCTTCTATCACCGCACTAAGAGCGTCAATATGAGCGGGATCAGAGTTTAAACAGGGGATGTATGTAAAACTCTGCCCACCTGCTTCCTCAAAGCTTTCTTTGATTTCTTCGTTAATTTCTTCCAGTGTTTCGATGCAATCAGCAGAAAAAGCAGGCGCGCATACAGCTATGTTCTTTTTTCCTTGTTCTGCCAGTCGTGCAACTTCTTCAACTGTGTACGGTTGAAGCCATTCTTCAGGTCCAAACTTAGACTGGAACGTAGTTTTAATTTCCGTATCTTTCCACCCTAAGCGCTCTTTTAAAAGCCTTGTCGTTTTCTGACACTGACAGTGGTATGGGTCACCTTCCATCAAGTAACGTATGGGCACCCCGTGATAACTGCAAACAAGGATGTCGGGGCGAACTTCGATCTTAGCGTACGCGGTTTCAATCGACTGGGCTAATGCCTCTATGTATGTGGGGTGGCTATAATATGGTTCGACCGTTCTTGTAGTCGGTTGCCATTTCTCCAGCATCAGGGCCCGAAAGAATTCATCATTCGCTGTCGCTGATGTTGCGCCAGCGTAATGTGGATAAAGCGGGAAAAAAAGAATTTTTTGGCAGCCTGCTTCAGCCATTGCCCTAACTTTGGATTTGGTTGAAGGGTTTCCATAGCGCATACAAAAATCCACCATTACTTGATCGCCATAGCGTTCTTTCATGGCAATTTTGATTTTGGCTGTTTGCGCCTTTGTGATTGTCATTAACGGGCTTTCGCCATCATCATGATTCCAAATGGATTTATATGCTGCACCAGATGAAAATGGGCGTTTTGTAAGAATTATTAATTGCAATAGTGGTTGCCAAATCCACGGGCTGTAGTCGATGACGCGCCTGTCTGACAGAAACTCATTTAAATATCTACGCATTGACCAATAATCATAATTATCTGGCGTACCAAGATTTGACAAAAGAATACCAACGCGCGCAGTTGGTATTATCGGGTGATCCTCGGGTGCGTTTTCCGTGCGTGTCGCCGTTTGTCCAATATCTAGCATTTTGAGCCGTTTCTTTTTTCACTATAGGCGTCAGATAAACGGTTTTGGTCTCAGGTCAATCAGACAGCGACTTTTCATTTGTTCCCAAAGCGTCAGAAAGCCTTGATAAAGCAGATCCGGGTCGCAGTGGTTTTTGCTGATTTTCCGAGGGAGCCCAGCCTGTCAGCACAACTAATTCGAAAGTTGCAGTAATACCGCCTTGCTTGGCTGGATAATTTTCCATGTATAGTTTTGCAGCCAAATTAATTACGGTACTTCGCGTAATATTCCGCAAGCGTGCATTCATTACATTTGTTTCACCCATGCCGCGTAGGTCCCGCATAAGGTGCCACATATCTTTATATATAGCTTTAATTGGAACAGTATCCGCAACGGGTAAAGCCAAACCTGCGCGTTGCAACAATCCACCGAGGTCTCGTACTTCTGCCATGGGTATAACTCGTGGTGATAGCCCTCCTGTTAAAGTACTTTCTGCCTGTGCGAGACAAGAGCGAAGCTCATGTAGAGTTTGCCCGCCCAATGTCACTGCCAATAGTAGACCATCCGGTTCTAATGCGCGTCGGCACTGAATCAATTGGCCGACTGTATCATTTGACCAGTGCAATCCGAGGCTGTGAATTACCAAATCATACTTTCCCACTGGTAAGGGCAGAGCCTCTTTTTCGTCAATTACAATGGTACTGTCTTCACAATCTGCCCAAATTTTTGGAAAGGCAGCCACAATTGCAGTTGATTTAAAAAGTTTGTTAACTGACTGCGCGCGTTCGAGAGTTTCTTCTTTTGCTGCGTGTTGTAAGAATAGGCTATCCGATCTAGCTCTTTCGCGATTTCGTTTTAAAGCTTGAATATCGGTAATTGTATTAAATTGGCTCATTGGGGATGTGTATAATTTACGTTCAGGCATTACAAATAGACCTTTTTAAGTGATCGTAATTGAGTTCATACGCTGACTGCGCTGATCCTTAAATTATGATTCCGGTTGGGAATTTTTTAAATGAGAAGGCATTAAAATACGCCTGATGATGTCCTTAGATCAATATGTTGTTTTATTTTTTTGTTGTTTGGACAATCAGTCGCGTTTGAAACCTGTCGTGTGGTGTATGAAGTGTGCTAACTTCATCACGAAGAGTGGTTTGAGACACTTTAATATTTTGCAAAGAATAAAAACCAAAAGGATTCGCATTATGACTTCGGTAGAGGTTTATACATCACCCCTGTGCGGTTTTTGTCATGCGGCTAAACGCTTGCTTAAACAAAAGGGCATCTCATTTTCTGAGGTTGACGTGCTACAAGATCCAAGCCGCAAGGCAGAAATGGTTTTGCGTGCGAATGGTCGCCAGACAGTCCCACAGATTTTTATAGGCGAGAAACATGTTGGAGGTTGTGACGACCTATTTGCTTTAGAGCATGCCGGCGAACTTAATAGCTTGTTAGCTGCATGATGAAGGCAGCGATACTACAGCTCAGCGTATCTGATGATCCGGTTATAAATTTGCCGACAACACTTACATTCGTGCGGGATGCTGTGGATATGGGTGCTGAGTTTGTACTGACGCCTGAAGTAACAAACTGTCTCAGTACAAGTCGGGCTCAACAAAACAAAGTTCTGTGCCATGAAGAGAATGACCCTTCATTGATAGGACTGTGTCAGATCGCGTCCGAGTTGAAAATTCACCTTTTGATCGGTTCGCTTGCGCTAAAAACACATGATCCGGATGGACGTTTCGCTAATCGGTCATTCTTAATTGATCCAGATGGCGAAATCCTTGCTCGGTATGATAAAATCCACATGTTTGATGTAGCTATTTCAGAGACAGAGACATGGTTTGAGTCGGAAGGGTATCGGCCGGGCAGTAAGGCAGTCTTGGCTAAAACCAACTTTGCGTCAATTGGAATGGCTATATGTTATGATATGCGTTTTCCTAGATTGGCAGATGCACTGGTCAATGCGGGCGCTCAAATTTTAACATTTCCAGCTGCATTTTCACCGGAAACAGGCGCAGCTCACTGGCATAGTTTGTTGCGTGCTCGCGCGATAGAGGCAGGAGCTTGGGTATTGGCTCCGGCTCAAACAGGTACTCATCAAGGTGTTTCTGAAAAGAAAAGATCAACTTATGGCCACAGTCTTGTTATCAGTCCTTGGGGTGAGGTTATCCTTGATGCAGGGATTGAACCAGGTGCTTATCTGTTTGATTTGGACTTGGATAAGGTGGCTGAGGCCCGGCGCCGTGTTCCTTCGCGGGAAAATGCACGAGATTTTGAAGGCCCTTAAGGAAGATGAGTACAAATAATAACACACTCGCAATTTCATTGTTTAGTGAAATTCTGGCAGCAGACCAAATGGTTCGTAGCCGGCTTAGCCGAGTCTTACCTAAGGGTATGGAAATTTCTCATTTTTCAGTTTTAAATCATTTAACTTGGCACAATGGCGAAAGGAGCCCGGCGCAACTGGCTGAGACCTTTAATTTAACTCGTGGTGCAATGACTAATACTCTCGCGCGATTGGAATGGGCGGGGTATGTTCATATTCGGCCTGATTGGGATGATGCTCGTCGAAAAATGGTAGCTATTAGTCCAGCAGGACAACGTGCTCGAGAGCAAGCACTTAATTCTTTTGCTCCACTGGTATCAGATGTCATTGAACAATTAGGAGAAGAGAGTGTCCGCGCAACACTCCCCATTTTACGCCAATTAAGGATGCAGTTAAGTCTCAAGACTAAGCCGGATTAAGGCTGGTAGTAACGTAATTCACACTCATATCCCTGTCGGACAGTTTCCAGTCCCAGGTGAGTGGGTTAAATACAAAGCCCCGTTTGTCTACAGGGTTCAGTCCGGCGCGTCCCATAAGGTCAAACAATTCATCTGGTGTAATGAATTTTGACCAATCATGAGTTCCTTTTGGTAGCCAACGCATTATGTGCTCCGCTCCAACAATAGCCATCATAAAAGATTTGGTATTACGATTAATCGTTGAGCATATGTGTAGACCACCTGGTTTTAAAAGATTCTTGCAAGCTGTAAGATATGCAAGAGGATCGGCTACATGTTCAACGACTTCCATATTTAAAACTGCATCAAATTTTTCACCTGTAGCTGCCATATCTTCTGCCGTCGTATACCGGTAATCAATTGTTAAGCCTGATTGCTCTGCATGTACTTTTGCAACAGGGATGTTCCGTTCTGCAGCATCAGCACCAACAACGTCAGCACCAAGGCGGGCCATTGGCTCAGCTAGTAACCCACCACCGCAGCCAATATCGAGAATTCGCAAGTCTGCAAATGGTAAATGTGTTTTCAAATCCCGATTAAATTCAGCAGAGATTTGGCTTGTTATATAGTCTAGGCGGCACGGGTTCAGCATGTGTAAAGGCTTAAATTTTCCGTTTGGATCCCACCATTCTGCTGCCATTGCCTGGAATTTTGCAATTTCAGCTAGGTCGACGGTTGTTTGATGCGGTTGCATTTTTTTCTCCGTATGCTCAAGTGCTTTTAAACCTTATGTAGGTAAATAATGGACAAACACAGTGATCAAAAGCGCGCGGTACAATATCTTTATCCGCCAATCGACCCCTATGATCAGCAGATTTTGGACGTGGGCCAAGGTCATCGTATTTATGTTGAGCAGTGCGGTAGCCCTGAAGGTGTGCCTGTTGTAGTGTTACATGGTGGCCCAGGCGGTGGATGTAGTCCCGCGATGCGTCGCTATTTTGATCCTGAGTATTATCGAATTATTCTGTTTGATCAGCGTGGCTGTGGCCGCTCACGACCGCATGCCTCAGTAACGAACAACACAACATGGCATTTAGTTGAAGATATAGAACTGATTCGCAATTCACTAGATATAGATGCATGGATTGTCTTTGGTGGGAGCTGGGGAGCTACTCTTGCACTTATCTATGCTGAAGAACATCCATCGAGTGTGATCCAGTTAGTTTTGCGTGGCGTTTTTTTAATGATGCAGTCTGAACTTGATTGGTTTTATGGGGGTGGAGCTGGGAAATTCTGGCCAGAGGTTTGGGAACGTTTTGAAGGACTAATCCCTAAAGATGAGCGTGACGATTTAATAGCTGCCTATCACCGACGTTTATTTTCTGGAGATTTGGCGCTTGAGACCCGATTCGCGCGTTCTTGGTCTTCATGGGAAAATGCACTTGCTTCAATTTATTCTACGGGCACTGGTGGCGAACCGTCTGGCGAATATGCTCGGGCTTTTGCACGCCTTGAAAACCACTATTTTACGAATTTTGGATTTTTACAATTTGACGGTCAAATTTTGGCACGGACTGAACGTATTAAGCATATTCCAGGAGTAATAGTGCAGGGCCGTTATGACATGATATGCCCACCTTACTCAGCGTATGCATTGGCTAAAGCCTGGCCGGCGGGTGAACTTAAAATGGTCCGAAACGCAGGTCATGCCTTGTCTGAGCCTGGAATTTCGGCTGAACTGGTCCGTAGTATGGATAGGATTGCAGGTAAATGACCCGTTTAGATCGTCGCGCTCTGTTTGCGTCCGGTGCAGCTGCTGCGCTTCTGGCAGCAACAGGTGTGTCGGCTTCACCAAAGCGTGGAGGCCGGTTACGAGCGGCTTTATCTAGGGCTCTTTTTGACCAGGCGACCAACGCTACGTTATATGAAAACCTGACCGAAATTGGTGCAGATGGAACTGTTCGTGGTGAATTGGCAACTGCATGGGCGTCTGAAAATGATGCGCGTGTCTGGCGATTTAATTTGCGTAAAGATGTTTTTTTCCATGATGGTACACGATTTGATACATCCCAAGTGCGTCTACCGTTTGCTCTGAAAAAATTAGGCTCCCATACTTTACAAATTACACTTGATGCGCCTAACCCCAATTTACCGTATCTGCTTGCACATCCAGGTTTTGAGCTGCGCACTGATGATGGTATCGGAACAGGCATGTATCAAGTTAAGAAACTTGAGGCAGGAAGGCACTTCATTGGAGTGCGGGTTGCAGATCACTGGAAAGCACTGCGTGCAGGATGGTTTGATAGTGTTGAGTTTGTTCAGTTTAGCGACAGTAGTATTCGTGCTGAAGCTCTAAGAGATGGAATGGTCGATGTGGCTGATATTAGTCAACTAGATGGTTATACAGATTATTGCGATTATTTACCCTTACCAGATGGGCAGACAGTGACGTTTATTTTGAGCCAAGCTGTCTCATTACCTTCAAACGTTGGAAAAGCATGGCCATTAGATAACCTGCGCATGGCAGAACGGTGGTGGATTGCCTGAGGGGTTGCGGTTCTAGGTGGACATGAGTATACGATTCTGAAAATCGGCTCGTTGGGTTCCAAACCAACGTACCACCGGAAAAATAAACGGGCCGTGAGCCCGTTTTTTTGTGCCAACAGCACGTGTAGGAATTATGAATAACGACCTGATTGCCAAAGCCGCTATCGACCGTCGCATGGCCGAGATTATCACTCCGGTGATAGAGGATCTTGGCTATGAACTCGTACGTATCCGGCTAATGAGTGGAAAAGAATCCATTCTGCAGATTATGGCTGACAAACCGGAGGGTGGTATTGAGGTTGATGATTGCGCTTTGATATCGACGGCTGTCAGCGCTATTTTGGATGTGGAAGATTTGATTTTAGATTCTTATACACTTGAAGTTTCTAGTCCTGGTATTGACCGCCCTTTGACCCGTATTAAAGATTTTGACAACTTCGAGGGTTATGAGGCGAAGCTTGAAACAGATGAACTGATCGATGGTCGTCGCCGTTTCAAGGGCATGCTGGCAGGTACTGAGGGTGATGAGGTGTTAATTAATTTAACCGAGGGTACAGTTGGACTAAAGTTTGACTGGCTGAGTGATGCTAAATTGGTTTTGACGGACGACTTGATTAAGGAAATGTTACGCCAACGCAAAGTAGTTGGTGTACTCAAAGAATCTGATTTTGATGAAATATCTGAAGATGCGTCTGAAAGCGCAGTAATAAATGAGACCGAAGAGTCTAAGGAGAACAGCTGATGGCTATTACATCTGCAAACCAGCTTGAGCTTTTACAAACTGCTGAGGCGGTTGCTCGTGAAAAGATGATTGACCCGGGTTTGGTTATTGAGGCGATGGAAGAATCTCTCGCACGGGCGGCAAAGTCCCGTTACGGCGCTGAGATGGATATCCGTGTGGCCATTGACCGTAAAACTGGTAAAGCAACGTTTACACGCGTGCGCACAGTTGTTGATGAAGAAGAGCTTGAAAACTACCAAGCTGAATTTACCGTTGAGCAGGCTAAACAGTATATGGAAGAGCCTGCTATTGGTGATACTTTTGTTGAAGAAGTTCCGCCCGTCGAAATGGGCCGTATCGCGGCACAATCTGCCAAACAGGTTATTTTACAAAAAGTAAGAGAAGCCGAACGTGACCGTCAATATGAAGAATTTAAAGACCGCGCAGGCACCATTATCAACGCACTAGTTAAGCGCGAGGAGTATGGCAATGTTATTGTAGATGTGGGCGCAGGCGAAGCAATTTTACGTCGTAATGAGAAAATTGGTCGGGAATCCTATCGCCCTAATGACCGCATTCGGTGTTATATTAAGGACGTTCGTCGTGAACAGCGTGGCCCTCAGATTTTCCTGAGCCGAACGGCTCCGGAATTTATGGCTGAGCTATTTAAAATGGAAGTGCCTGAAGTTTATGAGGGCATCATCGAAATTAAAGCCGTTGCCCGTGATCCGGGCTCTCGTGCTAAAATTGCTGTAATCTCCTATGATAGTTCTATTGATCCCGTCGGCGCATGTGTTGGTATGCGGGGTAGTCGAGTTCAAGCTGTGGTTAATGAACTTCAGGGTGAAAAGATTGACATCATTCCATGGAATGAGGATCAGCCTACCTTCCTTGTGAACGCATTACAGCCTGCAGAAGTCTCTAAAGTTGTTCTGGACGAAGAAGCAGGAAAGATTGAAGTTGTTGTACCAGAAGAACAGCTCAGCCTTGCAATTGGCCGTCGTGGACAAAATGTGCGCCTTGCCAGTCAGCTGACTGCTCTGGATATAGATATTATGACAGAAGCTGATGAATCAGCTCGACGTCAGGCTGAATTTGAAGTTCGCACCAAATTGTTCATGGATAACTTGGATCTGGATGAATTTTTTGCGCAGCTATTGGTGTCTGAAGGTTTCACAAATCTTGAAGAGGTCGCTTACGTAGAGCGTGATGAGCTTTTGGTTATCGATGGAGTTGATGAAGGCACGGCGGAAGAACTGCAGGCCCGCGCCCGTGATGTTTTGGAAGCTGCCGCAAAAACTGCTTTGGCGAATGCGCGTGCTCTTGGTTCGGAAGATAGTCTTATTGAGTTTGACGGTTTGACGCCTCAAATGATTGAAGCATTGGCAAAAGATGACGTTAAAACGTTGGAAGATTTTGCGACTTGCGCTGATTGGGAACTTGCTGGCGGGTGGACAACAGTTGACGGTGAACGCCACAAAGATGACGGAGTGCTAGAACCATTTGACGTTTCATTGGAAGAAGCTCAGCACTTGGTAATGACAGCACGTGTTCTTTTAGGCTGGGTGGATCCAGCAGAATTGGAAGCCAATAATGAAGAAGAGGAACTAGACGTGAGCACTACTGAGGGGTCTGAGGTCTGATTCTCAGGCCTTGAGGCAAACTCATGGGACGCGGTGGCTCCATTAAAGATCGGTCAGATGGACCTAAACGCAAATGTATTGCGACAAATGAGTTGCATCTAAAAGATATTTTGATTCGTTTTGTTGTGGGTCCTGATGACCAAATTGTCCCCGATATAGCCGGTAAACTTCCGGGACGAGGGATTTATGTGTTGGCGCTTCGCTCTGCACTTGAAACAGCGGTAGAAAAAAAACTGTTTGGACGTGCGGCAAAGAAACCCGTGACGGTATCAAACGATTTGGTTAACGAAGTGGAACGGCAATTAGCCCGGCGCGTGGTTGATTTGATTGCCTTATCAAGAAAATCTGGCAAAGCTGTGGCTGGTTATGAAAAAGTTAAGGGCTGGCTTCAAATGGAAGAAGCTCAAGTCCTTGTTCAAGCGGTGGATGGATCGGGGCGTGGCAAGTCTAAGCTTAGTACTCCGCATTACGGAAGTTACATCGGATTTTTAACATCTGATGAGTTGGGCTTGGCGTTTGGTCGTCAAACTGTGATACACGGTGCTCTAGCCTCTGGCGGACTCACGCAACGTGTTGTAGAGGAAGCCAACCGTTTACGCGGTGTGCGCGAAAATGAAGGCGGCAGCGGTCGCTTGGAAGGATAGACGAGCTTTATGAGCGATACAGACGGTAAAAAAACATTAGGTCTGCGCGGTGGTGCGCGGCCAGGCAACGTAAAACAAAGTTTTAGCCACGGGCGGACTAAGAATGTTGTTGTCGAAACGAAACGCAAACGGGTTGTTGTACCCAAGGCAGGGGCTCCTAAGGCCACTGGAACTGGTAAAGCATCTGGTGGAGATCCAAGTCGCCGCCCTGCCGGTATCTCTGATGCAGAAATGGATCGGCGCCTTAAGGCTGTTCAGGCTGCCAAGTCACGCGAAGCTGAAGAATCGGTAAAGCGTGCAGCGGAGGAAAAAATCCGTGAAGAGGACAGAGAGCGGCGTCGGGCAGAAATAGAGGTCAAGGAACGCGCAGAACAAGAACGCCTTGAAACGGTTCGTATCAAAGAAGAAGAAGAAGCGCGTAAACTTGCTGAACAAACTGCTGCGGCACAAGCAGCTGCAGAAGTTACAATCACAAAGCCAGCGCCTCGACAACAAACTCAGGCCCCTTCAGCAGCACCGCGTAAAAATGAGCGGGAGCAAACGCAACGGCCGAAAAATCGTAGTGATGATAGTCGCCGTGCGGGTAAACTGACTCTTTCTGAAGCAACAGGGGGTGGTGCTGGACGTCACCGCTCTATGGCGTCAATGAAGCGTAAGCAGGAGCGTGCGCGTCAAAAAGCCATGGGAGGTTCTATTGAGCGTGAGAAGGTCGTTAGAACCGTTAATTTGCCTGAGGCAATAATCGTTTCAGAGCTTGCCAACCGGATGTCAGAGCGTGTGGGTGACGTTGTTAAGTCACTTATGCAAATGGGCTTGATGCTTACACAAAATGAAACAATTGACGCGGATACTGCAGAATTAATTATTGGAGAGTTTGGTCACAAGGTTCAGCGTGTGTCAGATGCCGATGTCGAAGATGTCATTAACGAGATCATTGATGATGAAGGCGATTTGGTGCCACGTCCACCGGTCATTACAATCATGGGCCACGTTGATCATGGTAAAACATCTCTACTTGACGCCATCCGCGACGCAAAAGTGGTTTCGGGTGAAGCTGGTGGTATTACTCAGCACATTGGTGCGTATCAGGTGAAAACTGATGGTGGTGCGAAACTGTCGTTCCTTGATACACCGGGTCACGCAGCCTTTACTTCAATGAGATCGCGCGGTGCTCAGGTCACTGATATTGTGGTTTTAGTTGTGGCTGCGGATGACGCAGTTATGCCGCAAACCATTGAAGCGATTAATCACGCTAAAGCAGCTAAGGTTCCAATGATCGTTGCGATTAACAAAATGGATAAACCTGAAGCAAATCCCGATAAAGTGCGTACAGATTTATTGCAGCATGAGGTCATTGTAGAAAAGATGTCTGGTGAGGTACAGGATGTTGAGGTCTCGGCGACTACCGGTCTGGGTCTGGATTCACTGTTAGAGTCAATTGCATTGCAGTCAGAGCTTCTAGAACTCAAAGCAAACCCAGATCGTGCCGCACAGGGTGCTGTAATTGAGGCGCAACTTGATGTAGGCCGCGGCCCAGTAGCTACAGTTTTGATTCAAAACGGCACACTACGACAGGGTGATATTTTTGTTGTAGGTGAACAGTACGGTAAAGTACGCGCACTGATAAATGATAAGGGCGAACGGGTTAAGGAGGCTGGACCTTCAGTTCCTGTTGAGGTTCTTGGTTTAAACGGCACACCTGAAGCTGGCGATGTTCTTAATGTCACCGAGACAGAAGCACAGGCGCGTGAAATTGCAGAATACCGTGCAAACGCCGCCAAAGATAAACGAGCGGCGGCTGGTGCAGCGACAACTCTCGAGCAATTGATGGCGACTGCCAAAGCGGATGAGGATGTAAGCGAATTACCAATACTGGTTAAAACAGATGTCCAAGGTTCTGCTGAAGCAATTGTTCAGGCGATGGAAAAGATTGGCAATGATGAGGTACGCGTGCGTGTACTTCACTCCGGTGTTGGTGCGATTACTGAAACGGACATTGGTCTGGCCGAAGCATCTGGTGCCCCTGTTATGGGCTTTAATGTTCGCGCAAATACATCTGCTCGGAACACGGCCAACCAAAAAGGTGTCGAAATACGATACTATTCAGTTATCTATGATCTTGTTGATGACGTGAAAGCGGCGGCCTCGGGTTTGTTGAGTGCAGAAATACGCGAAACCTTTATTGGCTATGCCGAAATTAAAGAGGTCTTTAAAGTTTCACATGTTGGAAAAGTTGCCGGGTGTCTGGTTACTGAAGGTGTGGCACGCCGCTCAGCGGGCGTGCGCTTGCTGCGTGATAATGTTGTTATTCATGAGGGTACCTTGAAGACATTAAAACGCTTTAAAGATGAAGTGGCAGAAGTTCAATCAGGCCAGGAATGTGGTATGGCCTTTGAAAATTATGATGATATTAGAGAAAAAGACGTCATCGAAATTTTTGAGCGTGAAGAAGTGGCGCGTTCACTGACTTAAGTTACAATTTTTAGATTATAAAAAGGGATAGTATTAATTGTCCCTTTTTATCTTTAGCAATAAAACAGTAATTTTTCATCTTTTAGAAAATAGAAGCTTATGGCTTTTATTTCAAAGCCAATCACGCAAAATTGGGATGAGTGGGATGTCTGCTGCGGGCATTGGATATGATTTTAAATCATTGGCGCGCACCCAATTTAAGGCCTGATTTTCTCGAGATTGCGGTGTGCCCTCCCATTTTCGACAAGCAAATAAGGGCATAAGTAGATGAAAGTTATCATAGCTGTGGCTCGCAAAGGATAAAGGCGCGAGGCATGATTTCCACGTATTAATGCCTAATTCTTCTTCAAGTTCACGCACTAAAGCCGCTTCCGGTGTTTCACCTAATTCCACTTTGCCACCTGGAAACTCCCAAAGGCCAGCCATCGATTTTCCTTTGGGTCTTTGTGCTAAGAGTACCCGGCCATCCACATCAATAAGTGCAACAGCCGCTACTAAAACAATTTTTAAGTTGTTCATGATCGATAATCTGCATTGATCTCAATATATCCGTGCGTCAGATCACAGGTCCAGACAGTCATATTTGATGACCCCATTCCAATATCAACCCGAATGCAGATATGTTCGGATTTCATATACTTAGCAGCCAGGTCTTCCTCGTAGGAGGGGCTAACCCAACCGTTTTCTGCAACCAAAATATCTCCAAACCAAATTGAGAGAGTATCGCGATCTGCGGGTGCACCAGATTTTCCAATTGCCATTACCACGCGACCCCAGTTGGGATCCTCACCCGCAATGGCAGTTTTTACGAGTGGTGAGTTGGCAATAGACATTGCGTGAGTTTTTGCAGAAGCTTCATCCGTCGCTCCCGTAACACAGATTTCTACAAATTTTGTTGCACCTTCGCCGTCACAAACAACTTGATGCGCTAAATCCTGCATTACAGATTGGACAGCACTTTCAAATACAGTGCTTTCAGATGCATCTATGCCACTGGCTCCTGTGGCGGCAAACAGTAGCGTATCAGAAGTTGATGTGTCGCTATCAACGGTGATGCAATTAAATGTCTTGTTGACCAAACGGGTCGTTATATTTTGCAATTTTTTTTGTGCAACTTGTGCATCAGTGAAAATATAAACCAACATTGTGGCCATATTTGGCGCAATCATACCGCTGCCTTTAGCGATCCCTGCTATTTTAATTTTATTACCATTAACTTCGCAAACTGCCATCGCTCCTTTTGCGTAGGTATCGGTTGTCATTATTGCGGTCGCCGCTTCGGTAATTTTATCGGGCGCTAGATTAGCATTTAATTCAGTAAGTTTTTTGGTAATCCGGTCAAAGGGTAGTGGTTCACCTATAACGCCTGTTGAGGCGGTGAAAACACGTCCAGCTGGAATTTGTGTGGCATCTGATGTAGCATTCACTATTGCTTGAACTGCTTCGATGCCTTTCTGGCCAGTGAAGGCGTTAGCATTACCAGCATTCACAAGAATTGCTGCACCGTTTTGTTCTGAACCACCTAGTTTTTTCTGGCAATCTAGAACGGGAGCGGACCGGGTTGCAGATTGTGTGAAAGTACCTGCAATTGACGTTCCGGGTATGCATTTTGCTAACATAACATCTGGACGGTTCTGATATTTAACCGCCGCTGAAATTGTTGCGAACTTGACACCATCGATCTCCAGCAGCGTGGGAAACGCTGCTGGAGCAAGTGGAGATTTTGGTAATGAACTAGCCATTTTTCAGTCTACTAATGAAACATCTTTGAGTATGGCCGGATCAATGTTATCCAATGATTTTCTATCAACGTTGGCATCAGCAGTAAGTTTATCGATATGCTCTTGATATGCTTTTGCTGCAATCTCGTTTTCAAGAGAGCTGCGGAGTTCATCGAGGGAAGGAACCGCTGTTTTTCGTAGCTCGCCTAGTGTGATGACATGCCAGCCAAATTGGGTCTGCACGGGGGTAGATAGGCCACCAACTTCCAAATTTACAACAGCTGCTTCGAATTCGGGGACCATAGCGCCTGCGCCAAACCAGCCAAGGTTACCGCCGTTAGAACTTGATGGGCCTGTTGATTTGGCAACTGCTGTTTCGGCAAAATCTGCACCACCTTCAATTTCGGCAATCACTGCGAGGGCTTCCTCTTCTGTCTCTACGAGGATGTGAGAGGCATTGTATTCATCAGCTGGAACGAAATCTTTTACCTGTGTATTATAGAGAGCTTTCACTTTCTCTTCGGTAATCGCTTGTTCCATAAATTCCTCAATGGCTACGTTTGCGATTATTGAACGTGTTTCATTTTCAAGTGCGAGAGTAACCTTATTAGGAATTTCGCCTTGAAACGATTGCGAAAGCAGGGCTTGGCTCACGAGCTGGTTAAGAATTCCAGGAAAAAGTTCAGCATCAGGAATTTTTTGATATTCCTCAGGTAATGTAGCTCGGGCAATTATCATGTGGCCAATGGTTATTTTCTCGTCGTTGACCTCTGCAACAACGGTATCAGCGTCTTGTGCAGTCGCGGGCATTGCTAATGTGGCAATTAGGCCAAAAATCGGTAATGAAAGGTAACGTTTTGTCATAGATTAGTCCTAAGGCTGGTTGTGCACTGGGTACGCGCATTGACACGGTTTGGCGCGACCCTTACATCGCCCTATGGGCTTAGTTCAAGTTGGCTTCCGCTAGTTGTATCTATGACCTTGAAGCGCGCACGGCAAGCGGCCGCTGCACAATATAAATTGATCGGCTGGAGAACGCATGCTCGGTTTTGGAACTCTCACCAAAAAGGTATTTGGCACCCCTAATGATCGCAAGATCAAAACTGTGCGGCCATTAGTTGATTCGATCAACGCTTTGGAAACAGAATTTGAAGCTACCAGCGACGTGGGACTAAAAGAGCGTACCCAAGCTTTGGCTAAAAGAGCCATTGACGGTGAAGCTTTAGATGATCTGTTACCCGAAGCTTTTGCAAACTGCCGTGAAGCAGCAAAACGGGCGCTGGGCTTGCGTGCTTATGATACGCAGTTGATGGCCGCGATATTTCTGCATCAAGGTAATATTGCAGAGCAGAAGACTGGTGAAGGTAAGACCCTCACTGCTACATTTGCTGTTTACCTTAATGCTATTACTGGCAAGGGTGTTCACGTTGTGACCGTCAACGACTATCTTGTGCGTCGTGATGCGGAATGGATGGGAAAAGTTTTTGGCGCGCTTGGTTTGACTACTGGTGTTGCCGTTTCAGGCATGGCGGAAGACGAAAAACGAACAGCTTACGCTTGTGACGTTACATATGCCACAAATAATGAACTGGGTTTCGATTATTTGCGAGATAATATGAAGCCATCAATTGATCAAATGGTTCAGCGTGATCATCATTATGCTATTGTAGATGAAGTTGACAGCATTCTGATCGATGAGGCACGTACGCCACTTATTATTTCTGGTCACCTGGCTGATAGATCTGAACTGTATGTGACCATCGATGCAATTATTCCGCTTATTCAACCTGAGCATTATTTGCTCGACGAAAAACAGCGAAACGTTACGTTCACGGACGAAGGCAACGAGTTTCTCGAAGCTCAACTGCAGGAGCGTAATCTGATCGAAGCTGATGCATCTCTCTACGATCCGGAAAGCACTACGATTGTTCATCATGTGAATCAGGGCCTTCGTGCTCATGTAATGTTCAAAAAAGATAAGGATTATATCGTCCGTGATGACGAAGTTGTTTTAATTGATGAATTTACTGGTCGAATGATGGCAGGGCGCCGACTTTCAGAAGGGCTTCACCAAGCTCTTGAGGCAAAAGAAAATGTGACGATCCAACCAGAGAATCAGACCTTGGCATCAGTTACATTCCAAAACTATTTTCGTCTCTATGATAAATTGGCAGGAATGACGGGTACTGCGGCCACTGAAGCAGAAGAATTTGGTGAGATTTACGGTCTTGGTGTTGTGGATGTACCCACTAACCGTCCGATTACACGAATTGATGAAGATGACCGGGTATTCCGCACAGGCACTGAAAAATACGGTGCCATGGTCAAAGAAATCAAAACAGCTCATGAAGACGGCCAACCGGTGTTAGTGGGTACTACTTCTATTGATAAGTCTGAGATGTTCAGCACGATGTTGAAAGCAGAAAATATCCCTCACAATGTTTTGAACGCTCGCCAGCATGAACAGGAAGCGCAAATTATCGCAGATGCAGGCAAACTGGCTGCGGTGACTATTGCGACTAACATGGCTGGCCGAGGCACGGATATTCAGTTGGGTGGTAACGTTGATCTTAAAGTTCTTGAAGCAATTGTCGCAGACCCCAAAATTGATCCTGATGAAGTTCGTGCGCGCATTGAAGGCGAGCACGAGGAAGAGAAGCAAAAAGTTTTGGCAGCCGGTGGCTTATTTGTTTTAGCTTCTGAGCGGCATGAAAGCCGACGGATTGACAACCAGTTACGTGGTCGATCAGGTCGTCAGGGTGACCCGGGCCGTACGTCGTTTTATCTCTCTCTTGAAGATGATCTTATGCGTATCTTTGGTTCGGATAGATTGGATAAAGTTCTTAAAACTCTCGGTCTCGAAGAAGGCGAAGCAATTGTGCATCCATGGGTGAATAAATCTCTGGAACGCGCACAAGCCAAGGTTGAAGGGCGTAACTTCGATATTCGTAAACAGTTACTTAAGTTTGACGATGTAATGAATGACCAACGTAAGGTTGTATTTGGGCAAC
>CAJQRC010000010.1 GCA_905480645.1 uncultured Tateyamaria sp.
CTCATAACCTGAAGGTCGTAGGTTCAAATCCTACTCCCGCAACCAACAAAACTTCCTAAAACAATAATAAATCTATTATGAAATAAAGGCGTAATGCTCTTTATTGCTGATGCCCTCGAAATAGTGGCAGTTCGCAATATTATAATCTGTAAATAATAATTTGGGAATTTTCGACAAATCTCAATTATGCTAAGCTTCTAAATCAAATTTATGTTTGAACAGTGTTATACTTATGCTTAAGTTTTATTGTAAAAGTAACAATCTGATCGATAATTGTTGCAAACACCTGTGAAATTGGCTTGCTATGACCTTAACTTTATCTCTCAACACAAACCCATTGGTCAATAGATTTGCTCAATCAGACGTTCTTATCGAAACAATCGCTCGGGATATTAAGATACGTGACGTGCAATTGACACACGAATTTATTAACCCTAGTTGGCCGGCTTCGACAATTGTGAAATTAACTAATGAAATGTATAAAGCACTTCGCCGGACCGGAGTACGCATTACATCAGGAATGACAGGGCCATATGGACGGTTGAACCATTTTGGACATCCGAACAAGGAAGTTCGAAAATATTATGTTGAATGGTTTAAGACATTTGCTGAAATTATTGCAAATTTAGGTGGATCTTCGATAGGCACGCAGTTTGCCATTTTTACCTTCAAGGACTTTGATGATCCTGTACGGAGGGAAGATCTTATTAAGATTGCAATTGATTGTTGGGCTGAGGTGGCAGAGCATGGAGCTAAAGTTGGTTTGGAATTTATTTTTTGGGAGCCAATGAGCATTAGGCGGGAGTTTGGTGAAACGATTCAAGCTAGTCTCGCGCTCCAAAGCCGATTGTCTGCTCGTGGTATGGCCATACCAATGTGGATGATGGCTGACATTGACCACGGTGATCTAACAAGTATGAACCAAGATGACTTTGATCCTTACGCTTGGGCACGTTCTATCCCGCTGGTTAGCCCTATCATTCATATAAAACAAAGTTCAATCGATAAGACTGGACATCAGCCATTTGTAGAAAAATTCAATGTCAAGGGTCGAATACAGCCAGAACCATTTTTGAAGGCTCTAAATTTTGGAGGAGCAAGGGATAATGAAATTTGCCTAGAATTGAACTTTAAGGAACGGGAACCTAACGACCGTGAAGTTATCCCGCATATTGCTGAAAGTGTTGCATTCTGGAAACCTTATATCGACACTGGTGCACAGGATCTTAAAATTTAATTCAAGTTAGTTGAAACGATTTTTAATTATATTCTGTCGTCTTTATTATAATCTTGATGAAGGCATTGCTTAGTAGGAAGCTGTACGCTTACTTAAATAAATTCGATTTCACCGTTAGTAATTGATCTGGAGAGGTTAGGTATGGAAGAACCGAAATTTTGGATTGGAACTAGCTGGAAAATGAATAAAAACCTCGTTGATGCGCTGCAGTTCGCAGATGCTCTTGTGGCAGACGAAAAAAATTATGATCCACGGATAAAGCGTTTTGTTATTCCTTCTTTTACAAATATTCGAGAAGTAAAAAAGGTTCTTGTAAACACTTCTGTTCAAGTTGGTGCTCAAAATATGCATTGGATGGATGAAGGGGCTTGGACAGGTGAAGTTTCACCATTAATGTTAAAAGAATGTGATGTTGACATTGTTGAGCTTGGGCACTCTGAACGTCGTCAGTATTTTGGTGAGACAAATGAAACAGTTGGATTGAAAGCTGCAACTGCAGTTCGTCATGGGTTTATTCCTTTAATTTGCATTGGTGAAACTCTTGAAGAACGAGAATCTGGTCGGGCGCAAGAAGTCTTAGCAGAGCAAGTACACGCAGCGCTGAAGCCTATTGCAAAAGAAATTTTGAATGCAGAAGTGTTGTTGGCGTATGAGCCAGTCTGGGCTATCGGTGTAAATGGCCTCCCTGCAAGCTCTGACTATGCAGATGCGCGACAAGCTGAAATTATAAAAATTTCTAAAGATATTTTGGGACGTGTAGTACCTTGCCTTTATGGTGGCTCTGTTAATGCTAAAAACTGTCAAGAATTGATCAAATGTGATCATATTGATGGTTTATTTATTGGACGCTCTGCTTGGAACGTGGATGGTTACCTTGATATTCTATCGAAATGCTCTTCAGCGCTTAAATAAAATTTTTGATAAAAGGATAAACTATGAAAATTGCAATTGCTGGAGATAGTGCAGGAGAAGGCCTAGCTAGAGTTCTCGCAGATTATCTAAAAGATATGTATAATATTTCTGAGGTCTCACAAAGTGAAGTGGGCCCAGAAGCATTTTATGCCAACCTCTCAGATCGAGTTGGAAGCGCAGTTGTGAGTGGCATGTATGATAGGGCGATATTGGTATGTGGAACAGGGATTGGTGTTGCAATGAGTGCAAATAAAGTGCCAGGAATCCGTGCCGCGCAATGCCATGATACGTATTCAGCAGAGCGCGCTGCTCTCTCAAATGATGCGCAAATTATAACCATGGGTGCACGTGTCATAGGTCCTGAATTGGCAAAATCGATAGCTGCTACATTTCTGAAAAGTATCTTTGATCCGAATGGTCGCTCAGCAGACAATGTCCAAGCTATCAAAGATGTCGATGCAAAGTATAATAAAATATAACTATCGGAGGTGAGCATTTTGTATTAGATGAATTTAATTTTTACTAGTGGGGCAAGCTGATTGGCCACCTCTATAGTCCTTAACCTGTAATTTATTGTTCGCTCATAAAGATGAAAAACACGATGTCTTCGCTTGGGAGCCACTTTCTGAGGTTACATTGAGACGCTCTTTCGTATCATTAACCATGAAGCTTTTTGTCAACTGACGCTTTTGAAAAGCTTTACAGGAAAGCCGCCATTATAAATCAAGTTTAAAAGAAACATCATCCACTGTGACAAAGGCTCAAAATACAATTTGTAGTTTTATGTCAGTTGGTCGCTGTTCAACGGCTCGATCAAAAGCTGCTATGCTATCCTTAAAAGCGAAAGTCTCTGAAATAAGAGGTTTTAGATCCACCTTACCTGTGGCTATTAAATTTATAGCACGATCATAAACATTGGCATAACGAAACACTGTTTCTATGCGCACTTCCTTGGCTTGTAGAGAAACGATGTCAACTGGTGCGGGTTCTACTGGCATACCTACGAGGATAATGGCGCCACCAGGGCAGACAAAAAGAGGTGATTGGATGATGGCTCTCTGTGACCCTGAACATTCGAATACAAGATCACATCCCCATCCTTTAGTTTCATGATCTATTCTTTTGTTTGCGTTGTTCTCGCTGAGGTTTATTGGAATTATTGCATCATATTGGCCAATTAGGTCTAGTTTGGGCTCTGCGAAGTCTGTGATGATCACTTTGGAGCATCCGCCTGCAAGTGCGGCTAAAGCAACCATCATACCGATTGGGCCAGCGCCCTGAACCAGTGCAACATCCCCCGGTTTGATTTTCGCGCGATATGCTGCCTGCATTCCGATTGCAAATGGTTCTACCATGGCACCCTCACCAAAAGTCACATGATTAGGCAATTGATAGGTAAACTTTGCAGGGTGAACTACTTCGGGAGTTAAGCATCCGTGTATTGGCGGGGTTGCCCAGAAACGGACCTTAGGATCTACGTTATAGATGCCTAATTTGGTAGCTAGCGAATTAGGATCAGGAATACCTGGCTCCATACATACACGATCACCTTTTTTAAGATTTGAAACTGCACTTCCAACTTCAATAATTGTCCCAGATGCTTCATGCCCCAACACCATCGGTTCTTTAACGACAAATGGACCAATTTTCCCATGTGTGTAATAGTGCACATCACTTCCACAAACACCTACAGTGTGAATGGCAATCCTGACATCATGTGGACCAAATGGCATGTTAAGATTGATCTCACGTAGAGACAGCTTCCCCTTTTCTTCCAAAACGAGAGCTTGAGGCATAATCGATCCTTTCAACGACTTTAGTCTTGGCTTTTGAAGCGCAGTTTAAAGTATTGATCAAAACTGCGGGTTTTTTGATTGTCTACTTTCAAAAATGGTGTCACCTAACGTCCTAGCGCTAATGGTTATGGTCTTCGTCAAGAGACCCATGAATCGCGAACTGGTCTAAATCGGCATCGCGAGGTTCGACTACGCGAAAACTCTCTTTTACACCTGCTTCGGTTAATTCCCGAGAAACAAGTAGGAGAGTGTTAGGGGGCTGACCATCGCAGATATCGATCATATGTCTCATTTCTTCTCGGGCTACTCCTTCTGCATCTGTAATGGATGGGGCTCCATAGACGTCCACAAAATGTTGAGAAAGAGTTTTCAATAGAAGATCAAACTCTGATTGTTCAGTCTGTGTTACTGCTACCACTGAAACCCGACCAAATGTCTCGATTCCAAGCCATCCGTTTGAAAATGCCTGACGTGCTTTGCCTACCAGATCAGCCTCTGACCAGTTGGAAAACTCAAAACCACCTGATATGCACCACTCCCCTGTGCCAGCAGGGGAGTGGAATATATTCATGTCACTTTCGTCAAAGTGTATTGCGCGGGCCAACATCATGCTATCAGTCCTCCAGAATCGAAGTTAGTGGGATTAGGTGCGTTTTTTTTGTATCGCGCAACAGCATTCCAAACTTTTCGTCTACACCTAGGTAGGTACCAGTCATTCTATTTATTTTGATGTCTTCTCCGATACCATGAGCAAGCCCACGCCATTCTTTATGCAAAGGACCAACTCCCTCATCCAACCAAGTGTTGATACCCACTAATGAGTGCTTGACCCACGCCTCGAGTAATGCTGCCGCATTCACCTCTACGCAGCCTTCAGCATAAAGCGCGGTCTGGTCTGGCGTTTGGCCAGTATCATCTGAGGCGGGCCAAAGCGGCAACTCAAGGCCGATGATTAGCCAATCAGGTACGGTTTCAGGATCAGAGCTTGATGCCGAAGCCTGAAGGCCACCGCAAGTTGCACCATTGATCAGTATTCCACCATCCCATTCCAAATGAACTGCGACCTCTGGTGGCGCCAGCGCACCTAGAGCATTTTGAAACCCAACACCGCACAATGGCACCATAGCAATTGCATCACAAAGAATAACTTCTGGCACAAAAACTATTGCTGCTCTCAAAATATCTTTGCCTAGGTTGTAAACAACTAAACCTGCATCACACCCACGAGCAGCTTCTGCACATGCTTTACTAAATGGATTGATTGGTCCTTCGACAGCTAGTCCGCTGAATAGAGGGGGGAACGTTACTACAGTCATGCTTTATCTGCTTCAATTAGTGCATTTGCAACCATTCTAAATGCTTGGGCTTGTGGTGAGTCTGGTTTCGACACCACAATCGGGGCCCCACCATCTGCAGCCAATCGAATATCTAAATGCAACGGGATCTCTGCTAGCAAAGGCACATCTAGTTTTTTAGCTTCGGCTTTTACGCCGCCATGGCTAAAAATTTGCTCTTCATGCCCACAATTAGAACAAATATGTGTGCTCATATTTTCGATCATACCAAGGACGGGGGTGCCCATTTGCTTGAACATGTCAATTCCTTTACGGGCATCTAACAAAGCTACATCTTGTGGAGTTGATACAATCACAACGCCATCTAAGTGGGCCTTTTGCGCCAGTGTCATTTGTACATCACCGGTCCCTGGGGGTAGATCGACTATTAGGACATCGAGTGCTCCCCATTGTACCTGGGTAAGCATCTGTTGTAGCGCACCCATTAGCATAGGACCGCGCCACACAACGGCTTGATCTTCGTTAGTCATCAATCCGATAGACATCATCGTCACGCCATAGTTTCGTAGTGGTAAGATCATTTTGCCATCGGGGCTTTGCGGGCGGCCGGAAATCCCTAACATTCGTGGTTGTGAAGGCCCGTACACATCAGCATCCAACATTCCAACTTTGCGCCCTTCCACAGCTAGTGCACAGGCGAGGTTAGCTGCGACAGTAGATTTTCCAACGCCCCCTTTACCTGAAGCCACTGCGATAATGCGGTTGATTCCGGGGACTTTTTCAGGCCCTTTCGCTTCTGCACTCCGGCCAGGCTTGAGATCTGGTGGTGGAGCCTTGTTGGCGTGAGATGTCATTATAATAGACACAGATTTAGCGCCCAAGACGTTCAACTTTTCTTCAGCTTCGGATTTTGTAGCCAAGAAAGGTTCAGGTTGATCCACTTCCATAACAAATCGAACTGCACCGTCCTCTACGTTCAATGCTCGAACCAATCCGGCCTCTATTAAATTAATGCCTGAGGGGGCTTTGACCTCTTTCAAGCATTGAATAACTGTCTCACGAGAAACCAACACCTACGCACCTTCAATCTTGCCAGTGACAACGTGTTCGAGATTGATGCCATCAACCGTCAGGACCATTTTTACTTCAAAGCTTTTGCCAGTTGTGTCTTTTGCCTTTCGCATCGCTTCTTCTATAGCCTGTTGGGAGGTCACTCCTACTTGCTTTAAAAACTTGCGCATCGACATATTAAAGTCTTCGCTCATGGTAAAGTTCTCCGCTTTATTGGAATTGTTGACGAAGACACCCTAGCGCTCTTAGGCTGGTACGCAAGCTAACAAAATATAATGGGGGAGCTGTAATGCTGATAAAAGTAGTCATTTTGATAATTTTAATGACTAATCCCGTTTGGGCACAGGGCAAAATGTTTACTTTGCATGTTCCAATTGAGTTAGCTGAAACAGGGTTTATGAAGCATCTGTTGCCTCGATTTTCTCTGAAAACTGGAGTGCGTATAACGATTTCACTTGAAGCAGGTGAGGCTACTTTTGGATCAGATGGTAAGCCTGTTTTTCGTCAAAATGATAAGATTTGGCATCTTTCTAGAACAAATGATGCAGACACTGAGGTTTTTGAGGCTTGGTTGTTGTCGGATGTTGGTAAGCGTACGATTGAGGCTTATGCACCAAATGGGAATGTTTTATTTAACTCTGATGTTGCCCAAGTTGATGAAATTGAAGTTGTTGCGTTGACAGGTGATTTAGGTTTGGGTGAGGCTGTGAGTTTTGAAAAATGTGGTAGATGTCACGCCATCAATGAGACCAATCGTATGGATACAATTGGATCAAGTCCGTCTTTTGCTCTGATGAGGACTTTTCCAGATTGGCAGTCCCGGTTCGAAAGTTTTTTTGTCCTTAGACCGCA
Source organism: uncultured Tateyamaria sp. (assembly GCA_905480645.1). Taxonomy (GTDB): domain Bacteria; phylum Pseudomonadota; class Alphaproteobacteria; order Rhodobacterales; family Rhodobacteraceae; genus Tateyamaria. The sequence continues at coordinate 7,164 of CAJQRC010000010.1, forward strand.
TCCATCATTCACTCAAGTCAAGGATATTACTGAACCATTTCCAGATAACTTGCCCCCGCCCATAATACCAATCGAATTGACGGTACACGAAATTGAAGCGATAACTGCTTATGTTGGATCGATCGAGCCGGCAGACCTTGGAGCACCCATTCAAACTCAGTGATCCTTTCGTTTGCTAAAATAGTCATAGTCATCGCTGGTACGAACACGTGGACGTTCCCCGTTTTGAAAAGGATTTTCAGTCGAATGATATTGTGCTTGGACTCGACAGTTTTCGCACATTTGGATCATTTTGGCTGCCTCAGAAGTAGCAAACATTGTATGTTTGCCAGCTAGCTTTTCAGTAATCTTGGCGATGGTTGATTTTGAACCAAATAGGCTCCCACATTCGATGCAAGCAAATGGTTCTTCTTCATTAAGGACGCGTTGATCAAGTGAGATATCGGTTAAATCTATTTGTGCACGCAGTGTAATGGCATTCTCCGGACAAATGTTGCTGCACAGGCCACATTGTAAGCAGGCGTCCTCCTGAAAACGTAACTGTGGCAGGTCAGAATTGTCTCCTAAAGCGCCAGATGGACAAAGCGAAACACAGGAAAGGCAAAGTGTGCAGGCATCAGTGTCGACCACTACCGCCCCATAGGGCGCACCACTTGGTAAAGTTATAATATCAGCATCCGGCTGCAAGGCCCTAGTTGCAAGCCGTGTCACTTGTCTCCTTGATCCTATTGGTAAAATAGCACTGCAACTAATGGTTGCTTTATCTAAGTTATAGAGTTTTTCACTCAAATCATCTGGATCAGTTAATTGTAAAAGACTTACAGCATCTACCCCAGCAAGTGCGTGAGCAAGTTCTTTTTGATCCTCAAGAACATTTAGCTCAGATTTTGGTGTAACTAATATATCAACATGCTCAAATCCGCACGCAAGTGCCGCAACCATTTCAGCGTGTCCGAACGCTGACAATGCGTCAACTTCTAGCGGTATAACATGTGCCGGAAGCCCTCTTCCAAAGCGCGCTGCAAGAGAAATCATTTCAAGGCCGTATACAGCATCATGCACTAAAAGATGTGGAGAAATTCTGCTTAATTTTTTGTATGTTGATGCCAAAGTTGTCAGCCGTCTAAATATAGTATCAATTGACGGTGCGTCATAGCTAATCGCTCCTGATGGACAGACTGCTGAACAAGATCCACACCCAGCGCAAACCATTGGGTCAACTGCAACATGTTCTCCCACTGATGTGATTGCACCGGTTGGACAGACATTCAAACAATTTGAGCAAGCAGGTTGTTCTGCTCGTGAGTGAGCACAAAGAGCTTCTTCGAGCTTGACATAAAGTGGTTTCTCAAAAGTCCCAATTAATTGCGAAGCTTCAAAACTAGCTTTTGTGACCGATAGTAAGTGTGTTGGGTCTGCACGTATATAACCCTCACGCTTTTCTGCTGAGGGGACAAATGCTGTATTCCCTGTTAGATCAAGAATAATATCACAATTTGATACCGTACCATTCTTGGGAGCGCTGAGGCGGAATGCATTTCTTCCACCGGGCAGAATTTGCTGCAGAGCATCAAACTTTACGGTGAAGTTACCAAGAGCCCCATTGACAGCACGAATAGCACCAACAACGCAGTCAAACTTACGGTTAAACGGTAATAAATTAGCATCATCTAAAAGAACTGTTACCGCCAACAAATCGCACAATTCATTAGCTGCATCAATTGCTGCTGTTCCACCAATGATTAAGCACGTCCCTTCAGAAATAACATCGACAGACTTTCTAAGTGGCATTGTTAATATCGCTTCTGCTGCCAGAGCGCTCATTTTTGCACTTGTGTCCCCTTCGCCCCAGCCTGCGCGATCTCTTAGATCCAGAAATCCTGGCGAATCTACATTTATCTCTTCTGCTAGATCTTCAAAAGTCTGCCGTTCCTGTTGGCAGGCGATTATTACATCACCCTGAGCTAATTCCTTAGCTGCTAAGTCTATTTGGGAAGTGCATAGGTTGGTGAAAACACTTGAGCAGGTTAGCTTGCAGGCCCTTGAGATAGCATCTGCATCCACGTTTTGGCTGCCTTCACAGTCGCACAATATCAGCTTTTTAGCCATTTTTATTCCCTACAGTTTATCTGCTAAAATAGTAGTGTGTGAGATAGGATTGACGGGTTTGTAGCTATTGGTAAACTAATTTCTTTGATAGTATCGTTGGGATTGTGCCTTATTGCAAATAAGACGTTAGGCAGTTTCAATTCTCGAGAAAATAAAAGTATAGGCAGATTTCTTGTATGGTCGTGTAGTTTTGAACTTACTAAATAAACGCAAAATTGCTGCAAAGTAGCACACGTTGTAAAATAGTTCTTTGAGATTACCCCTGAATCAGGGCACTATAGAAAATATATATAATAGGAGCATGGAACTAAGTGAATAATAAAAACACTAAATCCATTTCAATCCCCCTTGGGATTGTGCTTCGTAGGGTACCTGGGGTGACCCATTGGGTTAATCACGTTTGGAAGGCGGTGGCGGTACTACCTGGAGCAGGCCCCGCCGATTGGAAAGAGTTGCGTCGCGATGGAGAAGCTGTTGAATTTCACGCAACAACCTTGCCGCTAGAGTTGTTTCGAACTGATACAGAGGCATATTTGCACGGCCTGTCTGCGAAGATCCCATCTATTTATGTTGTAATGCGCCATTCAGATGGAGATAAACCCTTGGACATAGTTTTAACAACAGCTTCGCCTTATGAAGCGCAAGATTATGCCGATACTGGTGAAGAACTAGTCGAAAAAATCCCAATGCCGGATGGCTTGATTGCTTGGATTCGCGAATTTATTGAATTGCATCATGAAGATGAAGTCTTCGTCAAGCGGCGTCGTGACAAGCATCGCGTGGATTTTACAGAAGACGGCAAGGGCGATGCTCGTATTCGTCAAGTTTCAGACGTTTACCGCGCACCAGGCTCTAAGGAGACGGTGCATTGAGCGGAGGTCAAGATTTTTGGGCTCGCCGGCGGGCTGGTGCCGCTGCTGAGGCAAGAGATGAAAAGTCTGCTGCAGATAAAAAAGCGTTGCAATTAGAACAATCGGCCCTCGAAAATATGGATGAGGCAGAGATGTTGGAGGCACTCGACTTACCCGATCCAGATACACTAACTCAAGGCGATGACTTTTCTGTGTTCATGGCTAAAACTGTGCCTGATCAGATCCGTCGTCGTGCACTGCGTACGCTTTGGCGATCGAACCCTGTTTTGGCTAACGTAGATATGCTGGTTGATTATGGTGAGGACTTTACTGATTCGGCGATGGCCGTCGAGAACATTCAGACAGCCTATCAAGTTGGCAAAGGTATGCTTAAGCATATTCAAGAAATTGCCCGTCAAGAGGAAGAGAATGATAATTTTACTGTGATTAAAGAAGTGATTGCAGAGGTCGATGAAGAAAAAGATGCTGTTGAGCTTGACTTGATTAACCCAGAGGTGGACACTAAGCCCATCACGACACAGCACGATGAGGCTGTAGAGCTAACGGATTATGCCACACCAAGTCCGCGTCGCATGAAATTCATAGTTGAGGATACTGCGTGAGTGTAGCTGAAGACATAACCACTGTTTCTGAGGATAGGCTGCGCGCCGATCTTTACAATTTTTTGGGATTAATGCTGTCTGGTCCGCCTGATCAGCTATTGTTGGATCAGTGTGCGCAGTTAAGCGGGGATGACAGCGAGATGGGTAAAGCTGTGTCTGGTCTTGCTCGTGTTGCTAAAGCTAGTAAGCCGCGCAGCGTTGAAAGCGAGTTTAACGCGTTGTTTATTGGTTTGGGTCGTGGGGAGCTTTTGCCATATGCCAGTTACTACTTAACGGGTTTTTTAAATGAAAAGCCCTTGGCAATTTTACGTGCTGATATGGCTGCGCGCACAATGACCCGAGCACCAAATGTATTCGAGCCAGAAGATAACATTGCTTCGTTAATGGAAATGATGGCCGGTATGATCGTTGGTCGCTTTAGTCAAGCCGCATCACTGGAAGCGCAGAAGACATTTTTTAACAAACATATATCCCCATGGGCGGAACATTTTTTCTCCGACCTAGAAGCGGCTAAAAATTCTATACTCTACGCTTCGTTGGGTGCAGTTGGACGCGAATTCATGAACATTGAGCGAGAAGCATTTCGAATGACAGTTTCTTAAATACTTAAAACATAATTGGTGAGGATGCTCACCGTAACAAGGAGGGAGACATCCCATGACGAAGAAGACAGACGGTACAAATCGCCGCAACTTTCTTAAATTAGCTGGAACCACTGCGCCAATTGCAACAATCGCACTTGCTACAGGTGCAACACAAGCGGAGGCTCAACCAGTTGATTTAAACTCTGAAGTGATGCAAGATACTTTGCATACCCGCGCATATCTTGAAAGCACCCGCTTCTAAGGCGCTATTCATCGACCCGTGGACGACTGGTTGCGTGACGCCCGACTGTCCATGGTTGGAAAATAACCAAGCAAGCAAGGGAATTGTCCCAAGCAAGCAAGGGAGAAACGAACATGCTAAAGAAAAAAACCAACGGGGTTGCGCGACGCCCCCAGCGGACTGGCATTCTATCTGATGTTGCCGAAAAATCTGTTGATCGACGTGCATTTTTGCGTGGATCCGGTTTGGCCATTGGTGGCCTTGCTGCTATTTCAGCGACAGGTGGAACAATCACCCAAGCTACAGCTGCAACAGCCGCCAGTGGTGCTGTAAATCTTGTCAAGTCAGTATGTACCCACTGTTCGGTTGGCTGTACTGTTATGGCTGAAGTGAGCAACGGTGTTTGGACAGGACAAGAACCTGGTTGGGACAGCCCTTTTAATCTGGGCGCTCATTGTGCCAAAGGTGCTGCCGTCCGAGAAAATGCTCATGGTGAGCGCCGCTTGAAGTACCCAATGAAAAAAGAGGGTGGAGAGTGGAAGCGTATCAGCTGGGATCAAGCAATCAACGAGATTGGCGACGGAATGATGAAGATCCGCGAAGAAAGCGGACCAGATTCGGTCTATTGGTTAGGTTCTGCCAAGCATAACAACGAACAGGCCTATTTGTTCCGAAAGTTTGCTGCCTATTGGGGCACAAATAACGTGGACCATCAGGCTCGAATTTGTCACTCTACGACGGTTGCTGGTGTTGCCAATACATGGGGCTATGGCGCCATGACCAACAGTTACAACGATATTCATAATTCCCAAGCCATAATGATCATTGGTGGTAACCCAGCTGAAGCTCATCCGGTTTCACTTTTGCACCTTTTGAAAGCTAAAGAGCAAAACAATGCGCCTGTAATTGTCTGTGACCCACGCTTTACCCGCACAGCCGCTCATGCAGATGAATATGTGCGATTCCGTCCCGGAACGGACGTAGCTTTAGTCTGGGGCATCCTGTGGCATATTTTTGAAAATGGATGGGAAGATAAAGAATTTATCCGTACTCGTGTTTGGGGCATGGATCAGATTAAGGAAGAAGTAGCCCGTTGGACGCCCGAAGAGGTTGAACGCGTAACCGGTGCGCCTGCTTCACAGCTCAAACGAGTAGCCCGCACTATGGCGAATAATCGCCCTGGTACCGTTATTTGGTGTATGGGTGGAACACAGCATACCAACGGTAATAATAACACGCGTGCATACTGCGTACTGCAGTTAGCTTTGGGCAACATGGGCACAAGTGGTGGTGGTACAAACATCTTCCGCGGCCATGATAATGTTCAAGGTGCCACAGACCTTGGCGTTCTATCGCATACACTGCCTGGTTATTACGGCCTGTCAGCCGGAGCATGGGCACATTGGGCTCGTGTTTGGGAAGAGGATGGCGATTGGTTGAAAAATCAGTTTGCTATGGTCAAAGGTGCGGATGGGAAAGATAAATCCTTGCAAAACCTCACCGGTATTCCGGTGTCGCGTTGGATTGATGGTGTTCTTGAAGATCCTGATAACATGGATAACCCTGACAAGGTACGTGCAATGGTACTGTGGGGCCATGCACCCAATTCGCAAACCCGTCAGAAGGAAATGAAAACTGCGATGGAGCAGTTGGATATGATGGTTGTTGTTGATCCGTATCCAACAGTGTCAGCAGTATTACAGGATAGAACTGACGGCGTTTATCTTTTACCTGCTTGCACTCAGTTTGAGACACGTGGCTCAGTAACAGCGTCTAACCGTTCTTTTCAATGGCGTGACAAGATCATTGATCCGCTGTTTGAAAGCTTGCCTGACGAGGTCATCATAGCCAAGTTTGCTAATAAATTTGGCTGGGGTGATCGTTTGTTCCGGAACATTGATATGGACGACCCAGAAACGCCGAACGTGGAAAGTATAACCCGTGAGTTTAATCGGGGTATGTGGACGATTGGATACACCGGCCAAGATCCTGACCGGATTAAAAAACATATGGCTAACCAGCATACTTTTGATAGGACAACGCTGCGTGCCAATGGTGGTCCTGCTGATGGCGATTATTATGGTCTGCCATGGCCAAGCTGGGGCACTGCCGAGATGAATCACCCTGGCACGCCTAACCTTTACGACATGTCTAAACGTGTCTCTGAAGGTGGTTTAACCTTCCGTGCCCGCTTTGGTGTAGAACGTGACGGCGAAAATCTGTTAGCTGAAGGTGTATATAGCCTCGATAGTGATATTCAGGACGGTTACCCTGAATTTACTATGCAGATGCTTATGGATCTTGGTTGGGATAATGAGCTTACGGCAGAAGAACGGGCCGTTATTGATGGAATTGCGGGGCCTAAGACTAATTGGAAAACTGACCTTTCGGGTGGAATCCAAAGAGTGGCAATTGCGCATGAATGTGCACCTTTTGGAAACGCCAAGGCTCGTGCAGTTGTGTGGACTTTCCCGGATCCAGTACCGGTCCATCGTGAACCGCTCTACACCAATCGTCGAGATTTGGTTGAAGACTATCCAACGTATGAGGACCGGAAGTTTTATCGTCTTCCAACCATGTATGCTTCGATCCAAAAACAGGACTTTTCGAAGGACTACCCAATGGTTCTGACGTCTGGCCGTTTGGTTGAATATGAGGGAGGTGGCGACGAAACTCGCTCGAACCCTTGGCTGGCCGAACTTCAGCAAGATATGTTTGTAGAAATCAATACGCGTGATGCAAATAACTTGGGCGTACGTGATGGACAACAAGTCTGGGTAGAAGGCCCCGAAGGAGGTAAGGTCAAAGTTATGGCCATGGTTACCGAACGGGTTGGTGAAGGCGTTGCGTTTATGCCATTCCACTTTGGAGGGCATTTAGAAGGTAAGGACCTAAGGAGTAAATATCCTGATGGTGCAGATCCTTACGTGTTAGGCGAAAGCAGTAACACCGCACAGACGTATGGCTATGATTCAGTTACTCAGATGCAAGAGACAAAAGCCACTCTTTGTAAAATCTGGACAGCATAAGGAGACCTGCGAAATGGGAAGAGCGAAATTTCTCGTAGATGCTGAACGCTGCATTGAATGCAATGCTTGCGTCACGGCTTGTAAGAATGAGCATGAAGTGCCTTGGGGCATTAATCGCCGCAAAGTCGTAACAATCAATGATGGCTCGCCGGGTGAACGGTCGATTTCTGTAGCATGCATGCATTGCTCCGACGCGCCATGTATGGCGGTTTGTCCAACGGACTGTTTTTATCAGAATGAGGAAGGGGTGGTATTACACTCTAAAGACCTTTGCATCGGATGTGGTTACTGCTTTTATGCATGTCCCTTTGGCGCACCGCAATTTCCACAAGCTGGAAATTTCGGATCTCGTGGCAAGATGGACAAATGTACCTTTTGCGCTGGTGGACCAGAAGAAACACATTCCACTGCTGAATTTGCAAAATATGGCCGAAACCGCATTGCGGAAGGCAAATTGCCAATTTGTGCGGAAATGTGCGCAACTAAAGCTTTGCTAGCAGGAGATGGTGATGTGGTTTCGGGAATTTACCGCGAACGCGTCGTAGCACGCGGCTTTGGTTCGGGTGCTTGGGGCTGGGGCTCAGCCTACGGCCAGCGAGACGGCTAACTATTACTGTCTGGCCCAATGACCAAGTAAGGGCGGCCCAAAGAGGGTCGCCTTTTTTGGCTTAAAAAATCAAAAGGGAACATCATGTTTCGTGTGCTGATCGCTATATTGCTGACTTTGTCGCTTTTCTCCGTTGCAAACGCACAGGATGCAGTGGAACAAGTCCCACGAGATCGAACGAAAACAGGTGGTGCTCAAACTCTTGAAGATATTATGGCGCGGCAACGGGGAGAAAAAGTAGATAACAGCTTTCGGTCCAATGCGACGGGTGATCCTAATAGTGCGGCAGGAATGGCTAATCAACTTGGTACACTAGGAGGCACATCAGATCCGGAGCTTTGGCGCTCTTTACGTTTTGGATCTGCCAATGTCACAAGCACATACAAAGGGCCAACAGGAACAGTCCTGGTGCAGGATGGTGGCATGCGTTGGCTGACCTTTCGTGATGGGCCGTTGTCTAAATATGGATTATATCTGCTGCTCGGTACTTTTTCATTACTGGCTCTATTTTATCTAATTCGTGGTAAGATCCGTATCGACGGTGAAAAAACAGGCCGCACGCTTGTACGCTTTAAAGCTATTGAACGGTTTGGCCATTGGTTGCTAGCTGGCTCCTTTTTGTTGCTTGGTATCACTGGTCTGTTAACTCTTTTCGGGCGCAAGGTTTTAATTCCAGCATTTGGGCACGAGATTTTCTCAACTTTGGCTGTAGCATCCAAATGGGTCCACAATAACGTTTCATGGGCTTTTATTGCAGCGCTTGTGATTATTTTTGCGATGTGGGTTTTACATAATTTGCCAGATCGTACAGATATTAACTGGCTTTTAAAGGGAGGTGGTATCTTCGCCAAAGGTCACCCACCAGCCAAGAAGTTCAATGCAGGTCAAAAGTTGATCTTCTGGTCTGTGATTGTGTTGGGAACGTCTATTTCGATAACTGGTATTTCATTATTGTTTCCTTTTGAAATCAATTTGTTTGCAGCAACCTTTGAAAAGCTAAACAGTTTTGGAATTCCAGAAGCCTTTGGATTGAGTGATTTCAACGCAAGCCTCGCACCGCAAGAAGAAATGCAATATGCTCAACTTTGGCATGCTATTGTCAGCTTTGTTCTGATGGCTATTATTCTGGCCCATATTTATATCGGATCAGTCGGTATGGAGGGTGCCTATGATGCTATGGGTACTGGTGATGTCGAGGAACAGTGGGCTCGGGAACATCATTCCCTTTGGGTTGAGGAAGTACAAGCAAAACAGGAGAGGCTATCTTCTGAAAGTGCAACACCCGCTGAATAGATGCTACGTGCCGCTTGCATAGTAATTTGGTTGGCGTCGCCTTCAATTGGGCAGGGCTTTTATACTCTGAAAGGTCACGGTGGTCCCATTATGGATATCGCAGTATCACCTTTGGGCGAAATATCCACAGCTAGCTTTGACAATGCAGTGGGTTTTTGGAGGACTGATGGGCCAGTTTGGCTGGAAGGGCACCGGGCAGCAGTTAACACTGTATGTTTTTTGAATAATAAAATTATTGCTTCTGGGGCGGACGATTTTACGCTTTGGGTCTGGTCACTAGAAAGTGCCAGTGGACGCATGGTTGCAGCCCATACAGCCAAAATAGCGGATGTTGCTATTGCTCCGGACGGTCAAACTTTGGCAACAGCTTCGTGGGATAATAAAATTGGTCTCACCCATATTGAGGGTTTGGATGGCTCTGTAGAAAGTTGGCTGGTTGATGACATGATCCTCCTTTCTGGGCATCGTGCTGGTGTCAACGCGATAGCTTTTACGCAGGATGGTCAGACCTTATACTCGGCCTCTATGGATGGTACAATTCGATCTTGGAACCTAAACGATCCAAAGGCACCTTCGACTGTGATAGTTAAACATGGGTTTGGCGTTAATAGGTTAATCGTAAATGATGCGGATGGCTGGCTTGCTTATGGTGCAGCTGATGGGGGCACTCGTATGGTAGACCTTAATACTGGCGAGACCATTGCTGACTTTACGCTAGGCCGCCGACCAGTTTTATCGATGGCCTATGATCCCGTGACTAAGATGCTCGCAATTGGGGATGGGCAAGGATATATTATGTTTATAGATACCACAGTACGTCGTATCACTACTGATTTTAAGGCCTCCCTTACAGGTCCAATCTGGGCGCTTTCTTATTCCCCAGACGGCGAATACATCCACGCTGGCGGTATTGAGGACATAGTTTATTCTTGGCCAGTTGCGGTAATGGACGAACATATTCCAATGGTTGGAGGCATCCAAAGTTTTCTCGAAGATCCAATCTCTCTTCCAAATGGTGAGCGCCAATTTAAACGGAAATGTTCCATTTGTCATTCTTTGACAAAAAGTAGTGCCCGGAAAGCAGGGCCAAGCTTATATGGACTTTTTGGGCGCAAGGCGGGTACGGTTATAGACTATACTTATTCGGATACACTAAGTGGATCTAGCATTGTTTGGTCGGAAGAAAGTGTAAATGCTTTGTTTGATTTGGGCCCAGACCATTTTATTCCTGGCACGAAGATGCCGATGCAACGGATTGTTAAAAAACATGATCGTGACGATCTAATTGATTATTTGCGCACCAATACGGTGCAGGAAGAGAACTAAAATGAAAGCTATGCTGGCAGCCTTCGTGGCTATCGTGGTGATTGCCTTTGGGGCGAATTTTATCCTCGAGAATGCAGGATTTTCTACCGAAGACAGAGCCTCTGGTGCAGATGTGCGTTTGAATAACTGATCCCTTCTTTTGGGTAGGATAGTGCCAAAATGAATGAGATTTGGGCGGGTATCGTTGAAGCATTCCGACTAATCATAACTCTTGATAGAGATTTGTTTGAGATTACGCTGCGCTCACTACAAGTAAGTATGTCTGCGCTTGTAATCGCTTGTATCTTTGCTTTACCTTTTGGGACTTGGCTTGCGATACGTCGTTTCCGGTTTAGACGCCTAACAATTGCAACCCTGAATGCGTTGATGGGCTTGCCACCGGTTGTCGTGGGGCTGATTGTCTACTTACTATTATCGCGTTCTGGCCCGTTTGGTGTCTTGGGGTTACTCTTTACACCTACTGCTATGATAATCGCACAGGTTATTATAATAACTCCACTGATAGCTTCCTTGACCCATCAAGCCATGCGCGAGCTTTGGGCTGAATATCATGATCTTCTGATTTCACTTAACACGACCAGCCGTCAACGAATATTGACATTGATTTGGGATGGGCGTCGCGCTTTGTTGACTGGTGCGCTTGCCGGGTTTGGCCGGGCCATTGGGGAAGTTGGTGCGATTATGATTGTTGGTGGTAATATCGACCATGCCACGCGTGTATTGACCACTGCTATTGCCCTTGAAACTGGAAAGGGTGATTTTGCACTTGCTTTGGGTCTGGGGTTTGTCCTGATAGCGTTAGCATTACTTGTGAATTTTGCGATCCATACTTTGTCACGGACTGAGCAGGAGGGCACATGGTAGCTGGTATAAACTTGGTCGCATTGCGTGCTGTTTGCGTTAAACGACGCAGCAAGTTAATTTTGGGGCCTGTAAGTTTAGATTTGAAAGGGAGTGGGTTAACCATCGTTTTAGGGCCAAATGGTGCTGGAAAAACTACCTTCCTTAAAGTGTTGCACGGGATTGAAAGAATTTCATCAGGATCCGTTCAGTGGTCCATGGCAGAAAGGTCAGTACGACGAACTCAGTCTTATGTTTTTCAACGGCCTGTAATGCTACGTCGAACGGTGCGCCAGAATCTAGCTTATCCAATGAAACTTTTAGGCCAACAAGCCTCCAAGATTGACGAACACGTCATTTATTGGGCAAACCAAATTGGTCTCACAGAGATGTTAAACAGCCCTGCAACACGTCTATCAGGTGGCGAAAAACAAAAGCTCGCCCTTGGGCGTGCTTTAATCCGTAAACCGAAAATTCTTTTTTTGGATGAGCCATGCGCAAATCTTGATGGGCGCTCCACACGTGAAATTGAAACCCTTCTCCTTAGTGCAAATTCGTCAGGCACGCGGATAATTATGGCAACACATGATTTGGGTCAATCTCGTCGCCTTGCAACTGATGTAGTCTTTTTGCTGAATGGACAGGTTCATGAGCAGGGGCCTGCTGAAGATATTTTATGCTCCCCGCAAACTTCAGAAGCTAAAGCCTTTCTGAAAGGGGAGATTGTTGAATGATACGCTTAATTGCTATCGTAGTGTCTTTGTTTGCAACGACTGCATTAGCCGAAAAGATGAAGCTTGCAGTTACAACAAGTTTTCACAACTCGGGGCTTTCTGATCTCCTTTTACCGGTAATCTTGGAAGATACTGGATTAGAGGTGCAGTTGTTGATTGTTGGTACAGGACAGGCTTTGCGATTGGGAGAGGCGGGTGATGTGGATGCGATTTTAGTTCACTCTGAGGCGGCAGAAGAGGTCTTTGTTGAGAACGGATATGCGCCTTATCGCCGAGAGATTATGTACAACGATTTTGTTGTTGTTGGTCCGCAGACTGACCCAGCTGATATTGCCTCTGCAGACACTGCTGTTGATGCATTGACGCGTATCGCAATTATTAAGGCTCCATTCGTCAGTCGTGGCGATGCCAGTGGAACCCATAAAAAAGAATTGTTTCTTTGGACCTCTACAAAACTTGACCCTAAGCTTTTTGGAACTTGGTACAATGCCGTTGGTGCTGGAATGGGGGCTAGTTTAAATACTGCTTCTGGCTTGGGGGCTTATATTCTTACAGATCGTGCAAGTTGGTTGAATTTTGCGAATAAAGGTGAGCTTGATTTGCTGTTTGAAGGAGATCCTATACTTTTTAATCAATATGCTTACTTACCAATTGATTCTAAGCGGCACCCGCACGTTAACATTCAAGCTCAGCGTTTACTTGAAAGCTGGCTGACTAGTAAACGAGCTGAGACATTAATTAATGGTTATACAGTTGATGGCACCAACGTGTTCGTTTTTAATGCGTTCAGGTAAATTGGATCGGCGCCCTAGCCTTCTGCTTTTTTATCAGAGCTGGATTATTTGTTTAGTGGTATTGCTGGTTCAACTAATTTGTATTTTCAAAATAAAGGATGTTGTGAAACTCACACGCAATCTGTGCAATATTGGCCCATCAAAATAAAGTTATGCAATCAATCAATGCTCCCAACGGTTTTATCTGCGTTGATGTTTTTTGTCGCCCTGATGGTAGCTTTGGGTTCGAAGAATATCGGCTTGATGCTGAGGATGGACGTGGCTGGTTCCCAATTGGGAATTATGGGGCAGAGATTTTTTCCAACCAACCGGCTGCATTCCGAGCAGCTTGTTTGAATGTGAAATGGTTAACCAGTTAGCTAAAGCATCACTTAAATGTGCCTTCTAACCCCAAATAACTCTTCAAACTAACCCAAGTCTGCAGAGCTTATACAGTCATAAAAAGATTCTTGTGAGTGTCACGCAGCGAATTCTTTTGCACTTTCCCCATAGTATTCCGTGGTAAGGATTTGATCAAAAAAAGCTTTTTGGGTTGTTTGTATTTTGCTAGGTTTAATTCCAATTTTGCGTGCACGTTTGATATATCAATGTTGGAGTTTGGTGATGCCACTAAAACGGCTATGACCGCTTCGCCAAAATCTGGATGTGGTACGCCAATTACAGCACTTTCTAGTACGCCAGGAAGATCATCTAGAACTAACTCAACTTCTTTGGGGTAGATATTATAACCACCTGAAATGATGAGATCTTTTTTTCGTCCGACTATATGTAGATAATTATCTTCGTCAATATATCCCAAATCACCAGTTATTAGAAAACCATTGTCGCGCAGTTCCTCTGCCGTCTTCTCGGGCATTTTCCAATAACCCTTAAAGACATTAGGCCCATTAACTTCAATCATACCAACTTCGCCCTTTTGCACTTCGGCTTCTTGTCCATCTTTCATGATTCTCACTTTGATGTCAGGTAATGGAAAGCCAACAGTTCCTGCGCGACGCTCGCCCTCAAATGGGTTTGAGGTATTCATATTAGTTTCTGTCATACCGTAACGTTCCAGAATATAGTGGCCCGTGCGAGTCTCAAATATTTTATGGGTTTCTGGCAATAGAGGTGCGCTGCCAGAAATGAACAAGCGTACATTCTTTACTAAATTTTTGTTGAATCTAGGGTCGTCAAGTAGCCGGGTGTAAAAGGTTGGAACGCCCATCATTATTGTTGTTTTTGGCAAATTATTAATTACAGTGTCTATTTTGAAATTAGGCAAGAAGATCATAGAGCTGCCTGCTAGAAGGGTTGTGTTTACTGCTACAAAAAGCCCATGAGTATGAAATATGGGCAAGGCATGGAGCAGTGTGTCATCAGCTGTAATACGCCATTGCTCAACTAATATTTCGGCATTGGACAATAGATTTCTATGGGTTAGCATTGCCCCTTTTGAGCGACCGGTGGTTCCAGAGGTATAAAGTAATGCTGCAACGTCATGAGCATCTAGATCAACAGGTTTAAAATTAGCTGGCTGCTCTACAACCAAATTTGAAAAACTGCCGGTACCATTGGCTGCTAAACTATAAATCAAAAGTTTGGAGTTTGTTGTTTTAGCAATAAATTCAGTCTTTTGAGCAGGATCGCAAATAAAAACTTTTGGTGTGGCATCTTCAAGGAAATAACTAACTTCATTAATGGTGTAAGCTGTATTTAATGGCAAAAAAATTATACCAGACGCGACGCAGGCCATGTAAATCTCTAGAGATTGGAACGATTTTTCAACTTGTATTGCTAATCTATCGCCGCGTTTTAACCCACAGTTTCCTAGTGCATTAGCAGTGCGTAAGACGGTTTCAAAAAAAATTGCGTAACTACGGGTATTACCATCTAAATCCGTTAAAAAATTCGATTCATTTACACGATGAGAAGCAAGCAGCGTATCAAAAAGAGGATTAGGCATGAGCTCCGAGTTTTTTGAGGTTTAAATTTTGTCTTGAAAATTATTTCCGTTGCGTAGACGAGTAACTCTCTGATTCTTCATAGTAGGTGCCAAATCCAATTCGATCACGTAGTTCTACAAAATTCATCAAGTTTGGTCGAGCGTCATCACGCATAGTACGCAATGATGTAACCATCGCGTTCATCGCGGCAGCCATTAGGGTCAAAGGATATGCAGCAATTGAATATCCGATATCGTGTAAAGCTTCATTGGGTAAATCGGGTGTTTCGCCTCCCTCAACGATATTTGCCATTTTGGGACCGGGGAGAGAATCGCAAACTGTCCGCATTTCAGCCTCTGTACGTGGTGCTTCTACAAAGAGGATATCTGCGCCAAGTTCAGCAAAAGTAGTGGCCCTTTCAATTGCTTCATTTAATCCATATTCATGACGTGCATCAGTACGTGCAAGGATTAGGATATCGCCACCCTTGGCTCTGAGTGCCTCTCGTTCGTCTACTGCTGCTCGAATACGATCAAACGCTTCATCACGAGATACAACAGTTTTTCCTGGTGTATGGCCACAGCGTTTGGGGGCTAATTGATCCTCAATCATAATGGAGGCACAGCCTGCCTTTGCAAAGCCCGCTAATGTGCGGCGTACATTCATCGCATTGCCATATCCTGTATCTCCATCCCCTATCAGAGGTATTTCGATTACATCTGTGATATTACGTGCTTGGTCCAATACTTCACTATAGCTTATTAATCCTAGATCTGGAGCGCCAATACGACTTGCAGAGGTTGCGAAACCAGACATGAAGGTTAACTCATAACCTTCCTGCTCAATTAGTTTTGCTGATAACGCATCAAAACAGCATGGCATGATGTGACAGGTATCTTGTGCCAGTAGCGTACGTAAGCGTTGAGTCTGTATCATTTAGCTACCACTTAAATGGGATATAAAGAGCAAGATTTGGAAAAATATAAAGAATTGCGACGGTTAGCAGCATTAGAGTTAAAAAAGGCCAGACGCCGCGAGCGACATTTCCCAAACTGGTACGAGCAACAGATTGGATCACGTAAAGGTTCAAGCCAACTGGTGGCGTGATAAGGGCACATTCAACCATTATCACCATAAATATTCCAAACCATATTGGATCAAATCCTAAACCTAGGGCTGCAGGCAGTAAAACAGGTGTCATTATTAAGATCATTGATAGTGCTTCAAATACCAATCCCATCAGCAATAGTACTATTGATACTACAAGGATAAACATGATGGGGCCTTCGATTGTCTGTGCAAGAAATGCTGAGATATCTTGTGGTATGCGATACAATGCTATTGCTTTGCCAAACACTTTTGCTCCAGCAACAATCAACAAGATTGCGGCTGTAGTAATTGCTGATTCTTGGATCGCCTCCCATAAGGTAGCCCATGTCAGTGTGCGCAACCAAAAGGCCACAATAAACAAAGCAGCGGTTGAGCCTACCGCTGCCGCTTCTGTGGGAGTAAATGCACCGGAATATAAGCCAATGATTACTAGAGCGGCCAAGGCAACAGAGGGTAAGGCTCGCTTGGAGGCCATAATTTTTTCTGACATGCAGGCCTTTGGTACGTCATCAAAATTACCTGACAGTCGTGCGTGTATCATGGCAAATAGAATAAAAAGTGTGACAAGAAGCAAACCAGGCCCAATACCGGCCAAAAAAAGTGCTATGACAGATTGCTCTGTTACAAATCCATATACAATCATTGGGATTGATGGAGGAATAAGGATACCCAAGGTGCCGCCAGCCGCAAGAAGGCCATAAACAAAACGTTTATCATAACCTCGATTGATCATTTCAGGTATTGCAACAGTTCCAATTGTTGCCGCGGTGGCTACTGAGGATCCAGATATTGCGGCAAAGAGCCCACAACTGATGATTGTCGCTATTGCCAAGCCTCCTGGCCAATGACCAACCCAAGCTTGTACAGCGGCAAAGAGATCACGACCCACCCCACCTTTTAATAACAGATTGGACATAAGCAGGAACAGTGGCACGGCTAACAGTATAAAGCCGTCTAGAGTAGACAAAATAGATTGCGGTGCCATTAATGGGGAAAAACCGCCAAGTATTAACATACCTAGCCCCGTGCCTCCGAGTGCAAAAGCAACAGGTACGCCTAGCAATAGCAGCAAGAACAGACTGGCAAGGATTAAAATGATAGTCATTCGTGACTTGCCCCGAGACTAAATAGCCCAGATGAACTCAATGTTATTAACTCACCAACCCCTTGAATTGTCAGCAAACCAAAACCAACTGGAACGGAGGCTTCAGCAATCCATACTGGTAGGTTTAGAAGCGAACCAGTTGTACGCCCTCGTATAAAGCTGTCATAGAAAATCTCGTAACCCCATACAGTAACAATAGCGGAAAATAATATGACTACAGCCAGAGCTATTGCTACGCATATTTTTTGAAAAGTGTTTGGCAAAAGAGATGTAACTGCATTCACTGTTATGTGGCGCCTTGCCGTCAGTAAATGTGCCATCGCTAACAAGCATCCCCAGATAAGGCATAGTTGACTAAGTTCTGCTGCCCATATTGTAGGTTTGATAAAAAAGTATCGCGCAATAACTTCATAGGTCAGCATTGCTCCTGTGGCGGCCATCAAAAATGACCCTAAAATGCAGGCATAACGCGAAATATAAGTTATGAGCTTCATATTTTATGATAACGGGCAACAATTAAGTCGCCCGTCATTAGTTTTTTGATCATATCTAAACAACTTTTAATTAGCGCTGAGCGAGTCAAGAATTCGTTTACCCGTATCGCCTGTAGCTTTTAAGTATCCGTCAATCACTGGCTGTGAAACGGCTTGCCAAGCGGCCAGTTCTTCATCGTTAAGCTCTACTATTGTCATACCGTTTTCCTTGGCAGCAGCATAAGCGTCGGCCTCAATCTGGGTCACCCGGTCCCTGACATCATCCTGTGCAATTTTTGCTGCTGCACTGATGTGCCCTTGCGTTTCAACATCAAGACTATCCCACCATTCACTGTTAACTACTACAACAAATTCAATGTCTGCATGGTTAGTTACTGTAATGGTATCCATGACTTCCCAAAGCTTTCGGGATTTAACGCCGGATACGCCAGTCATTCCCACA
The DNA here is from genome assembly GCA_905480645.1 of uncultured Tateyamaria sp. Classification (GTDB taxonomy): domain Bacteria; phylum Pseudomonadota; class Alphaproteobacteria; order Rhodobacterales; family Rhodobacteraceae; genus Tateyamaria. The sequence continues at coordinate 25,271 of CAJQRC010000010.1, forward strand.
TCCACAGTTCCTCGTTGATAGGCAAGGTACTGTTCTGAGCCTGATATTAGGGTAGGGGCACCACCTGCTGCTGTGACAAAGTCACCCAGCGTTTTGCCGAAAACGCGAGCTTTTTTCCCCTTCATGTCCTCTGGTGTTCGGATTGGACCACCTTGAGATAAGAGGATAGCACCACCGTATGCTTGCCAGTACAAAACCTGACCACCCGTTTTGGCAATTTCACTTTCTAAAATTTCACGTACAGTGGACCCTTCGGCGACAGCCGCGCGCACTTTGTCTTCAGTGTTAAACAGGAAGGGCATGTAGAATACATCTACCACTGGCGCGTCGCCAACATAGCGGGTTAGTGAAGCTACGCCGGCCTCGATTGCGCCGGAACCTACTGCAGCAGGGACTTCTTTATCCTTGTAGAGAGTCGCGCTATCATAGATCTCAACGTCGATAGTGCCGTTAGTGCGTTCTTCTACCTCTTTTTCAAAAAGTGTTAAATTTTCACCAAGGTGACTTGTAAGTGGTAGTTGCAATGAAATTCGCATCTTCTCTTGCGCAACGGTTGCTGTTCCTAGGAACGATAGAGCAAGAGTGGCAATTAATGTCTCTCTAAACATGAAATTCTCCCATAGTTGTATAAGATTAGACTAGTGGGCGGTAAAGATTAGGCAAGCCTTATTCACATTAAACCCTTAAGTCTTATTTAGCCTTATTTCAGAGTTGTGATTAAAATGCGCTTTGACAAATATCAAGGTAATCAGCTGAATTTAAAGGGACTGCATTTTTTTGACTAGATGATGCTAGCCTGCCTTGATCAGCAATGGAGACGAGATCATCTTTAGTAACGGACCAATCTGCTAGACGCGGTAAACCCTGCATATCTAACCACGTAGTCAATCCGGACATTGGGCTATTTTTTTGGGTTATTGGAAAAACACTTTCGATATGTTTAATGCAGGATGACAGTTTAAGATGTATATCCGACCCAATCGGTGCGCACGTCAAATTTTTCTCTAAAATTAAAGGTAGTAGCCTTCCACATAAAGCTCCATGAGGTGCTTTAAAACGCCCACCAATAACAGATGCCAAGCCGTGGGCTGCTCCTAAACCAGAATTTGCCAGTGCCAATCCACTTAAATGACTTACCCATGCCAAATTATTCATAGCAGTTGTATCACCATCGTCTAAAATCTTTTTAAGAGCAGGTAATCCTAAAAACCTTACTGAACTTGTTAAGGCATCAGAAAATGGCGTGGCTGCATTAGACGTATAACTTTCTAAAATCTGGGTGACAGCGTCCATGCCTGCGTGCAGTATCACTGATCTGGGAGCGTTGCGCATGAGATCAGGATCAATTAGGGCAACTGTTGGAAAAATCCCTCTTCCTCGCAGGCTAATTTTCGCGCCTTTATCTGGCACACCTATAACTGCATTGGCAGTCACTTCGGAGCCAGTGCCTGCTGTCGTAGGTATTGCAATATGAATGGTTTCACATTGAGTGTTCATTTGAACTGGTGATACTTTGGTAACGTCATCATAATTGTGAAGGTTATTTGCTAAAGCAAAACAAATTACCTTTCCGACATCGATCACCGCACCGCCTCCGCACGAAATTATGGCGTTGGGACGCCTGCCTTTTACTACGCCCATTGCGGCGTTAATTGACTCAACGGTGGGTTCACCATCGCAGCTTACTTCCATGATGCTGAACCTAGTTTTGTTCAACAGCTCCAAAATTGGTGCAGATGCCTGCCCGCTTTGCCCTCTGACAAGCAGAATACTCTCTGCCTCCATTGGTAAGAGACTGGAAAGAGTTTTACTTACTCCGACACCGAAATGTACTTGAGTTGGACAAGAGTAGGTAAATGCTTTTTTCATTGGTTAGTATCTGAGGGTTGAAGTAACAGCGCGTTGCCAGTCGGCGTATTTTCTTGCTCGAGTCGTTTCGTCCATGTTTGGTAGGAATTGGTGTTCCACGTCCCATTGATTTGAGAATGCTTCTTGATCTGGCATAAGGCCCACCTCCATACCTGCTAGCCATGCGACGCCTAGTGCAGTTGTTTCAAGTACTTTTGGGCGATCTACGGGAGAGCCTAAAATGTCCGATAAAAACTGCATCGCCCAGTCAGATGCACTCATTCCACCATCAACGCGTAGAATGCTTGAGGCTTCTTTTGACACCCAATCGGCGCGCATTGCCTCCAGTAAATCGCGGGTTTGGTAACCAACGCTTTCAAGGGCTGCCTTAGCCAGTTCGTTTGGCCCAGAGTTTCGAGTTAATCCAAAGATTGCCCCCCGACATTCCGGGTTCCAATATGGAGCACCTAGGCCAGTAAAGGCTGGTACTAAAACGATAGACTGGGTGTCGTCTGCCGCTTCAGCTAATGGTTGCGTCTCGGACGCATTTCGAATGATTTTCAACCCGTCGCGCAACCATTGTACCACTGCACCTGCTATAAAAATTGAACCCTCAAGTGCATATGTTGGTTTACCATCAATTTGATAAGCAATTGTAGTAAGTAGGCGATTTTTAGATTTTACAAGTGTGTCACCAGTATTTAAAAGTGCAAAACACCCCGTACCATATGTTGATTTCAACATGCCTGGTTTAAAACAGGCCTGTCCTATGGTGGCTGCTTGTTGATCACCAGCCACGCCACAAATTGGTATGGAGTTACCAAATAAATCTTCCCTGCTATTCCCAAATTTGTCAGCGCTGTCCTTTACTTTAGGCAGCATATCCATAGGAATTTCGAATAAATCGCAGATTGTCTGGCTCCACCTCCCTTTGCGGATATCATACAGCATGGTGCGGGCCGCGTTAGTGGCATCGGTTAGATGTTCTTTGCCACCGGTTAGCTTCCAGATAAGAAATGTATCTACAGTTCCAAAAAGTAATTCGCCGCGCTTGGCCATGTCGCGGGCTCCGTCAACATTATCAAGAATCCATTTGAGCTTGGTAGCTGAAAAATATGGGTCAATCAGCAAGCCAGTGCGATCGGCAAACATATCGCTGTAGCCTTCATCGCATAGATCTTTGCAATAATTAGCAGTCCGGCGATCCTGCCAGACGATAGCATTGTAGATCGGTTGGCCAGTTTTACGGTTCCAAACAAGCGTAGTCTCACGCTGGTTAGTTATTCCAATAGAAGTAATATTAGTCGCAACAATATTTGCTCTTTCAATGGCTCCACGGCAGGTGCTTGCAGTAGTACCCCACAAATCCTGTGGATCGTGCTCGACCCAACCAGATTGGGGGTAGAATTGGGTAAATTCTTCCTGCGCGCTTGCTATGGGAACCAATGACTCATTGAAAATAATGGCTCGAGTGGATGTTGTGCCTTGGTCAATTGCCAGTACATATTTCATATTATTTCTCTAAAATAGCAGATGGGTTTGGTAAGTAGGTTGAGGCAAAAACCATGTAAAGGTCAACTTTAGTGTAGTTATCTATCTATGGAACTTTGGGAAATATGGGGCGCGATAGCGCCCCATATCAAAGATTTTAGATTTACTGCCAGGATTTGATCAACTCGTCATATGCCACGGTTTTTGGATCTTCGTCCTCGTTTGCCAGTTTGGGGTAAGGAGCACCCGGCTGTGATAGCCAATATTCTGCACTCTCTTCGTCGTTGAGTACTGGACCTAAATCACCCTGAACACCTGCGCGCTCAAGGCGAGCAAGTACTTTTTCTTGATCTGCACAAAGCGCGTCAAGTGCTTCTTGCGGGGTTTTAGAGCCTGACATTGCATCACCGATGTTCTGCCACCACAGTTGTGCCAGCTTTGGATAGTCTGGAACGTTGGTGCCTGTTGGTGACCACTGTACGCGCGCTGGTGAACGATAGAATTCTACCAAGCCACCCAAACGTGGAGCGCGTTCGGTAAAGTGCTCAGAGTCAATAGTAGACTCACGGATGAAGGTCAGACCCACATCAGATTTTTTGAGGTCAACAGTTTTGGACACGACAAACTGTGCATATAGCCATGCGGCTTGAGCGCGATCTACTGGTGTTGACTCCATTAGTGTCCAAGATCCTGCATCTTGGTAACCAATTTTCTGACCGTCCTTCCAGTAAGCGCCGTGTGGCGAAGGTGCCATGCGCCACTTCGGTGTCCCATCAGCATTCATGACTGGCAAATCAGGTAAAACTGTTGCAGCAGTAAATGCAGTATACCAGAACATCTGTTGCGCGACATTACCTTGCGCAGGAATTGGCCCCGCTTCACCGAATGTCATACCTGCCGCCGCTGGTGGCGAGTACTTTTCAAGCCATTCTATGGCCTTTGAAACCGCATAAACAGCTGCAGGTGAGTTCGTGGCGCCGCCACGTGTTACACAAGAACCAGTTGGTTGCGATTTGTCATTTACACGAATACCCCATTCATCAACAGGAAGACCGTTTGGCTCACCTGCGTCGCCCATGCCAGCCATGGACATCCACGCATCAGTGTAACGCCATCCTAGTGAAGGGTCCTTCTTTCCGTAGTCCATGTTGCCAAAGACTTCGCCTTCAACGTCCAGATGGCTCAAATCCCGCCCCGTAAAGAACTCAGCGATGTCTTCATATGCAGACCAGTTGACTGGAACGCCAAGATCATAACCATAGTCGGATTTAAAATCAGCTTTGTTCTTGTCATCGTTAAACCAGTCATAGCGGAACCAGTAAAGGTTTGCGAACTGTTGTGTTGGCAGTTGGTACAGTTTACCATCTGGGCCGGTCGTAAATGACGTGCCAATAAAGTCGGCTACATCTAGAGTTGGCAACGTAACGTCTTTGCCTTCGCCCGCCATCCAGTCTGTAAGGTTTCTCACTTGCTTATAGCGCCAGTGTGTTCCTATCAGGTCTGAGTCGTTTATGTAGGCGTCATAGATATTTTCGCCTGATTGCATTTGTGTTTGAAGCTTTTCAACGACGTCACCTTCCCCGATTAGGTCATGTGTGACCTTAATACCGGTGATAGCTGTAAAGGCAGGTGCAAGTACCTGGCTTTCGTATTCGTGTGTTGCAATCGTTTCAGACACAACTTTGATCTCCATGCCTTCGTAAGGCTTGGCTGCATCTACAAAAAACTGCATTTCAGCTTCTTGCTCTCCACGTGGCAAAACTGAGAGGTCACCAATTTCACTGTCTAGAAATGCCTTGGCGGCATCCATATCAGCGAACACTGGTGTGCTCAGCATGCCAAGCGAAAGCACAATGGCTGTGCTTGACTTAAGTGGGAATGTCATTCTTTCCTCCAAATTCGGAAATTACTTATAAAATTATGCATCTTAAAGGTGTTGGCCCTTAGGATACGCAAACCGCCTCTTACACCCAACGGAACACCGCAAAAGCGTAGACAAGGCAGACGAATAGCGCGAACGGTTGGTTCGCGCCGACCACTCCCAGCCATACCAAATTTATAAAGGCAGAGCCGAGAAGTGTGATGAAGAGACGATCGCCGCGCGTCGTCTCAATCTGTAAAACACCCTTGCGAGGTGTTTCGGGAAATTTGATTGCAAGCAACGTAAAAATAGTCAGCGTGGTTGCTATGACTATAAAAAACACCGCGGTAGGCCATGTCCAAGCCATCCATGCCATATAAAAGCCTCCCCTTTTAAAGTTGTTAAACACGCCCCAAAGCAAAGCCTTTGGCAATATAATTACGTACGAAGTAGATAACCAAAGCGCCTGGAACGATTGTCAGTACGCCTGCTGCTGCTAGAACACCCCAGTCAATTCCTGCGGCGCCTTGTGTGCGGGTCATAATAGCTGAAATAGGCTTGGCATCGACTGTCGTTAACGTTCTACTAAGCAGTAGTTCAACCCATGAAAACATGAAACAAAAGAATGCTGCAACGCCGATGCCTGAAGCTATTAAAGGCGTAAATATTTTTATGAAAAATCGGCCAAAGCTATACCCATCGATATAGGCTGTCTCGTCGATTTCTTTTGGAACGCCTCTCATAAAACCTTCTAAAATCCACACTGCTAAAGGTACATTGAAAAGACAATGAGCTAACGCTACGGCTATGTGTGTGTCGAATAGGCCTACAGACGAATACAATTGAAAAAATGGCAGCGCAAAGACCGCTGGTGGAGCCATCCTGTTGGTCAGCAGCCAGAAGAATAAATGATTGTCTCCCAAAAAGCGATAACGGCTGAACGCATAGGCTGCTGGAAGTGCTACCGCCAGACTAATAAATGTATTCATGACTACATAGATTATCGAGTTAATATACCCCGTGTACCATGCTGGATCCGTTAAAATAGTCGCATAATTGGCAAAAGTCAGGTTACGTGGCCACAAAGTAAATTCGTTTAAAACCTCTGTATTAGTTTTGAGGCTCATATTCAGTAGCCAATAAATAGGTAGCATCAAAAAGAGTAAATAAAGTGTCATGACTATAAGAGAACCTCTAGTTCTCTTACGTTGCTTCGGTTCACTGTTCATTGGTAAAGCAGGATTAGCAGTTGTATCAATCATGGATTACCCGCCTCTCTTTTCAATGTTAATCATCACGGTATAAAAAACCCATGAAATAAGTAGGATGACTAAGTAGTACATAATCGAAAAAGATGCGGCGGGCCCGAGGTCAAATTGCCCTAAGGCCATTTTAACTAAGTCGATTGATAGTAGTGTTGTCGAGTTGCCGGGGCCACCACCTGTAATAACAAATGGCTCTGTATAGATCATAAAACTATCCATAAAGCGCAGTAGTATTGCTATCATCAAAACACCAGACATTTTAGGTAGTTCAATGTAACGAAAGATTGCCCAACGGCTGGCTTGATCGATCTTGGCTGCTTGATAATAAGCGTCCGGAATGGATTTGAGGCCAGCGAACGCCAAAAGTGCCACCAATGAAGTCCAGTGCCATACGTCCATAATTATAATTGTCGCCCAAGCCGCAAATATATTTTGAGTGTAGTTGTAGGGAATTCCTAGAGCATCCAAAGAATAGCCCAATAACCCAATGTCTACGCGGCCAAAAATTTGCCAGATCGTACCTACAACATTCCATGGAATTAGTAGTGGCAGAGACATCATAACCAGACAAAAACTGGACCAGAGGCCGCTTTTAGGCATATTAAGCGCAATAAAGATGCCTAATGGTATTTGTATTATCAAAATAATTGTTGAAAACATTAATTGGCGTGCCAGTGCATCCCACATTCGGTCTGACTGCAACATTTCCTCGAACCACTCGAGACCAACCCAAAAAAATTCGTTTTGGCCGAATGTATCTTGAACTGAATAATTAACGACTGTCATCAGTGGGATTACAGCTGAAAATGCCACTAAAATTAAAACTGGCAGGACCAGAAACCACGCTTTTTGATTTACAGTTTTATCCATTAGGCTGGCACTCCACAGTTTAGCCAGTCATTGACGTAAACATTAATGCAGTCTTTATCGAATGTGACATGACTCATTTCTGTCGAGATAGGCTGATCTTCATGAGCCAGTATGTTTATCTCGTTTCCAAACAGCTCCGCACGGATAATCTTGTGGCGCCCCACATCCTCGACGCGACGAATCTTGACAGGTAATCCCTTTCCCTCGGTAAGGGTAATAGCTTCAGGCCGCACACCAATTTCGACCTTGCCGCCGAGATTGTCGTATGCTTGGCTAAGGGGCACTTTAAGGCCATGTACGATTGCCGTATTTCCGGCAACTTGGGCAGTTATTACATTCATGCCGGGTGACCCGATGAAATAACCGACAAAGGTATGCTGTGGCCTGTCATATAACTCATTGGGGGTACCAATCTGTACTACGCGGCCATCATACATCACAACAACTTTATCTGCGAAAGTTAGCGCTTCTGTCTGATCATGAGTCACATAAATCATAGTGTGGCCAAACTCATGGTGTAAAGATTTCAGTTGTGTGCGAAGTTCCCATTTCATATGTGGATCAATCACGGTCAGTGGCTCATCGAACAATAACGCGTTGACGTCTTCTCTTACCATACCGCGACCAAGACTTATCTTTTGTTTTGCATCAGCAGTTAGACCACGAGCACGTTTATCAAGTTCAGATTCCATTCCTATCATTGCACCAATTTGCTGTACTCGCTGCATAATATATTTTGGATCTGCACCTCGGTTTTTCAGTGGAAATTCTAAGTTAGCTCGAACTGTCATGGTATCATAGACCACAGGAAACTGGAAAACTTGGGCAATGTTTCGGTCCGCTGTCGTCGACTGTGTTACATCCTTATCATCAAATAATATACGTCCCTGACTGGGATGTAGAAGGCCTGAAATAATGTTGAGTAGCGTTGATTTTCCACAACCTGAAGCACCTAGTAGCGCATAAGCCTCACCATCAGCCCAAACATGATCCATTTCTTTAAGTGCGAAGTCAATATCGCTCTTGGGATTAGAGAAGTAGGAATGAGCGAGGTTATCCAAGGTGATTTTAGCCATTGCTTTGCTCCATCAATCTGCCAGCGCATATGCAGCGGGAGCGACTAAATCGCCGTTCTCACTAAAGATATAAATGTGGCGTGGATCAATATAAACGCTTAGCGCAATTCCTAACTCAAGATTATGAACGCCATTTATAAGACCTACCCACTTGTCCTCCTGATGATTGAGGTGGATGAAAGTTTCTGATCCGGTTAATTCGGTGACTGCTAATTTAGTGATGAATTCCAAACTATCCGCCCGGCCTTTGTCTAGCTTGACGTGATTGGGGCGGAAGCCTGCAAGATATCTATCGTCCGGTAAGTCAAGAAGTCGCCCAGTAGCACTTGCCGACTGTCGGTCCTCAAATAAGATCTGGTCTCCAGATTTTATTAATTTAAGAAAATTCATTGGTGGATCGCTGAATACTCTGGCGGTGGTTGCATCTACAGGCTGCCTATAGACGTCCGGTGTCAGGCCAAACTGGCGAACCTGCCCTTCCCAGAGTGCGGCAGTATTGCCACCTAGCAAGAGTGCCTCCTCTGGCTCAGTGGTCGCATAAACAAAAATTGAACCGGCATCTTCAAAAATCTTGGGAATTTCAACTCGCAGCTCTTCTCGAAGTTTGTAGTCGAGGTTTGCTAGTGGTTCATCTAGTAAAACAAGGCCAGCATCTTTTACGAGTGCCCGTGCTAATGCGCAGCGTTGCTGTTGGCCACCTGATAATTCTAAAGGCTTCCGATCAAGCAATGAGGTCATTTGCATCAAGTCGGCAGATTTTTTGACGGCCTTGTCTATCACTGTTGCTGATTTTCCCATTAAACGTAATGGAGATGCAATATTATCGTAGACGCTCATAGAAGGGTAATTAATGAATTGTTGATACACCATGGCTATCATTCGATCTTGCACACGTACGCCGGTTACGTCGTCGCCCTCCCAAAAAACCTGTCCCGTTGTTGGGGCGTCTAAACCTGCCATCAAACGCATAAGTGAAGTTTTACCTGACTGAGTTGGTCCAAGCAGAACATTCATAGACCCTTTGTTCAGAGTGAGATTGGTTACATGGATATGTAGCTGTCCGTTATTAATTTTTGAGATATTTCGCAGTTCGAGTGTCATTTTTTTTCCTTTACTCGGCTGCTTTAATTCGGACTTTACAACGCTGGGCTATTATCCAATCTTCTATGCTCTGGATCTGCTCAGTTGTCATTCGAAGACCTAATTTTGTTCTGCGCCAAACAATATCATCTGCAGTCTGCACGTATTCGTTTTTTATTAGCCATTCAACTTCGCGCTGGGTTAATTCCGCGCCAAAGTTAATCCCTAAATCACTAGCAAATTCGGCATCTCCCAATATTTCGTTTACTTCACTGCCATAGGCCCGAACGAGGCGCTTGGCCCATCTATCTGTCAAAAACGGATAAGCTGCTTGTGTTGCTGAAATTAGCGAATTTACGCCATCTACTTCAAAATCTCCACCGGGAAGTGCTACGCCCGCTGTCCACTTGTCTCTTACTACCGGTATGGCCTCAGATATTTTTTCAAGAGCGCTTTCCGCAAGTCGTCGGTAAGTTGTAATTTTACCGCCAAATACGTTTAACGTTGGAGCACCACAACTTTGGTCTAATTTCAATACATAATCACGGGTAGCAGCAGAGGCGCTTTTTGCGCCGTCGTTATATAACGGACGCACACCTGAAAACGTCCAAACGATATCTTCGCTTGTGATTGGCTCGGCTAGATATTCGTTGATGAACTCTATCAAGTAATTCCTTTCTGCCGGGGTACAGATGGGTTTTTTTTGTGGATCATCATGATCTGCGTCTGTTGTGCCAATTAGTGTGAAATCTGTTTCGTAGGGTATCGCAAATATGATCCGTCCATCTGTACCCTGAAAGAAATAACACTTATCATGGTTAAATAATCTTTTGGTGACGATATGACTGCCACGCACGAGGCGGACTTTATCTTTTTGGTTACTTTTTAAAGTGCCTCGCAAGACGTCACTAACCCAAGGTCCAGCAGCGTTAACAATCATTTTGGCAGTTACTTTATTTGTCTCACCAGTGATAGTACTTTGTGTCTGGATTTCCCAAATACCATCAATGACATCTGCCTTGATAACCTTTTCTCGGGTTTGGATTGAAGCACCACGTTTTTCAGCATCCCGAGCGTTCAAAACCACTAGACGCGAGTCTTCGACCCAACAATCTGAATATTCATATGCTGTTTCAAAACGCGGTGAGAGTGCCGTTCCCTCCGGGTTTGCGCTTAGTTCTATTTTGGTCGTGCCAGGCAGTATTTTACGTCCACCTATATTGTCATATAGAAAAAGACCAAGTCGGATAAGCCATGCAGGTCTGCGACCCTTCATCCAAGGCATGACTTTATTGAAAAGCTTAGAAGTTGGAGTGTTCAAATCAAAGCGCATGCTGTTGTGATATGGTAGGATAAATCTCATTGGCCATGCAATATGTGGCATGGCTTTCAGTAAGATTTCTCTTTCGATTAACGCTTCACGAACAAGCCTGAATTCAAAGTATTCGAGGTAGCGCAGGCCACCATGGAACAATTTCGTAGAGGCAGCAGAAGTGGCAGAGCCAATATCATTCATTTCGATTAGGCAGACTGACAAGCCACGCCCACTTGCATCACGCGCAATACCACAACCGTTGATGCCACCTCCAATAACTAGCAGATCGAAATCTGGCGCCATTAATAACTCCTGCAGGATAATACCGGATCCGAAAGATATAGATCTAAAATGTGCATGAAAGGAAGATTAAAATGTTCGTTTGTGTTTGAATTTAGTTATCCTAATGAAGTTATTGTATAAATTTTATTTTTCTTCAATTGATATTAGGTCTAACTACTCAGAAGATATATCTTATCAGGCTTTGCTGACCTTAAAATAGAATAACTTTGAATAAATCTGCACTAAGCAGACCCGATTCGAACTTGGGAGGAAATATTGGTATGGTGCAAACACTGCGGAAACCTGAGATCATCAATATTGTTAGGCGTGAAGGCAAGGTTACTGTCGATCACCTTGTTGAAGTTTTTGGGGTCACGCCGCAGACTATCCGCCGTGACCTTTTGGACTTAGCACATTCTGGTCAATTAGACAGAGTACATGGCGGGGCAATATTGCCGTCGAACACCGTCAATATTGGTTACAGTGAACGTCGTGAATTAAATCAATCTGTAAAAGTAGATATAGCTCGTTCTTGTGTTCAAAAGATACCAAACGATTGTTCCTTGTTTTTGAATATTGGAACCACAACAGAGGCTGTTGCAGTAGAATTGCTTAATCATCAAGGCCTGATGGTGGTAACAAATAACATGAACATTGCAAATATTCTTTCGGTTAGCCCTGATATTGAAGTTGTAGTCACTGGTGGGCAGTTACGACGATCAGATGGTGGCTTGATTGGCGATCTTACTAAAGACACGATCAGGCAATTCCGGTTTGATTATGCAGTGATAGGGTGCTCTGCATTGCGTGAGGATGGTGATATACTCGACTTCGATATTCGCGAAGTTGGTGTAAGCAAATCTATTATCGAACAAAGTGAAACAGTACTTTTGGTATCAGATAGTTCAAAATTTGAACGTAAAGCGCCTGTTAAGATAGCCTCTATGGGTGAGGTTGATGTCTTTGTGACAGATAAAGGATTACCGAAGGCTTGCGCGAAATTTTGCAATGAACTTGGTACACAGGTTATGTACGCTTAAATTTGAGTCAATGTGAGGGCTTTACGAAAATAAGACTAGCTAGCGGCATGTGAGAGCTTTCTATCTGTGTGTTTATGTAGAGCAACCTAGATCGTCGTGATCACCTTAAATCAGCTAAATGGTGACGTATTTAACCAAATTTTTTGGAGGCTGATCCACTTACAGAAAGTATAAAATATTGAAAATATGCTGTGGTTATCAAAATCTTTATTTCTACTTCTTAGTGTAAACTATTCAGCATCTGCATAACGGCGTGCCTGCGCTAAATATACGGATACAGTTAACAGATCGACTGGTGTAGTCAGTTGGCGCTTTTTGACTAGCTGAGCCAATGGTTCGGCTTGCGACCAATTTGTAAAGGTAGAAAACTGCTGAGCAACTATGGAAGCTGTTTGTGGTCTTGATTGCAAGAGTTCAGAAATTGTTTTGTTGATAGTATTACTAACTTCATAATCAGTCGTGTCGTGATGGGCAGCCAACGCACTGATAATACCTTGTAATTTTGACGTTGGCTGGTTCGCATCAGTCAATAAATTTTCGTTTAGATAGTGTATGCCTTCGACACCATACAACTCAATCAATGCTGCAGAATAGGCTCCAATGTTTTGTGCATCAGCACGGTTTTTCATTCTCTCTAAATAGCTTAAAATTTCAACTTTTGCTTTGTCGTCACCACTGAAGCCTAACAACAAAACTCGTATTGCTTGGTACGGGTATCCTGCTTTCGTTCGCAAATCTGCTAGCAACTCGTCAGTTGAGATTTTCACGTTTAACGCCCTCAATTCTTTGTAAGACGCTTTGTCTAACTCACGAACGGCCAAGTCGCGTAATTTAGGGTTTGTACTTGTTTGAAGGGCTTCAAAAAAAGCAAAACGGGACGGATGAAAATCAACACTATTCCAAAGATTTGTATTTTTGATTGTCTTTTTTAATATTTCTTTAAAATCTGTGTCTACATAAGAGACCCGCGTCCAGTTACCCGCTTCAGTTCTCCGAAATAGGACCGCATGTTCTGAGTTTCTTTGAAGTTTTCGTCTATCAGTAGATGAAACGAGAAACGGCCAAGTGAAATCCTGTCCGCTTCCACGTAAAACTTGTATAACTTCAAAAGAAAATTCAGAATCTGGATTTGGCCTGGCAAGTACAAGTGCACCTGCTTGCAAAATCCAGTCTATTTCGGTGCGTTCTGGTTTGCGGAAATCAAAAACACAAGCATTTGCTGCTGCTATAGATGTAAGTACCATGCAAAGAGCTAAGATTACTGAAATAAGCTTACAGTACAATCTGCGCCAGCAGGTCGGTAGGTGGACTATATGCATTTGATTTCTGTTTCCTTAATCTTTTTAAATTTTCAATATTTCCCTCAAACGGCCATTGCGGACTTTTTAATGTGTTACAACGAGACTATTTGATCTGCGGAAAGCGCATATCCAACATCTGCCATCTGTGTCTTTGTAGAAGCGGTTCCAAACATGCCAGTGACTTGGACGGCTTCAAATAACCCTGTACTTTCAAAAGGTTTTTCGGTCGTCACAAATACAAGTTGATTGGCAGGAGGTGGTGGAACATGTACGCATGCTCCGACAAACGGCACTAAAATAAATGCTGTCACGCCAGTACCTGAATAATCAATTGGTACAATATACCCAGGGATACGTACGTTTTGGCCGTTCCAATCGGTCCGAATGCCACTGGATTTCGGCTGTTCACTTATTAGGCTTGATTGGTCATGATCAATAATTCCTTGAAACAGATTTGACGTTTTCCGGCTGCCTTCAGGAATTAAGTCTGACCATTCTAAATCAATTACGTCATCGGAGTGAGCGACATTGGGCACGATTGTGAGCGAACTGAGCCCTATCATGAACGTCCTACGATAAAGATTATTTGGTCTCATTGATATGCTTTCGTTGACGAAATTATTTTACACCTTACCCGATTAGGTAGGTAAATAATGCTTCATTTGACACTATACAACTACCATGTTTTTCGAATGCGAGATCAAACGTTTACTATCATACCATCAGAGACGGACATACGGTAAGCTCTGATTGCAGGAACCAAACTTATGAAGGCACCAGCGATAATCACACTGAAAATTAATAATGCCTCGTCTTTTGTGGGAGCATTAATTGGCACCCATAAGCCAAATGCTTGGTCGATCGCAGATTGAGAAGCGAAAAGTCCCAAATAGAGCAAAGCACACCCCAATATAGCGCCAATCGCAGTAACAAATGTTGCCTCCGCCACCAGCATTCCCAAGATTAACGAAGGTTTCGCACCCACTGCCCGGAAGATCGCCATTTCACGTCGACGCTCATTTAAACTGGAAAAGACCATTGCCATCATTCCGATTAAAGCAGTGACTACAACCATAGCAGATATGGCTATCAAAGCTGATTCAGCAACTCCCACAATTTGCCAAAGTTCCTGTAATGCAACGCCAGGCAGGATCGCCAACAGTGGCTCCTTTGGATATTCGTTGATAAAACGTTGAAGCCCAAAAACCTGTAATCGACTTTTAGTACCGATCAGGGCTGCAGTTATGGCATGAGGTTTCAGGTCCATTTTACGTAGAATATCATTTGGAGTTGACTGACCAGGGATTTTAGCACCGCTTTTCCAATCGACATGAATTGCTTCTATAGCCTCTAGACTGACAATTATTGTGCGATCTACTGGCGTGCTTGTTTTTTTAAGGATCCCAGCAATCCTGAACGGTTGATCTTCATGTTTACTAAATGACGCTAGTCCGTGCGCTATTATAATTGGGTCGCCAATTTGATAGCCTAACTCTGTTGCAACATCGGCCCCAATTACTGCGTCAAATAGATCCGTTATAAAAGCTCCATCTTGTAATTTTAAATTACTTTTTGATCGATATTTATACCGTTTAAAAAATTCATTTGTTGTTCCCATTACACGGAACTGCTTATGACTGTCACCCAGTGAGACAGGCACAATCCAATCAACATTTTGCTGCGCCGCTATGTCTTGAAAACTCGCCCAAGTAATGTTGTTGGTTGCATTGCCGATACGAAAAATAGAATATAGTAAAAGTTGTACAGAACCAGAACGCGCTCCCACAATGAGGTCTGTGCCAGAAATTGTATCGGTAAAGCTCGCCTTGGCGCTAGTGCGTATTTTTTCAACGCCTAAAAACAGAGCTATCGATAAAGAAATCGCTAGCACAGTGATAGAAACTGTCAGAGCGCGAGCCATAAGTGAGCCAAATGCAAGGCGCAGGATCATAGTTTTCCCGATTTGCGCGCGACAATATCTGCCATATGGATGACTTTATCAAATTGGTCTGCAAGACGTATGTCGTGACTTACAAATAATAAAGTTGATTTATTATTTTTTGATTGCTCAAAAAGAAGTTCCAGAAATTTTTTTTGGGTTGCTGCATCAAGTGCTGAAGTTGGTTCGTCCGCAATCAGCACTGGTGGTGACCCAATCAGCGCTCTGGCAGCGGCAACTCTTTGTTGCTGGCCTACGCTTAAGGTCCTTGCTTTGGTGCTGAGGACATTTTTGGGTAGTCCCAGAACATTGCAGAGCCGTTGTGCTTCATCGTGTGGGCAGGTGACTTGTGCGCGGCGATTAGGTGCAAATTGTAATGGCAGAAGAATATTGTCCTCGACACTCGCGTATGGAAGTAAATTAAACTGCTGAAAAATATAACCGATGTTTTCACCTCGGAATTTATCACGTTGACCTGAAGATAAGAGGGAGAGATTCGTTCCTGCAACAGACACAACGCCTTTATGTGCTTTGACCGTACCGCAAATAAGAGATAAAAGCGTGGATTTTCCCGATCCACTTTCCCCGATAAGTAGCGCTGTTTGGCCGGTAAGTAATTCAAACTTGGGTATAGATAATGAAAATGAATTATTCCCCGGCCACTGATACAATAGACTATGCAGTTGCAAAATATTTTTAGAATCAGGAACTGTGTTATCTGCCAATTCAAAGTTTACCAATCAAATCTAGTGTAGGTTCTTCTCTTTCTATCTCAAAAGTAAACGCTCCGACATCTGAAATCATTTGGACTTCAAGTTCTTTAGCATTCGGAAATAAATCAAAATATGCGAACTTGATTTCGGTCATTGCCGCGATGTTCATGCAATTTAAAATGTAAGAAGCGTGAAATTCAGTATGAGCTGATTTTTCTTGATGTTCATCATGCTCATCGTGCTCATCGTGCTCATCATGCTCATCATGCTCATCATGCTCATCATGTTCATCATCACTCTCAAGTTTGGCAGCGGCTTGCATGACACTACATTTGGCATCGGAAGAGATTAGAAATAAATCCAAAGGCTTACCCAAAATGGTAATAGCAGTGTCGACAGCTTTACGATCTTTGCTGCTTTCTGCGACATATTCAAAGCCAACAATATCTGCACCTGGGGCATGGAGGTCTATTGCGATTTTTTGACCTTCGATAGCCACCTCAAGTTGGCCAACCCCATGTTCATGGCTCTCCAATTGCCGAGTGCTTTCGGCTAATAAGGGGTTAGAGGTGATAACGGTTATTCCAAAAATCAATATGGTTTTCATATTAGTTATCCTAATTAATAATAGTTTTTTGAGCAGTGTAGCTTTTGCAAGGTCCGTTTAAGTCATCGATTTTATTGTGGTATTTGGACAGAGATTTTGACAATGCGCATAAAGATAAGCTGTTTTATTATATGAAAGATTTGCTGTCTTTATAAAACTAAATCACAGGTAGTGATGTCTCATGGCAGCAACGACAAGCCGTAAAAGCTTTATCTGCTTTGCTTTGATCGGTTAAATTCTTTCGGTGCGATAATTGGTGGTGCAGCTGTTCAAGTTAAATTATCAGAAATAGCTTGGGTCGATAATGATCTATTGTGCTACTGAAAATATCCAAATCTTCGGACTGCAGATTACCTCCTCCTATACGATCTATACCCTTCTAATCTATTAAACGTTATATTATAAAATAACAGAAGCGCCAGAAAAAAATTATTGAGCGAGTTATTCGTTCGTAAATAAATCTTAAAAGTTAAACTAAAAGTGAAAATGCAGTATTTTCAATCAATCAATCAATCAATCAATCAAGCTTCTTTCAGCTCCGTTTAAATGACGTGCTTATCAACTATTGTTTTCTATCAAAGGCAACGCTCCAAAAAATAACTTAAATCATAATATGCTCAAGAAGGGTTTTGTGGTCAATTGTTGGGCGAAAAACAAGGTGATGTTAAGAATATCTTACATTGAAATAAGGGACAAAATCTGACAATAGTTAACTTCTAAGAGTGGTTTAATTAAATTAGAATTAACCGAGCAGAGTATGATTACGTTGACGTAAAAATTTCGCGTTAACAATAAAGGAACTAACCATGCTAAAATTGAAAAAAAACTTGATTGCTGGGGATTGGGTTGACGGAAGTTCGGAAATAGAAAACCGAAACCCGTCAGATTTGAGCGATTTGGTTGGTATATTTGCACAGGCAACTGCTGACCAGTTAGAAATCACACTGCAACAAGCTCGTCATGCTCAAGTGGAGTGGGCCGCTTACGGAATTGAACGCAAATATAACGTATTAATGGCTATTGGCACGGAGATGATGAGCCGTGCAGAGGAATTGGGTACGTTGTTAGCTCGCGAAGAGGGAAAACCTTTGGCTGAGGGTAAAGGCGAAATTTATCGTGCTGGTCAATTTTTTACCTACTACGCAGCTGAAACATTACGACAGTTGGGCGATACAGCGGATTCTGTACGTGATGGTGTCGAAATTGATGTTCGTCGTGAACCTGTTGGCGTAGTTGCGATCATATCACCTTGGAATTTTCCAACAGCTACGGCTTCTTGGAAAATTGCACCAGCTCTATGCTTTGGAAATGCTGTGGTATGGAAACCTGCAAATATTACGCCAGCTTCTGCGGTAGCATTAGTCGAAATTATTTCGCGGCAGGATATTCCTAAAGGACTGGTGTCACTGGTGATGGGCTCAGGAAGTACCGTAGGCCAAAAACTGACTGAGAGTACTTTGGTGGATGCAATCAGCTTCACTGGTTCTGTGCCTGTAGGTAAAGCGATTGCTGCATCAGCAATTCAAAATTTAACTCGGTTACAGATGGAAATGGGTTCCAAAAATGCCTTGGCCATTATGGATGACGCTGATCTGAACTTAGCTGTGTCATTAGCCTTAGGAGGTGCATTTGGTGGGTCAGGGCAGAAATGTACTGCTTCGTCGCGGCTGGTTGTGCATCAATCGGTGCATGATGAATTTGTTGAAAAGCTTGTACTGGGAGCCAAGGCTATGAAAGTGGGGCATGCTCTTGACCCTGAAACCCAAATGGGCCCAGTTGTTTCTGAACAACAGCTTGTTGAGAATTTTAATTTTGTTGATTTAGCTAAATCAGAGGGTGCAGAATTATTATGCGGTGGTGTGCGATTGGATATGCCAACGGACGGTTACTACATGTCTCCGGGTGTTTTTGTAGGCACTAAAAATGATATGCGAGTTAATCGTGAAGAGATGTTTGCGCCTTTGGCTTGTGTCATTTCGGTGGACAGCTACGATGAGGCCCTGCACGTTGTAAATGATACTAACTTTGGACTGACATCTGGTATAGTTACCACTAGTCTTGCTCGAGCTACACATTTTCGCCGTAATGCGCAGACTGGTTGCGTAATGGTTAATCTACCTACTGCCGGAACAGACTATCATGTGCCGTTTGGCGGACGTGGTGATAGCTCTTACGGACCACGGGAACAAGGTAGAGCAGCTGCAGAATTTTATACAGTCGTGAAAACCTCCTACATTGCATCAGGCAAGCCTTCGTAATGCTGATTGACAATCTCCAATATGCCAATTGGTCAGAAAAAATCTTTCGGCAGATGCGTGAAGGCGGTGTTGATGCTGTGCATGTTACAGTCGCCTATCACGAAAACTTTCGCGAGGCTGTGCTGAATTTGGAACAGTGGAATCGCTGGTTTGAGCGGTATCCGGATCTGATTATGAAAGGGCAGTGGGCGAGCGATGTGGATATTGCTAAAGCAAAAGGCTGTACTGCAATATTTTTTGGTTTTCAAAACCCCAGCCCTATTGAGGATGATATCGGATTAATTGAAATTGTGCATACTCTGGGCGTACGTTTTATGCAGCTAACCTATAACAATCAGTCACTTCTTGCGACTGGTTGTTATGAAAAAGAAGATACAGGTATCACACGTATGGGGCGCCAGGTAATTAAGGAAATGAATCGTATTGGACTAGTCGTTGATATGAGCCATTCTGCGGACAGATCTACTATTGAAGCCGCAGACCTCTCAGCGCGGCCAATAGCGATTACTCATGCCAACCCATACAGTTGGCTCCCTGCTTTGCGAAATAAGAAAGATGATGTGATCCGTGCTGTAACAAAGAATGGTGGAATGATCGGATTTTCAGTTTATCCGCATCACCTCAGGGGAAAATCTGCCTGCACTCTTCAAGATTTCTGTGAAATGGTCGCCCGAACTGCTGATACATTTGGAGTACAACACTTTGGGATTGGGACTGATTTATGCCAAGATCATTCGGACAGTGTTGTTGAGTGGATGCGTGTTGGTCGCTGGAGCAAAGAGATTGATTATGGCGAGGGCTCTGCTGCCGCGCCTGGCTTTCCTCCGATGCCAGAATGGTTTACTGATAACCGGGATTTTGGGAAAATTGAAAATGGTTTGCTGGCTGTCGGGATGAATGCTGAAGAAGTTGCCGGTATTATGGGGCGAAACTGGTATCGGTTTTATGAAGATAACTTTACCCCAGAAAAATAGGGATTAGACCGTGGAAACAAAAACGAAAGTTGATAAACGCGTTCCCTTACGGGCTGCTGATCAAGTAATGCGTCTCAATCGGTTGGGATCATTCCACCAGTGCCGACTGTCTTTTATGCGTATTCTCACACGGCGCATGGTGAAAGAAAAATGGGCTTTTACGCGACCAGTTTTTGATATCAATGCTAATGGCGTGGGCCATGCAGTGTATAGCGCCCATACTCCATGTCGCTCCTACTCTTTGGTGGTGTTTGCTCACGACATTCCCGATGCAGATCGGTCTGATCGGGTGATTGCTCATGCATGGGACAGCACTTTTACACTGTTTGACGGGATTCCGACATCTGATGATATTGAGCGACTTCGGAAAAATATACCATTGCAAGAAGCAGGTCGTGTTACTGAGAAAGAGCTTTCAGTGTCTCGTGCCAACCGTTCCGTAAGACTTTGGGAGCATGTCGTGTCGTGTCTGGCTGATGGCATCCAGCCTGAAATCACAGAGATAACGAAAGTTGGTTATCTGATGCGAACTACTGCAGTTTATGGGTCCGGAAAATTAGGTGCTGCAGATCGTGAAATGATTTCTGGCCGTCCAGAATGTGCAGCACCTTTCCAAATTGAAATGCTATCTGTCTTTTTAACGCGTACGTATGTCCGTGACTTGGTTCAGCACATCGCTAAAATTCGTGGCAAAACAAAGGCTGTAGAATTAGATTCGAACATTGCAAGGTGCATGGGTATTGGTAATTCAACCGGTCTGGGAATGGCTCCATTTCTTCTAAATCATCCCAATCTACTTAATAATTGGATTATGGCGCGTGAAACAGCGATTTCACGTGTGCGTAATTTGAGGTCTGCTAGCATTTCAGAGAAGAACATCTTTTGTGATCTTCTGGAGCGTTCTATTTTATCTGCTAAACGCTGGCAGTCCGATCATCCGTATCAGCTCACGAAACTTATGGAACTGCGCCGTGACCTGCACATTTTAGCGTCATATGTTAAGAATTTTGATTTCTATTGTGATTTTCCATGGGATAAAATATTTTTGTGGTCAGAGGTTACACTTAGCCAAGAGGCGCAAGAGTGCCTAGCTTCTTTAATACTAGAGCCGTACGGTTACTTAGTCGATCCGCTTGCGGAGAACATGTCAGATGTCGATACAGATGCGTTTCGTATTAATGGTTCAATGACTATTGCTCGACTGAGACAAATTCTGGAGCAGCACTATGGGTGGGCTTTGAACATAGATTGGACAAAGCAAGATAATTGTGCGCGAGCGTGGTATGTTTCGGCTGAAAAAGCAGAGCCAAGATTGGGAGAAAGGTTCGAAGAACCTATCGCTGCTTATGAGCAACCGCTTGCCCCAGGAAGAGACGCTGCAGCCTTGTTTGTGGCGTTAGATGGGTCGGTGGGTTCAGACACCATAGCTAAGTTTTTATTACGCTACCCTGAACATCGACATACTGTTCGTAGAGCTCAAATCGTTGAAAAGGCTCCTTACGCAGAAATTCAAGATAATACCATCGGTTCTGATCTTCTGCCTATTGACATGCTACGTTGCAAATTAGCTTTTTTTGGTGCCACTCATTTTGACCCTAGATCAGATCGGTGGGTGCGTATCTGTCTATTTGGGAATGCTCCCTATCCAGAAGATTTGCAATTTTCTGGGGTGGATGATTGGTCCTATCCACCATTAGCTATTTCTGACACTTGACTCATTCTCTTAATGAGATTGAGGCTACGGCCAAGAGAGCTGCCAGAGGAGCTGGTCTTTCTTGGGGAATCGCAGAGGAGGCAGCGAAGGCATGCCGTTGGTTGGCTTCACATAAGTTGCCGGGAGTGACAGCTCTTGCAGAATTGTTGACTTTAATAGACGGAGTTCCTCACCGTAATGTGTCTCCAATCTCTCTTGATGGTGCTTGGACGGCTCCGTCAGGTAGGTTGTGTCCACTAGCGAGTGGTACAGCTCTTAATGATTGCGCAGAGCTTTTGTTGAAGGAAAAACCAATTGAAATGATAAATCTATCCTATCCTTTACTTTTGATCCCATTTGCTGCTTGGGCGTCGGTCCATATTAATACCCCTGTTAAAGTGTCATGGTCGAATGTAACCATTTCAACGAATGGGAAATGTATTGAGATTAACAATTCAAGCCCTCACATAAATGTAGAGATTGCGACTGTTCTGAGCTGTTATCCAGCAAAGGATTTTCAAACAGGAGCTTCCAAACCTGGTATGCGAGGTATTATTGAACCATCGGCGTGGGTGCGTTTGACTGAATTTTCTGATCGAACCTATGCTCCAGCAACAGACGCTTCACGACGCCTTGGAGCAGGTTCTGGTAATTCTGACAATGATTGATTAGGTATAAGAAACAGGCTTATGCTCATCAAATTTGGATAAAATGAAAAATCTACGTGCCACATTTAATATGGAATAATATCCCGAATGAAACCACCCTTTACTGAATTAAAAATTAATAAAGCTTCTTCAGGATTTTATGAGGGTTACAGCTTGCCTGTTGTTCTTGCCAGTACAGCAATCATGGTTATTTTAGTTTTATGGGCGTTGGTGTTGCCAAGTAATGCCAGTAGCGTTCTATCATCGGTTAACAGCGCGCTGCTGAATGGATTAAATGGTTTTTATATCAAGACAGTTGGTTTCTTCGCACTCTTTTTGCTTGTTATAGCTATTATTCCTGCCACGGGTAAGAAGAAGCTTGGAACTGCTGAAACTTTGCCAGAGTTTTCAAATTTTTCATGGTTTTCCATGATGTTTGGTGCTGGTTTAGGTGTGGGACTGATGGTATTTTCCACGGCTGAACCATTGAGC
The DNA here is from genome assembly GCA_905480645.1 of uncultured Tateyamaria sp. Taxonomy (GTDB): domain Bacteria; phylum Pseudomonadota; class Alphaproteobacteria; order Rhodobacterales; family Rhodobacteraceae; genus Tateyamaria. Next base: position 48,023 of record CAJQRC010000010.1, read on the forward strand.
CTATGGAATTCAAACCCTTTAATACTTTCTGGAGAAGTGGCAGCAAACTCGCAAGAAGCTGTGATTTCCGCTTATCGCTTCACATTTTTACACTACGGTTTTCATGCTTGGGGCATTTATGTGCTGACAGGTCTTTCAATAGCCTACTATGCATACACTCGAGAGATGCCTCTAACAATCCGATCTGCTCTGACGCCGCTTATGGGTAAGGCAGCTAACGGGTTATTGGGCCACTTAGTGGATATTCTTGGAGTTGTTGCGACTATTCTGGGTGTTTCGGTGACTATTGGGTTTGGTGTAAGCCAGTTTGTTGATGGCGTTTATGCGGTGTCAGGAATGGAATGGCTGATGAGTGATAACTCTGAAGCACTAAAACCTAGCACAGTTGGTTTAATGGCGGCTCTTTTTGTCATTATGGTACTTTCCATTTTGTCCGCGGTATCGGGCGTTGGTCGTGGAATTAAGTATTTATCCAACCTTAATTTGGTATTATCCACTATACTACTTTTAACGTTTATTATTTTCGGTTCATTCTCTTTTGCAATGACCACGTTTGGGACAGGGCTGATCGATTATGTACTTAATTTTTTTCCATTGTCTTTTGGAGCATATGAACCGCAGAGTGTTGAAGCATTTGCTAGATCCATTCCAGAAGTCGCTAATGCCTTATCGGAGGAAGATTTTGGAGCAATTTATAGTTCAGCTATGTCGCCTTCTGGGTCTCTATCTGTGTTTACGGATGAAATACCTGCTTCCATCACTGGGTTGGATGCTGAAGCACTCTATGCGGCAGGAGTTCAAGGCCGTCAATTTGGCTGGCAGGTAAGTTCAACAACATTTTATTGGTCTTGGTGGATTGCGTTCTCACCATTTGTTGGCTTGTTTCTTGCTCGTATCTCCAAAGGCAGGACTATTAGAGAATTCATCTTTGGGTGTGTGTTTGCGCCTGCAATTGTATGTTTCTTGTGGATGACCATCCTTGGAGGTACGGCAATTGATCTGGAAATGAATGGAGATGCTGCCGGATCTTTGGTCGCCGCTTCCGACACTGATAAATTATTTGCAACGCTTAAACAGATGATTTCTGGGGTTTTCTTACTGGTAATCACTGTAATGTGTGTGGTTATGATTACAACGTTTTTAGTGACATCGGCGGACTCTGGTATTTTAGTTATGAACACTATTATGGCAGGTGGTGATCAGGAAACGGGCATTAAGCACCGTGTTATTTGGGGACTAATTTTGACTGCAGTGATTGGCACTCTGATTATTGCAGGAAGTAGCGGTGTAGAGGCCAACCCGTTTGGCGCTTTGCAAGATGCGATGACCATCGGAGCGCTTCCCTTCATGATTGTAATGTTGTTCATGATGATTGCACTGGTGAAAGCATTGAGTCGCGATATTATAAGAGCAAAGCAAGGTTAACGGGTAGGACTTCACTCAAACGGTCTAACATTGTTGCTCGTAGCCAATATTCAAACTTATGGCTTTAAGCCAATATAGGAGTTCATTTGTCACTCTTTTTGATCGTTGCTTTACCCTTTTTGGGCGCGTTGCTTCCGGGCTTGATGAATGCAGCAGGTAGGCAGGCTTGTGCGGGTGTCACGTTTACCATCTCACTTGCTACTTTAGTTGGGTTATTAACTAATTTACCTGCAGTTATTTCTGGTGAACTTGTAACCGCTCAGGTTGATTGGTTGCCAATGCTAGGGCTAAACTTGACATTTATGCTTGATGGACTTGGCTTTTTTTTCGCCTGTTTGATCTTGGGTATAGGGCTTTTGATTATCGTCTATGCGAGGTTTTACTTAGCACGTGACGACAATATGGGTGAGTTTTTTACTTATTTATTGCTGTTTCAGGGGGCAATGATTGGTATTGTTTTGAGTAACAATATTTTGCTTTTGCTTGTTTTTTGGGAATTAACGTCGCTGTCTTCGTTCTTACTGATTGGATACTGGAAACATTTACCCGAAGGGCGGCAAGGCGCGCGTATGGCTTTGACGGTTACTGGCATGGGTGGCTTGGCAATGATTGCTGGCATGATGATCATAGGTCAGCTCGTTGGTAGTTATGATTTGAGTGTCATTCTACAAAATAGGGATTTAATTCAAAGTTCGCCGCTATACCTACCCGCCTTGTTATTAATCCTTCTTGGTTGCTTTACGAAATCTGCTCAGTTTCCATTTCACTTCTGGCTTCCCCATGCGATGGCGGCGCCTACACCAGTTTCTGCCTATTTGCACTCCGCTACTATGGTGAAAGCTGGTATATTTTTGATGGCCCGTATGTGGCCCGTGTTATCAGGTACGCCGGAATGGTTCATGGTTGTTACCACAGCAGGACTAATAACGCTGGTTCTTGGTGCAGTCATTGGACTGTTTAAGCATGACCTAAAAGCACTTCTGGCATTTTCAACAGTTAGCCATCTTGGAGTGATAACGATGCTGTTGGGGACAGGCACCTCTTTTGGTGCTATGGCCGCGATATTTCACATTTTAAATCATGCGATATTTAAAGCAGCATTGTTCATGTCAGCCGGGATTATTGACCATGAAACCCACACACGTGACATCAGAAGGCTAGGTGGATTACGCCACTTAATGCCTATTAGTTTTATTATCACCAGCATTGCCGCTTTGTCGATGGCCGGAATACCACTTTTGAATGGATTTTTGTCTAAGGAGATGATGCTTGAAGAGACTACCCATACGGTATTGTTAAATTCTCCGTGGCTAGTACCCGGTCTGGCGGTTTTGGGGTCATCGTTTTCGGCAGCATATTCGTTCCGTTTGATCGGCCATGTGTTTTTAGGATCCAAGAGAAATGATTATCCTGCGAAGCCGCACGATCCGCCGGCGGGTCTTTGGCTGCCACCTGCGTTCCTGGTATTCTTAGTTGTGGCAATAGGGATAGCACCATTCCTAGCTGAACCGGCAGTGCGCATGGCAACAACTTCTGTTCTTGGAGGGGTCACAGATATACCGACGGCCCATCTAAAGATATGGCATGGTTTTGGACCCGCGCTCTATATGTCAATCTTTGCAATAATTGGTGGATTGTTACTCCTCATGGTGTACAGACCTGCTTTGCAGATTTGGGACACCATACCACGCCCAGAAGCAAAAAATATCTTCGACACGCTTATAAAGGCCTTAGTTACAATAGCACGAGGTTTGATGCAAAGCACTCATAACGGGTCATTTACTCGTTATGCAGCCATTGCGACAGTCACAATTGTTGGTGCGGGTTTTTATGCTTGGCAGTCAGGTGTTGTGGCTGATGCAACGCACGGTGTACAAACGGCTGGCCCAGTTATGATTGGCGGCTGGGCTATGCTTGTCAGTGCAACATTTGCTTTGGTTTTCTTGCATCGTAACCGGCTTCTATCATTAATCCTTATTGCGATTGTTGGATTAATGGTTGCGATTGGATTTGTATTTTTTAGTGCTCCAGATCTTGCGATGACCCAAATTACAGTCGAGGTAGTAACTATTCTGCTCCTCTTGTTGGCGCTAAACTTTCTTCCGAACCGTACTCCTATCGAAAGTACTGTGTTGGCACGCACACGTGATGTTTTTATTGCTGCGATTGCGGGAATTTCTACGATGGGTTTATCCCTGCATTACCTATTGCGTGACAGCATTGCGCCTTCGATCTCTGAGTTTCACCTCGCCAAATCATATGAAGGCGGAGGTGGCACTAATGTTGTTAACGTTATTCTTGTAGATTTTCGCGGTTTTGATACTTATGGTGAAATTATTGTTTTAGGCATTGCAGCGTTGCTTATTTACGCTCTGACGGAAACACTTTTGTCTGGCCCAGTCCGTGCAAGATTGTTGAATCGAGAACCGGATCAACCCCGTGCTGGTGATATACACCCAATGATGATGGTGGTTTTGACTCGGTTTTTGATGCCAGTGGTCCTAATGGTTGGGTTCTACATTTTTTTGCGGGGTCACAACGATCCGGGCGGTGGTTTTATTGCTGGGCTTATTGTTTCCATAGCGGTTGTAATGCAGTACATGGCAAGTGGCTTTAATTGGACGTCGACCCGCCTTCGTTATCCATATCATGGAATTATAGGTGCAGGTGTTTTAATTGCGGGCTTGACAGGAATTGGTTCCTGGTTTGTGGGTAAACCATTTCTAACGTCAGACTTTACTTATGTACGTATACCTCCGTTCCAAAAGTTTGAATTAGCCACAGCAGCTCTGTTTGATTTAGGTGTATTTCTGGCTGTTTTAGGTGCTGTCCTGCTCTCTTTAGAGAGCTTTTCGCGGTTGGCTCGACGTGCACATGTGCCAGACACTGATTACGCTATGGACATAGACCCATCGCGCGACAGTAATCCAGAAGGTATGCAAAGTATGGCAAAGGAGGGCAGGTGAAATGGAGTTGTTAGTTGCATCTGCCATCGGTTTGCTAACCTCTTCTGGGCTTTATTTGGTACTACGATTGCGTACCTTTCCCGTGATTATGGGGATTTCTTTACTGACATACGCTGTGAATGTGTTCCTTTTTGCTTCCGGTCGCTTGGTAGTCGGCGCACCCCCAATTCTACAAGATGGTGTTTCAGGCTATACTGATCCTCTCCCACAAGCTCTCGTCTTAACAGCGATCGTAATTTCTTTTGGAATGACTGCTGTCGTGGTGATGATTGCGCTAGGCGCATATTTGGGTTCGAATAATGATAAAGTAGACGATCCTGTTTCAGCGCAAAAAATTGATGTGGAGGAGGTGGAATGACTCATTGGATCATTGCTCCTGTCATTCTCCCTGCTATTTTAGCTCCCTTCATAATACTTGCGGCACGCTATCATCTTGGTATTCAGCGAGTTTTTTCTGTTGCAGGCGTCATTGGATTGATTGCTGTTGCAACTGGGTTGGCTTGGCAAGCCTCAGATGGATCTGTGATGCTGTATCAATTGGGCGGCTGGGCTGCACCATTTGGCATTGTTATTGTAGGGGATCGACTGTCAACACTGATGGTTCTTTTAACGTCGGTTTTAGCTCTTTTTGTATTGTTATATTCAATTGGTTCAAACTGGGATAACCGAGGCCGTCATTTTCATGCGCTTTACCATTTTCAGCTTATGGGAATCATGGGAGCATTTTTAACTGGTGACTTATTTAATTTGTTCGTTTTCTTTGAAGTATTACTGATTGCTTCATACGGTCTGATGATTCATTCTGGAGGGGATTTACGGCTGCGTGCAGGGGTCCAATACGTCCTGTTCAACCTTTTGGGATCAACCTTGTTTCTTTTTGCATTAGGTTCAATTTATGCTGAAACTGGAACGCTAAATATGGCTGATATTGCACAGCGGGTTCAGTTGATTGACGATAATGCGACAGCTGGAATTCGCGTGGCTGCTGTGCTGCTTTTGCTAGTATTTATTATCAAAGCAGCTGTATTCCCACTACATTTTTGGCTGCCTTCCAGTTATGCAGAAGCGCCAGGGCCAGTTGCTGCTCTGTTTGCTATCATGACCAAGGTCGGTGCCTACGCTATCATACGCGTATACACTGTAATTTTTCCGCCGGACCTTTTAGTAACCAATGGATTGCATACAAAATGGCTTTTGCCCTTTGCGCTGATTTCACTGGTAGTTGGAGTTTGTGGTGTACTCGCCGCTCGTAAATTAGATCGATTAGCTGCATACTCAATCGTAGCATCGATGGGTATGGTTATGATAGCAATCTCATTTTTTACGCTTAGCAGTATTGCCGCCGCTTTATACTATATAGTTCATTCTACTTTTGCTGCTGCTGCCTTGTTTTTGATTGTCGATCTCGTGCGGACTAGCCGCGCTAACCTTGAGCTTACGGAGCAGCCTCCGGTTTCTGATGCAGCTTTAACAGCAGGACTTTTTTTTATTGCGGCAATTGCGATGACAGGTTTACCACCACTATCGGGATTTATGGGCAAATTATTAATACTTGATGCTGCTTTTGATACTGAAAATATGGTTTGGGTTTGGAGTGTAATACTGGTAGCCAGTCTAGTCAGTATCGTTGGATTTTCTCGTGCTGGCAGCATAGTTTTTTGGAAAACTCAAAACTGTGAGCAGGTTGAGAATAATGTCAATCATATTGCCCCGACGGCTTTGTCGTATGCGGGGATCGGTGGTTTAATAGCAGTGCTAGTAATCTACACAATTTTCTCTGGTCCAATCTACCACTACATGGTTGCAACGGCAGAACAATTGTTTGCTCCTAAGGAATACATCAGTACTGTTCTTGAGTCGCCAGGAAAATTGACCAAATCAACGGAAGGATACTAAGTTGGCTAAGGCATTTAATTGGCTTTTACCGCATCCATTGCTAACGCTACTGCTAGTAATGGTTTGGCTACTGTTGCAAAATAGTTTTTCGGGTGGGATGTTCGTTTTTGGTGTTATCCTCAGTGTGATTATTCCGAAATTTACTGCTGTTTGGTGGCCAGACAGACCGATGGGCATTCGTTTAGGACGCATGTTATTGTATTCGCTACTCGTAATTTGGGATATTATTATCGCAAATTTTGAAGTCGCTTGGATTGTATTAACCCGCCCGAATTCTAAACTTCGGCCTGCATGGGTGGTAGTGCCACTCGATTTGGTAAAACCTGAAGCGATTACCGTTTTGGCAGGGACCATAACCCTTACGCCTGGTACTTTGTCTGCCGATTTATCCGACGAAGGTCACAGCTTGTTGGTACATGCGCTGCATACGGATGATCCAAGCGCCGTCTCCTATGATATTAAAAATCGCTATGAACGCCGACTTAAGGAGATTTTCTTATGAACTTTGCGATTGATTTGATGAATTTTATACTGATCATTTCTTTCGTAGCGGTCGTTTTAGCACAAATTATGTCGATGATCCGGTTGTTGATCGGACCCACTACTGGTGACCGTATTCTTGCGCTTGACACAATGGTTGTAAACGTCATTGCACTTGTTGTTCTTTTAGGAATTTCTCAAGGAACAAGGATTTACTTTGAGGTTTCACTTATCATTGCAATGCTTGGTTTTGTATCCACAGTTGCCTATGCGCGTTTTGTATTGCGGGGAGATGTTATTGAATGATACTTGAAAATATCGCTGTCTATGCCCTTGTGCTTTTTTTATTGATTGGCTCCCTTTTTTCATTGGTTGGAGTTATTGGGTTATTGAAATTTAATGATCCGATGACGCGTTTGCACGCGCCAACTAAAGTTGGAACTGTGGGCGTTGGAGCGTTTTTAGTAGCCTCGATGATAAATTCTGCAACGTTTGGGGACGGTTGGTCGATGCAGGAGTTGTTGATTATGATTTTTTTATTCGTAACTGCCCCAATTTCAGCAAATTTCATTGCTAAAGTGCATATGCACTCTCAGGTAGGTAAAACACCTCCGCCACCTATTAAAGACGATATATGGTCGACATTGGCAGTCCCTAAAAGTGATCCGCCAGAAGAGTAGGTTAAGCGGACTTAGATATAAAATGACATTTGTAAAAGGAGCGCTGCGTAGTGCCCATATTGCGGTGATTTGCAGAGTTAAAACGTTTAAACGGCTAAATAATTGTTAGTTTAGAAGTTTTTATTGCGGCACGCGCAATGAAGTAGATTTGCTTTTAACTATATAAGGCCTTAATGCCGCAAAGGTGAAAACACTGAAAGACTAATGTTTATGAATATGCTTAAGATCGTTGCTGTCCCCATGCATAAAGAGGGGCGAAAGTTTGTTGCAATTTTTGCAGCTATTTCCGTTTGTTTATCCTTCATATGGGAACCTCTTTTTTGGTTGGGTCTTGGTATCACTGTTTGGTGCTACTACTTTTTTCGAGACCCTATAAGGATAATACCGCAAGACCCTGACCTAGTTGTTTCACCAGCAGACGGTATCGTCTCCCTTATAGAAAAAGTAGTTCCACCTGTGGAACTTGATCTTGGGGAAGCTGCCCTGACGCGTATTTCGGTATTTATGAATGTTTTTAATTGCCACGTTAATCGGGCGCCAATCTCAGGAACCGTAACACACATTAGCTATCATCATGGTAAATTCTTGAATGCGTCATTAGATAAAGCTAGCCAACACAATGAGCGTAATGGGTTATCAATTGAGGGTTCCAATGGAGTGCGTATTGGTGTTGTTCAAATTGCTGGTCTGGTAGCTCGTCGGATTGTTTGCTTTGTTCAGGTTGGAGATCTTTTTAAAGCCGGCTACCGCTTTGGTCTGATCCGTTTTGGTAGTCGACTTGATATTTACCTGCCAGCTGGAATTGCGCCGCTAGTTAGTGTTGGACAAACGGCCGTTGCTGGAGAAACAGTCCTCGCCAACCTAGTAGGGTCTCAGAGAAACTTAATTGGCGCCTCTGAATGAGTGAAACCTCACGGGTCAAACTACGCCATGTTATTCCAAGTGTCGTAACTGTTTTTGCTATTTGTGCTGGCCTGACTTCGGTTAAGATGAGTATGGAGGGCCACATTGAAGCAGGTCTTTATTTCATTCTACTCGCAGTATTTCTGGATGCGGCAGATGGTAAACTTGCGCGGTTTTTAGATACGGCTAGTCCATTTGGAGCGGAGCTTGATACACTTGCTGATTTTTTTAATTTTGGCATCGCGCCTGGAATTATGATCTACCACACCCTTTATCAGGGAACTGAGTATGCAAACCTCGGCTGGCTTGCAACTTTGGTGTTAGCCATTTGCTGTGCTTTGAGATTGGCTCGATTTAATTTATCTTCAAAAGGCGAGGAAGTTTCTCTTAAAAAGGACAGTTTTTTTGTTGGGGTACCAGCACCTGCTTTGGCATGTTTGGCCCTTATGCCCGTTTTTATGCACCTGTATGGTTGGGAAAATACAGAACTTCCTGTGTTGCGCGCTGTATATATTATCGGTGTAGGTCTTTTAGCCGTCAGTACAATTCCAACTTTTTCGATAAAACATGCATCAATTAGACGAAGCCATTTACCGTTCGCTATTGTGGCCTTTGTATCTTTGATAGTGTTTTTAATGGTGTTTACTTGGCCCACACTTATCGTTGCAAATGTTTGTTATCTCGCGTCGTTGCCAATCTCTTATTTTGCTCAACTAAAGCGCACGAAGTCGCAAAAGACTTGAGCTTAGATCAGAAGATTACCAATTCAAAAGTCTTACTGGTAGTTGAGTATCTGATTTTACTTTCTCGGGAGGAAGTCCGTATAACTTCACAAATACGCAATACTGTTTTCAAAAGCCCCGCTATAACGCGAGGTCTTAATTTTACTTTACACTACTCGACTGTTTAACTGAAAACTGCGGACAAAGCTGTATCAACGGCGTCTAAAATATGGTTGATATCATCTTTCGTGGCGATAAGTGCAGGTGAGAAGCACAGAGTATTATTTTTGCCGGGGAGTGATCGATTTGTTGCGCCGATGATTACCCCTTGGGCCATACAGTTACCGACAACAGCTTGTACTTTCTTTTCGTCAGCTGGATCTCGGCTAGTACGATCTGCAACAAGCTCTGCACCAAGAAAAAGCCCTTTTCCTCTTACATCGCCGATAACGACATGCTTTTCGGCTAGGGCATTCAGTTTATCCAACATATACGCCCCCATATTATTTGTGTTATCCAATAGCTCTTCATCTTCAATGATTTGCATGTTGGCAAGTGCGGCTGCCGGACCAGACGTACAACCGCCAAAGGTTGAAATGTCTCGGAAATAATTCATTGGATCAGTTGGATCGTTTTTGAACATGTCAAATACTGCTTCAGATGTAACTAAACAAGCAATAGCAGCATAGCCAGAGGCAACACCTTTAGCCATTGTTACCATGTCAGGCTGGATATCATAGTGTTGATAACCAAACCAGGTGCCGGTGCGCCCTACGCCGCAGACCACCTCATCAATATGCAGTAGAATTTCATATTTCTTGCAAATTTCTGCAACGCGAGGCCAATAGCCATCAGGGGCTTCAATTACACCACCACCTGCAGTGACTGGTTCTAGGCAAAGTGCGCCAACTGTATCCGGGCCCTCGCGCAGGATGACTTCTTCAATCTGATTAGCAGCCCATTCGCCGTAGTTTTCTAATGGTGCGCCATTTTGTTCGTGTTTTCTGTATTCTAGGCAATGTGGCACACGAATAAATCCCGGTGTGAAGGGACCATATTGAGCGTTGCGTTCGTCTTGACCACCTGCAGATAGACAAGCAATTGTCGTACCGTGATAGTCGCGGTCACGATAAAGAATTTTATGTTTTTTGCCGCCATAGCGTTTATGTGCAATTTGGCGGACCATTTTGAATGCCTTTTCATTCGCTTCTGAGCCGGAATTCATATAATAAACTCGGCTCATACCTGGCATTTTACTAATCAGCTTTTCGGCGAACAGTGCGCCAGGAATTGAACCGGCAGAGCCCGCAAAATAGTTCATTTTGACCAATTGATCGCGCACAGCGTCAGCAATGCTCTCACGCCCGTAGCCGACATTAACTGTCCAGACACCGCCTGATACGGCATCTAAGTGCTCTTTACCTTTCTGATCCCAGACCTTCATGCCTTTGCCCTCGACAATAATCCGTGGGTCGATGGCGGTTTCAAACGGCTGGTGCTGAATCAGGTGGTGCCAAACATTTGCACGATCTGCTTCGACAATGCGACTAATATCGTTTTCAGAAAACGTTCCGTCCATACTGTAAACCTTTCAATGCGATCTGGCCCTAATAGAATATGCCTCACTGAGCGCTCTGCTTAAGACTTTTGATGAGATTCTAGTTTTCATAATAGGGCCAAATTAAAGGTATAAATAGTGCCAGTTTGATATTCGTGGTTGTTTCTATTATTGGAATTAGACAAGAATTCATTATTTGTGGCGTTTACATGTAGGTTTTAAATTGAAATCTTTAGACTTTTTAAGTGATTTTGTGACGGGAAAAAAGATTAATGATTGCTTCTCTTCAAATAATAGCCGCGGATAATCCGAATGTGAAAAGATTGAACTCTTTTGTCCATGGTATACCACCTAAGACCCATATATAAGCTTGCACAATAAATTTGCATTCGAAACATGGGAGAAACTTAAATGACGTTCAAATCAAAATTGATGGGTGCAGTAACAGCCACCGCATTGCTTACGGGTGTACAAGGCGCAATGGCTGAAGAAATTACGGTCGCGTATTTCTTAGAATGGCCAATGCCTTTCCAGTACGCCAAAGAGACAGGCATGTATGAAGCTGGGATGGGTGGTACAACAATTAACTGGGTTAGCTTTGATACTGGTACCGCAATGAGCGCGGCAATGGCGTCTGGCGACGTACATATTTCTGTCAGTCAAGGGGTGCCCCCTTTTGTTGTGGCTGTGTCTGGAGGTTTGGATATCCAACTTGTTGATGTTGCTGTTTCTTATTCTGACAATGACAACTGTGTCGTGGCTTCATCGCTTGAAATCGATAAAGATTCTGCTGGTGAATTGGTAGGAAAAAAAGTCTCTGTGCCACTGGGTACTGCTGCTCACTATGGCTTCCTTAGTCAGATGAACCATTTCGGTGTTGATCCTGCTTCTATGGACATTGTTGACATGGCTCCCGCTGAAGGTGCCGCCGCGCTGGCGCAGGGCTCTGTCGATATGGCATGTGGTTGGGGTGGAGCACTACGTCGCATGAAAGAAAGTGGGAACGTATTACTGACTGGTGCAGAAAAGCAGGAATTGGGCATTCTTGTATTCGATGCTACAACCGCACCAGCCAATTTTATAGCAGAAGATGGCGAGTTGCTTTCTAAATTTCTGGCGGTAACAGCTGAAGCAAACGCTATGTGGAATAGTGGTGATCACACTGATAAAATGTTACCAGTCATAGCCAAAGATTCTGGTATGGATGAAACAGCTACTGCAGAAACGATGGCTGGTTTTGTTTTTCCCAGTGTTGATGAGCAGCTGAGCGCAGCTTGGCTTGGTGGAACAGCGCAATCCTTTATGAAAGGCGTTGCGGATGTGTTTGTGGCTTCAGGTTCAATTGATGGCGCATTGGACAGCTATGATGGCACAGTCAATATTGGCCCGCTTGAAGCTGCTAAGTAAAAAAGATTGGTTCGCGCACAACAACGCGCGCGAACCATTTCTGTCCAGAATCAAGCCGAACATCAGCTAATTTGGTGTGAAGCAATTTTTCTTGCATCGATAATAATAGGTGAGACGTGATGTCGGGACTTTCTATACAAAGTATTTCGATGCGATTTGATCTGCCTAATGGTGAGTCTGTCCAAGCCCTCCAAGACGTATCAATCGACTTAAAAGCTGGCGAACTTTTAAGTGTCCTCGGCCCGTCGGGTTGTGGAAAGACAACTCTGCTTAATATCGTTGCTGGCTTTATAGCACCAACTGCCGGTAGAATGATGTTGAATGGTCATGAGATTGATGGCCCTGATGCGGAGCGCGGTATGGTGTTCCAACAAGGTGCTTTGTTTGAGTGGATGAGTGTTCGCGAAAATGTAGGTTTTGGTCCGTCGATGAAGGGGATGCCAAAAAAAAATAAAGTAGAAATTGTAGATCACCTATTAGACGTTGTTGGTCTACAAGATTTTAAAGAAAAGGCTGTTTACGAACTGTCTGGTGGCATGCAACAGCGTGTGGCTTTGGCCCGCTGCTTAGCAAATGATCCAGATGTTATTTTAATGGATGAGCCTTTGGGCGCACTTGACGCTCTAACCCGTGAAAAGATGCAGTCATTAGTACTTAAACTTTGGAAGGAAACGGGCAAAACAATCATCCTCATTACGCACTCAGTTGAAGAAGCCTTGTTACTAGGTGAGCGATTAATAGTTATGGCTCCTCGTCCAGGTCGAATCCATAAAGAATATCATTTACCCTTCGCAGAAATAGGCGTGGGGGAAGATCTGCGTAATGTAAAAAAACTCATTGAATTTACCGAACGCCGTGAAGAAATTTTAGGTATGATTTGGGATATGGAAGAAGAAATTATGGGCCGTTCGGAGGCAGTATCATGATTTTATTCCTGATTTATGTGTTGATTTTTGTAGCTGCATTTTTTGCCGTAAAGACCGTAGCCTCCCGAAATTCAAACAGCGATTATGGCCCTTTGAAGACAGTAACATTTGGCGATGAGAGTGCAGTAAAGCCTAGTCGCTCTGCGAGTGTCATTTCTATTTTATCCATATTTCTTTTATGGGCAATGTTCACTGGTTCTGTGTTGTTGCCTAACTTTTTGCATGTGCCGGGACCGTTTGAGGGCGTAGGTACCTTTGAATACACGACACAGGCAGGAAGCAAACTTGATACTGCTACTGTTACTGTACTCGTTCACCCGATCAGCAGTCCAGAAGAAGCACCTCCAGTAGATGTTGGTGATGGATGGGCCAAGAATGACTCGGTTGCTATTGGAATGTGGCGCTCCGATTTGCTCCGTGTTGATCGTAATGATGAGTTTGGTCGCAGTGATGGCGCTGAGATAATAGAGATTAATGGGTTTAAAGTTGAGCCTGGCGACACTATTGATGTGGGCTGGGGAACAGTAACTATTTCAGATAAAGGCACGCCTAATATCCAGCCTGCCAAGGGCTGGCAAATGGAAAGTATTTGGCTGCCTGCGCCGGAGGCAGTGGTAAAACGTGTTGGTGAGATTGCTAATGAAGGGTTCCGTGGTTCCACTCTTTGGGAGCATTTGGGTTATTCGCTCTTTCGAGTTATTATAGGGTTCTTCTTTGGTGCTTTAGTTGGAATTCCGCTTGGTTATGCCATGGGTTTAAGCAATTGGTTTCGAGGTTGGTTTGACCCCATTGTTGAATTCATGCGCCCGGTTCCTCCTTTAGCTTTGATTCCACTAGTTATTATCTGGGCGGGTATTGGTGAGACTGGGAAAATCATTTTGTTGTTTTTAGCCGCTCTTTGGATTATGGCCATAGCTGCAAGATCTGGGGTCTCTGGCGTTAATATCTCGAAGGTTCATGCTGCTTATTCCTTGGGTGCTAGTAAGTCGCAGATAATGCGTTATGTGATTGTACCGAATTCGTTGCCAGAAATCTTTACAGGTGCCAGAGTTGCGATGGGTGTTTGTTGGGGTACCGTCGTTGCAGCAGAGCTTGTAGCTGCTGAACAGGGGGCAGGAATGATGATCATGGTTGCGTCTAAATTTCAGAATACAGATATTGTGATTATGGGGATCATATTGATCGGCATTATTGGTTTTGGAATAGATATGTTGATGCGCTGGGCCGAACGAATTCTAGTTCCTTGGAAAGGTAAAGGTTGACCTCTGATCAGGGTTAAGAATTGAAGTAGTGTCGTTGAGCTAAGCTTTCTATCCATAGTTTGAACACCTCATTGTGAAAGGTGAACTACTGTTATCCCAATATCTTTTAGATATTTAATAAAAGAATGGTGGAGCATAGCGGGGTCGAACCGCTGACCTCCTGCATGCCATGCAGGCGCTCTACCAACTGAGCTAATGCCCCATTCTTTTGTGGCTACTTTCTGCCTCGCTCGGTTGATTAGGCTTTTTACTTGATGGGATCAAGTAAAAAGCCCCTTTAACCAATGCTATTAAGATACATTATCTTCTGTGGAAACATCAGCGATTTCTTCCAAAGGCACTGTTTCTTCTTCCTCATCGTCATCATCTAGCAAATCGTCATCTAGATCCACATTAACATCATCGTCATCAAGCACCTGATCGTCGTCTGATGCGGCAGACGCAGCTTTAGCCGTGACTGCATCTTCAGCGTCTGCTGCTATCATGCGCGTCTTGGTACTGTCCAGTTCAACGGCCTCACCTGTGTAAGGGCTGATAATGGGTGTTTGGTTCATATCGTAAAAACGTTTGCCTGTTGTTGTGCAAAGTCGTTTTGTACCCCATTCTTCCTTTGGCATCGGAAATCCTTTTCTCTGTAATTCCGCGCTGCAGCGTTTCGTTTGGTTGCGCAGACAAGCGGTCGATGTTGCAGCGTTTCTGGGCAAGTGCCATAAGGCTGCGACGGAGTCAAAGCAATATGGCACAAAGAGGTAAATGGGATGGCCGAGCAAGCTCTTAAAGGACACCCAGATATTTTCCTGACAATCCGGCGTTCTGCGCAAGCTCGACGTATAACATTGCGGATATCTCAGTTAGATGGACGCGTAAGCCTAACCTTGCCTAAAGATATTACAGAGGTGGTAGCAATTGAATTTGCGCAACAAAAAGCATCGTGGATTCGAAAGCACTTAGAGTGCCGGCTTCAAAATGTATTTGTGGGCATTGGTAAAGAAATTCCTATATCAGGCCGAATGCGTTTGATTTCAAAAGGGTTGGGAAGGTCTGTTCAACTAAAAGATGAATGCTTTTACGTGCCAGGGCATGAGGCAACAGTTCCAAGGAAAATCTTGGGCTATCTCAAAGTGCTTGCAAGGGATCGGTTGGCTGCTGCAAGTGATTATTATGCCAGTAAACTTGGATATTCATATTCTGGAATTAGTATACGGGATACTAGGTCTCGCTGGGGTTCTTGTTCTTCCACCGGCCGTTTGATGTATTCGTGGCGTCTCGTCATGGCTCCGCCTGACGTGCTCAATTACGTGGCCGCCCACGAGGTTGCGCATCTTGCACATATGGATCATTCGCCGAAATTCTGGAAAGAGGTGAAAACGATATTTGGGCCGTATAAAGATCAAAGGCAGTGGTTGCGAATTGAAGGCACTGCCTTGCATAGATATCGATTTGATGATTGACGGATCAAGTTTTTTGTGATCACAAATATGCATGCAAGCGATGGAAAATACTCGCGATACTGTTTCTGTTGCCCATGACTGGGTTTACCGTCGTTTGCGCACTCGGATTATGTACGGTGACTTAGCGCCAGGAGAGCCTTTAACACTACGTGGTATTGGTAAGCAATATGACGTATCCATGACCCCTGCGCGAGAAGCTGTGCGCCGTCTTGTTGCGGAAGGGGCGCTGACCATGTCCTTATCAGGACGCGTATCGACACCTGAACTATCCAATGAACGAATAGAAGAACTGGCGGCACTGCGCGCTTTAATTGAGGTCGAGTTGGCGACGCGGGCTTTGCCACGGGCACATCTTGCACTTATTGAGCGACTACAAAGTATAAACACCTCGGTGGCTGAAGCCGTTGCCCACCGCAATGCTGTAAGTTACATTCAAACAAACCTTGAATTTCATCGTACTCTCTATTTGCGCGCGCAGGCTCCCGCGATGCTCGCAATGATGGAGACAGTTTGGCTGCAAATGGGGCCAACTATGCGCGCTCTTTATGGTCGGCTGCGTCAGACTGAACCGCCGAGATATCATAGACTTATTATAGCAGCCTTACGGGCAGGGGATGAACCGGGGCTACGACTTGCCGTGCGATCGGATGTAACGCAAGGTTTAAGGATGTTGGCTACTTAACCTATAGCCTTTGTACTAATGCGCATTGCTAAGAATAACTTTACTTCTAGGCCGCAAGTCCCTTTTGACCTAATTCAAGAAATTTACGTCGACGATCTTTGATCAATGCTTCCCCATCCTTACCTTGAAGTTCGGCTAACATCTCACTGATCGCTATTCCTACTGATCGAATTGTTGCCGTGCGGTCGCGATGTGCTCCTCCGAGTGTCTCGGGAACAATCAGGTCAGTTACTCCTAGCTTTTTAAGATCTTGCGCAGTCAGCCGCAACGCTTCAGCTGCTTCACGCATTTTTTCTGCATCCTTCCACAAAATCGATGCGCAGCCTTCTGGACTTATTACGGAGTAAATTGAGTGCTCCAGCATTGCCAATCTGTTTGCAGTTGCAAAAGCAACAGCACCTCCTGAGCCACCCTCACCAATTATCATCGAGACAAGAGGCACACCAATCTGTAAACATTTTTCTGTGGATCGGGCGATAGCCTCTGATTGCCCACGCTCTTCAGCACCCTTTCCGGGGTAGGCACCTGGTGTATCAACCAATGTAATTACTGGCAGTCCAAATTGATCTGCCATTTCCATTAGCCGTATTGCCTTACGATATCCCTCCGGACGTGCCATGCCAAAATTATGTTCAATCCTTGATTTTGTATCATTACCCTTTTCATGACCAATTACTATGACTGGCCTGTCTTCAAATCGTGCGAGGCCACCCATGACAGCGTGGTCATCTGCAAAGTTACGATCTCCAGCAAGCGGTGTGTAATCGGTGAATAATGCTTCGATATATTCGACGCAGTGTGGTCGCTCTGGATGACGAGCTACCTGACATTTTCTCCATGGAGTGAGATCTTTGTAGAGGTCTTTCAGCATGGATTTGGCTTTAGTATCGAGGGCCTCTGCCTCTTGTGATATGTCCATGTCTTTGTTTTCACGAGCAAGGGCGCGCAGTTCTTCTGCCTTACCTTCGATTTCCGCGAGTGGTTTTTCGAATTCTAGATACTGCGTCACACGTGCGCTCCAGCTTTAGTTTCTTTTTATATGGCTGGGTCTAGCGATGTTTGCAATGACATCCAAAAAGAATGGTAAAGATGTAGGAGTTGGAAAAACCAGTAGCTTTGATTTTTTTATTAAGATTTACTTGTCTTATTATAATTTTTCATGGTGTCCTCATAATGCTGATTATAGAATCATGATATACTAATTATTCAAAAACTAAATTTTGTTCAGTTAACCGTTAGCAATCATATCAGACTGACGAACAATTACTTCTGCCTGTTTGATTGATGCAATATCCACCAATCGCCCTCTGTAAACGGTAGCACCCTCACCATTTTCCTTAGCTATTTCCATCGCTGAGAGAATTTCACGGGCCTCGACGACGGCTTCATTGGATGGTGTGAACACTTCGTTTGCAATGATTACCTGCTTGGGGTGGATTGCCCATTTTCCAACCATTCCCAACGTAGCCGATCTGTATGACTGAGCGCGAAATCCTTCATTATCAGAAAAGTCACCAAATGGGCCATCTACTGGCAAAACGCCGTTTGTACGACATGCGGCAACGATGGCAGCTTGTGCCCAATGCCATGGGTCAGACCAGTGTTTCTGATCTTCATATATCATATAGTAATTTTTCTGTGTGCCCCCGATACCAGTTGTTTGCATACCCATAGAAGCGGCAAAATCAGCTGCACCTAAGCTCATTGCGACCATGCGTGGAGATGCAGCAGCAATCTCTTCAACGTGAGAGATTCCTGCCGCAGATTCTATAATAACTTCAAAATCTATAAGTTTTTTGCGGTTTTTAGCAATCTCAATAGCTGTCACTAGTGCGTCTACAGCATAAATGTCAGCAGCACAGCCAACTTTTGGAACCATAATTTGATCAATTCTACTGCCAGAATTTTCTAGCAGATCAATCACGTCGCGATACCAGTATGGTGTGTCTAAACCGTTAATTCGGACCGAGAGTGTTTTGTTCCCCCAATTTATGTCCTGAATGGCTTCTATTACGTTCTTTCGAGCTGTGTCTTTGTCAGATGGTGCAACGGAGTCTTCTAGATCTAAGTTTATTACGTCTGCTGCAGAAGTGGCCATTTTTTCAAATATAGCAGGTCGTGAGCCGGGTCCAAATAATTGGCAACGGTTGAGCCGGGCTGGTGGGGCGGGTTGAAGACGGAAAGACATAAATCACTCCATTAAGAAATTTTATTACTTATTTTATAATTTAATTGTTATTAAGTTACCAAGGTAGCTGCAAGCTAGATTACTAAAGTGGAGTATATTTAAATCGTTAATTTAAAGCGTTTTTATTTCTGATACGCATTTTTTTTTCAATATTTCATCAATGAATCGAATTATATTCAATAATTTTCATCAAATGGGTAAGATTTGAGAAGTCATTTCTGTTCAAAAGAGTCTAAATCTAGCGTAATTTGCTAATAGAGCTTGTTGAGGAATGTTGAAATGATTCAAACACCGTATCTTTTATTTTTGGGTGATGCCCCAGATCAATTGGCTGCTAAAGTAGCTCAGGGCATTAAGGACTGGCGCCCATCTAATGCTGTAGGACAGTTTCGGTTGCCTGCCTGCAGAGCAGATATGGGCCTTCAGGATATGTCCCTTGAGCAAGGCCTGCAGGCTGGTGCCAAAACATTAGTGATAGGGGTGGCTAACCGCGGTGGAACTATCTCAGTTGAGTGGAAAGCCGTTCTTGTTGAGGCCCTGCGGCTTGGCTACGATCTTGCTGCCGGATTACATAATCTACTGCGTGACGAGAACGAATTACAAGCAGCGGCAAAGGTGAACGGTGGTACCTTGCACGACGTTCGTGTGCCTACAATAGCCTATCCAATTGCTAATGGTATTAAACGGTCTGGTAAGCGTGTTTTAGCCATTGGAACAGACTGTTCATGTGGCAAAATGTATACAGCAATGTCCATGGATTCAGAAATGACTGCTCGTGGAATGAAATCAGATTTCCGAGCGACTGGTCAGACCGGTATATTAATAACAGGAAAAGGCGTGCCTTTAGATGCGGTAATAGCTGATTTCATGGCAGGTGCAGTCGAGTATCTAACACCGGATAATGATCCTGATCATTGGGATCATATTGAAGGACAGGGTAGCCTATTCCACGTATCATATTCTGGAGTAACAATGGCTTTGATACATGGTGGTCAACCTGACGCTTTAGTTCTTTGTCACGAACCTACACGTAAACACATGCGGGGGCTGCCACATTTTTCATTGCCGTCATTGGCAATTTTACGTGATACAGCATTACCATTGGCGCAAGTTGCTAATCCTGCTGCAAAAGTCATAGGTATTTCTGTAAATACCAAAGCGTTAGATCAAGCAGAGGCAAGAATCTTACTGCAACAGATTGAAGATCGCATGGACTTGCCCACAACAGACCCTTTTCGATTTGGTTCTGGAAAGCTGGTAGATGCGTTAACCAATCTTTGATTTTTCATGCACTTATCTTTGATGAAAATTGTCTAGACGAAAGAAAGGGATAGCCATGGATCTCGCAGTAAAAAGAGAAGTATTTAAATTAAAACAGGCATTTACAATTTCGCGGGGATCACGAACAGAAGCTCAGGTATTAACGGTATCTATTCACGATGGTGTTTATTGGGGCTGGGGCGAATGTGTGCCTTATGCAAGATATGGAGAAACCTTAGATAGTGTAAATGCTCAGATTCAGTCGTTACCATCTGAATTTGATCATCAAAACTTGTACCACCTTCTGCCTCCTGGTGCTGGCCGTAATGCGGTTGACTGCGCTTTGTGGGATTTGGAGGCAAAGCAATCCAACCGAAGGGTTTGGGAGCTCGCTGGCCTTCCCGCTCCCCGCCCAGAGATTACGGCTTACACACTGTCTCTCGACTCGCCCGAAGTGATGCGAGCACAGGCGAAACAGAATGCCAAACGTCCTATACTAAAAATAAAGCTCGGCACTTCGGATGATATGCCACGATTAGAAGCTGTACGTTCCGGTGCCCCAGACGCCCGGATTATTGTTGATGCAAACGAAGGGTGGACGGTGGAGTTATATTCAGATTTAGCACCCCATCTTGCACGCTTAGGTGTAGACATGGTGGAGCAACCGCTGCCAGCTGACAATGATGATGCTTTGTTAGGCATTGAAAGGCCTTTACCAATTTGTGCAGATGAAAGCTGTCATGATCGAGCAAGTTTGCCGAGCTTGAAGGGCAAATATGATATGATCAATATAAAGCTTGATAAGACTGGAGGGTTGACGGAAGGTTTGGCGTTGCGTGAAGCAGCTCTAAGTGCTGGATACAGCGTAATGGTGGGGTGTATGATGGGATCATCTTTGGCAATGGCTCCTGCACAGTTATTGGCACAGGGTATGTCTATCGTAGATCTGGACGGGCCTCTCTTGTTAGCTGAAGATCGTGAAAGGCCACTTTTTTATGACAAATTTGGCGTTCACCCGTCAAAACGCGAACTCTGGGGGTAATATAGCACACTTGCTTTAGCTTTCGGCTGAAGGTTACTGCAAACAATCAGGGCTTGGCGGTATTAGTCGTCTAATTAGTATACAGAGTGAGATGTGAATGAATAGAATAGTATATGTTAATGGAGTTTATCTACCTGAAAGTGAAGCTAAAGTTTCAATTTTTGATCGTGGATTTCTAATGGCTGACGGTGTCTACGAGGTGACATCTGTCCTTGGAGGGAAATTGATTGATTTTGACGGCCATGCCTTCCGTTTAAGACGCTCATTGACTGAGTTGGAAATGGCCTCTCCTATATCAAAAAATGTTTTATTAGAAGTTCACCGCGAATTGGTGCGCTTAAATGAAATCGATGAGGGTATGATCTATCTCCAGATCACTCGTGGTGCCCCTAATGATCGTGATTTTGTTTTTCCTGATCCACAAAAAACTCCATCTACCATTGTGCTGTTTACTCAAAACAAGCCAGGATTGGCTAACAATCCAGCAGCAAAGAAAGGTATAAAGGTAATCAGTATCGAAGACATTCGGTGGGGACGAAGAGACATTAAGACTGTACAACTGCTTTACCCCTCAATGGGAAAAATGATGGCCAAAAAAGCTGGAGTTGATGATGCTTGGATGGTCCAAGATGGTTTTGTTACGGAAGGAACTTCCAATAACGCTTATATTGTGAAGGGTAATAAGATTATTACGCGAGCTAAGTCTAATGACATATTACATGGGATTACTCGTGCTGCGGTATTACGCTTTGCAGAAGAAGCGCAAATGGAGATTGAGGAACGTAATTTTTCGATTGAGGAAGCCCGTGAAGCAGATGAGGCGTTTATTACTTCTGCTTCAACATTTGTAATGCCAGTAGTAGAAATTGATGGTGTGATGCTGGGTGATGGAAGCCCAGGAAATGTTGCGCCACGACTTCGTGAAATATACATTGATGAAAGCCGGAAAATAGCAATCTAAAGATAGAATAGAATGACCCTGGTGCCTTTTATTTGCTTTAAGTAAGTATTTTGGGATCAATGCAGCTAATCTGTCTTGCCGAGGTTTTAATAAGTAAAGCAGATATAGCTGTAAAGCTATCGCTTACCCGTTACTTGGGTCTAAGGAAGCCCAATTTTTAGATGAGCTTATCCTAGGTTTGCTCAATGAAAACCTGATATTGGTTCTGGATCGCTGCGGTCTTGGTACTCAGCATAATTGAGGTTTTGAGCCTGTCTTTGTTTTTCTAGGTATGTTTATTGGAGCTTTAATTGTTGGTCCTGCTCTTTCAGTCAGTGCGTTGATTTCATTGGGGTGACCTTGCCAAAGCCACTTTTCATTTTTGCTGCAATTACAGTCGTTGGCTGGGTATTTTTTGTGGCCAGATAAAAATTGTGATACTGAAATAAACGATTAAGGGGCAGAGATATTATACTTTTTTGACTTTAGGATATATTATCTCACGGTGTAGATGTTATCACCTTTGACTTAATCGAAATTTTTGAATTCTATTATAAATTTATCGCACGATCCTTAGAGTTAAAGCTTTATTTGGTGGGTGGAATATTGGCCCAATATTCCCGTCAATATGTAAACAGCGAAAACCTAGTGTGACAAAAAATAAGGTATTGAAAAATACATGATCATTGCCACTTGTTATTTAAATTTTGATGCTTGGTGAATGGCGGGATCTAAGCGTCAATTTAGATAATAGTTCTGGAACGATATCAGTGAATTTCGATAAACTTATTAATTTAGTTTAAAACAAATTGTTGAAATATATTTCAACTAGAGTAACATTTTTCAAATAATAAGGTTAGGTCTGATTCGTATGTCTCTTTCGGTAAATCATGATGAGGAACTTAGTCTTTCTACGCGGGCGGCTTGGTTGCATTATGGTGGAGGGCTATCTCAAACAGAAGTAGCTAAGAGGCTGGGAGTTACAAAAATAAAGGCTCACCGTTTAATTGGGCGAGCAAACCAAGAGGGTATCGTCAAAATTAGTTTTGATGGTGAAATAGCAGAATGTGCTGCGCTCGAAATGAAGCTAAGTGAAGCTTATTTACTTTCTTACTGCGAAATCGTCCCTGATCTCGAAGAAGCGGGGCTTCCGGTGCGAGCTCTTGGTCTAGCAGGCGGCCGCTTCTTAAGTCGCGAAATTGCTAGTGGAGACCATGATGTAATTGGTGTTGGCAATGGAAGGACACTTGCGTCTTGTGTACGTCACATGCCCAGTCTGAAATCAAAAAATGTTCAATTTGTTTCTTTGATGGGCGGCCTGACAAGAAATTTTGCAGCTAATCCACACGACGTTATGCATAGGCTTGCAGAGAAAACTGGAGCTGAGGCCTATTTCATGCCAGTGCCCTTTTTTGCAAACTCTACCGACGATCGTAACGTTATGTTGCAGCAGCGTGGTGTGCCTGAAGTCAGACAGATGGCAGCAGCGTCATCGTTAAAATTTGTTGGGATAGGGACAGCAGAAAATACAGCTCAAACTGTCACTTCTGGTGTCGTTGCGGAGAGTGCCATGCAAGATGTGCGTGAGCGCGGCGGTGTGGGAGAAATGGTAGGTCACTTCTTCGATCAAAGTGGCAAGCGCGTCCAGTCAAAGCTTGCCGACCGCACTTTATCAGTTGGAATTGAAGCATTAGAAGAAAGTAGGATTGTCGCTGTCGGAGGCGGTGACGAGAAGGTCCGAGCAATCGGATCTTTACTAAGAAGTGGCCTATTAAACGGTCTCATAACGGACGAGCGCTCCGCTAAAGCGCTCATTAACTAAACTATCCAAGGGAGGATAAGCATGTACGAAAAAGAAAAGAAACTAGCCAAGTCTTATATTGACGGTAAGGTTAGCAGACGCTCCATGTTACGTGGAATGGCTTCAATGGGTGTTACCGCCTCAACGGCCGGGGTTCTGGTTAACGCCGCCGCAACTCAGGCTCTCGCTCAGAATGGTTTTGACTGGAAGAAGTACTCGGGCACGACCGTGAAGCTTCTCTTGAACCAGCACCCCTATGCCGATGCGATGATAGCAAATCTTGATAACTTCAAAGAGCTCACTGGCATGGATGTTGAATACGACATTTTCCCAGAGGATGTCTATTTTGACAAAGTCACGGCAGCTCTTTCTTCAGGGTCAAGCGAGTATGATGCATTCATGACAGGTGCTTACATGACATGGACCTATGGTCCCGCTGGTTGGATTGATGATCTGAATGAGTACATCGGAGATGATTCTAAGACAAATCCTGATTATAATTGGGAAGATATGCTTGAAGGTGTAAGAAAATCCTGTGCTTGGAATGGTCAGCCAGGAGGCGCACTTGGATCAGATGATGCGAAACAGTGGTGCATACCGTGGGGTTATGAACAGAACAATTTAACCTACAACAGTCGGATGTTTAACGAGGCCGGGTTGACAGTTCCAACGAACATCGACGAATTGGCAAGCACAGCGGCTGAAGCAAAAGCTAAACTGAATGGTGTTTACGGAATTGGCGTTAGGGGTTCCCGTTCATGGGCCACTATACACCCCGGATTCTTGTCTGCGTATGCTAATTTTGGCCAAAAAGACCTTAATGTAAGTGATGATGGTATGCTATCAGCTGCTATGAATACTGATGTTTCGCGTAACATGCATGAAAAGTGGGTCAAAATGATCCAAGATAGTGGAGCACCTGATTGGTCAACTCACACATGGTATCAGGCGGGTACTGATTTGGGTGCTGGTAAATCTGCTATGATTTTTGATGCTGACATCTTAGGTTATTTTATGAATGGTGGTGATAATGCTGAAGCCGGCAACTTATCGTTTGCACCATTTGCGGCCAATCCAGAAGCTAAGGCTCCGACGCCAAACATTTGGATCTGGTCTTTGGCTATGGCAAATGCATCTAAACAAAAAGATGCCACATGGTACTTTTTGCAGTGGGCATCTGGACCAGAACACGCCTTGTTTGGCGCTACTGAAATGGACTTTGTTAATCCTGTCCGGAAATCTGTTTGGGCTGATGCGGGTTTCCGTTCGCGCCTAGACAAGAATTATCCTGGTTATGTTGAAATGCATGACATATCTGCGCCTGGTGCCCAAATTTACTTCACTGCTCAACCGTTGTTTTTTGATCTTACAACAGAATGGGCGGCAACACTTCAGAAAATGGTGGCAAATGAAGTGCCTGTGGATGAGGGCCTCGATCAACTCGCACAAAGTGTGGATCGGCAACTCAAAGAAGCAGGGTTGGGTTAACTCCCTAATCCAACTTTCTCCACCGCCAAGCCTTTCGTTTGGCGGTGGGGTATCTTGATGAGCCCGCAACTAAATAAGCTATTCCAGCCCACAGAATGGGCATAAGAGAGATATGTCATGGCAACTTCGACAACTGGCGATCCTTCAAGGCGCAAGTTTACTATTAATAAGAAGTATTTGCCTTATCTATTAAGCCTGCCTGCTTTACTGACTTGTATTGGTATATTAATTCCATTTTTTACTGCCGTTGCATACTCCTTGCAGCGCTATCGGTTGTCTCAGCCTTGGGCGCAAAAATACAATTGGGGAGAAAACTATATAAATTTTATGACTGATCCGTCATTCTGGAACACGCTGAAGGTGTCTATGACTTATGCCTTTGTGACAGTTGGAGTCGAACTACTTTTAGGATTGGGGATTGCACTACTTCTACAGAAACGGACGCGGTTCAATAATTTCGTTTCGATCATGTTACTTATGCCGCTGATGACAGCGCCCGCGTTGGCATCTTTGATGTGGAAACTCATGACCAATCCAGGGTTTGGCGTATTGAGTTATTTTGCGGAAACCATTGGAATTGAAGATATGCGATGGGCATCTGATCCATCAACCGCCATGCTTACCGTCGTGATTGTAGACGTTTGGGTTTATACACCGTTCATTATGATTTTACTTCTGGCAGGCCTCAGGTCGCTACCTCGACAGCCATTTGAAGCCGCTGAACTGGATGCTGTTCCGCGTCTTTTTGTGTTCTGGCGCATAACATTACCAATGCTTACCCCATTTCTTCTTACTGCCACTCTTTTTCGAGTTATTGAGTCCATTCAACAATTTGATATCATTTATGCAATGACCCAAGGTGGCCCAGGAGATACGCTAACAGTTTTTCAGGTTGAGGCTTACCTAAACTTTTTTCAATCAACAAATGTTGGCCGCTCTGCAGCTCTCTTGATGATTCTCTGGGCTATCACTTATTTTTTATCAAACATTTTCATCAAAAACTGGTTACGTCTGCGTGAAAAAGCACGCGGCGGTGCATAAGGACATTACGGATGCAAAAGAATAGCAATCTTGAGAACGTTCTTCGTGGCGTAGCTATTACTGCGATAATATTATTTTTCATGTTCCCAATACTGTGGATTTTTCTGATGTCCTTTCAGACGAACGAAACTATTCTGCGCGTTCCACCATCACCCTTTTTTGAACCTACGCTAACCAACTACCGTTCTCTCATTTCTGGAAAATTAGAGGGGAGTACTGCTACCTTAGAGATTGCGTTTATGTCTAATCTCTACAATTCACTTTTTTTGTCCGTTACTTCAGTAACAGTGGGCCTGATACTTGGAGTTCCCGCGGCTTATGCTTTTGCAAGGCTGAAATTTCGTGGCTCTGAGGACATTGCTTTCACGCTCTTGTCATTTCGTTTTGCACCGCCACTCTTAGTTCTCTTGCCTCTTACGATTTATTTCCAACAGATAGGTTTGGCTGACACCTATGGAGGTCTGATCTGGGTATATCAACTTATAGTTTTACCTCTAATCTTGTGGATCGTGCGAGGTTATTTTGAAGATATCCCAGCTGATATAGAATATGCTTACAGGATCGCTGGGCATAGCTTTTGGGCTACTTTCCGCAAGATTGCATTGCCTTTAGCTGGTCCGGGTATCGCAGCCGCTGGCTTGCTGGCTTTTATATTCGCTTGGAATAACTTCATTTTTGCCCTAGTACTTGCTTCCGCAGATAAACAACCCGTCACAGTGGGTGCGCTGGCCTTTATTACGGCATCTGGCATTAATTATGGCCAGATTGCTGCGGGGATCATGCTCTCGATTGCCCCAACTTTTGCCCTCGCGCTGTATGCCCAACGCTACCTTGTCGAAGGTTTATCACTTGGCGCAGTGAAGGGGTAAAATATGTCGCTCGAGCTTACCAACATCAGTAAAAGCTTCAAAGACGAAATGGTACTTGATGGAGTGTCTATTCAAGTGCATGAAGGGAAAACGCTTGTCTTGTTTGGTCCATCTGGTGCTGGTAAAACGGTGCTACTGCGATTAATCGCAGGGGTCATTGAGCCAGACAGTGGCCAGATAAAAATCTCAGGGACTGACGTTGATGGTGTAGAGCCTGAAGATCGCAACATAGGTATGGCCTTCCAGAACTTTGCACTGTTTCCGCATATGGATGCTCACGCCAATATCGCGAGCCCATTAACAGCACAAAAGCAGGATAAATCTGCGATTCAATCTGGCGTTCAAACGTTAGCCAAGCTCTTGAAGATCGACCACGTCCTTGACCACAAACCAAAAGAACTTTCGAACGGTCAAAAACAACGCACAGCTTTGGCACGAGCACTTGCTGGTAAGCCAAAAGTTCTGTTACTTGATGATCCACTGCGCAATGTTGACGCCAAGCTGCGGTTCGAGATGCGCCTTGAATTGCCCCGTTTGCTATCCGACCAAAACACCACAGTGATTTATGTGACACAAGACTACAAAGAGGCAATGGCTTTTGGTGATGAGATTGCTGTGATTAGCTCTGGTGTTGTCCAACAAATCGGCACACCGGAAGATATCTACTTGACGCCTGCGAATATCGAAATTGCGCGGTTGTTTGGTGATCCAGTGATCAATTATCTTGATGTTACAGTACAAAAAGATGCAGTGGGGATCTTCGCGCTCGTCTCCGATAAACGCGTTGATCTGAATTCAGGATATGCCCGAGCCGTAGGGCAAGACTGCAGCCTTGGTATCCGACCTGAATCCATTCTGTTCGTCCCAGCTAGCCACCCCGGAGCAGTACCCGTGACTGTGGAAGCTGAGACGCCCCTGAACGAAAAAACTGTCAATCTATGCCTGACCGCGCGTGGTCGTGAAATCATGGCTTCCCGTCCTTCCGGTACAGTTGGGCCCGCAAACGGCCCAGCATTTGTATCGATAGAAGCGGCTAACGTGCTGATTTTTGACAAACACACTGGCGAGTTAATTGAACCGGACAAGTTCTATTAGAAAGGAAAATCCGCATGAGTGATGTGATGTTAGATCTTAATTCTGTAGATAAGTTTTATGGCTCCAAAGGTCAGGGTGTACATGCAGTTTGCAACATCTCCATGAAGGTTATGCGTGGTGAGATTATTGCGCTTTTGGGCTCATCGGGTTGTGGCAAGACGTCGATGTTGCGCATGGTAGCTGGGTTTGAAGCTGTTAGCCGAGGTAAGATTAGCATTGGTGACCGTGAAATTCATGCTCTGCGGCCCGTAGAACGAAACGTCGCTATGGCGTTTGAAGGCTACTCCCTCTACCCGACTGTCACCGTGCGTGACAATATTGCTTTTGCGCTGAAAAGTAGCAAGTTTTCAGCTACGGATGTCGCTGTCAAAGTGGACGAGATTGCGGCAATGCTTGAAATATCTACTATTCTTGATAAATATCCTTCCTCAATCTCTGGAGGCCAGCAACAACGCGCTTCTCTTGCGCGCGCGTTGATCCGTGATGCTGATTTGTATCTTCTGGACGAACCTATGGGACAGTTGGAACCCCAACTGCGTACGCTCCTGCGCGGACGGATTAAGGCATATATCAAAGAGCGTGGTTTAACTGCGATCTTGGTTACACATGACCAGACTGAAGCAAACGCGCTGGCTGATAGAATTGCTGTCATGGAGGATGGTGAGCTACAACAATTCGCCAGTCCAGAAGATATCAAGAAGTCACCTGCTAATATATTTACAGGCACATTTGTCGGTGAACCACCGATGAATGTTTTTCCTGCCCGTGCTAGTATCTCCGAAGAGACAGTGTGCTTGCGGCTCAACGAAAACATTGACCTAAGCTACCCCGCGGATGCATTTTCTGCTGAATTGCGCGCAAGTCTAGCTGAAATGGGTGATATTGTACTTGGTGTTCGCCCGTATGCGGTGCAGCGTCGTGACACGGGATCGCTTGCTACTGTCGTAGTCAATCAATGGCTCGGCGATCAAAGCCATATTGCTACAAATTTCGCTGGTGGGTCATTAGTGCTGGTTGAACACGATCGTACCCAACTGTCTGAAGATGAACAAATAGCCATTTACCTAGAGCCATCTGACATTCATATTTTCAACTCCAAAACTGGTATGGCGATAAGCCATGGGGCGCGGTTGATCGGATGAGTAAAGATCTAATCATAGGCATCGACGCGGGTACATCAGTGATAAAATCCATTGCTTTCGATTTAAGTGGAAAGCAAATAGCGACAGCCGCAGTGCCCAATCGTTATTTTACCAGTAAGGATGGTGCAGCCACGCAACCATTGGACCAAACTTGGCAAGATTGTGCATATTCTTTGAACCAATTAGGGGATAAAATCCCTGAATTAGCTGATCGCGTGGCAGCAGTTGCAGTAACTGGACAAGGTGATGGCACCTGGCTAATTGATAAAGACACAAGACCAGTTGGCGATGCGTGGCTTTGGCTTGATGCACGTGCGGGTAGTAAAGCAGAAGCCTTGCGAAAACATCCCAGTGACATTGCGCGATTCAAGAGAACTGGAACTGGTCTTAACGCCTGTCAACAGGGCACACAACTTGCGTATATGATGACGCACTTCCCTGAGCAGATTAATCAGGCTGAGACAGCCTTTCATTGTAAAGATTGGCTGTATCATAACTTTACGGGTGTTCGAGCAACTGACCCTTCAGAAGGTTGTTTTACATTTGGTGACTATCAAACAGGTTGTTATTCAAGTGATGTGATTGATTTCTACAATCTTGGTACATACTCGTCATTGATCCCACCTATATGCGATGGTGTGCAAACCCACCACCCAATGACGCGATCAGCGGCCAAACAAACGGGGCTATTAGCCGGAACACCAATTGTTTTGGGCTATGTCGATATAGTTTGCAGCGCTTTAGGAGCGGGCGCTTATGAACCTGGGGTTTCAGTTGGCTGCACAATCGTTGGCAGTACTGGTGTTCATATCCGTGCTCAGAAATCTGCAGAAATAAAGCTGAATTGTGATCTAAAGTCAGGATATGCAATGGTTATGCCTATCGAGGGTATCGCCGCGCAATTACAAACAAACATGGCTAGTACTTTAAATCTTGATTGGGTTCTCGGCCTTGCTGAACAAATTGCAGGCAGCTTGGGTGTAAATGTTGAAAAAGATTTTTTTTTGAAACTTGTCGATGATTGGATTGTGAATGCTCAACCAGCTTCACTACTTTACCACCCTTATATTTCGAATGCAGGTGAGAGAGGCCCGTTCATTGACCATACAGCGAGCTCTAGTTTTTTAGGTTTAAGCTCAAACCATCAATTTGGTGACTTGGTACGTGGTACAATAGAAGGATTAGGCTTTGCTGCACGTGATTGTTATACAGCGATGGGAAAAGTTCCGCAGGAAGTTCGTCTAACCGGTGGTGCTGCGCGCTCGAAAGGTTTGCGTGAAATTCTATCAGCAACGCTAGGAACGCCTGTGCGTCAGTCAACTCGTGAAGAAACTGGCGCTTCGGGTGCTGCAATGATTGCGGCGGTATCATTGGGGGTTTTCAACACTATGGATCTCTGTCTTGAAGAGTGGGTTACGCCAATGTTGGACGAACAGGAAAAGCCTGTTCTAGAATTAACCAATAAATACAACCGCCATTTCCCTAAATATATCTCAGCACGGCAGGCGCTTCAGCCAATTTGGCATCAATTATCAAATTCAAAGGGACACTGAACATGACGCGAAAAATTGCGATCATTGGTGATCATTTTATTCTCCCTGAGGTATTCGAGTCTGAGCTCCTTAAAACCTGTTTTGAATATAATCTTGACTGTCGTCTTCGTTTAGAAGACTGGCCCAATAGTCCTGTCACACATGGCTACGAGGGCGCTGTAGATGTTCCAATAAGAGAGTTTATTGGAGATTTTGATGAGGTAACAGCCTTCATTGCGGATGCTGAAATTTTGGTTATGCACCAATCTCCAGTTACAGATAAAATGCTGGAAAAATTACCAAAACTAAAGTTCATTGGTTGTTCTAGGGGGGGACCTGTTAATGTTGACATCAACGCCGCAAATCGGCGCGGTGTTCAAGTTGTTCGCGCACCTGGCCGGAATGCTTCGGCCGTTGCGGAATTTACAATTGGCGCTATTCTCGCAGAGACACGTAAAATTCGAATTGGGCATGAAGCTATGCGTAACGGAGTTTGGCGTGGTGATCTTTACCGTGCCGACACAACTGGTCGTGAGTTGAACGAGATGACTGTTGGTGTAGTTGGTTATGGAAAAATTGGCACACGATTGGTTAAAATTCTGCAAGCCTTTGGCTGTCGCATTTTGGTGAATGATCCCTATGTGCAGTTAGATCCTTTTGATATCGCAGCTGGCGTTGAACAGGTTTCGCTAGAAATGCTGCTTGAGCAGAGTGATGTGGTCACACTCCATCCACGCGTTAGTCACGAAACAACGCAGATGATCAATAAAAACACATTAGCCAAAATGAAAAGTGAAGCATTATTGGTTAATACGGCTCGAGGACCTCTTTGTAATTATGACGATCTTTATAAAGCCCTTAAGAACGGTATAATTGGCTCTGCAATGCTCGAAACTTTTTCTATTGAGCCCACGCCGCCAGACTGGCCACTACTGAAACTCGACAATGTGACTTTAACCCCGCATATCGCTGGAGCCTCTGTTCGTACCGCTCAATATGCTGCTCAAGTACTCGCGGCGGATGTAAAAAATTATATTTCTGGATTACCTCTAGTTAATCTTTGTAGGTCATAAAATGAGCAAAAGACATATTGAGTTTGGGACTTTTCCGCGATCAAATTTTTTACTTAAGATGTGGTTAGCTGATGATTTAGGAGCGTCACTCGTTCAGTATTTTAAAATTTTTATATTAGATAATACTCAAAATTTTTGTTTATTTGATACCTACAAAGCTGCTAAATTAGCGGCTTCCCTTAACTCTCAGGCATTGGAGAAATAGGTATGCCTGAAGCTATTGACCTTTTTATAATAGGCGGTGGAGTAAATGGTGCTGGCATTGCTCGTGACGCTGCTGGTAGGGGTTTGTCTGTGGTCCTTTGTGAAAAGGATGACCTAGCAGAAGGAACATCTTCGCGATCGGGTAAGTTGATACACGGCGGTTTGCGCTATCTAGAGTACTACGAGTTCCGCTTAGTTCGTGAAGCTCTTATTGAGCGGGAAATATTGTTGAATGCGGCTCCGCATATTATTTGGCCATTGCGTTTTGTGCTTCCTCATAGTCCAACGGATAGGCCAGCATGGTTAGTTAGACTTGGGTTATTTTTGTACGATCACTTAGGGGGAAGAAAGCGTTTACCAGGCACGCGTGTACTTAATCTGACGCGTGATCCGGAAGGTCTACCACTCAAGGCTCAATATACCAAAGCATTTGAATACTCTGATTGTTGGGTGGATGATGCGCGATTAGTTGTCCTAAATGCAGTTTCTGCTCGCGATAATGGTGCAGAAATATTGCCGAGAACTGATTGTAAATCGTTGAGGCAAGAAAATGGTTATTGGGTAGTGCGTGTTGAAAATACAGTCTCTGGTCAGTCTCGTGAAATTTTTGCAAAAGCTGTAGTCAACGCGGCAGGGCCATGGGTGAACGATGTCATCGGACGCGTAGCTGGTGCAAACTCTAGTCGCTTGGTTAAGCTGGTCAAAGGCAGCCATATTATTGTGCCAAAATTTTGGCATGGGCAACAGGCTTATCTAATTCAGAACCATGATAAGCGAGTTATTTTTATCAATCCTTATGAAGATGATAAGGCTCTGATTGGAACAACTGATATTGCGTATGAGGGTGATCCAAATAATGTTTCTGTAGATAAAGGTGAAATCGAGTATCTTCTTGAAGCTGTGAACCGCTATTTTGAAAAACCATTGCAAGAAGAAGATGTGGTAGCATCTTTTTCTGGTGTGCGGCCGCTTTTTGATGATGGAAACGGTAACCCAAGCGCAATTACCCGGGACTATGTGCTAGACTTGGACCGGTCTCGTGGTGCGCCGTTGCTTAATATTTTTGGTGGTAAAATTACCACTTATCGAAAATTAGCAGAGCATGCGGTTCAAGAACTCAAGGCTATCTTTCCCCAAATGGGTCCTAGCTGGACAGCAATTGAACCGCTGCCCGGCGGGGATATATTGGATGCAAATTTTGATGCCTTTTTATTGGAATTACAACGTCAGTATAGTTTTCTGCCAAGCGATTTGGTCAAACATTATGCGCGCCTGTATGGGACAAGAGCAACACATATCATTGGTAACGCATCCCACATTAAACAACTTGGAAATCAGTTTGGACCGCTTCTGTTCGAGGCAGAATTAGAATTTTTGGTTGAGTATGAATGGGCCTGCTGCGCTGACGACGTTTTGAAACGCCGAACCAAGCACGGGCTTACAGTTAATCCAGATGAGGTAGCTCAAATCAATGAATGGTTCAAAAATGAACACTCGAAAACAGTCTGAAGTAACGTCAACTGATTTTGACGCTTTAAAAGTTTTATCTGCGGATTTTGGTCGAAACCCGCTACACATTCAGGGCGCTGGTGGAAACTCATCGATCAAAGACGGTGATAAGATGTGGATTAAAGCTTCTGGAACTCTGCTCGGGGATGCACTTACCCGCGAGGTATTTGTCCCTGTTGATCTTGTTAGTATGAGAACTGCTCTTGAGTTTGATCACGCGCAATCTGATACGCCGGCTGTATTCCTTATTCCTGGTTTTTCTGATCTTCGCCCTTCAATTGAAACTAGCCTGCATGCTGTTTTTTCTCAACGCATAGTCCTGCATACGCATTGTATTCATACTATTGCTCATGCTGTTCAAACGAATGTTTGTGATCTTCTGGCTGCTCGTTTAAGCGAATTTAATTGGGCTTTTGTGCCTTATGCCAAACCGGGTGCTAATCTTGCGCGGTCTGTCATGAAGGTTCTTAAACCTGACACTGATGTAATAATCTTGGGTAATCATGGGCTTATAGTAGCTGGGGAAACTATAAACGAAGTAAGGGCCCTCCAAAATAAAGTGCACTCGGCTCTTGCCTTGTCTGTAAGAGAATTAGCCGGGGAAAACTACAATGCTTTGATGGACCGTGTGGATGATGGAGAATATGTTCTTCCTAATGACCTGCTTCTGCACCAAATCGCACTTTCAGATAAAAGGGTCGCGCTAGTGACAGCCGGAAGCTTATACCCAGATCATGTAATCTTTTGTGGAATCGCTGTAACGGCCTTAAGTCTGAACCAGAGTACTTATGAAGTAAAACAGCATGATAAACGAAAACAACCCGTTTGCCTCATTGTTCCAGAAGTTGGCTTGCTTTTGCATAAAGATGCTAGCATGGGTGCTAGATTAATGCTGCGTTGTCTGGCTGATGTTATCATGCGTCTTCCGGAAAATGCTGAGTTGAATTATCTAACCCAAGATCAGAATTATGAACTCCTAGATTGGGACGCAGAAAAGTATCGTCAAGCTCTCAATGCTGAATGATATTTTTATAGGTATAGACCATGGCACTTCCGGTGCGCGTGCTACAGCCATCGATTCTCAAAACCATATTATTGGAGAAGGCAAATCAAGACTTGCCGATCATCGTGCGGACCCAAGAGATCCTTGCGCTTGGTATGCTGCCGCAGCCACGGCATTGGCTATAGCAATTAAGAATATTAAACGCCAAAATGTCCGAGCAATCGCTATAGATGGCACTTCTGGCTCTATGTTGCCTATCGATATTAATGGCAAGCCTCTTGCGCCCGCTCTTATGTATAATGATCCTTGTCAAAATCTTGATATTTTAGAAAAAATTGCTCATACTGCACCCTTGAATAGTGCTGCGCACGGTGCCACTAGTGGGGCAGCAAAAGTAATGTTTTTTCAGGCAGCGGTTCCACTTACTTACAAGATAGTTCATCAGGCAGATTGGATTGCAGGCCAATTTTGTGGCATTTATGCTTCTGATGATAACAATGCCCTCAAGACTGGATTCGACTCCGTGAGTAGATCTTGGCCTGATTGGATGGAAAGTGTAGGTATTGACCGAAATTTATTGCCTGACGTCAATGAGCCAGGCACAGTTTTTGCGCCAATATTTTCGGATGTTGCTGCAAAATTTGATCTTCCGTTATCAACAAAAATTGTATCAGGAACAACGGATGGGTGCGCGGCCTTCCTGTCAACCGGAGCGTCAAAACCTGGTGATGGGGTAACATCTATTGGCACAACAATGATAATTAAAATTATCTCTGAAACGCCAATTTTTGATGCTTCTAGTGGCGTTTATAGCCATAAGATCCTTGGTAATTGGTTAGCTGGAGGCGCATCGAATACTGGTGGTGGCGTACTTCTAGACTATTTTTCTATGGAGGAAATATCACTCCTCTCACGGCAAATTGATACAACAGCAAAACTGGGTCTTGAGTATTATCCACTAAGCAAGCCAGGTGAGCGCTTTCCAATATCTGACCCCAATCTAAAACCTGTTCTCTTCCCTAGACCAGAAAATAATGCGGATTTTTTGAAAGCCATTTTTGAAGGAATTGCTGGAGTGGAGCGCCTTGCGTATGGAAAGCTGAATAGTCTTGGTGCTCCGTCGTTAAGTACAATCCGTACAGTAGGTGGGGCAGCAAAAAATGATACTCTAACCAAAATTCGTGAGCATTGCCTTGGTATTAAAGGCAGCCGTCCAATACATGAAGAAGCCGCTTACGGTACTGCTCTTTTGGCAAAACACGGTTTTCAAAAATGACTTTTAAGATTGAACTGTTAGCTCCAATTATTAACCGATATGATGCTTTCTTGATTGATCAATTTGGCGTGCTCATAGACGGAGAACAGACGTATCCAGGTGCGATTGATGCTCTTAAACATATTGCACAAAGTGGCAAGCCGGTGGTCATATTGTCCAACTCAGGGAAACGCGCTGAACCCAATTGTAATCGCTTGACCTCTTTTGGATTTGATCGCCAGCATTTTGTAACTGTTGTCACATCCGGTGAAATTGCTTATCACTCAATCAAAAATCAGCTTGGTATTACCATTAAAAATGATGCGCGGGTCATGGTGTTGGCTCGGCCAGGTGAGACATCGCCTATTTTGGATTTAGATTTGACAGAAACTAACAACCCAAGAATGGCTGATATTCTTCTTATTGTAAGCCGTGATATTGGAATGAATCGCAAAGATTACATCAAATTATGGACTGAATTCAATGCAACTGGAGGCAAATGTTATTGTCTCAATCCTGATCTTAATATGCTTACGCCAAAGGGAATTACCTTTAGTGCTGGTACCATTGCTAAGCTTTTTGAACAGCGTGGCGGTGACATTATTTGGTATGGGAAACCGTATCAGGATATCTACGCTGATGCGCTCAGATTTTTTAACAACATACCAAGGGATGATATTTTATGCATTGGTGATAGCATTCATCACGACATTATAGGCGGTCACGCCGCTGGTCTAGCCACTGCACTTGTTCGTCAAGGAGTTCATAGTGATATTTCAGACGGGAAAGTCTATAATATTTTGTCAGGACTGGGGATATCTCCAACACATATTTTACGGTCATTTTCGATTACTTAGTAATGGTTGTTCCCCGTTTTAAATTGTAGCAAAGTTATCAGAACAGTCCTGATAAACACAATGTTACAATTTCTGTACTGCGCAGAATTCTGGTAAAAATTTTTAATTTAATGTGTAACTAGAGCCACATTGCTTCTTCGGGTATGATAGTCATTTTTGGATGGTATAATCGCTCAACGCGACGACATTTTAAGGGGTGTTGGTCAAATTTAAATTAATCTTTTTTATCGCATTTTTTAAAACTTTGTTTAAATGCAGCCTATTGTTCGTCCGTTGTGCTAGTCTGATAGTTGGATTTCCATTCTTTCATTGTCATGCCGTAAAAACTCTCACGTGCCATATCTTTTGAAATAGAAATGCCTTTTTCTGCCGCCGCCTCTTGGTACCATCGACTTAAACAGTTTCTGCAAAACCCAGCTAAATTCATCATGTCTATATTTTGAACATCTTTACGCTCTTGCATGAGGTGGTGCTGAAGGCGACGAAAGGCAGCAGCCTCGAGTTCGATTTGAGTTTGGGTATCCATTGTCTTAATCCTTAATTACATTTGTGTGGAAAAGGGTCATTTAATCATATTAATAGTAGAATTTATCATCTTTGAAACGTCTAGATTTTTGGTTGATCTTAAAATTTCTGGTGTTTGAAAAAGGGCAAGCCGATTTATTAAATATTGGCATCTTTTCTCGCATGTTCAAGATGGGATCCGATGAGTTTAGCCCAATGAATTTGACTGTCTAATTTAGTGATTAAGTCTTGGCGTATCTCAATGAGTGCATTGGGTCGAGCTTTTTTCAGAGCATGCTGGTCGATTGTATCTCCGGGCAAATGCCCTCTGTAGGGTTCGTTATCGCCTACCGGGGTACTTAACGTTTTTTGTAGCCGTGTGATCAGAGGATCCGCTATGCGACGGTCATAGGCTGAAAGAATGCTGACTTCCCAAGGTCTTGTTTCGCGTCCATTTAGTCTTGGCGTGAAGCTATGAACGGAAATAATAGCAATCTCAGGCCGTGCAGCCAGTTCACTGATTGCTTTGTGATATGGCTTGTAGAGCTGATTAATTCTGGTTTGCCGCGAGATGGAGCTCAAGTTCTGGTTGCCGGGAATGACCGTGCCATCATATAGTTGCATAATTAATGTGGGGTCATCTACACCTCGATTGGGATCAATAACTAGTCGTGAAAAGTTGGAGCAGATGACTGGTGCGTTCAATTTTTCGCCCAAGGCTAAGGCAACTCTTTTGCAGCCGATGTCATATGCAATGTGGCGTTTCATTTCAGATTTTGGTAATCCTAGAGTACCGTTTCCTATAAATTTAGGGATCGTATTAGTGGCGTGATCACACGTGATTAGCCAAGCACCAGGTCGATCAGAGCCAAAGGTTGAGAAGGGAGCATAAGTCATTTCATTGGAACCAAATTTATTTACTGTTTAGGGCAGTTGCTAGTGAATGTGAATTGCGCAATAACGTGCGCTGTTAGCGGTATCAGAAAAGAGACTTTATTATGAGACGTCTAAGGAATGTAAAAATTGTAGCCACATTGGGTCCCGCTTCGGCAAATTATGAGATAATCCGAGCATTACATGAGGCTGGCGCTGACGTTTTTCGTTTAAATATGTCTCATGGAACACATGATGAAATAGCGGAGAAGCATAAGATTATCCGCTTGGTTGAAGAGGATACTGGGTCAACTATTGGGATTTTGGCGGACTTACAGGGTCCAAAGCTTAGAGTGGGTGTGTTTTCAAACGATTTTGAAATACTGGAAGATGGTGCTGTGTTCCGTCTTGATCTGGATGTATCGGAGGGAGATGGTACTAGAGTTTGCTTGCCTCACCCAGAAATTTTTGCTGCCTTGGAGCCTGGTAAACACTTGTTAATCAACGATGGTAAGATTCGATTACGCGTCAATGAGTGCGGCCCTGACTTTGCCAATTGTGTCGTGACAGCGGGAGGTCAAATTTCTGACCGTAAAGGTGTAAACGTCCCTGATGTCGAGTTACCGCTTGCAGCTCTTTCGGAAAAGGATCGGGCAGACTTAGAATTTGTAGCGGAATTAGGTGTTGATTGGATGGCGCTAAGTTTTGTTCAGCGTGCTGCGGATGTAAAAGAAGCTCGTGATTTGATTAGAGGCCGTACCGCAGTTTTGTCCAAAATTGAGAAACCTAATGCCGTTGAACGGTTTGAAGAGATTCTAGCTGTTAGCGATGGAATTATGGTTGCTCGTGGAGATTTAGGTGTAGAGTTGCCGGTACAAAATGTACCTCCAATCCAAAAACGTTTAATACGTAAATGTCGGGCTGTGGCTAAGCCTGTGATTGTTGCTACACAGATGCTTGAAAGCATGATAGACAGTCCAATGCCTACTCGCGCTGAGGTCTCAGATGTGGCTACCGCGATCTATGAGGGTGCTGATGCAGTTATGCTTAGTGCTGAGAGTGCCGCTGGAAGCTACCCTGTGGAGGCTGTCATGACCATGGATAACGTAGCCGTTGAGGTGGAGTTGGATCCAACTTACACGCAAATCATTGAATCAAGTAGAAAAGCAAGTAGGGCATCGGTAGCTGACGGTATCGTTGCTGCGGCGCGGGAGATTGCTGAGACGACCGATATTAAGGCTATCGCATGTTTTACGCAGTCTGGAACAACTGCACTGCTCACAGCTCGCGAGCGTCCAAGAGTACCCATTATCGCACTAACACCCTTGGTGAAAACTGCCCGACGTCTTGCCCTTAGTTGGGGGTGTAACTGCGTAATAACTGATGCGCTAGATCGCTTTAAGATGGCTGTAGTGAGTGCTGCTGAGGCTGCACGAAAAGAGGGATTTGCTTCCGTGGATGATCAGATTGTTGTTACTGCGGGCGTACCGTTTAATGTTCCTGGCAGCACAAATATTCTGCGGGTTGCTCCTTGTGATGAAAGATTAATTTATCCGTCTGACTCAGAATAAATGTAAAATTATCCTTGGATTATAACAAAAATGTCTAAATTTTGTGGCCTGTTCATGTGAAGGGTTGCCAATCCCTACTAACCGTTTTAGACGCTAATTCCTAAGCCCGTCCGGCCGACAGTGGCATGCCGAGTCGAGCAAATACCGAACTCAAGATATGGAGACGGAAATGCCCAAGATGAAGACAAAGTCGAGTGCAAAAAAGCGCTTTAAGGTGACTGCGACTGGTAAGGTAATGGCAGGTCAAGCAGGCAAGCGGCATGGAATGATCAAGCGCACGCGTAAGTTTATTCGTGATGCACGGGGAACGACGACCCTGTCCGCACC
Organism: uncultured Tateyamaria sp.; assembly: GCA_905480645.1. Lineage (GTDB taxonomy): Bacteria > Pseudomonadota > Alphaproteobacteria > Rhodobacterales > Rhodobacteraceae > Tateyamaria. The sequence goes on from CAJQRC010000010.1 coordinate 87,955, forward strand.
AGATGCCAAAATAGTCAAGGGCTTTATGCCCTATGACCGTTAATCCTTAAGGAGAGCTGATATGTCCAGGACTAAAGGTGGAACAGTAGCCCACGCCCGTCACAAAAAAGTCATCAAAGCCGCTAAAGGCTATTATGGCCGACGTAAGAGCACTTTTAAGGTTGCGCGTCAGGCAGTTGACAAAGCCAATCAATACGCAACACGCGATCGGCACAACCGCAAGCGGAATTTCCGCGCTCTGTGGATTCAGCGTATAAACGCTGCCGTGCGAGCCCAAGATGATGCTTTGACATATAGCCGTTTCATAAATGGCTTATCGTTGGCAGGTATCGAAGTTGATCGTAAGGTACTTGCTGACTTGGCTGTAAACGAGCCTGCCGCATTCTCAGTGATAGTGGATCAAGCCAAAGGCGCCCTTGAAGCTTAGCACCCATAGCTAGATGTGTGAAAGCCCTGCCGCTAACTGGCGGGGCTTTATCTAAGTACAAAGCATTTGCATCTTGACTGGAACGATTTTCAAGTAAACAAGGGTTTTCAGCAGAATACTGTTTTAATTGTTTAAGTATAAATACCTAATTCATTCACTCCCCTCAAAAAAATTAGAACTAAATCAGTTTATGCTCAATATAGACTGACTAGTTTATTTTCAGTTAAGAAAAATTATTTTAAATTAGATGTTGATATTGAGAACATAAGCTATCGAAAGCTGTTAAGTTTGTATTTTAGTTCATAATAGCTGAGCGGCATGGCTTGCACTGTGGCTAGTGAAAGTCTACTCCGCAAATGTGTGACAGTGGAGCCACTCCCATGGACGATCTTAAAGAAAAATATCTTCCTCGAATAGCGGATGCCTTAGACGAAGCAGCTTTAGAAGATATTCGTCTGGCTGCCGTGGGTAAAAAGGGTGAAGTGGCCCTGAAGATGCGTGAGCTTGGTCAGATGGATCCTACAGAGCGCCAAATCAAAGGCCCTATTCTCAACGCACTTAAGAATGAAATACTTTCAGCGATTGCTGCAAAAAAAGCTGGCTTAGCAGATACAGCTCTGGATGCCCGTCTGCGTAGTGAATGGTTAGATGTTACCTTGCCTACACGTACCCGTCGGCGAGGGACAATCCATCCGCTTAGTCAAGTAACTGAAGAAGTCACGGCGATCTTTGCAGAAATGGGTTTCTCTGTTGCCGAAGGTCCACGTATTGAAACTGACTGGTATAATTTTGATGCGTTAAATATTCCCAGTCATCACCCTGCTCGTGCAGAAATGGATACGTTTTATCTGAATCGAGCGGCAAGCGATGATCGCCCGCCCCACGTTCTGCGCACCCATACCTCTCCAGTCCAAATCCGTTCTATGGAATCCACAGGAGCACCAACTCGGATCATTTGCCCGGGTGGTGTGTATAGAGCAGATTATGATCAGACACACACTCCAATGTTTCATCAAGTAGAAGGGCTGGCGATTGATAAAGATATATCGATGGCAAATTTGAAGTGGGTTCTGGAAGAATTTGTGAAATCATATTTTGAAGTAGACGACGTTGACCTGCGCTTTCGAGCATCACACTTCCCGTTTACTGAACCATCCGCCGAAGTAGATATTAGGTGTTCTTGGGAAAATGGAAATCTTAAAGTGGGTGAAGGCGATGATTGGCTTGAAATTCTTGGGTCAGGCATGGTCCATCCTAAAGTCTTGCAGGCTGGTGGAATTAACCCAGAAGAGTGGCAGGGTTTCGCCTTTGGCATGGGGATCGATCGTATTGCGATGTTGAAATACGGCATACCTGACCTCAGAGCTTTTTTTGATAGTGACCTGCGTTGGTTGCGTCACTATGGATTTGAGGCTCTAGATGTCCCAACGCTCCATAGCGGTTTGAGCCGTTGAGATAAATTTCTCTGGGCGGGCAATTGAAAACAGATTTTTTTAAGTACCTGGAATGAGCCAAAGGTAGTAAAAGACTTACGCTCTGATTCCATTGTAATTTTTGTGTTTTTACATTTAATTGGGTAGCCCGATGGTTGTTGTTGAACAAACTTATAATTTGGAGGTGTCGAATGATATTTGAACCGCAGCATGGACATCAAAGTCCTGCATTAAGACGCTGCTATGCGTTATACGAAATTGCATACACGGCCGTTGATTTTAGTGCAGCACTTAGCTTTATCGTAGGCTCAATTATGTTTTTTTCTGAAGATTGGATGGTTCCTGGGACTTGGCTTTTCTTGGTTGGTTCTATTCTTTTTGCTTGCAAGCCCAGCATTCGACTCTGGAGAGAAATACACTTGTTTGCCAGCGGAAAAGTAGACATTTTGGCAAGCCGGGTAAGCAAGGACCGCTGATATGCATTTAATCAGTAGTAGAAAAATTATGTGCTATTGCTTCTTAAATAATCCCATTTATCTCATATCTTATCTTTAAAGTGTGCAAAGAGATTATAGTCCAACAAAGGTATTATCGTCGCGAGCAGGTGGAGCTAAAAATTAAATTGAGATCTTTTTTGATAGATTGGGTCAAACTTCAAAAAGCTATATGAATGTTGTCATGTGTAGGTCCAGTGTAGATGCTGATCAATTTTATTAAATGAATATTTTCTTTATGACCTCTCATTTTGAGTAGATATAGAGTTAAATGGTCTGATCGCCTGCGCACTTTGAGGACAAATTGCCGAGAGTTATAGTCTGAAAGTTCAGTTGCCTTGCACACAGCGCTGATCTTTGCCATTGCAGGGCAACTTCGCATACAAAGGCCTCGTTCAATGAAATTCACACTTTCCTGGCTAAAACAGCATCTCGAAACTACGGCATCAATGGATGAGATTGTTTACGCATTGACCGACCTTGGACTTGAGGTTGAGAGAGTTGAGGATCGTAGTGTTAAGCTGGCGGATTTTATAATCGGTAAAATTATAAGCGCAACAAAGCATCCAGACGCAGATCGTCTGAAGGTTTGTCAAGTCGATACTGACGAAGGCAACAGGCAGATTATATGTGGCGCTCCGAATGCCCGCGAAGGTATTACTGTCGTCGTTGCTAAACCAGGCGTCTATGTACCTGGCATCGATACCACAATTGGGGTTGGTAAAATTAGGGGTATCGAGAGCTTTGGCATGATGGCGTCAGAGCGTGAGGTCGAGTTGAGTGAAGAGCATGACGGTATCATTGAACTTCCCTCTGGTGAAGTTGGGGATCGTTTTATTGACTGGCTTGTTGAAAATGATTCTTCCAAAGTTGATCCAATTATCGAGATTGCAATTACACCGAACCGCCCCGATGCCCTCGGGGTCCGTGGTATCGCGCGCGATTTGGCGGCACGCGGCATTGGCAAGCTAAAACACGCATCTACGCCATCGCTCGAAGGGGGTTTCCCTTGTCCTGTGTCAGTATCAATTGATGAAGACACTTTAGAATACTGCCCTGTTTTTTTTGGTCGTTTAATACGTGGTGTGAAGAATGGGCCTAGCCCCAAGTGGCTTCAGGATCGTTTGCGCTCTATTGGTCTGCGCCCAATTTCTTTTCTTGTAGATGTTACCAATTACTTCACCTACGATAATAATCGTCCTCTTCACGTCTTTGATGCTGATAAATTGGCAGGTAATAATTTACGTGTTTCCCGTGCTAAAGGAGGCGAAACTCTAGTTGGTTTGGACGAAAAAGAGTATAAATTTGCCCAAAATATGACGCTCATTTCTGATGTGAATGGTGTTGAAAGTATTGGTGGCATTATGGGGGGTTTACGTAGCAGCTGTACTGAAGAAACAGTCAATGTTTTTGTAGAGGCCGCGTATTTTGACCCGATCCGTACCGCTTATACCGGCCGCGCGCTTAAGATTAATTCTGATGCTAGGTATCGCTTCGAGCGTGGCATTGATCCGAGCTTCACTCCCATTGGGCTTGATCTGGCCTGTGAAATGATAATGGAACATGCCGGTGGGGAGGTGTCTAGCCGTGTACAGGCAGGGACAATCCCAAGTTCTACAAGGGCTTACCGTTTGAATGCGGCGCGAGTTCAGAGCCTTGTTGGTATGGAGATTCCCGAATCTGAACAAAGGCAAACACTAACTGCTCTTGGTTTCCGCCTTGATGGTGATATGGCATATGTACCTAGTTGGCGTCCGGATATAATGGGTGAAGCTGATCTTGTTGAAGAAGTTGCTCGTGTCGCATCTTTGACTAAACTTGTGGGAAAGCCACTACCACGCGTTATCAGCGGTGTGCCGAAGCCAGTTATGACACCAATGCAGCGCCGCCAACAATTAGCACGCCGCAGGGCGGCCTCCTTAGGCTATAACGAATGTGTAACGTACAGCTTTATTGATCAAGGTGCTGCTGTGCTTTTTGGTGGTGGTATTGATACCACAAAACTGGAAAATCCAATTTCTAGCGATATGAGCCATATGCGTCCTGCGCTGTTGCCAGGATTGTTGCAAGCAGCAGCCCGCAATCAGGCGCGTGGCTTCATGGACTTGGCAATGTTTGAAGTCGGACCAGCTTTTCATGGTAGTGAACCTGGAGAAGAGCACCTTTTGGTGAGCGGTTTGCTAGTTGGCCGTACGGGGCCAAAAGATGTACATGGTGCGTCGCGTCTAGTGGATATTTTTGATGTCAAATCCGATGCGGAGGACATTTTGGCTGCTATTGGCGCTCCGGCAAAGACACAAGTTTTTCGTGGAGCATCTGAATACTGGCACCCAGGTCGGCACGGTATGATTTGTCTAGGTCCCAAGAAAGTATTGGCTGTTTATGGAGAACTGCATCCTCGCATTTTAGAGGAAATGGGTGTTCAAGGCCCAGTTATGGCTTTTACCCTGTGGCTAGAAAAGGTACCCTCACCGCGTCAAACAGGTCCTAATCGTGGTGCATTCACTGTAAGTGATTTACAAGCGGTCGAACGTGATTTCGCTTTTGTTGTTGATGCAGAAGTTGAAGCGCTGACTTTGGTAAGTGCTGCCAATAGTGCTGATAAAACGCTTATAGAAGACGTACGTGTTTTTGATGAGTTTTTGGGTGAATCTTTGGGTGAAGGTAAAAAGTCACTTGCAATCACAGTCCGGTTGCAGCCTCGTGCGGCTACATTAAAAGATACCGATATAGAAGCCGTAGCGCAAAAAGTGATTGAAAAAGTTAACAAGGCCACCGGCGGCGTGTTGCGCGGTTAAATGAAAAATTTTTTTAAATAATACACTGAACCTTGTGAACTATTTTAACTTTGGTTTTCAAGGTCAAGGAAATACTGTTGAAATAGTCATAGTATTTTGGAAGTGTTAGAATTGCTTTTATTAACTAATCACAGTTATGTAACTTAAGTTTAGACGCGGAGCTCGGGCAGAAAGCACCGCATTCAACCGGTCAACATTTAATTGCCCAGAGCTTATTAGTATAAATTTTAAATGTCTGTTTTTGAAGATTTTATGGGAGTTAATTATGACACTTAAAGTATATTTGTCTGGAGAGATCCACACTGATTGGCGTGAACAGATAACTGAAGGGGCGGCTGGGATGGATGTCGCCTTTTTTGGTCCTGTTACAGATCACGCCGCCAGTGATGATTGTGGTGTTACCATCTTTGGTAATGAGCCAAATAAATTTTGGCATGATCATAAAGGGGCTATGATTAATGCTATTCGGATCCGTAAAGGAATTGCAGACGCTGATATTGTAGTTGTTCGTTTTGGAGATCAGTACAAACAATGGAATGCAGCTTTTGATGCGGGATATTCTGCTGCTTTGGGAAAATCACTGATTATTTTGCATGGGGCTGATCACGCGCATGCTTTGAAAGAAGTAGATGCAGCGGCTTTGGCTGTCGCTCAAAAACCTTCTCAGGTGGTTGAGATATTACATTACGTTTTAAAGGGCGAATTACCAAAATAAGTTGTAATGTATTGCACTATATATTTCCGAATAGCTGGTAGTATAACTTAAAAAAATCTCACTTCACAGACTTCAGCGATTAAAAACCATTAGATAGTTCCAACTACAAAATATAAAAAGGGTAAGTCACTTTTCATACGCCAAGATCAATAGTTACGTTTTAAAACTAAAACAAGTATGTTCCTTACTGCCTTCTTTTAAACTTTGAGGGCAAGGTTGGGCGTTAAGACATTAATTCCTAATGCTTTACCAACCGCATAGTACGTCAGTCTACCTGCATGAATGTTAAGTCCAGCCAAAAGGTGGGGATTGTCCTCACAAGCCTTTTGCCAGCCTTTGTCGGCCAAAGCTAGCATGAAGGGCATAGTTGCATTTCCGAGCGCGATTGTTGATGTGCGCGCCACTGCTCCTGGCATGTTGGCAACACAGTAATGCATGATCCCTTCCTCATTGTAGATTGGGTCTTCATGAGTTGTGGCGCGCGAAGTTTCAAAACAACCGCCCTGATCAATGGCAACATCCACGATAACTGCCCCTGATTTCATCGTGGTTAATTGTTCCCGTGTGACTAGTTTAGGTGCCGCCGCACCAGGAATTAAGACTGCCCCTATAACCATGTCAGCCTGTGATACCAGTTCGGCTGTGTCTCCCTGGCTGGCATAGTTTGTTTTGAAATGCGTGCCAAAGGTATCGTCGAGATAACGCATACGTGGTAAAGACTGATCAAGCACGGTAACGTCCGCACCCATACCAGCAGCGATGCGTGCTGCTTGTGTCCCGACAACGCCACCACCAATGATAACGATGCGCGCAGGGCCAACGCCAGGAACGCCACCCATCAAAACGCCACGCCCACCGTTCGCCTTTTGCAGCGTCCATGCGCCAACCTGTGGAGCTAGTCGTCCGGCAACTTCTGACATTGGAGCGAGTAAAGGGAGGCCACCAATATGATCTGTTACTGTCTCATAAGCTATTGCAGTGCAACCAGAAGCTAATAAGTCGTGGGTTTGATCTGGATCAGGTGCTAGATGCAGATAGGTGAATAATAACTGACCTTCAGATAGCATTTTGCGTTCCACTGCTTGTGGCTCTTTTACTTTAACAATCATATTTGCAGTAGAAAAAATCTCTTCAGCAGTGTCGACGATTTGCGCACCAACTGCGGAGTAATCAGTGTCGTAAAACCCCGCTCCTTCGCCTGCCTTCTTTTGTATAATTACAGTGTGGCCATGCCCGATAGCTTCGTTTGCGGCATTAGGTGTTAATCCAACTCTGAATTCTTGAGGTTTGATTTCTTTCGGGCAGCCAATTTTCATGTGTTTTCCTCCTGACACTGTTTCAGTATCAGGGTATTCACTTGCAAGTAGGTTCGAAAATAGTCCTGTTATTTATTATAATTTTGCAATAATGATGCATTAAATTTAAAAAACGTAAAAGAATTTGCTAATAATGTTACTTGATGCAACAGATCGGCGTATTTTATCAGTACTCCAACGCCGTGGCCGAATGTCAAATACAGAATTAAGTGATACGGTACATTTGTCAGCGTCTGCGTGCCATCGACGTGTGCAACGATTAGAGGAGACAGGCTATATCCGTGACTATGTTGCGCTGCTTGACGCTCGTAAAATGGGTGTTCCTACAACAGTTTTTGTTGAGATCACTCTGCAAGGACAGGCTGATGAAGTTCTGGAGGCATTTGAGAAAGCAGTAGCGCGAATCCCCGACGTGTTGGAGTGTCATTTGATGGCAGGGACAGCAGATTATCTTTTAAAAGTTGTAACTGAAGGGACAGAAGATTTTGCTCGAATTCATCGCCAGTATCTCGCTCGCTTACCGAGCGTGGCACAGATGCAATCAAGCTTCGCACTACGTACAGTTTTCAAAACAACAGCGCTCCCAGTTTAATTTGCGCTTTTTTGAGTGATTATGACATAATTAAACCCTCAAAGCTTGGCAGTGAGGGTTTAATGGAAGTCAAATTGCCAAGGAGATTTACATCATCCCTTCGCGTTGGGCCTTTTTACGAGCCAACTTGCGAGAACGGCGGATAGCTTCAGCTTTTTCTCGCGCCTTCTTTTCGGAAGGCTTCTCAAAATGTTGCTTGAGCTTCATTTCGCGGAAAACGCCCTCTCGCTGTAGCTTTTTCTTTAAAGCACGGAGCGCCTGATCTACGTTATTATCACGAACACTAACCTGCATGTGGTTTTCACCACCTTTCTAGATATGAGTTGCAAGGATTTGCAGGAAGTGGCCGTATAGCAATGACGCTCTATTTTGTCTAGTACTGTTATTTTTAAGGAGAAGATGATGGCGGTGCCTTATGAAGAGATTAAAATGACGCTGCTAGATGCCGCTTTGATTCATGTGCCATTTGACGGTTGGTCAGACGCAACGTTTCATGCCGCGTCATCTGATGCAGGTTTCGAGATTGGGATAGCCCGTGCTGTCTGCCCACGTGGGGCTGTGGATTTGGCTTTAGCATATCATTTTCAAGGTGATTCCCTCGCTATTAACCGAATGAACTCAGATGAAATGCCAGAGCGTTTCCGTGATAAGGTTGCCACAGGTATACGATTTCGGATCGAGGCTATTTCGGACAAAGAAGTAGTACGCAGGGCGACTACACTTTTTGCCTTGCCGATGTATGCATCAGATGGTGCTAAAGCAGTTTGGGGCACGGCAGATAAAATATGGAATACTTTGGGAGACACGTCGGAAGACATCAATTGGTATACCAAAAGGGTTACCTTATCCGGTGTTTATAGTGCAACGGTCTTATATTGGTTGGGCGATGATAGTTTTGATAATCAAGCAACTTGGGATTTCTTAGACCGGCGGATAGAAGATGTCATGCGGATAGAAAAGATAAAGTCAAATTTTCGTAAAAATGCAGTACTGGGTAAATTTTTTAAATCGCCAAAGCGATTGGTAGATAAAATCAGAGCACCAATGAAATCCTCAAATGCCAGTTTTCCTGGTAGTTGGGGCCGCGACAGTAACTAAGTTGTCGTTACCATATTGGTTTTCCTTTTTAATTATCTGAATGCCTGATTATTGACCCGATATCCTCTCGGCAGAGCTTTTCACCAAAGAAAGCGGCTGTTACCTACCGTCACTAAAAGGATAGCACTATGACTGAAGTAATGCGTGCCATTGAAATTAGCTCCCACGGGGGGCCGAGTGTATTGAAGGCCACAACCCGCCGCAGGCCAGAGCCTGCCCATGGCCATGTTGTAATAGAGGTGGCATTTGCAGGAGTAAATCGACCTGATGCGCTGCAACGAGCGGGCTTATATAACCCGCCGAGGGGTGCAAGTGATTTACCTGGTCTTGAAGCTTCTGGAACAATCGCTGCCATCGGCTCTGGCGTCAGTGAATGGACGATTGGTGATTCTGTTTGTGCACTTTTACCTGGTGGTGGCTATGCTGAATTTGTCTCAACCCCAGCTGCACATTGTCTGCCGGTGCCTGAGGGACTTGGTTTAAAAGAGGCAGCTTGCCTGCCAGAAACTTATTTTACGGTCTGGTCTAATGTTTTCATTCGTGGGAGCCTCAAAGGAGGGGAGCGTTTTTTAGTTCACGGGGGTTCAAGTGGGATAGGAACAACGGCAATTCAATTGGCTCATCATTTTGGCGCGCGCGTATTTACTACGGCTGGGTCTGAAGAAAAATGTCAGGCTTGTCGTGAACTCGGCGCGGAAGTTGCAATTAATTATCGTGAAACTGATTTTGTTGATGTCATTAAATCGGAGGGTGGAGCAGATCTTATATTGGATATGGTCGGAGGTAGTTATATCCAGCGCAATTTGAGTGCACTGGCTGATGATGGCCGGCTGGTTCAAATAGCATTTCTTCAAGGCCCAACAGAGAGAATTAATATGGTTCAGTTAATGACCCGTAGACTGACCATGACTGGTAGCACTTTAAGACCGCAAACTGATCTTGCTAAGGCGCGGATCGCGCAGGATTTGCGTGAAACGGTGTGGCCGTTATTGGCCAAAGGACGGATTGCCCCAGTTTTGGATTCAGAGTTTCCGCTAAATCAGGCCGCAGATGCTCATACGCGAATGGAAAGTAGCAACCATATTGGTAAAATTGTTTTGTCAGTAGCGTCTTGATGGAGCCCAGCGTTATAGGGCTATCTTTTTTGCCTTCTCCTAGGGTTTAAAAGATGAATAAGGTTTAAAGCATGGCAAAGACGGTAATCATTGAAGCTCATGGTGGGCCAGAAAATTTTTGTATAGTTGATCGGAAGGTTGGAGCGCCTGGACCTGAGGAGGTCCGGATCTTGCACAAAGCAATTGGCTTGAATTTCATTGATGTTTACCAACGCACTGGTCTTTACCCCATGGAACTTCCGCATCCAATGGGGATGGAAGCAGCTGGTGTAATAGTGGAGGTGGGAGAAGCAGTTACGCATTTGCAAGTGGGTGATCGTGCGGCTTATGCTGCAATGCCACCAGGCGCTTATGCTGAAGAAAGAGTAATGCCAGCAGCACAAGTTGTAAAATTGCCGAATGAAATTGCTTTCGATGTAGCGGCGGCCATGATGCTGAAAGGTTTAACAACAGAGTATCTTTTCCACCGTACGACAAGTATATGTAAGGGCGATACTGTGCTTTTTCAGGCTGCTGCTGGAGGGGTTGGTTTAATTGCTTGTCAGTGGGCTAAATCTGAAGGCATAACTTTAATAGGTACTGCCGGTGGCTTGGATAAATGTGAGTTGGCATTAGCTAACGGAGCGAAGTATTGCATTGATTATAAAACCAAAGATTTTGTTCCTGTAGTACGTGATCTTACTTCTGGTCAGGGCGTGGATGTGGTTATGGATGCGGTAGGGAAGGACACATTTAATGGATCAATTAACTGTTTGAAGCCATTGGGAATGTTTATCTCATTTGGTAATGCGTCTGGTCCTGTCCCACCTTTAAATATTGGAATTTTAGGTCAAAAGGGCTCGTTAAAAATTACACGCCCTACTCTTTTTACTCACATTAGCAACTCAGATACATTGCAGACTATGGCAGAACATTTGTTTAATAAGGTTATAAGTGGTGATGTGACGTTAAGAATTGATCAGCGGTTTGCACTGGATGATATTGCAGAGGCGCATCGAGCGTTAGAAGCTCGCCAAACGACTGGCTCTACTGTAATCCAGCTCTGAAATGCTCAGCTAAGGGCACGTTAGATTTGGTAGAAATTCTCCAAAAGAACATAATGCACTATTATATCTTAGGGTTGTATAAAAACTGTTACGAGATGGTTGTGTTAATTAAATGTTTTGATTTAGGACAGCTTAACGAAAGCTGCTGCATTTGATTGACCCGTCAAGTTTTACAATTGACCTAATTTGTGGTTATATATTGCACCCATCTTTATTTTGATTGACGCATTGGGCTTTTCTTTTTGATCTGTGCTGACTATATGGCTTTATGGTTCCCCCAAATGGAAACTCGCCTTGAAAACCAAGGCCGCTTATTTCAGGCGATGGGGAAGATATGTGCGAAGGAGCATACAAGATGGCAAAACCTATTATGGCCAGGGCTACTGCAGTTTGGCTGGTAGACAATACCACACTTAGTTTCAAACAAATCGCTGATTTTGTAGAAATGCACGAGTTAGAAGTTCAAGGTATCGCCGACGGTGATGTTGCCACTGGTGTCAAAGGCTTTGATCCTGTGACTAACAATCAACTGACGCAGGATGAAATTGATGCGGGAGAGAAAAGCCCTCTTCACAAGCTAACTCTGAAATTCAATGCCGCTGCTGTGGGTGAGGAAAAAAGACGTGGTCCGCGTTACACACCCTTGTCAAAGCGTCAGGATCGGCCAGCAGCGATCTACTGGCTGGTTAAGTTTCATCCTGAGCTCACCGATGGCCAAATTTCAAAACTAGTAGGCACTACAAAGCCAACTATTCAATCGATTCGTGATCGTACCCATTGGAACATAAGTAGTATTCAGCCGGTCGATCCGGTTGCGCTGGGCTTAACGAAACAATCTGAATTAGATGCCGCTGTACAGAAGGCTGCAGCTAAGAAGGCTGCCGATGCTCCAGTAATGACGGATGATGAACGTCGAAAATTGGTCAGTACGGAACAAAGTCTTGGTATGGAAACAGAGCCAAAGATTCCGACAGCAATTGAAGGACTCGAGACGTTTTCACTTTCAATGGATGTGGATGATGATAAGGAATTGGAATCATCAACTGTAGATGCGGATAGTCTTTTTAATTTACCAAAAGATATTGGAGAAAAAGAAGAAAAATAAAATATCAGTGTCAATACTTGGGCATCGTATTGTTCAAACTTGAATGAGCGTGCCCAAGAAAAGGTGCGCTCCTTTTTTTAAAAAGGCCCAATTATGAGTCAATATGCGACTAGAAATAAGAAATTATCACAATCAGTAATTTGTGACTTACGTAGTGACACAGTCACAATGCCTGACAGTGCAATGAGAGCAGCAATGGTTGCTGCGGACGTTGGTGATGATGTTTATGGCGAAGATTTGACTGTAAATCGACTGGAAGCCGCAGTAGCTGAGCGCTTAGGTAAAGAAGCGGGACTATTTTTGGTGTCGGGCACACAAAGTAATCTCGTTGGAATGCTGAGCCATTGTGCCCGTGGGGATGAAATTTTAACTGGACGTGGGTACCATATTTACAAATATGAGGCAGCGGGAGCATCAGTGCTCGGTGGAATTGCGTTTGATCCATTAAATGTTGCTAGAGATGGTGGTTTAGAACCTGAAGCCATACGGACTGCAATAAAAGATGTTGAAGATCCCCATAACGCAATCACGCGGTTAGTTGGACTGGAAAATACCCATAACGGGCGGGCGGTGCCAATTTCTCGCTGTCAGGCCGTCACTAAAGCAGCACGTACCGCTGGCTTATCTGTCCATCTTGATGGTGCGAGATTCTTTAACGCTATCGAAGCATTAAGCTGTTCTGAAACTGAACTAGCAAATCTGTTTGATACAATTTCTGTGTGTTTGTCAAAAGGGTTGGGTGCGCCTGTTGGATCAGTTTTAGTTGGGCAGAAATGTTTGATTGATAGAGCACGTCGGTGGCGTAAAATGTTGGGTGGTGGGACCCGTCAGTCCGGCATGTTAGCGGCAGCAGGACTGTATGCTCTTGGACACAATGTTGAGCGTTTAAGAGAAGATCGTTTGCGGGCAGAATGGATGGCTCGTGCTTTAGCGGCTTATGGCAAAGTTGAACAGGCAACTAATATGATTTTTTTTACGCCAAATAAAGGCGTTACCCCCTCATTGATAAGTCATATGGCGCATAATGGCGTTAAACTAAGTGGGCCTAACGATACTATGCGCTTAGTAATTCATAAAGATATTACGGATAGGGGCTTAGAAGTTGCAGTATCCGCTTTTCAAAGTAGCCTTGGGTAGTTTTGCGTTGATCTGTTAACAATTTTAGTTTCATAAGAAATAGAAGTTCTTTTACCCTTACTTACTTATTTGTGCATCCCAATTTAAAAAAGACATTTTTAGATAAATAAACGCTTACTAATTAAGACCAAGGATCAAGTATGATTTTTGGTGCAGCAACTTTTCCGGTATGTAGATCATGAAAAGCCTGTGAACCATCTGAAAGCGCCCGCTCTTCAATCCAGTCAAGAGGGCCAAGTCGGCCATCGAATAGGGCTTTCGCAGTGTCTCGAAAATCTTGTGAAGTGTAGGTGTATGTTCCGATAAAAGTGATTTCTTGTAGTGTCATACGGCGTATATTGAGGCCGTCAGTATCTTCCCCCAACCCTACGTGTGCGATTACTCCGCCAGGTGCAGCGAGTTCTGAAGCCAGTGCGCGCGTTGCAGCATAACCAACGGCATCAATGACTATGGAGACAGGTTTGGACGCATTTTTAGTGACGGTTTGATTGCAGATTTCTGAGAGAAAGGCACGACGCGCGTCGTTTGGTTCAACAATTGTAATTGCTTCGATACCCATTGTACGAAGCGCAAGCGCGGCTGCTAATCCGATGGCACCTCCACCAATTATAAGTGCAGTATGCTCCATCTTAAGGTGTATAGCTTCTAGTGCTAGTCGTGAAGCATGCCAACTGACAGCTAGCGGTTCTACAAGTGCTGCTTTAGACAGTGGGACATCGTTAGGAACAGTTACTAGGTTGTTGTTTGGCATCGCAACGTATTGCGCGAATGCACCCTCGCGTGGTGGCATCGATATAATTTGGCGGCTCTGGCATAAATTTTCCCGCCCTGTAGTACAAGCTGCACAAGTGCGACAATTAACCAGTGGATTAATGGTAACACGGCGACCGTCATCTAACCCACCTTCAATTATTCCGGCGGCCTCATGACCAAGAATTAGGGGAGCCGGACGGCGGGTATCATGTCCAAGGTATGCGTGCATGTCAGAGCCACAAATACCGGAAGCGATAACACGGATAAGATGTTCCCCTTTACGCGGCTTGGCTTTTTGAACATCACAATATCCAAGTTTTTTTATATCATTATAAACTAATGCTTTCATTTTGCAGTGAAGCCTCCGTCAACCATCATAATTTGACCGGTTACATACGAAGAAGCATCCGAACATAAGAAAAGTAATGGACCGTCTATATCTTCAAGTCGCCCGTTTCGTCCAATACATGTTTGGGCTGCATTTCGGTCTGCGCGTTCTTTGTCATCAAAAACTGCTTGTGTAAGCTCGGTCGGGAAAAAACCAGGACCAATAGCATTAGCCGTGATGCCATGAGGAGACCATGCCTCTGCCATTGCGCGGGTTAATTGCGCGATGCCTGCTTTACTTGCACCATAGGCTATGCCGCCGGGAAAAGCTCGGGTAGTTTGTAGTGATGCAAAGTTTACAATTCGTCCCCAGCCATTTTCTTTCATGGGTGTAACTAAAGCCTGACTTAGAAAAAATGGGGCCTCAAGGTTCAAGGCTAACGTGGTTTCCCAGCCCTTCCGGGAAACTTCGTCTGCGGATTGGCGTGTATTCACTCCTGCTGCATGGATCAGGATATCTGGAGGCCCAAATGGGTTAGTGATGGAATCGCACAGTACCTTGAGCTGTCTTTGATCTGTGATATCACCTGCAACATGAGCTGCATTCGCTCCAATTTCCAACGATAGACTACGCAATGCTTGCTTACGGCGAGCTACTGCAATTACTTTTGCGCCAGCTAAAGATAAAGTAACCGCCGCGCGACGCCCAAGGCCAGAACTTGCCCCAGTAATGCAGGCAACCTTGCCTGTAAGATCAAATAATGATCGAGGATCAACCATTAGCTGTCAGGTCAAATGTTGCATTGGGAAAATATTTAGCCAAACGTACATCGGCTGACCTTGCGTGCCCTTCCATGCCTTCAAGACGTGAAATCCTTGCGGTAGCTTCGGCTACTGCTTTTGATCCCTCCCGCGTTGAACGTTGCCAAGTGACTATCTTCATATATTTATGCACACTAAGTCCGCCCGTATACCTCGCGGCACCCGATGTCGGTAATACATGGTTTGTTCCTGCGGCCTTGTCACCGTATGAAACAGTCGTTTCTTCCCCTAAAAACAGCGAGCCATAACAACGTAGCCGGTTTAACCACCAGTCCAAATCATCAGCTTGGACAGTCAGATGCTCTGGTGCGTATTCGTCAGATGTTGTGGCCATTTCTTCACGATCCGAACACACAATGACCTCTGCATAATCACGCCATGCGGCTTCAGCATTCTCGCGGTTTAAATCTGGTAAATCTGCAATTAAACTTGGAACACGAGCCAGAACATCTTCTGCCAAAGGACGGTGGTCTGTAACTAGCCAAACTGGTGAATTATACCCATGTTCTGCTTGGCTGACCAGATCGGTTGCAACTATATGTGGATCAGCTCTCTTGTCGGCGAGTATTAAACTATCAGTAGGTCCTGCAATCATGTCGATTCCGACACGTCCGTAAAGTGAACGTTTTGCCTCTGCCACAAACTGGTTTCCAGGGCCGACAATCATGTTGGCTTTTGGTTGGCCAAACAAACCAAAAGCCATCGAAGCTATCCCCTGAACCCCGCCAATGGCCATAATTTTATCTGCACCGCAAACGTGGGCTGCATATACTATTGCTGGGTACAAGCCAACTCCTGGTTGAGGTGCTGAACAGACCGTAATGTGTTCACAACCCGCGACTTTAGCTGTTGTCACAGTCATGATTGCGCTGGCTATATGGCGATAGCGTCCTGCGGGAACGTAGCAACCCGCGGCGGTAACAGGAATTGCTTTTTGACCGGCAATTAGTCCTGGGTTAATCTCATATTCTAAATCAGCGACTGTCGCTTTTTGCGCCTCTGCAAATCTGCGCACATTATCATGAGCAAAGAGTATATCATCTTTAATTTTTCGTGGAACCAATGCGCTGGCAGATTCTATGTCATCGAGAGTGAGTTGGACACCACCGTCATATTTGTCGAATTTTGTTGCATATTCTAAAGCAGCGGTCTCGCCACCAATCTCAATGTCAGCAAGGATTTTTGCAACAACTTTTGCTGTCTCACCCTCTTCAGATCTAGAAGTAAGAGTGGCTTTTTTTAGGTATACACGAGACATATTTGGTTGGTCCTGTCTGTTTGCAAGAGTTTATGTTTCACGTTTATTGTGAGTGATGGAAGCGTAAAAAGACAAGGCAATCAATACCATACCAATTCCGCCCGTTATTAATTCATGAACATGCATGATTGGCTGCAAGAACATTATGATGGAGAGAGCAAAGATCGAATAAAATGCGCCATGTTCCAAATAACAAAATTCTGCCAATGCTCCTCTTTCTACCAACATGATGGTCATCGAGCGCACGTACATTGCACCAATACCCAAACCTATAGCGATTAGAAGAATGTTAGTTGTTAATGCAAATGCACCAATCACACCATCAAAAGAGAAGCTGGCATCAAGTACCTCTAGATATAAAAAGGCCCCTAATCCGCCTTTTGCACCTATTGCAGCTGTAGAGCCAGCCATGTTGTCCAAATATGTTCCGAGTCCGTCTACCATTGTGAAAACTAGAAGCCCCATGATAGCTGAGGTTAAGAACGGCGCGATTTCATGCGTAGGCAATGATCGTGAGATTAAAAATACTATTACAAGAACGAGCGCAATCTCGAATCCTCGAATTGATCCACAGACACGCACGCGTTTTTCGATGGCTTCTATCCAGTCAATTGATTTGTCTTCATCAATGAAAAACTTAAGGGCAACCATCATGAGGAACGTACCGCCAAAAGCTGAAATGGGCCCATGAGCATGGCTGATTATTCGTGAGTACTCGTCTGGATTTGAAAATGCCAAGTGCATTGCAGCGAAGGGATTTATCCAGGCAAAAATAGCTACGATAGCAAGTGGAAAGACAATTCTCATTCCAAAAACAGCAATGAGAATTCCCCAAGTCAGAAATCGTTGACGCCATATTGGTGTCATTTCTTCAAGTTTGTTGGCGTTCACGATTGCATTGTCAAAAGAAAGTGCAATCTCCAGCGCTGCCAACACTGTACCAACCATTAAAAAAGATAAAATACCTGCCCAATCACCTTTTGTCGCCCAACCTAACCAGCCGGTTAGCCCTAAACCAACAACTGTCGTAATTAAGGGCCATTTTAGATAGGAAACAGAACTGCGGTGTGTATTCATTGTCTAGTTTCCTGACATCACTGCGGGTAGCCAAAGCACTAATTGGGGAAAAATAAACAGAAGGATGAGACCCAATAGCTGAACCAACATGAATTGCATCATGCCCAGATAAATATCCTTGAGATCCCAATTGGGGACGACACCTTTTAGGAAGTATGCTGACAGGGCGACCGGTGGCGACAACCAAGCTGTTTGTAAGTTTACTGCAACTAAAATGCCAAACCAAACCATGAGGTCGTACCTCTCCAGACCATATACATCCAAAGATTCCACAGTTGGCAGAAGAATAGGCACAACAATTAATACGATTGGAACCCATTCCAGTGGCCACCCGAGTAGAAAAATGAGTGCCATCACGATGATCAAAATTAAGTAGGGGGATAAATCTAAACCCAAGAGCATCTCTGTCATCATCTTGGGGGTTCCAAGCGCACTGAATTCAGCGCCAAAAAAGTTTGATGCTGCTACAAGAAACATGATAAGCACAGTAATTTCTAGGGCTTTAATTAAGCTGTCAAAAAAGTTTGGAATAGTAAATTTTCGATAACCAATTGATAGTAAAATAGCTCCAAATGCACCCATTGCCGCTGCTTCAGCAGGTGTTGCAAATCCAAGTAATATTGACCCTAAGGCAAAAGAAATAAGAATTGTAGGTGGCATTAGACCAGCAAAAAATTCATTCCAAAGGTCAGAAAAATAAAAATCTTCTTCTGTTCCAGAGTAATAAATAGGCTTTCCAAGATACGCCAGAAACATAGTGAACACACCAAATATGATCGACCAGATTGGTAAACCACCATGGTCACCAATATTTGCAAATATTAAGTAGAGGTGGAATAAAACTACAACTGGTAATGCCACCCTAAGAACTGAAAGTTTTTTATAAGCTAAATATGAAATTGCCATGGCAATGCCCAAAACTATCAGACCTCCAAATGGGACGATGCCACCAAATGTACCGCTTAAGCTTAAGCCAAAAATACGACAGATTGTTAAAATACCTAAACATATTAAAGCCACTTCGGCACCGTAAAAACCTGATGTTTCGGGTTGGTCTTCTTCACCCAGAATTGGACCTAATTCTGGGTTTAGCCAGCATCGGCCAAGAGTGTAGATCAAATATAGTGACGCCAAGAGTGCGCCAGGGATGAAAGCTCCACGAAAAAGATCCAACGTAGATACTTCTAGTACTGGACCCATTACAATTAGCATAATCGAAGGTGGAATTAAGATCCCCAACGTGCCTCCCGCAGTTATAGTTCCAGCTGCGAGCTGCACATTGTAGCCTGAACGGGTCATGGTTGCGCCGGCCATAATCCCAAGAAGGGTCACGGATGCCCCGACGATCCCTGTTGCAGCAGCAAAGATTGTTGAGACTATTAAAACTGCAATAAAAAGAGAGCCGCGCACTCGAGCCATAATCATTTGGATCGAAGCAAACAGACGCTCCATTAAGCCTGCCGCCTCCATCACGATCCCCATAAGAACAAATAAAGGTACCGCCATAAGTTGATCGTTGAGCATTGTTGAATTTGTATTCAAAGTCATAAGGAGAGTAGTCAATTTAAAGTTAGCCCCCCAAATACCAAAAACGAAAGCAAGAAAGATTAATGTGAACGAAATTGGGAAGCCTATAAAAATAACGAAAAGCATCGCAGCTAGCATAATCAAACCAATGGTAGGTTTGGACATGCTAGGTTGTGCTTTCATCAGATCGGTGAACCACTCACCACCTGGTACAAGGTTGGGTGTAAAAATTGCGAGAATGAGCCAAATAAGCGCAATCAAATAGATAGGTAAGATCTTAATGAACCACTGTTCACGCTCTTTACCCATCTTGTGAAAGGCTCGAAATATTTCTGGCACGCCTTGTAGCGTTAAAAGAATTCCGCCTACTGGCATAGCCAAACGCGCCGGCCACAAAACTGGTCCCCAAGCGCTATCTATTTGCATGGTCTCACCTGTTGAGAATGCAAGCCACCAAAATTGACTGGCTACCACAGTGAAAAAAATCATTGATGGTATGAAAAATAAAAGATAGAGAGTCGCATCTACTGTTGCTTGCGTCTTATTTGTCCAGCCCCTGTACAGAAAATCTGCGCGGATATGTACACCACGCATGAGGCCGTAACCTGCGGCCGCCATAAACAATACGCCTGCTATCATTCTGCTTGAATCGTAGACCCAAAGAGTGGGGCCAAGCCCCAAAGAGCGTGCAAAATCTTCAAAACCTGCATTGGCCAAAATCGAAAATGAGTTGCGTGAGATAACTTCAAAAACTACCACTGCAATCAGAGGTACCATTAGGAGTGCGATAATTTGGCCAGCACGGTAGTTGATCAAATCAATTACTGCGGTGATTGGACGTTGCCACGCCGTCATGTCTTTGGGAGTTTCGCCAGGTGCCTCGGTTCGTCTTTCTGCGATTAGCTCGTCTGCGATCTCAAGCTCATCTGGATTGACTTCATCTGCGGCCATTCCTGTTCTCCCTATCTTTGAAGCCCTTAGGGGCTTTCATTTTTGGAAAAGGCATTTGCCCTTGCCAAAAATGAAGTGCGGAGCCATATGGCTCCGCACAAAACTTAACTTACTTCAGTGAGTCTGCATGAGCTTTACCCAGTGCTGCGTTTGAGGCCTGTGCACCTGCCCAGAATGGGACTGCAATATCAGCAAAGTCTTTTTGTGACTGCCAAACTTCTGCAAAGAACTCATTTTCATCTGCAGCTGCCTGAAGCGCATTCTTGGCAGCAGCCATATACTCTGTGAAATAGTCTGCTGGCGTATCTTCAAGGATTACACCGTGATTATCGGTTAAGTCTTTCAGTGCCTTACCGTTTTCGTAAATGCGGTAAGACATTGATTTTGAGAGTGAAGCGTTTGCTGCAACTTCCAGTGCTTTCTTTTCAACATCTGTAAGACCATTATAGAAGTCTAGATTGACATACATATCAGCGTTCACGACTACTTGGTGTAAGCCTTGCAAGTAGTAGTGCTTTAGAACTTTCTGAAAGCCAAAGACTGAGTCTGGTTTGGGACAGCACCACTCAGCTGCGTCGATTGTGCCTTTTTCTAATGCCGGTAGAATATCACCACCACCCATCGCAACAGCAGGAACACCAATGTCAGCATAAGCTGCACCAACCATGCCTGGAGGTGCACGGAAACGCATCTGACGGAAATCATCCATTGATTTGATTGGCCTTGGGAACCAGCCTAGCGCTTCAGGGCCTACAGGTTGCAGCATGAAGCCTTTAACATTGACACCCATTTCTTCCCACAGACGATCGTACAACTCTTTTCCGCCTCCGTACTGAAACCAGCTCAAGAATGCTATATTGTCAATGCCAACGCCCGCACCCGCAACAGGTGCGCCAAAAAGGTTTGCTGCAACATGTTTACCACCCCAATAGTGTGTCCAAGCCATACCACCTTCAACTAGGCCGGCATCGACTGCGTCCATGATATCACGAGGTCCAACAACGGCGCCAGCTGGCAATAACTCGATTGTCAGAGAACCATTTGTTAATGCGGCAACATCTTTACCAAAGTCCTGAAGCATGAAGCTTTCATCAGCGGAGGCTGGAAGTACCGACTGAACCCGTAGTACTTTTTCAGCAAATGCTGCTGATGTTGTAAGAGCCAGTGCTGTTGCACCAACTGCTAAATGTTTTAGTTTGAACATAAGTGTTCCTCCCTACTATTTTTGCCCTCAAAGTCTGTTTGATTTACTGCCGAAGGCGAAGGCACCAACCTGGCAGTGTTCCGTCGTTTACCAAAGGGATGATCTGGTCCGTTTAGTAAGAAATAGATCATTTTAAATTGCATAATCATTCTGTTGCGTCCTCGAGAACAAGTGCGCTGGCCTTTTCTCCAATCATGATCGCTGGCGCATTGGTATTGCCACTCACAATTTGAGGCATAATAGACGCATCGGCCACGCGAAGTCCCCTTACTCCTTTAACGCGCAACTTGGGGTCAAGAACTGCCATAGGGTCGATGCCCATTTTGCATGTTCCTGTTGGATGATAAATCGTAGCCATAGAGCTCCGTGCCCAATTCAGCGTAGCATCTTCGTCATCAAGTGCCACGTGAGCGCCGGGCGCGTACTCTTCTGTGATGTGTGATTTAAGTGGCTCAGTCTGAGCAATTTTGCGAGCTATCTGAATACCTTTTACAACTGTTCTGCAATCAGTTTCGGTTGCTAGGTAGTTCGGGTAGATGGCAGGGTGGTCATCTATTTTCGCTGAGACTAATGCTAGATGTCCTGTGCTTTCGGGGCGGAGTTGTAAGACGGATGCTGTAAATGCAGAAAATTTATGTGGTCCATCTGCCGGTTTATCCGCGCTCCAAGGTTGAATATGGAATTGAATATCTGGTGTTTCAAGATGCTTTTCTGTTTTTAAAAAACCTGTACCAAGGCTTGCTGCCATAGTCATGGGGCCACGTTGGGTAAGCAGATATTGAAGGCCAATTATCGCTTGCTTGACTTTGTTGTTTGTCTCGACATTGATTGTGCTCAAATTAGTTTTGAATACTGGTCGAGCCTGCAAATGATCCTGAAGATTTTTTCCTACACCTTTGAGATTAACTTTGACTTCGACGCCATGTGATTTAAGGTCCTCTCCGTCTCCAATGCCTGAAAGCATTAGAATTTGTGGCGATCCAATGGCTCCAGCGCACAAAATTACTTCGCAGCTTGCTTTTAATTCTTTCATCTGACCTTTGTGGCGGGCTCTTACCCCCACTGCGCGCCCATTTTCTATTAAGACTTTTTCGGTTTGTATATTGGTGATTACATGAAGGTTTTTTCGTCTACGGTTAGGTCGCAGATAGGCTACTGCAGATGAACACCGTCGACCACCTTTCATAGTTAGCTGGAAGTGGCCTACACCTTCTTGGTCTTTGCCGTTGTAATCTGGATTATGATTATAGCCAGCATTAATGGCTGCATCTACCCAAGTATCAACAATATCTCTCTTTAATCGTGAATGCTGAACCGATAAGGGGCCATTTTTCCCCCTCAGGCCTGAAGTATCATCGCTTTCCCAGCTTTCTGATTTCTTGAAATATGGTAACACACCATCCCAACCCCAGCCTGTGCAACCCATTTGTGCCCAACCGTTATAGTCTTCAGCTTGTCCGCGTACATATAAAAGTCCGTTTATGGAGCTCGATCCACCTAAGACGCGGCCTCGTGGCCATGGTATTGAACGGCCAGCGATACCTGGGTCGGCTTGAGTTTTATACTGCCAGTCACTGCGAGGGTTGTCCATTGTACGAAAGTATCCAACCGGAATGTGAATCCATGGGCTTCGATCTTTTGGTCCTGCTTCAAGTAGTGCAACAGAATACGTCCCGCTTTCGGAAAGACGCGCTGCAAGTGCACACCCCGCGGAACCTGCGCCAACTACAATGAAGTCAAAATCCATACTTTTCCACCAAAACGCAAATAATGGGACTTTTCGTCTCGTTTTCTGTGAAATTTAATATAAAGTGATTCGCAATCAACACACCAATCTTTTTTTAAGGGTATCGGAAATGGCTTCGAAAGATAGAATTCCATCAAACCTCCGAGCACTACTTATTCTTGAAGTTTTGGGACGAAGTGACCACGCAATGACTGCTACTGAAATCAGCCATGCGCTCTGTCTTCCTAAACAAACTGTTCACCGTCTTTGCACTACGCTCACGGAGAATGGGTTCATCTCGCGGGTCTTGAGCTCAAAAAAATATCAGGTTGCAAGGAGATTGCGTGAACTTGGTTCAGGTCTTCTGCATAACTCTAGAGGTCATATAGCCCGACGACAGATTTTGAAAGATTTGGCCAATGAAGTAGGCGAAACTGTTAACTTTGTGGTTCCTGAAGACGATGGCATGCGATATCTTGATAGAGTCGAAACAGATTGGGCTTTTCGTATCCAATTGCCTATTGGAACTAATGTTCCATTTCACTGTACCGCGAGCGGCAAATGCTTTCTTGCCAGTCTGCCACTGCAAAAACGGCGCAGCTTTGTTAATAATTTGAATTTTGAGCAAAGGACCGAGCAAACGCACACATCAACCGAAACCTTACTAGAGGAGTTAGCGCAAATCCGGAAACTGCAATACTCTTTAGATCGAGAAGAATTATTTGATGGAATGATCGCTTTATCCGTACCAATTACGGATAAGACAGGACGTTTTGTTGCAGCAATTGCAATGCATGGCCCAACTCAAAGGCTTTCGATAGACTTGTTGGTATCTCAGGTGGACCTAATTAAAAATGCAGGAAAAAGGCTAAGTAAAGAGCTTTTCTTCGATTAAAATATTTTAGACTAAAATTTAGATTTATTTATTGTCTGGATATAGGCTCAGACGGTTCGCTAAATAAAATATCACCAGATAATAATAAAGATAATTGAAAAAACCGATATTATTTTACCAGTTAGGCTTTCTGAAAGTTTCTCATAATACCTTTCTGGATTTAAGGGCAGCTGTAATTGTTCCGTCATCTAGGTAATCAAGTTCGCCGCCAATCGGCACTCCCTGTGCAAGCGATGTTAGGCAAACCAGACCTTCCAATTGATCGGCAATATAATGGCAAGTAGTTTGTCCATCGATTGTTGCATTCAGCGCCAGAATTACCTCACGGACATTTTCGGTTTTTACTCGATCAATCAATTGTGGGATGCGTAATTCTGTAGGGCCTATTGCATCTAAAGCTGATAGAGTTCCACCCAAGACATGGTAGCGTCCTTTGAATGATCCAGAGCGTTCCATAGCCCAAAGGTCTGACACATCTTCTACTATGCATAGCTCCCCATTTTTGCGTTTTTCAGAAACACAAATATCACATATGTTTGCCGTACCAATGTTGCCACAGTTAAGGCATTCACGAACTGTGCTTGCCACTGTTTGCATCAAGTCTGCCAGCGGTGCCAGCAACAGAGCGCGCTTGCGTACCAAGTGAAGTACTGCGCGCCGGGCTGACCGAGGTCCGAGGCCAGGAAGCTTGGCCATAATCTCTATAAGGTTGTCAATATCGCGTGTACTGCTCAAATGATTGTCCGATGTTTGGCTGGAGCAAGTCTCCTGTGGAGCATGCTAAAGTTCTAATTTTATGCTGCTTTATTAAAAAGGCAGCTTCATTCCTGCTGGTAAGCCAAGACCTTCAGTTAATTTGCCCATTTCCTCTTGAGCTTTCTCAGTTGCTTTGATTTGTGCGTCTTTGACGGCTGCAAGGATAAGATCTTCAACCACTTCTTTATCGTCTCCATTGAAAATAGATGGATCAATTTCTAATGCTGTCAGTTCACCTTTGGCCGTGGCGGTGGCCTTGACCAGTCCCGCACCA
The DNA here is from genome assembly GCA_905480645.1 of uncultured Tateyamaria sp. GTDB lineage: Bacteria > Pseudomonadota > Alphaproteobacteria > Rhodobacterales > Rhodobacteraceae > Tateyamaria. The sequence goes on from CAJQRC010000010.1 coordinate 112,801, forward strand.
CTTTGACCTGTGACTGTAAAGTTTTGCAGCCCATCTTGCATCTCTGCCATTTTATTCTGCATTTCTTGAGCTTTTTTCATCATTCCAGCCATATCACCGAGCCCACCTAATCCTTTAAGCATAAAATTCTCTCCAATTTTCAGGCCCCATGATTGTGCGGGGCGGTATAAAGTTTTGTTAAGATACATATTGCAGCCACAGCGGCGATGAACAAGGTCGGTGAGCCAACACATCCGTCAGTCATAGCTGATACGCGTGTGCCTGCTAAATCCATCACTGCCTGCACCGAAACCACAATTGTTCAAAGGATTACCGTTGCAACACCACCGCATTGGCTTTTTAATCTTATGACGATTAGGGTTAATGCAATAAGTACTAAGACTAAAGGTGATGATGTGAGTTTAATGGCTTCATCAAGGCCGGATACTTGAACACCGTCCCAATTTGGACGCCGCAAGGCACATGAATCACCCTGTACAGTCCCAGAAAGTGTCGGAATGATTAATCCTCCTCAAATGGGTCCCATTCTTCGTCTACTTTCGGCAATGCTTCACAAAAAGCCTCATTAGCGATTTCTTGGGGCGTTCGGATATAGGTGATTTTTGCTTTTGGGAAATATGTCAAAACAGCTTTTACCAGTAGATGATCTTTGGCTTGATTTCTGAGAATATTGTCTGTTGCATCGCGTTTTTCCGCTATTGTTTCGCCACCGCCCTCGTTTACCAACGTTACTGCCCAGCGGTTACCTGTCCATGTTTGTAGCCGTGCTCCCAATCGTTGAGAAAGATCTCTTGGCGCGCGCTCGGTGGGTACAAATTCGATACGTCCTGGCTGGTAGCTGGCTAGCCGCAGTGTTGTTTCCACTTCTACAAGTAATTTCACGTCACGGTTTATGCGGATAAGTTCAAGCACATGTTCAAAACTCGGGTACTGTGCAAGCTCCTCAGCGTGGTCATAAGCCAGAGCAACTGTTTGCGCTGAAGTCTTGGAGTATGATTTTATTGGTGTTCGTTCTTGATTTACATCATGGTTACTATCGGATTTAAATGCTGGTGCTGGTGCTATAGGCGTGTTTTTTGCTTGCAGTTTTCGGACTAACTCTTCTGGGCTGGGCAAGTCTGCTACATGTGTTAATCGGATTACGGCCATTTCAGCAGCCATCATTGTGTTGGGAGCTGTGGCAACCTCCTCAAGAGCTTTCAGTAACATTTGCCAAAGTCTGGTCAGTGCGCGCATAGGTAAAGCTTCAGCCATTTTCTGGCCTCTCTGGCGCTCATCTGTTGAAATCGTCGGATCTTCAGCGGTTTCTGGTGTTATTTTAACTACAGAAACCCAATGAGTAATTTCAGCTAAATCCCGAAGTACTGCAACCGGGTCTGCTCCATCGGCATATTGTCCACCTAACTCATTTAGAGCACCGGCAGCGTTGCCTTTTAGAATCATATCAAACAAGTCTAGCACGCGGCCTCGATCTGCTAGACCTAGCATAACGCGAACTTGATCAGCGGTTGTTTTACCTGCACCATGAGAAATTGCTTGATCTAGCAGAGACGTTGCATCGCGCGCGGACCCCTCTGCCGCGCGGATAATCAGCGCAAGTGCGTCATCGGCAATTTCTGCTTTCTCGCATCTTGCAATTTTGCGCAGCATCGTAATCATGTTTTCGGGTTCAATTCGGCGCAAGTCAAACCGTTGACACCGAGATAGTACTGTCACAGGAACTTTACGGATTTCTGTGGTAGCAAAAATGAATTTCACATGTTTGGGTGGCTCTTCAAGCGTTTTTAACAATGCATTAAAAGCGCTATTAGACAGCATGTGTACTTCGTCAATAATATAAATTTTGTATCGCGCAGTCGCTGCGCGATAATGCACGCCGTCGATAATCTCGCGAATGTCGTTAACTGACGTATTAGAGGCGGCATCCATCTCGAGCACGTCCACGTGCCTACCTGCCATAATTGCAATACAGTTTTCGCACTGGCCACACGGTTCTGTGGTTGGGCCGTCACTGCCATTTGGACCAATACAATTCATGCCCTTGGCAATAATTCGCGCTGTAGTTGTTTTACCGGTGCCGCGGATACCAGTCATAATGAAAGCTTGAGCTATACGATCCGCTTTGAACGCATTTTCTAACGTGCGGACCATGGCATCTTGGCCTATTAAGTCTGTAAAAGTCTCTGGCCGATATTTGCGTGCTAAAACCTGATAGTGTTGGGGTGCGTCAGACATAGACCTACTCTAAGATTCGGATTGTGTTAAGGAACGTAGTGGGACTGTTGAGTGACGTCCACTATCGGAAGTTATCTTTAACTTATTCAAAGGGATTAGCTTTTGGAAAAAGTAGCTAATTTGAAATTTTGGTGAGAGATTGACATCGACCCAAGCGGGGCTCGTTGCGGCTGCTTCCTTCCGGATCTGACCGAGTTGGCGAGGAGCTTGCCCGCGCCAACCTCTCAAAACATCCATAGTGGGCCTTTTGATTGCACGCAAGAGCTACAGATTTTTTAATCTAAAGTAGGAAATTAGAGAATATTTAATTTCCTACTTACCCATTGCGCCGTGGATACACACATGCCAAGCGCAATGGACTTATTATAATAACGGGGTTCTATGGAATGCGCCATGCAGAGACAGTTACATTTGGAGGGTCAGGTTTAGATCGGGCCGCTGCAATTCGTACCGATAATGATAGATTGAACGCTGCAAAAGTTCATCCAGACGCCCAAACGATAATCCTTTGGCGAGGAAAAGTTTTAATTAGGCAAGTCAGTCCTGCACATGTGATAAAATTACCTATGGATCATCCTGTCCTTACGGGATTTGAAACCAAGTTAATATTTTTAGGCGTAGAGGAGAACTCACCGAAGTTTGCGCATGATATTTCTGCTTGGGAACCGGAGAGCCTAGATTTGGAGTTACTTGGTAGTTTTCTTGATCCGACTGAGCAGCGTCATCCTGCATTCTCGTCGTCAGAGGTTTTTGTAGAGTTGCGTCGTGTAATGACGTGGCTTACCCCGCGTGACGCCGAATTAGCTGCAACGGCTAAGGCAGTATTTGGATGGCATGAAAGTCATAAATTTTGTTCCAAATGTGGCGATAAAAATATTGTGACCCACGCTGGCTGGCAAAGTACGTGCCCATCTTGCAAAGCCCATCACTTTCCGCGAACAGACCCAGTGGTTATCATGTTGATTACTCATTGTAATTCAGTATTGGTCGGTAGATCCCCTGGGTGGCCAGAAGGAATGTTCTCACTGTTGGCTGGCTTTGTGGAGCCGGGCGAAACATTAGAAGCTGCAGTGCGGCGTGAGGTATTAGAAGAAGTAGGTGTTGTAGTTGGTGCTGTAGAGTACTTAGCTAGCCAGCCATGGCCATTTCCTGCTTCGTTGATGTTTGGCTGTAAAGGTCGAGCCATAAGTCATGAAATCATCACTGATCCAACAGAGATTGAAGATGCAATGTGGATTACAAGGGAAGAAATGATAACAGTAGTTTCTGGTCAACATTCTAAAATACAGCCTGCTAGAAAAGGCGCAATCGCGCATTTTCTTATCCAAAATTGGCTATCTGATACTTTAAATTAACTGAAGTAAAAGGTAATTTTTTCTCTAACCGGACTAACCCACCGAAGGAATTTTCTATTTTGAGTCCCACACCGCCCATTTATACTTTTAATTATGTGAACTCATGTTGGTTGTTTCCTAAAGTTGATATATTTTTTCTTTTATGTAAATCATTGTATTGCAGTTGATGTTTACGATGGTGGATCACACAAAGTCCCTTTGCTGAATGCCGATCGGGTAATATTGAGATACCGCATCAGATAAATACAGCATCTCGGTATTGAAGTTTGACCTTTTTTGCCTGTTACTAACAACCGCGTGTTACCACGACTATAGTTTTTGAGACCTACACCAAAAATGTTGGGTCCCGTTTTAACTCTGTGTTAACTAACTTCGACCATCTGCAGCGGGATAAACCCCAAGTATATCCAATTTGTTGGTGTAATGGTGTAGTTCTTCCAATGCCTGTGCAACGGCGGTATGGTTGGGATGTCCTTCTATGTCAGCATAGAACTGAGTAGCAGTAAACGTTCCCCCAACCATGTAACTTTCTAATTTGGTCATATTGATCCCGTTGGTCGCAAATCCACCCAAAACTTTGTACAATGCTGCCGGGATATTGCGAACTTCGAAAACAAAAGTCGTTATCATCTTTGGCGACCGTGCACTATGATCTGCTGTTGGAGACATAATTAAAAAACGCGTCGTGTTATGCAGCTGATCCTCAATATTGTGAGACAAAACTTCTAATTTATGAATTTTAGCAGCCACTGAGGATGCTAAAATACCAATGCCTGTCTCACCTGTTTTTGAAATTTTAGCTGCCGCACCTGCACTGTCTGCTGCTGCTTCTGAAGTAATACCATGTGTGGTTAAAAATGTTTTAGCTTGAGGAAGTAAAACTAAATGCGCTCTTACATGTTTAATATCACTAAGTCTTTGGCCTGGTATTGCCATAAGTGAGATGCGCACTCGTACAAAAGCTTCGTCTACAATGTGTAGACCACTTTCTGGCAACAGCCGATGGATGTCAGCTACGCGTCCATATGTTGTATTTTCGACGGGTAACATTGCCATATCAGCTCGCCCGTCTCGTACTGCATCGATAACATCTTCGAAAGTTGAGCAAGGGATAGGTTCTGCGCTGGGTCGTGCTTGGAGGCATGCCTCGTGACTGTAAGCGCCTAGGTCTCCTTGGAACGCAATTCTTTGCGACATCTTACTTTCCCCGCGTTGTTTTACCCGAAAGGTTTTAAAGGGCGTTTGGTCGCGGTTACTATAGCTTGCCAGCAGGAAGGGGAAGCAATACATAGCCGACGGAGTTTTTTTGTTTTGATGAAAGTATAAACCGGATGTTTGACACTATGACCTTTACCAAAATAGCTGGGAGCTTTTGTGGCGCACTATTAATACTGCTGCTTGGTAAGTGGGCTGCTGAAGAGTTGTATCACACTGGTGGTCATGGAGCGGAGCAGTCCTACGTCGTAGAAACTGGCGAAGAAGAGCTGGAGCCCGAGGAGGCTGTTGTACCGTTTGCCGAAGTTCTTGCATCGGCTGATATTGGTGATGGGGCAAAAATCTTTCGGAAATGTAGTGCTTGCCACAAGGTTGAGGCTGGGGCCAATGGAACAGGCCCGTACCTACATGGTGTCGTGGGACGAGATATTGCTTCAGTAGACACATTTGGATCCTATTCTGTGACATTGTCTGAAATGGACGGTGATTGGACGGCTGATAATTTAAATGCGTTTCTGGAAAACCCAAAGGTATGGGCCAAGGGAACATCTATGGGCTTTAATGGGTTAGACAAAGTTGAAGACCGTGCAGCGGTCATAGCTTATCTTGACAGTCTGGACGACTAATTTTACCGCACCTGTCAACTCAAGGGCCTCGTCTACCACCCGGGTGTAAGTTTACTGTCTTATGCATTGATGTTACATCCTGCTCACGGTTGCGGCATTACGATCACTTTTTCTTAAGTTGCATCTTGGAGATTGCCGTCGTTAGCTTAAATTAGTCTAACAGGTGATGTCGCCCGCTCTAAAGAGGAAACTCCAATGCACCTAATCCAACCACGCAACTGCGTCCACTTCCGTGTTGAAACGATGAGAAGAAAATTCTTGATATGGTGGGGTCTTAGCTGCTTAGGGCTTTTGTTAAGCTTTTTTGCTGCAACAAGTGTTCATGCTGACAGCCACGATGCAAAAATCTCGGCGCACGGATACTCATTCTATGGTGATTTAAAATATTCAGAAGATTTCGAGCATTTTGATTATGTCAATCCTGATGCGCCAAAGGGTGGTGAAATTGCTCTTGGTACAGTTGGTACTTTTGATTCGATGCACCCGTACACTCGAAAGGGTCGGGCGGGTGCGTTATCGTCATCAATTTATGAGAGTTTGTTGGGTAGTGGTGTAAATGGGACCGCGGCTCCGGCAGATGTTTATGGAGAGTATTACGGCTTATTAGCAGAGCGGCTTGAATATGATGATGATAAAAACTGGGTTATTTTTTACATGCGCCCGGAAGCGCGTTTCTCAGACGGAACACCTGTTACGGCCCATGACATTGCGTTCAGTCATAACTTATTACTTGATGAGGGTCTGAAATCCTACGCGGACGCGGTACGTCAGCGCATTCCAAAGGTTGAAGTGCTGGACGACCATACTATCAAATTTTATTTTTCTGAAGGTATTTCGCGGCGATCATTAATCGATCAGGTTGGGTTTGTGCCTGCTTGGTCCGAAAAATGGTATCGGGAAACAGGAGCTGGCTTAGATGAAAGTCGGTTAGATATTTCGCCAGGATCTGGCCCCTATATGGTTGACACGGTAGATGTGAATAGAAGGGTAGTATATAAACGAAATCCAGATTATTGGGCAAATAATCTGCCCTTCAACGTTGGCCGAAACAATTTTGACTCGATCCGAATAGAATATTTCGGCGATGCGGAAGCTGCCTTTCAAGCGTTTTTAGCTGGTGAGTTTACTTTTAGAACAGAAAACGATTCTAAGAAATGGGCGACTGGATACGATAATCCTAAAGTGCGCGATGGAGCGATTAAAAAGGCAGAATTTCCTGATGGGTCACCTCCAACGCCATCCGGTATCGTCTTCAATCTAATGCGACCACAACTGAAAGATCGACGTGTTCGCGAGGCCATTGCAATGGCCTATAATTTTGAGTGGACAAATGCATCGCTTCAATATGGTTTATTCAAACAGCGCGCATCCTTCACACAAGATACCCCGCTAATGGCCACTGGTATACCGAAAGGTGGCGAGTTGAAGCTTCTGAAATCTTTAGGCGATCTTGTTCCGGTGGACATATTAACCCAAGATGCACGTGTCCCGCACAGTTCAAATGAAGCACGGCTTTTTGATCGCCGTAATGCTCGTAAAGCAATGGCCTTGTTAGACGACGCTGGCTGGTTAGTCGCCGATGACGGCATTCGGCGTAACAGCGAGGGAGAAATTTTATCTTTAAACTATTTATTTAATTCATCTTCGCCTGACACTTTAAGTGGTGCGATGGAAAACTTTGTGGCTAATGTAAGAAAACTGGGTGTTGAAGTTGAGTTTGAAAAGGTGGACTCCTCACAATACACGTCGCGCGAACGAGACCGCGATTATGATCTAGTTTATGATTCATATTCAGCGTTTTTGGGCACTGGTACTGGCCTTATGCAACGGTTTGGTTCTGAAGCGGCTGAGTTTTCACTATTCAATCCCGCCGGTTTGGCCAGCCCACTTGTCGATGCTATCATTGAAGCATCTCTTAATGCCAAAACTCGAGCCGATGAGGAGGCGTCTTTGATGGCTCTTGATCGTGCATTACGGTATGAGTTTATTATGATCCCTGTCTGGTACAACCCTTCTTATTGGGTTGCTTACTATGATATATTTGAGCACCCAAAATCTATTCCACCTTATGAACTAGGTCAGCTTGATTTCTGGTGGTATAATGAAGAAAAGGCTGCAGGTCTTAAAGCCTCAGGCGCATTGAGGTAGACGCGTGGGTCCCTATATCCTCCGGAGATTGCTCTTGGTCATACCAACCCTGTTAGGCATCTTGTTGGTTAACTTCACTCTGACGCAGTTTGTACCGGGAGGACCAGTTGAACAGGCAATCGCGCGCGCGCAGGGTGGTGGTGACGTTTTTGGCGGTTTTGCAGGTGGTAATAACGATGCTGGTGCGGATGAATTGAATACTGCCTCTGATAGCACTTATGTGGGAGCGCGTGGTCTACCGCCAGAGTTTGTGGAAGAATTGAAAAAAGAGTTTGGGTTTGACAAACCACCATTTCAGCGTTTTCTAAACATGGTATGGAACTACGTACGATTTGATTTTGGAGAAAGTTATTTCAGATCGATCTCGGTCATAGAACTTGTCAAAGAAAAGCTACCCGTGTCGATCACTTTAGGGCTTTGGTCCACGATTATTGCATATTTGGTGTCAATTCCTCTTGGTATCAGTAAAGCTGTGAAAGACGGGACACCCTTTGACACGTGGACCAGCGGGGCGATTATTGCAGCATATGCAATTCCTAGCTTCTTATTTGCAATTTTGCTGCTCGTTTTGTTTGCGGGAGGTACGTATTGGCAGATTTTCCCATTGCGAGGCCTTACCTCAGATAATTTTGAGGAATTGAATGCTTGGGGTAAAGTGACGGATTACTTATGGCATATAACCTTGCCTGTTTTAGCAGGAACAATTGGCGCTTTTGCAACACTGACACTGCTTACTAAAAATAGCTTTTTAGATGAAATAAAAAAACTTTATGTTATGACGGCACGCGCCAAAGGTTTATCAGAGCGATCTGTTCTCTATGGGCACGTCTTTCGTAATGCAATGCTAATCGTGATTGCAGGATTTCCCGCCGTATTCATAGGCGTTTTCTTCGGGGGCTCTCTGATTATTGAAACAATTTTTAGCCTTGATGGTTTAGGACGTTTGGGTTTTGAAGCCGCTGTTGCGAGAGATTATCCGATTGTTTTTGGGACGCTGTACATCTTTGGACTTATGGGTTTACTCGTTGGTATCCTTTCTGACCTGATGTATGTGGCTGTTGACCCTCGTATTGATTTTGAACGAAGGGAAGGCTGATGTCATTTTCTGCCTTAAATCAACGTCGATGGCGTAACTTTCGTCGAAATAGGCGCGCTTTTTGGTCGCTATGGATTTTTACAATCCTTTTTGGAATGAGTTTGTCTGCTGAATTTATAGCCTATGATAAACCAATTCTGCTTAGCTATCGAGGTGATCTTTATGCTCCAATCTGGAATTTTTATGCAGAAACAGATTTCGGTGGTGATTTTCAGACTGAGGCATCTTACCGTGACATTGAGGTCAAGTGTTTGATTTTATCTGGGGGTTTGGATGCCTGCTTTGATGATCCGGTAGCAGTTATTGAGGACGCTAAAGACGGTACTGTTGAGGATGAATTAATTTATAAAGGCTGGATGATTTGGCCGTTAATACCCTACAGTTTTGATACGGCTGTTGATAGGCTTGGCGCCGCGCCACTTCCCCCAAATAGTGAAAATCTCCTTGGGACGGATGGTACAAAAAGGGACGTAATGGCGCGCGTAATTCACGGATTCAGATTATCTGTTCTTTTTACTCTTATTGTTACTGGGGCGTCTGCAATCATTGGAGTAATTGCCGGGGCTGTGCAGGGATATTTTGGTGGTCGTACGGACCTCATTTTTCAACGTGTGATAGAGATATGGTCCTCTACGCCGAGCTTATATGTGATAATCATCATGTTTGCTATTTTGGGACGAAGTTTCTGGTTACTTGTTTTTCTACTTATTCTTTTTGGATGGACTGGCCTTGTTGGTGTTGTTAGGGCAGAATTCTTGAGAGCTCGTAATTTGGAATATGTTAGGGCTGCTCGCGCGCTTGGGGTTGGGAACGTAACGATCATGTTTCGTCACATGTTGCCAAATGCGATGGTGGCGACTTTAACGATGTTACCCTTCATCATAACGGGCACCATTTCATCCCTCGCTGTTCTTGACTTTCTTGGTTTTGGTTTGCCTTCTTCAGCACCTTCCTTGGGAGAGTTAACGTTGCAGGCAAAACAAAACCTACAAGCTCCATGGTTAGCTTTTACTGCCTTTAGTGTCTTCGCTGTCATGTTGAGTCTTTTGATTTTTATTTTTGAAGGTGTTCGGGATGCATTTGATCCAAGGAAGACATTTTCATGAAATCTCGGCTTGAGGTAAAAGATTTACGGGTTTGTTTTCGGCAAGATGGAAAGTTTACAGAAGCGGTTAAAGGTGTGTCGTTTTCTGTTGGCCTAGGTGAAACAGTAGCGCTTGTAGGTGAATCTGGTTCAGGAAAATCTGTTTCTGCACTCTCCACTGTTTCACTGTTGGGCGACAGTGCTACAGTATCTGGATCTGTAACCTACGCTGGTCAACAAATGATTGGTGCTGATGAAAAATTGTTACGCAAAGTGCGTGGTAATGATGTCTCGTTTATTTTTCAAGAACCAATGACGTCACTTAATCCTTTGCATACAATTGAAAAGCAGCTTGGAGAAAGTCTTGCTCTGCATCAAGGAATTGCGGGCAATCAGTCCCGTAGTTTAATTTTAGAGCTATTAAACAAAGTTGGAATTCGTGAAGCTGAAACCCGCCTGAATGCCTATCCACATCAACTGTCCGGCGGTCAGCGACAACGCGTGATGATTGCAATGGCCTTGGCTAATAAACCTGATGTGTTGATTGCGGACGAGCCAACCACAGCACTCGATGTCACAATTCAAGCCCAAATTCTTGATTTGTTGGTCGAACTTAAGAATACTGAAAACATGGGTCTACTGTTCATTACCCATGACTTAGGAATAGTGAGACGCATAGCGGATACTGTTTGTGTAATGCAAAACGGGTTGATCGTAGAGGCGGGTCCTGTGGATAAGGTTTTTGATTATCCGCAGCATTCTTATACACAAAAGTTACTTGCAGCAGAGCCCTCTGGACAGCCAGATCCTATCCCAACTGGAGCAGGGATTATTGCAGCGGCAGAACATTTGAAAGTATGGTTTCCTATTACAGCTGGCCTGCTCCGAAGAACGGTTGGCCATGTACAAGCAGTAAATGACGCAAATTTTGAGCTACGTGTGGGTGAGACTGTTGGGATCGTTGGTGAAAGTGGATCAGGCAAGACTACCTTAGCCTTAGCAGTCATGAGACTGATACCGTCAGAAGGGCGCGTTATCTATATGGGACAAGATATCCGTGACTGGTCAGTTAGTGAGTTGCGGCGCTTGCGTAAAGATATGCAAATTGTATTCCAAGATCCTTTCGGATCACTTAGCCCCCGTATGACCTGCATGCAGATAATTGCTGAAGGTCTAGGTGTGCACGGTGTTGAAGATGGGCGACCGGTGCGAGACGCAGTTTCAGAAGTTATGCTCGAGACTGGGCTAGACCCAACCACAATGGATCGATATCCACACGAATTTTCAGGGGGGCAACGACAACGTATTGCAATCGCAAGAGCTATGGTTTTACGCCCTAAGTTGGTGGTTCTGGACGAGCCTACTTCTGCACTCGATATGACAGTTCAGGTGCAGATTGTTGAGCTGTTGCGCGGTTTGCAACGAAAATATGGGCTCGCATTTTTGTTTATCAGCCACGACTTGAAGGTTGTTCGCGCTATGAGCCATAAAGTACTTGTGATGAAACAAGGTGATATTGTAGAACAAGGCTCTGCAGAAGACCTATTTGAACGTCCTCAGACAGATTATACACGCCTTTTGCTTCAAGCAACACATTAGCAATTGAGGAGTTATGTAAGCTGTAATCATGCCTGTTGTACCGTTTTTAACAAGCAGGATTGGTATTGTTTTGAATTAAGCTGACTTAAATTATTCCGTAATGAACATTTAGACAGTCCTTTTATCATAATTGATTGACTGCATCATCTAGTGGCTTCGGGCATAGTACTCTGGCCAAAAGTTTCAAATAATTTTATGGACCAATCATAAAGCATGTTACATCTCGTGCTGCCAGACGACGACAAGCTAAATCGGCAGTTTCTTGTGTCATTCCCAGAAAATTAGCGTCAAAGCCTTGTGGTTGTTTGACCACCTTGCGCAAACTTCCGTCTAAAGATGACATTTCCGCCAAAGCTGTCTGTAGGAGTATTTTTTCTGCATGGTAGCGGCTGGGATAACGACCTATGTTTACGCCCCAATGTCGCCCACCTGATGTGGACAGGCGTGTTACAACTTCTGTTTTAGCTTTGGCCAATACTACATTACTCTGAGGTTCTAGAGGTGGAGTTTTTTCAACGATATCCACATTGACTGTTGTTTGTGCCTCTTCAAGCGCGGTGCGGATGTCATTTGTCAAGACCGATGGATCTGATGATTTTTCAGTGACAAGAGTAGGTTCAGCCTCAGCTGAAACTGGCCGCAGTTTAGGCCGATACGATGTTGTGACCGCGCCGCTCTGACGGATAATTTTAGCGACATTTGATGAGGTGTTTGCATTGCCTGCTTCGCGCTCATTGCCAGCCTGGTACCTAGGTTTACGTGGTTTCTGTAGCTTTGCACGGCTTGGAGCTCTGCTGAAACCAAGATCTAGAAGCTCTGCAACTTTTGCATTTCGTGCTGCTGATGATTTACCACCAAACATGGTAGCGATAATACGTTCGTTACCACGTTCAGCCGAAGCGACGAGATTTGATCCAGCTGCGCGCGTGTACCCAGTTTTGATACCATCTGCCCCTTTATAGGATGCTAGCAGTCGACGGTTAGTGTTAGCCACTTTTCGCACACCAGCATTTGTAGATCTACGGGAGAATAAGTTGTAATATTGTGGATAATCATAAATCATATGGCGACCTAAGATCGACATATCATGGGCGGTGGATAGGTGCCCTTTCTCGGTTAAGCCATGTGCATTTTTGAAGGTAGTTTTTGTCATACCCAATGATTTTGCTGTCCGAGTCATTCTACGTGCAAACGCTGCCTCCGACCCTGAAATAGCTTCGGCCAAAGCCGTTGCGGCATCATTCGCCGACTTTACAGCAGAGGCGCGAATTAAGTAACGTAACTTAATCTTCTGCCCCGACCGAAGGCCTAATTTAGAAGGTGGTTCGCCGGCAGCTTTTGGGGAGATTTTAATTTTGGTATCAAGAGTAATTTCACCTCGCTCTACCGCTTGAAATACAACGTAGAGGGTCATCATTTTTGTGAGGGATGCAGGATGCAGTCGAGTATCTGCATTTCGAGAATGTAGTACCTCTCCAGTTCTTGCATCCATCACATATGCTGCGTACGGAGCCGCAAGTACTGATGCTGGTAAAATAACTAACATCCAAAATGCCGTTAAAATTAATAGCCCTAACCGGGCCGACTGCGAGCGTCGATCCTTCACAATAAACCTGCCTATTTCTGCCTCTGACCGCCGATTTTTCGACTAGCCTTTTTTTTATAACCATAGAGCTAGCACACTGTATGATTTCAATAAAGCATTGATGTTCATTGTATTTTAATTTTAATTATTTTCAAATAATGGGTACAATATGTAGTGCTTGCAGATTGGTCGATTACTAAACATGCTAATGTTGTTTATGTGCATTCATTCATTGATGATGCTCTTTGGTCACACTTTTATATCTATCAAAAATAATATCCTGAAAAATAAGGCGCAGGAACGGTGTAAACTCGGATGATGTCCTCAAAGCACGCAACATAACGTTATTTTAAGTATGGTAGCAGTCCCTCTTTGATTAAATTGAAATATCCATTACATTGTGGGCCAAATAAAAATTAATTAGAAATTTATAGAGATACATATTGTGGGCCCTTGGTCTACTAAAGAGGATATTTATTTAAACTATGGCCTGCGCTTCCGTGTGGATAGCTTTTATAGACGATTTGTCATTTATTAAAAAATTAAACCTATCGATTGGTTTCAGAATTCTTTTTCTAGAAATTCGGATAAAGCACTAAGGTCTACCAACTCGTGATAACGAGGGTGGCCAAGGGGTGTCCTAGCAATCTCGAGGTTCCATACCATTTCATGAGGTACGTAAACACCGAAACCACCTGCATCAATCATTGGGATAACATCTGATTTCATGGAATTACCAATCATCATTCCGTTTTGCACTCCGCCAAAAGGCCCGTAAATGCGTGAATATACGTGTGATTTTTTATCAGAAACGATTTCAATTGTATCAAATAATTCACCTAAACCAGATTGTGCCAGCTTTCGCTCTTGGTCCAAAAGATCGCCTTTTGTAATTAACACCACCGGCGCAAGTTTCTTTGCCGCACGCACGGCATCTTCCGCATACGGCAATAGGTCTATCGGATGTCGTAGCATATCTTGGCCTGCTTTTATCAAAGAGGCTATTACTTCGCCAGGCACCCTTTTATCTGTAACATCCAGAGCGGTTTCGATCATCGATAAAACAAAACCTTTAATGCCAAATCCGTAGTGTCCAATGTTGCGCTGTTCAGCCTTCAAAAGAAGATTATCAATGTTTTTATGGTCTGTATGTGGGGTTATAAGCTCCGTAAACCGCTCTTGGGTTAGTTTGAAAAACCGTTCATTATGCCATAATGTGTCATCGGCATCGAACCCAATTGCGCATAGTGTTTTTGACATTTCACAATGACCCTCTTTTCTAACCGGTCTTGAACGTTATATATCTCATATAAAGAACGGGCATAGGAATTTAGGTTTGATCAAGATGCAGGTACATCAAAAAGTGCGTATGATGACCAGCCCGATGGACGGCGATGGTGACACTATTGTAGCTACTAATGCGAAACGCAAGACTAAGCGTCCTCCACTCTATAAGGTGCTTCTGCTGAACGACGATTATACTCCAATGGAGTTTGTTGTGCATGTATTAGAGCGATTTTTTGGGCTTAATCATTCTCAAGCTTTTGAGATTATGCTAACTGTCCATAAAAAAGGACTTGCTGTCGTTGGCGTATTTAGTCACGAGATTGCAGAAACTAAAGTGGCGCAGGTCATGGATTGTGCACGTCGTCATCAACATCCGTTACAATGTACAATGGAAAAAGAAGAATAAGTGATAGATGATCGTTTGCCTCTAGCGCTTGAAAAAATCGAGATTTCGAGTGACGGTATTATTGCTGTGATGCATCCCGCAATAGATGCTAACCTGTCAGCTCTACCAAAAGAACGCATTTTAATCGTCTCGCCACTTGCGACAATTTGCGCTCATTTTGAAGCTCAGGGCTATCGTGTGACGGCTAAAGTATCTGAATTAGCGCGGTTTACCGCATCAGTAGTATGTCTGACCCGGGCGAGAGCTGAAACAAAAGCTCTTTTGGCTGTGGCTATGAATCAGACTGATGGTATAATTCTTATAGATGGCCAAAAGACCGACGGTGCAAATTCAATACTTAAAGCGCTCCGCAGCCGCGTAAATGTTGGTGGTTCTATTTCTAAGTCTCACGGTAAAGTGTTTTGGTGTGACGGTGGATCTGACTTTAAGGACTGGGCTGTAGGCCCCGCGCTGCAAAAATGTGGCTTTTGGACTGCGGCCGGTGTATTTTCAGCTGATGGAGTTGACCCCGCTTCTGCGCTCTTAATTGAGGCTCTACCACATTCTATAACTGGCCGAGTGGCTGATCTTGGGGCTGGATGGGGTTATCTCTCCGCACATATTTTAACTAGGGCGGCGGTGGTAGAAGTTCATTTGGTTGAAGCTCACGATATGGCGCTACAGTGCGCGCGGCATAATGTTTTGGACCACCGCGCTTCATTTCATTGGGTTGATGCTATAAAATGGGCACCCTCGAATAAAATGGATGCAGTAATTATGAACCCGCCATTTCATACAGGGCGCAGCGTCGATCCGACGTTAGGGCGTAGTTTTATCACGGCCTCTGCTCGGCTGCTTAAACCGCAGGGAATGCTATGGATGGTTGCGAATAGGCATCTTCCGTATGAAAAAACCCTTATGGCACATTTTTCTAAGGTAGTTGATTTGGGTGGAAATGCACGGTTCAAGGTGTTGCGAGCGGAACGGCCTAAATGAATGTGAGGATAGAAGATGTCATTTTCAATCAGTGGTAAAACAGCTATTGTAACGGGTGCAGCCAATGGTATCGGGCTTGCTGTCGCAAGAACTTTTGCGGATCGTGGCGCAAACGTTATGTGCGCTGATATGGATGAAAAGCGGCTCATAAATGAATTAGGTAATACTGCTGATGAAGGTAATATACGCTATTTTGCGGGTGATCTACGGCAGCGTCTGACGATTGCCAATCTAATATCAGCCACAATTGATGCTTTTGATGAGATAGACATCTTAGTGAACGCTTCACGACAGGTAATGGAAACTGACGCACTTAATCCCGAAGATACTTCTGTAGAACAACTGCTGGAACAAAATCTAATGACAGCGCTGAGGCTTAGTCAACAAGTAGCGCGCCGGATGATTAAACAGGCTGAAAATAATGATAATGACATGCCTGCTGGTTCTATAATTAACCTTAGTTCAATTGCAGCACATCAAACACGGCCTGAATTGTTAGGTTATTCAATTGCTTCTGCTGGGTTGGAGCAAATGACGCGATCAATGGCTTTGGCTTTGGCCCCGCAACGTATTCGTGTGAATGCGGTTGCTTTTGGATCTGTGATGTCAGCGTCTTTAAAATCTTCTATTGGAGATCATCCTGAATGGCGGGAAGAAATAGAGAGTCGGACACCACTACATCGGATAGCAAGCCCTAATGAGCTTGTGGATGCTGTTCAATTTCTTGCCTCTGACGGGTCAGGTTTTGTAACAGGCGATGTTATGACTGTTGACGGTGGACGCAGTTTGCTAGATCCGGTGAATTCACCGGCACATTGAACCTTATTTTCTCTTGGTTGATATCGTATTTGCGTTTTACAAACTGTCACTTGAACAGGATAATTATATGACAGAACAACTTGATGCCCAAAGAAACCTTGCTTCTGCTTGGTTCAGAGAATTACGTGATTATATCGTCTCAGAATTTGAGCGTTTGGAAGCAGAGCACGTACGTGGGCCGATGTCTCAAGCAGATTGTGGCGTCTTTGAAGTTACCGAAACTAATCGCCGATCTGATGATGGCTCTGATACTGGTGGTGGAGTAATGAGTATCATGCGTGGAGGCCGTATTTTTGAAAAGGTAGGTGTCAACGTATCAACAGTTTATGGAACCTTAGGAGAGCGAGCCCAGATGGCAATGGCTTCCCGAAAAGGCATTCCTGGTATGAAAGATGATCCTAGGTTTTGGGCTTCTGGTATTTCACTTGTTGCTCACATGCAGAACCCGCATTGTCCTGCGGTACACATGAATACCCGCATGTTTTGGACGCCCCATGCCTGGTGGTTTGGGGGTGGTTCTGACTTGAACCCATGCTTAGAGTATGAGGAAGATACCGCGCATTTTCACGCCACTCAGAAATCCTATTTGGACCCTCATGGAGTGGATATGTATCCGCGCCTAAAAAAATGGGCTGATGAGTATTTCTTTGTACCACATCGAGGCCGAGCACGTGGTGTTGGTGGTATTTTTATGGATGATCATAACACTGGTGACTGGGAAGCAGATTTTTGTCTGACAAAGGATATTGGTAGAGCCTTTGTTCCAGCTTTTATACCTTTGATAGAAAAGCGTTGCGTGCAAAAATGGACAGATTCTGACAAGGATAAGCAGTTAACGCATCGAGGGCTATATGCCGAATACAATCTTGTATACGATCGCGGTACAAAATTTGGCCTTGAGACGGGTCATGACGCGAATGCTGTTTTAATGAGTCTGCCCCCAGTGGCCAAATGGTTTTAACCTCGCTTTGATTGGATTATAAATTTACTCCGGTTTTGTCGTTGGATAACAGTAACGCTTTACTATACTGCTCCCAAAGCTTTGTAATTTAATCAAAAAACTAGTTTATGTATTCTTTGGCAGTCTGTTCGTTTGCCTTTATGGTGTATTGCTTAGGCCAGAGGGTATTCAGTGCCAGTCAAAAAAATTAGGCCCTGCTCTTTTTAATAATTCATCGGCTAGGTCAGTACCTAAAAGTATCCCATCTGAGATTGTCCCAGACCGGGTTGCGGATAGCGCCTTAGATCCATCAGGGCGTAGCACCTCACCTTTCAGATGTAGAGTATGTCCCGAAAGAGTCGCCAGTCCGGCAATAGGGGTCTCACATGACCCATCGAGGGCAGCCAGAAACTGCCTCTCAGCAGCAAGAACTTGGCCTGTGGGAATATCGTGAATTGCAGCCAGTAACTCTGCGGTATTTTCATCACTAAGGCGTCGCTCAATACCGATCGCTCCTTGCGCAACTGCAGGCAACATATCGTGTGGATCGATGGGTGTTGCCGGAACTTCGCTCATAGATAGACGGTTTAGGCCTGCACAGGCTAAGAAGGTACATTCAGCAATTCCATTGGACAGTTTTTTCAAACGAGTTTGAACGTTACCACGAAATTCAACAACTATGAGGTCTGGCCGCCTATTAAGTAGTTGTGCTTTGCGGCGTAGAGAAGAAGTACCAACTATAGCTCCGGAGCGTAGATCCGTGATTTTTTTCAGTGTTTGTGATATAAACGCATCGCGCACGTCTTCGCGCGGTAAGTAGGTGTCTAAAATTAAGCCTTCAGGTTGGACCGTCGGCATATCTTTCATTGAATGTACTGCAATATCGATTTTACCACATAAAAGGTCTTCTTCTATTTCACGAGTAAAAAGCCCTTTCCCACCAATATCCTTGAGCGGGCGGTCCTGTATCGCGTCACCCGTGACACTTATTATGATAATTTCAAAGGCTTCCTGAGGCAAATCAAAGGCTTCCGCCAAGCGAGTGCGGGTTTCGTAAGCCTGAGCCATTGCTAGGGGTGAACCACGCGTACCAATTTTCAGCGGCGTAGTTGTGTCTGGAAGTCGTATTGTCATGGGTTTATCTTTTAAGTGTGTCAACTTATTCTGACAACTGTAAATTATGATACAAAGGCAGTGCGTAATGAAAGATTCTGTTCAGACCAAGACGATCTTGCGAGCTTTGGCAGGAGAGACCCTTCCAACACCACCGATTTGGATGATGCGTCAGGCGGGACGATACTTGCCAGAATATAAGGCTACGCGCGCAAAGGCTGGTGATTTTCTATCGCTTTGCTATAATCCAGAATTGGCCGCTGAAGTCACTTTACAACCCATTAGGCGGTATGGTTTTGATGCAGCGATTTTGTTTGCTGATATCTTGCTTGTTCCGCAAGCCTTAGGGGCAGACCTTTGGTTTGTAACGGGTGAAGGCCCAAGGCTATCAACTATTTCATCGCAATCTGACTTCGATCACCTCAAACCAGCAAGTGCGATTCATGATACGTTGTGTCCAATATATGAGACAGTTGGAATTTTGCGCCGTGAACTTCCGGTGGAAACAACTCTGATTGGGTTTGCAGGTGCGCCTTGGACTGTGGCTACTTATATGATTGCTGGAAAGGGGACGCCTGATCAGAAACCTGCACATGATTTACGTATCGGTAACAAAGTTTTATTTGAAATTCTCCTTAAGCGAATCACTGAAGCAACAATTAGTTACTTATCAATGCAGATTGAGGCTGGAGCGGAGGTTGTGAAAATTTTTGATAGTTGGGCCGGGTCACTTAAAGGTGAGGCATTTCAAAAATATGCGGTTGCACCGTGTTTTGAAATTACGTCTGCTTTAAAGGCTAAATATCCACAAATACCTGTTATTGGGTTCCCTCGTGAGGCTGGAGATGGCTACGTTGGTTTCCATTCGGCTACCGGCGTTGATTGTGTCGCTTTGGATAACTCAGTTTCGCCAGATTGGGCTGCTTCTATGGTACAAAAGGATGGCTGTGTTCAAGGAAATTTGGCGTCACGTCATATGGTGACTGGTGGGAAAGATCTGGTGAGTGAAACGCGGGCGATTGTTAAGTCATTTTCACAGGGACCCCATATTTTTAATTTAGGTCATGGGATCACGCCCGATGCAGACCCTGAAAATGTTTCCTTAATGATAGAGACTGTGCGTAATAATTAAGCTGGATTTCGGCCTTGACGACTGCGGAGGGCTGGCATAACTCCAGCGTCTATGGCGCGGTAGCTCAGCTGGTTAGAGCGATCGACTCATAATCGATAGGTCGGGAGTTCAAGTCTCCCCCACGCCACCACTTAACCAAATGTCTAAAATTGATCCTGAAATTCTGTGAGCGTCAGGATACGTTCATATTAAAGTAACTTATAAAAGAGCTTTTTTCTTTAAAACTTAATTTTTGGGTAGCAAATTTGCTCAAAAGAAGTGTGACACCTTCCAGTTCTCGGACCTCGGCAAATGATTTTGGTATTGCCACTGTAGTTAAATGCCTATCTGGTGTGGCTCAAAGACTGAGATACTAGACAGAAGTTGAGGCGCCATTCCAGACATCATGGAATTTAAATTTTTGATGGCAAACGTAATTCCCCAATTTGTTGTATTATAATTTTCAACAAAAACTCTTTCGTATTTAGTCTTAAGTTCGTGGATTAAATGTGCGTAGAGATTAGCTGTTGTAAATTGTAGAAATTTTACTGTGTATATTGTTGAACAAAATTTGCTCCAGTCGGTCCTCTATTTTTAAGGGATACTGGAAATAATTATTTATTGATGCTGAAATGTGTAATAACATTGTTATACTTACAAACCAAGTAGTTAGGTGACAGGCCTAATTATTTTGCATACCAATTACTTTAGACAAATATAATAAAATGTGGCGGGCGCGAGGTTCCATAATTAAGAGGGAAAATTCATGAATATCTCACATAAATTTTTTGCCAGTATGGTAGGGGTAGCATCATTTTTTATATGTTCTGTTGGCATGGCGCGAGCGCAAGAAGTGACGCTCAGTATGCACCAATTTTTGCCTGCCCAAGCCAATGTCCCTAAATTAATATTAGACGTTTGGGCCGACAATGTAGAAGAGGCTTCAGGCGGAAGGATCAAGATAGACCGGTATCCCTCCATGCAGTTGGGTGGGCGCCCTCCTGAACTCATGGACCAAGCTATTGACGGTGTCGCTGATATTATTTGGACTGTTGTCGGTTATACGCCTGGCCGTTATCCGAGAACGGAGGTTTTTGAACTACCTTTCATGATGACCAATGCTAGGGCAATGTCGTCTGCATATTGGCACATGTTTGAAAAACATATGAAAGACACAGAATTTAAAGATGTTCATGTTCTTGGAACCTGGGTGCATGGCCCTGGAATGATTCATGTCAAGAAAGAGGTAAAAAGCCCTTCTGATATGCAAGGACTCAAAATACGTGGTGGTTCACGCACTGTGAATAATTTACTTGAAAAAATGGGTGCAACGCCTGTGGGTATGCCAGTACCTGCAGTGCCTGAAGGCCTTAGCAAAGGTGTGATTGACGGCACTACTATTCCTTGGGAAGTAACTAGTGCATTGAAAATCCCAGAGCTCGTTGAGAATCACACTGAATTTGAAGGTAATGCGCTTTATGTTCTGACATTTGTTCTCGCGATGAACAAAGACCGATACTCTGCTATGCCGACCGATTTGCAAAAAGTAATTGATGATAATTCAGGACTTCAGTTCAGCATTTTCGCGGGTGGAACCCAGGCCGATGCTGATGGTCCTGCACGCCAAATAGCAAAGGATAGGGGAAACAATATTGTAACTGTTTCTGGCAGTGATCTGGATGCTTGGATTGCTTTGTCACAGCCTATTTATGATGAATGGATTCTAGACATGAGTGAGAAAGGTATAGATGGTAAAGCGTTGATTGACGAAGCACGTACTTTAATGGGGGAATATGACAACTAAGCATTTGATGAGGTTATTGAATATTTTTACACTGCCCCCATCTTGATGAAGAGATGAATATGCAAAGTTTAGTAAAATTTATGTCGCTTGGATCAGCGCTTGTTGGAGGAGTAGTATTACTTGGTCTGATAGGACTTAACACATTGTCAATAATTGGTCGTGGACTTTCTAAGCTAGGCCATGCGCTTGTGGGGGGTGATTGGATGCCGGTATTGGGCAATACATTGGTGGTCAGTGGTATTGACGAGATTAAAGGAACGTATGAATTAACTGAGTCAGGCGTTGCCTTTGCAATATTTTCTTTTTTATCAGTTTGCCAATTTTATGGTGCACACGCTACGGTAGACGTTTTTACGTCTCGATTGCCTCGAAGTACATTAGCTTGGGTGCGTGCATTTTGGGAAATTATTTTATCCATTACAATTTTATTTATTACCCTAAGGCTCTATGATGGCATGCAGCGCTATCTAGGGAATGGAGAGACCACTCTGTTCTTGCAATTTCCGGTCTGGTGGTCATACGGCGCTTGCGTCATTGCGGCGAGCATCGCCTCTATTACTGCTGTATATTGCGCTTCTGCCCGGATTATTGAAGCTTCCACTGGCAACTCTATTTTGCCAGAAGGTTGAAGCATGGAATATTTTCTCGACCTTCTGCCTTTTTCCAACATGAGCCGACTTGAATTAGGCTTCTGGTCTTTTCCCATCTTGCTGTGCCTGATTCTCATCCGAGCACCTATTGGACTTGCTATGCTGCTATGCGGCTTTGGTGGTTGGTATTTTGCTATGAATGGCAACCCTACACCACTGTTGGCAAAACTAAAGTCGGAAACTTACTCAACCTTTTCCAATTATTCGTTGACTATCATTCCAATGTTCTTGCTGATGGGGCAGTTTGCGACGTTGTCCGGGATGTCGACTGCACTTTTCAAAGCCGCAGAGAGCTTTCTGGGACACCGAAAAGGTGGTGTCGCTATGGCTGCTGTCGGTGCGTGCGCAGGTTTCGGAGCAATTTGCGGCTCATCTTTAGCTACCGCGGCTACTATGAGCCGTGTGGCATTACCCGAGCTGAAACGTTATGGGTATTCGGGTGGTTTTTCCAATGCGACTTTGGCTGCTGGTGGCACTTTGGGTATTCTAATTCCCCCCTCAGTGATACTTGTAATTTATGCTATTATAACCGAGCAAAATATTGCCAAGTTATTTCTGGCAGCATTCATTCCAGGTATTTTGGCGGCGCTAGGTTATGTGATTACTATATCAGTTTACGTGCGTATATTTCCAAAATCAGCAGGTACCAAAGCGCGTGTTCCTTTGATTGAATGTTGGAAAGCCTTGGGTGCTACCTGGCCGGTTTTGACTATCTTTGGTATCGTGGTAGGTGGAATTTACGCTGGTTGGTTTACTCCAACGGAAGCTGCAGCAATAGGAGCTGCGGGTACTGGTTTTATTGCATTTCTAGGTGGGAAATTAAATTGGAGTATTTTGGCTGAAGCGCTTGTAAGCACTGCTAAAACTACCGCAATGATCTTTTTTATCGTACTTGGAGCTGCATTCTATAACGGATTTTGTGCTTTATCTGGCGTTCCTCATTATATTGCAGATATTGTTCTAAAACAGGATTTTAGTCCAATGCTAATTCTATCCACTATTCTCCTTTTTTACCTAGTTTTTGGCTGTCTGATGGATAGTCTTTCTATGATTTTACTGACTGTCCCTATCTTTTTCCCTATTATTTCAGTTCTTGATTTTGGCATGTCTTTGGAACATGTCGCAATTTGGTTTGGTATTCTTGTACTGATTGTAGTCGAGGTGGGTTTGATTACACCGCCTGTTGGAATGAACCTTTTTATCATTAATGCAATGGACCGTGAAACACCAATGATTGAAACCTATAAAGCCGTAATCTTTTTTGTTGGATCAGATATTGTGAGAGTGGCTATTTTGGTTATGTTCCCAACGATAACTTTGTTTTTGTTGCCGAAGTGAGAGCCATAAAAGTCAGCATATAATTTCAAAATTTAACCAGCTTTGACTTTCTAAAATTGGTTAAACAGATGTGTCTCTAGGACTTCTCGAGTTTGGAGATTTCCATGCTGCTGGATGCAATGGCATATTGATTTATTATAATTTTTCATTTCGGCGTTCTACCTAAATAATTTGTAACAGTCCAAGTATGGATTAGTGTAGATATGTTTTTTAAGGAGCTGAGACAACCTAATCTTGGTATTCTTCAGTTCTTTAGAAATTACAAAGGGGCCAAAAATTGTGGCCCCTTTTGATTTTTATTTGGTAGTTTCTGGCGAAACTAGTTAGCCCTCAGACTAATAAATTTTAGGTCCAGAAGAGTTGTTCGGGTCGAATCTCGAATGAGATATGATGCCCTCCGCCTTCAAGGCCTTCTTTAGTGTGGTTATATAGTGAGCGCCAATAAGGTTGAATTGTTACGCCTTCATTTTGTACTAATGTCTCTCCTTTAGCCATTAGAGCGCGCCGGGCTTCAAGGTCAGGCGTCGCCAAAGCTTCTGCCAAAATACTGTCAAATTCATCATTAGCCCACCCGAATTCATTCCATGCTTCACCGCTGCGGTAAGCAAGTGCCCAAACCTGAACACCCAGAGGGCGGTGGTTCCAATTTGTGGATGAAAACGGATATTTAGCCCAATCGTTCCAGAAGGTGGAACCGGGCAGAATGGTTCGTCTGACCTTTAATCCAGCGTCTCGTAGTTGAGCTGCTACTGCGTCGGTAGTGTCTTTACGCCAAGCGTCATCAATAGATATCAGTTCGTGCTCAAAGTCACCCATACCGGCCTCAACCATAAGAGCTTTGGCTGCTGGGGCGTCTACTTTTTGGGCTGGTAGCTTAGCATATTCTGGATGCATTGGACCCACATGGTGATTTTCGGCAGGTATGCCGCGCCCTGAATACCCCAGTTCTAGGAGAACAGCATTATCCACAGCCATCGAGATGGCCTGCCGCACCCGTTTATCTGCATATGGTTTAATGCCATCTATCTCGGCTATTTGATTGGGACGAATTACAATCGTAGACGCGGTGACCACCTCATTGTTAACCCAACCATCCAGCGTATCGAAGATATCAATGAATTCTCCTTCGATCGAATAGGTCATATCAACCTCGTCTGCTTCGGCTGCGGCCACAAAGGCCGCTGGATCTGTACCATAGTCAATGTACTCAATACGATCCAAAAATGCTCCATTTCTGTGGTTCCACCAAGTATGATTATTATTTTTAATTAAAACGCCTTTGACACCAACTTCAAGATTCTCAGGTAGGTATGGACCTGTTCCAATTGGGTTTGTCAGCACTGTATCTGCAGTAAAAGAGCTATGTACGATTGCGGCTGGATAGTCTGCCATTCCTGGAATCAAAGAGATATCAGCAGTTGGTAGATTTAGCTGGACAGTCTGACTATCTATAATTTCTATGGTACCATCGATTGCCTTATTTGTATCTGGATCGATTAATGTTGCAAAACGGCCTGCCATCGAATTGCCTTCGACGTCTTTATCACACCAAAGCTCAATGTTGCGCGCGACATCTTCAGCAGTAAAGTCATCACCATTGTTCCACTTGACGCCTTTTCGCACGTTCAGTGTATAGGTTTTGGCATCTTCGCTGATTTCCCAGCTCTCTATCAATTTGCCTGTGAATGTGCCGTCATTTTCGTAGTGCACTAAATATTCTAGCCAACCGCGTGAAAAGTTTGAAATTTGGGGCCAGTCATAAGTCCTTGGATCTTTAAGTGCGCGGACTTCTTGCAGAATTCTTACAGTACCGCCCTCTTTGGCGTGTGATGCAGCTTGTGCTGGAGCGGTGAGACCTAGCATGCTGTAAGCTGTTGCAGTACTTGCGCCAAATGCACTGGCCAAAGCCAAAAATTCGCGGCGCCTTACTGCATCTTTTTTAGCATGTGCTGCTGAATTTTCGATAAACTTTGGTAACGGTTTACCTGTGTGGCTTAAGTGTGTCATTTTCACTTCCTGTAAATTGAATTTCCTATTTGCCTGAATAGTGAGCTGCTTACCATATTGCACTGTGAGCCTTGGCCGCTCGGGATGTGCAAATGCCCCGACAGTGGATTGCCAGACTAGGATTGATGTACCAAAGAAACCTAAGGGCTATGTAATACGCAATAAAATTAAATGTGACGACATACTTTTTAAAATTAGCTACCAATCTGGTTCATAATTTTATCGAAGCTTGAGCCTTATTAGGATGTGAAAACACTTTACATTTTTTGAAAAAATACCTGAAGGCGCACCCTTTTTTAAAATGTACCTACTGATCAGTAGATTTTGGAGTTTGATATTCCATAAAAAATTCTTTAGTAAAATTCTAAAAATTTACTTTTATGTCTGGTAGACTCAGTGCTTTGATTAGTT
The DNA here is from genome assembly GCA_905480645.1 of uncultured Tateyamaria sp. Lineage (GTDB taxonomy): Bacteria > Pseudomonadota > Alphaproteobacteria > Rhodobacterales > Rhodobacteraceae > Tateyamaria. The sequence continues at coordinate 138,605 of CAJQRC010000010.1, forward strand.
CACGCAATTCCTGTCTGGCAGCAACATTCGATATGTTTAACTGCTTTATTCCTATATCTTTCAGGTCAAGCAATGTAAGGCCACGTGGAAAGAGCTCTCGAAAAATCACACGTTCTGAAAAACCTGGGGCAATTCTAAATCCAATTCTTTTGGACAATATTTTAATTGCACGCTCCATTTTTCTTTTGTTGACCATACGCTGCGCCCCCACTCGGTTACGTATTACGATCCAGTCTATAGGTTTTAGTTTCGATTGAGCGCGCATTTGCCGTGCGCTCCAAACCATCTCTGAATATATGGATGGTCCAAGAATTTTCTCACCGTTGACGTCGATTTGCGCTAGTAAATCAAAATCAATAAAACTGTCGTTAAGTGGTGTGATAAGTGTATCCGCTTGAGAATGTGCGGTTTGGCTTAAATGAGTGTGCGATCCGGGGCAGTCTATTATAATAAAGTCATTATTGGGTTTCAGCTTGGCAATCGCTAAATGCAGTATTTCATCATTAACGTTATTGTCTATTTTTAGTTTTGCACCCTGATTTTTTTTTAATTCATATAACTCAGGGCTGTGCATGTCTATATTTGTTTGTGCAAGGAATCTTGCTCTGTTCTCGATGTAACGACCGAAGGTTCTTTGCCGCAGATCCAAATCAAGAGCAATTATTTTATAACCCATCCGGGCTAGGGCGGTTGCTAAATGCATCGACACAGTTGATTTACCGGCGCCACCCTTTTCATTACCTACAACGACGATATGCGCCATACTTGTTACCCATAAAATTATTTTGAATATTTGTTGAATGGTACAAACCGCTCATTTTAATATTTTATAAGGTTTGGTTTTTATATTGAAAAGCACTTGTGGATGTACAACAGTATGTTTTTGATGTTAGCGCTACCATTGAAGTCATACTATTACCTTTACTTGGAAGTAAAATAGGAAAACTCATGCCCTTGCACCCAACCCTCGAACGCGTAACTGAGCGTGTTGTCGAACGCAGCGCACCTAGCCGTGATAGATACCTTGCTCGAATGCTTAATGCCAAATCTCAAGGTCCTGCTCGGGCGCATTTGTCCTGTAGTGGTCAGGCGCATGCGTCTGCGGCATCTGGCTCAGATAAAGAACGCCTCGCAGAAGCTTTAGTGGGTAATTTAGGTGTAATTACGTCGTACAACGACATGTTGTCAGCCCATCAGCCTTTTGAACGTTATCCAACACTTATCCGTGATGCTATTCGGGTGGCTGGCGGTACGGCACAGGTTGCCGGCGGTGTCCCTGCTATGTGTGATGGCGTTACACAGGGTGAGGCAGGTATGGAATTAAGTTTATTTTCAAGAGATGTAATTGCTTTGGCGACTGGTGTTGCGCTTAGCCACAATACCTTTGATGCCGCAGTTTATCTTGGAGTTTGTGACAAAATTGTGCCTGGCCTAATAATTGCGGCACAGAGCTTTGGCCACCTACCTGCCGTCTTCCTGCCCGCAGGGCCAATGGAAAGTGGTTTGCCAAATGATAAAAAGGCTAAAGTTCGTCAAAATTTTGCTGTAGGCCTAGCCACCCGCAAAGAATTATTGGCTGCTGAAATGGCTGCTTATCATGGCCCGGGAACTTGCACTTTTTATGGTACAGCTAATACTAATCAAATGTTGATGGAATTTATGGGGCTACATTTGCCTGGTTCTTCATTTGTGAACCCAAATACTGATTTGCGTGATGCATTAACGATTGAGGGAGCAAAACGATCGTTGTCTTTGTCTGCTTTAGGTAACCACTATACTCCAGTATGTGATGTGCTCGACGAAAAAGCTTTTGTTAATGGGATTGTGGGTTTGAATGCTACGGGTGGTTCAACAAACTTGTTGATTCACTTGATTGCTATGGCGCGAGCTGGTGGGATTATTTTAGATTGGGAAGATTTTTGTGACCTCTCCGAGATAACGCCTTTAATCGCTCGGGTTTATCCTAACGGCATGGCGGATGTGAATCAGTTCCATGCTGCAGGTGGCCTGAGCTGTGTGATTGGGCAACTGCTCAGCGCGGGGCTATTACATGAGGACACCAAAACCGTTGCTGGAAGGGGATTAGAAAATTATACTGCTGAACCGAAATTAGTTGATGGAGCCCTTGAATGGCGTCCTAGTTCATTTTCTAGTTTAAATAATGCTATAATACGCCCAGTTATAGAGCCTTTTCAGTCAACGGGAGGGCTAAGCCGTTTAGTTGGTTCACTTGGTACTGGCGTAATGAAGATTTCTGCTGTTGCGCCTGAACATCGAATAGTTCAAGCACCTTGTCGAGTTTTCCATGACCAAGATGCTGTGAAAGCTGCCTTCAAAGCTGGAGAATTGGAAGGAGATTTGATCATTGTTGTTCGCTTTCAGGGACCGAGAGCGAATGGAATGCCAGAGTTGCATAGCTTGACCCCGCTGATGGGAATTATGCAAGGTCGTGGACAAAAAGTTGCTTTAGTTACAGACGGGCGTATGTCTGGCGCCTCTGGCAGGATACCGTCTGCAATCCACGTCTGCCCTGAAGCATTGGATGGTGGCCCAATTGCTAAGTTGCAGAATGGAGATGTTTTGCTTGTGGATGCTGTGACTGGTTTGTTGGAGATTATAACTAAAGGTGTTTTAGATCGTCCAACAGCGGCCACGGGTCTTAAGGACAATACGCATGGTGTAGGGCGCGAGTTGTTTATGACATTTCGGGAGGCTGTCGGATCGGCTAATACTGGAGCAACAATATTTAAGGATTTTTAATTATGATGACTGCAAAAGCTGCGGCTTCTCACGTTCGTGAAATCTGCGAATTGGCTCCAATTATACCGGTTCTAGTAGTGGATGACGCAGTCCATGCTAAAACCTTAGCAGAAGCCTTAATTATGGGCGGCTTACCTGTTTTGGAAGTAACATTGCGTACGCCTGTAGCATTTGACGTGATCGCAGAAATGGCTTCCGTGCCGGATGGCGTTGTTGGTGCTGGTACTCTTATAACGCCTGATGACGTCAAGGCTGCAAAAGCAGCAGGCGCTCAATTTGGTGTGTCTCCTGGGGCAACTGATGCATTGATTGCCGCCTGCGAAGCAGAAGGATTGCCCCTATTGCCTGGAGCAGCAACTGCAACTGAAGCAATGGCACTTTTGGCGCGAGGCTATGACATGCAAAAATTTTTTCCTGCTGAAGCGTCTGGAGGCGTTCCCGCATTAAAAGCTATCGGCGGACCCTTATCTCAAATCTCTTTCTGCCCTACAGGCGGGATTGATTCATCTAATGCAGATAGCTACTTGCGTTTACGCAATGTAATCTGTGCTGGAGGCAGTTGGGTTGCTCCTAAGGACAAGGTTCTTGAGGGTGATTGGGCTGGTATCACGACTTTAGCCGGTAACGCTGCAAAGCTTAAGTGTTAAACTTAACGATTAATTTAAAGTTACTTTTGGTCTTTATACGAAATTAAACGCTAAGTTTTCTACGTGAAAATTAGTATAACTCTTGAAAACTATAAAAGGTTGCAAATAAAAACTATGGCTTATGTTTAACAGCCTTGACAAAAGGCCACTAAAAATTTTAAGCGGCCTACCGTTACCATTTAGAGGCTTGGATTAAAAACCAAGGCCAGCATATTTATTTTTAAACTTCGAGACACGACCGCCTGTGTCCAGAAGACGGGACGTACCACCAGTCCACGCTGGATGTACAGATGGATCAATATCAAGCGCGAGTTGATCGCCTTCTTTTCCCCAAGTGGATCTCATTTCCACTACCGTACCATCAGTCATCTTAACGTTGATAGTGTGATATTTGGGGTGAGTATCGGCCTTCATGCGTTTGTTCCTTCAGGCTTGGGTTTATAATTTGTAACCTCTGCGATGCGGGCAGATTTACCACGGCGAGTTCGCAAGTAATAAAGTTTTGCACGCCGTACGCGGCCACGTTTAACGACGGTTATCTTATCAATGTTGGTCGAATAAAGAGGGAATACACGCTCAACTCCCTCGCCAAACGAAATCTTTCTTATACAAAACGATGCCGCGATACCATGACCATTGTTGCGTGCTATACAAACGCCTTCATAGTTCTGAACACGCGTTCGGGTGCCTTCAGTCACTTTGAAACCCACACGAACTGTGTCACCGGCCTTGAAGTCAGGAATATCCGCTCCGAGGGAGGCGATTTGTTCCGCCTCAATTTTTGCGATCAGATTCATTGGTGATCACTCCTATCAATGCTCGTGGTTTATCCACGAAGTGTTTTAATGCCTAAGAGCTCTCGGTCTTCACTGGGTCCGCCGTAGCGCCCACCAGAGGTCAGGTCATCATTTCTTGTTTCGTTTCTTATAGCTACGTGTTTACACTGAAGAAAGCGTCGCATCATTTTTATTCCGACAGATAAACCCGAGTCGGATTTTTTGGTGTATAAGGTGGAAGATGCGGCCGATCAAGAGGTAATGGGCAGCTATCTTTTTGTCGTGATGTATCGTTTGCCTAAGTAAAAAGTTTTTAAATAACACAAACTGTAAAAGGCAAAGTGGTTAATTCCGCATCAAATTTATTATCAGGTATCCAAAGCACTCTGGAAGTCATCACTGGTATTATAACGGAAGTGTGGTTTTATATTTAAGAGCTCTCATTATACTTTAAAGTCTATAGGAAATGCCTAAACTATCGTTTCCGGCTTGAGTTTGTTTTGGCACCTTCTAGTTATCAGTTCTTGTAGACTTTGTATTTCGTATTTTCCAAAGATCAGGACGGCGCTCTTTAGTGATTAATTTTGACATTTTTTGCCGCCAAATAGCTATCTCTCCGTGGTTTCCAGACAATAAAATAGAAGGGATTTCCCGACCTTCCCATATTGATGGTTTGGTATATTGTGGATGTTCAAGGAGGCCATTGGAGTGACTTTCCTCAATTATGCTCTCTGAGTTCCCCAAAACATCAGGCAGTAGCCGCACGGAAGCATCTACGACTGCCTGAGCGGCAATTTCTCCTCCAGTTAGAACGAAATCACCTAAACTGACCTCTTTTATGTTCCAGTGTTCAAGGACGCGTTCATCTACACCCTCAAAACGACCGCACAATATGGTAACTCCATTACAGCGTGATAAATCGTGCGCCATTTTTTGATCAAAACGCTGTCCGCGGGGTGACATGTAAAGTATAGGCCAATTCCCATGTGCGTTGCTTTGCGTATCTAATAATGCAGCATTGATGACATCTGCGCGCAAAACCATGCCTGCGCCACCACCTGCGGGAGTGTCATCCACGTTACGATGCTTTCCTTTACCATAGTCTCTTAAATCGTGGGTATGTAGTTGCCATTTTCCCGTTTGTAGGGCCTTGCCAGTAAGCGAAGCACCCAGCACATTTGGGAATGTTTCTGGAAACAAGGTTATAATTCGGGCCTGCCAGACCCCAGTCAAATTAGGTTGTTCATCCATGAGTGACCTAGGTTTTATTGTCGGATGGAGTGTCTTGCGTCCGTAGGATTTGTTAGGAGTTGTCATGATCTTGCCCTTGCCATGATTACCGCTTTCACCGCAGTTTGATTAAGTCTGCGTAATCTTTAGAGATAAAAACAAGTAAAACAATCTTGGGCAAGGTGGTACAGTCTGCTGGCCGTAAAATCTGTAATTTCATAAAGATTTTGAAATTAGAGATTTCTTTTTGCCTTAAATAAATTCGTAAAACGACACTTTGACATTTTATATTTACAATGGTGTCCAGTAAGAATTATTTGTCGAAATAAGGTCAATGTGCTTCAGAAAACCCCTGCCGGTGGGTCCACAATAATGCGAGCTAGGATTAAGTCTACTGTCGGTACGGTTTCTAAAGTAAAGGGCAGCAAAACTGTTTCTTTTTTTCCAAAAACATTTATCTCCAATAAATCACCTGCACCATGATTTTGCACTGATTTGACAAGACCTAATGGAATACCACCAGTATCAAAAACCTCTATTCCGGTAAGGTCGTTGTGATAGTACTCATCGTCAGGCAAATTTGGTAGGTCTGCCCGTCGGGCAAAAAGTTGCGTGCCACGTAATTCGTCTGCTTGTTCTTTAGTTGCAATATTTGCAATGCGTGCGACGAAACCATTTTTAATTGGTCTTACTAGAGCCAGGGTAAAACTTTGTTTTTCATGCTCATTTGTAAGAGGGTTGTAAGACTCTATATCTTCTGGAACTGCGCAAAAGGATTTTATCCGCAACTCACCATGGATCCCGTAAGATCCACTTATTACGCCCACACAAATAATTGCATTATTCACGCTCACATACCCTATCCAACATCATTCCTCCCTGATCGTTGCAAGCTGTAGCTGTTTGGTTACGCTCGATCAAAAGGCCCGCAACAAAAGCAATCATAACCAAAATTACGGTACGAATTAATCCGAACATAGCTACCTTTCTGGTTTGGTTTTTATGATTATTATGTGTGCCACAATACTAACCGATGTCTAGTCGTATGGTTGTGCAAAATGCCGATAAACCCATCAGCTCGATAAAATTGATCTGAATTTTTGGAACGACGTAATTTTATACTCTATACTGTATACACCTTAGCTATTAGTTGAAGGAGCTTAAAAGCACTTATGGGAGGGTTTGTTTTAGACCGCCGCCCGCACTAAGTTTTCTTAGGTAATATGGGGTAGGTTCTGAAAAATGATCTGCTAGGCTAAAATCTTGTACTCTCAAAACTGTTACATAAGCGCGAAAATTTTCAAAGTGAGCACGCTTTACTATTAGACCTTCTCTGCGATAGGCGGCTCATCAAACTATCCATATAAGAAATTTGGTTATCATAAAACAAAAATAGCTTTGTGGATTACTAAAGTTGCAACGCCCAAGCAACTTAAAATTTCATGGACGTCGCCTTAAAATATTTTACAGGTTGTTTAGATTAGGCCTATTTTGGTGCTTCTTCTGGTTCCGCAACCTCTTCCACAGTCTCTCCCGCAGTTGGTACTTCTTCAGCTGCCGCAGTTTTTTCGGGTGCTGGCGCTTCTTCTGCTATTGGAGCTGCTTGTTCTTCCGCTAAGGCTGTTGCTTTGGCGGCTTTTTCTTCTGCGCGTTCTTTTGCTTTTTTACCTGGCTCACCTTTTTTCATATTAATTCGCTCTTTTTTATCAAGAGCGCCAGCAGCTTCAAGCATCCGACTGATACGATCGGTGGGTTGCGCGCCTTCGCTGAGCCAATATTGAATACGTTCCATATTCATCTTAACCCGCTCCTCGCTGTCTTTTGGTAGAAGTGGGTTATACGTGCCAAGTTTTTCAATATAGCGACCGTCACGCGGCATGCGACTATCAGCTGCAACAATGCGATAGAAAGGACGTTTTTTGGAACCCCCGCGCGCGAGACGAATTTTCATAGCCATGATTTTCTTCCTTAAATTTAAGATTTGGCAGATCAGGATCCACCTTCAGATTTGTGTTTTTGATGGTGCTGAATGACCTCAGCGATGATGAAGTTTAGAAACTTCTTAGCAAATAAAGGATCTAATTCAGCCTCATTTGCCATATCTTCGAGCCGAGAGATCTGCTTCGCTTCGCGGGCAGGGTCGGACGGTGGAAGTTCGTGAGTAGCCTTTAGTTCACCTACTGCCTGGGTGTGTTTGAACCGCTCGCCTAATGTGTATACGAGAATTGCATCGAGGCGATCGATACTTTTGCGGTGCTCTTTCAGCACTGCTGCTGCACGTTCTGCTTCGTCGGTCATATTCAGTCTCCGATTTTCGCTAAAAGCGGAAACAGTAAAAGCTGTTTCAAACATTCTGTTTGTAGGCAGATCTTAATTGGCTGGCATGGCATCTGGTCAGTCCGAAGCATATTTTCTATTGTTATCGCTCGACCTTTGCAAAGCCGCATTTGAATCCTAACCTTTCGAGTTAAAGGACTTCTGTTGAGTAAAAGTCTAATAATTTTTATCATTACAGCGTTGAGCGGATTTATCTTCATTTCTTTTTGCCAAAACCGCTCAGGCCGGGGGGTAAATTCATTCCGCCGCCCATCTGTTTTGCTGCTGCCTCTAATTGTACTTGGTCCATTCCTCCAATATCCGGCATGCCACCTTTGCCAAACATACCCTTCATGGCCTGTTTGAGCATACCACCTTTACCCTTACCGATTTTTTTCATCATATCTGACATTTGCCGGTGCATCTTTAGTAACTTATTTAAGTCCGAAACTTGCATGCCAGACCCGGCCGCAATCCGCTTTTTGCGACTAGCTTGCAGAATTTGTGGGGCTGCTCGCTCTCTCTTTGTCATAGATTGTATTATGGCTATTTGTTGGCGCAGCACTTTGTCATCAAAGCCTGCATCTTGTACTTGCTTGGCCACTTTTCCCATACCAGGCATCATGCCCATCATACCTTCCATCCCCCCCATCTTAACCATTTGTTCAAGTTGCATACGAAGATCGTTCATATTGAACTGACCTTTTGTCATTCGGCGCATCATTTTTTCAGCTTGCTCAGCTTCAAGGGTTTCTTGCGCTTTCTCGACAAGACTAACAATATCGCCCATTCCAAGAATACGGCCGGCGATCCGATCTGGCTCAAAGGTTTCCAGAGCGTCCATTTTCTCGCCTAAGCCTACGAACTTTATTGGTTTTCCGGTGACCGCTCTCATTGATAGGGCAGCACCGCCTCGTCCATCGCCGTCCATTCTTGTAAGTATTACGCCAGTTATTCCTATGCGTTCATCAAAATTTTGTGCTGTATTAACAGCATCCTGGCCTGTCAGTCCATCGACCACTAAAATGGTTTCCCGCGGGTTAGCTACATCGCGCACGGCTTCAACTTGGTTCATTAACTCATCGTCAATTGATAGTCGGCCTGCTGTATCGAGCACATATACGTCGTAGCCACCTAGGCTTGCTTGCGTTTTCGCGCGCTTCGCAATTTGAACTGGATCCTGCCCTTTAACTATTGGTAGAGTATCCACATTGATTTGTGTGCCTAAAATTGCAAGCTGTTCCATTGCGGCAGGGCGGTTTACATCGAGTGAGGCCATAAGTACGCGTTTGCCATCCTTTTCAGTCAAACGCTTAGCCAGTTTTGCTGTGGTTGTTGTTTTGCCGCCGCCTTGAAGGCCAACCATTAGAATAGGCGCTGGAGGGCTATCAATTTTTAACGTTCCAGCCTCACCCTTTCCCCGGAGGGTGTTGATCAGCGCATCATGCACTATCTTAACCACCTGCTGGCCAGGGGTAATAGACTTTGTAACGGCTTGACCGGTTGCCTTTTCCTGAATGGTCTTGATAAAATCGCGAGCCACTGGAAGTGAAACATCTGCTTCAAGCAAAGCGACCCGGACTTCACGCAGAGCTGTCTTGACGTCATCTTCCGAAAGAGAACCTTGTTTGGTAAGCCGATCAAAGACACCTGAAAGGCGTTCTGAGAGATTTTCAAACATAACCCGTTATCCTTTCAAAACCGCCAAAACTAATGCATGGCCCTACGGCAAAATCCCTTTAAAGGTTTAAAAACGATACTTACCCCCGTGGGCGCAACGCGCTGACGGGGGTGATCTCGAACGGCTCTTAAGGGACCGGAAAGTAAAGTTTCCGATCTAGAGGATGATTTTTAGAAAGATTAATAGAGGGTGTCAAGTACTATGATGCTTGAGGGCTAAGAGTAATGTGGTATTTAATACGCTATAAATTAACTACATCTGCTATAGCTATACTGCTGTGCCAGTGATGTAGGTAATACCCATAAGGTTATGTAATGCATATTGTAGAAGTTAGTGGTCGCGAAGCGGAAGAAGTACTTTATCTAATGAGAATTCAATTTACGATCGTGCTGTTAGCACAAGAATGAGAATATTTGAATTTTTGATGACTATTTCTTGCTGTCTGAGTGATATTAAGCTTGTCGGTACTGTCGCAATGAGAATTAAAGATCAGGATATTTTAATTTAATTTTATACTGAGTTAATAGCCAGACTGTTACTTCAATTAGCACGGTCTTTAAGCTTCGGACAATATAATAGATTTAAATTATACTCCTAAAAATTGAAGCGAAATGTCTAGGTTTACTCATTAGCATACAAAAGAAGAACTAGGTTAAAATTGAGGCAGCGTTTCAATTTACTGGGATGCGAACAGCAGTGGTGCAGCAGATGTTTAGATCTCGCCCGTAATTCAGAGGTCACACACCGCATAGATGCGACAGATAGAGAATTGCACGTGAAATTTTTTAAAAAATACCCACGAAATACTATCCAAACCAAGCTGATAATGATCTATTCTGTGTGAAATAGAAGGCTGCTATTGGATAAAACAAACTGTCGGTACTTATTAATGGCCATGGCTCCTAAGATTCTGTTGATTTAGTTGTCAATTCTTTAGTTAAGTTTAAATTTTTTGGCGCTTTTCTTGCGTTGATTTACACAATATTTCTCAAAATTATGTGGAGGGGTTGGACAAGGAAATCGATTGTTTTGATCGGAGTATATGGCTTGAATTGCGACATATACGTGTACGAAAAGCCCCCGAATAAAGCGTTGATATAAAGTTTGATCATTCATTCGACAACCCATGGGCCTTTTTGATACAACAGATTATTTCGCTAAATAAGTTAGGAAAGATTAGTGGTTGGATGTAAGGGCAATGTTTTATTCACGATGGTGACGTTCTATGCGCCCCTTGTTATCGATGGCTCTGTAAAGCCATTGATAACAATCACATTACGTTTTATCCAAGGGATAACCGAATGATAGAGCAAATTGTGCTCTCTTTTAAAAGTATTGTGCTTTTGTTAATTTCTGATGCGTACGCCAGCCAAGTTTTGGTGGACATCGCGGCTCCAAGTGATGATTGGTTTTTACCGTTATGTCTGGTCACGTACGTTGATTTGCGCCGCGCACAAAGCTTACAAAAACTTCTAACTTATTTCGAAGAAAATCGAAAATACTGGGTGAAATTGTGACGCCATTAGTCAAAGGGCATTTAGCAATGTTAATATTTTCTGCACTTGTAGCGGGATCTTTTTCACTTGGCTCTATGGCGGCAAATGAAATTGCGCCAGTCGCATTAAACGCTTTGCGTTTTTGGTTGGCATCTGCCTTAATTTTTGTTGCGGTCGTCGCGACCGGTGGACGGTTGCATGTAGTCACGCACGCGTCTTGGCGGTATTTAGTTTTGGGTAGTATATTTTCGGTTTATTTCGTGCTGATGTTTGAAGGACTCAAGACTGCCCCACCGGTGAGTACTTCGGCTGTTTTTACGCTGACCCCTCTTTTAGCTGGTTTGTTTGGCTGGATTTTGCTGCGACAGATAATGACTCCTCGAACGGCTTTTGCCTTAATGATTGGAGCCATAGGCGCTCTTTGGGTGATTTTTAGAGCTGATATTCTGGCTTTAACCAGCTTTAAAGTTGGGCGTGGTGAGGCGATATATTTCATAGGATGTGTTTCCCATGCGATTTACACGCCTATGGTTCGCAGGCTGAATAGAGGGGAACCTGCACTTATCTTTACGTTTGGCGTTTTGGTGGCAGGAGCAATTATTTTAACGATTTATGGATGGTCTGATATTTTGAAGACCTCGTGGTTAGAATTGCCATCGATTGTTTGGGTTACAATCGTCTATGTGTCTGCCTGTGCCAGTGCGGCTACTTTTGTTCTATTACAGTTTGCCAGTTTGCGACTGCCATCTGCAAAAGTGATGGCTTATACTTATTTAACACCAAGCTGGGTGATCGTTTGGGAAATTGCACTGGGCAATGAGGTTCCTAATGCTCTAGCTTTTATAGGTGTCGGTCTGACAATTGTGGCGCTTTTGATGCTGTTGCGTGATGAGGAGAAACTTACTGATTAGATTTCAGTTTTATTGTTAAGCTCTTCTACAAGAAATCGTTCAAATGAATCTAAATTTACTGGCTCAAACTGTCCAAAACTATGCATCCAGGTGGAAACGGTTAGCATCGCGTCCGGTTGCAATTTACACCACTTGACGCGCCCTCTTTTCTCTTGGGTAATAAGTCCAGCATGACTTAATATCATCAAGTGTTTCGATATTGCGGCTAGCGAAATCTTGAACGGATGCGCCACGTCTGTTACAGCCATATCATCCTCCAACAACATTACTAAAATGTCTCTACGTGTCGGATCAGCCAGTGCAGAAAAAATAATATCTAAATTTTTTGACATAAACATTCCGTATGAGGAGGATCGTCGGTGGTCAACCGTTACGCCTGAACAAGTATTTGTTGCGATCCCTTCCAAATTCATGGACATATAACTAAATCACCCTAAGCATAAATCTCTCGGTTTGAAATTCTAATTATTAGGCTGAATCCTGATGATAGCTTTTGGATCTGCCTAGTGAATTTGAAATCAATCAACCGAAAGGTTGAATATCACAAAACTCTTATTGTCGATAAAATTGAAGGTTTAATGAATGGTCCAACCTTTTTAAAATCTGCTAAAATCAATATAAAACAATCATTTATGATATTTGTTATTGCGATTTATAGCACGTTGACTCGGGGGTAAGTCCAGAATACTACGCTGTGACGCAAGTCGCTGGGGAACACAATGTCCAACCTTAACGACAAACTGAGATTAACCGCTTTAGGCAACCGCATACAGGCTATAAAAAAAGCTAAAGCGCCCAAGCCTAGGGCAAAAGACCACCATTCGCAGGCACATTTAGCTTGGCGTATGGTCATTGAATTAGTAGCCGGTTTGGGCATCGGATTTGGAATAGGGTTTGGATTAGATGTGCTGTTTGGCACGTCACCTTGGTTGATGATTCTGTTCATATTTCTGGGATTTGCCGCTGGTGTGAAGACGATGATGCGCAGTGCTGAAGAAGTTCAAGCGCAACAACAGGCTATTTTGGCCGAAGACAATACTGACCCGTGAGGGTCGAATTGAGACGGAGATAGCCTGATGGCAAATGAAGAGCAAAATAGTGACGGGCTTGAATTCCATCCGATGGATCAGTTCATTGTTAAACCGCTTTTCGGTGAGATTGGTGACCCTGTACATATTTACACAGTGACCAATGTAACACTCTGGTTAGCGATCACAGTTTTGGCGGTTATTGGTTTGCTGGTAATGACAACCACCAAGCGATCCGTAATTCCATCTAGAGGACAGGCCGTCGCTGAAATGGCTTACGGTTTTGTTTACAAGATGGTGGAGGATGTTACTGGCAAAGATGGGGTCAAATATTTTCCATACATAATGACGCTTTTCGTTTTTATCCTCTGCGCGAATTTTCTTGGTTTGATTCCAATGGCTTTTACAACAACGTCTCACATTGCCGTCACAGCGGTTATGGGTTTTGGTGTATTTTTTGCTGTTACCATACTCGGGTTTTTAAAAAATGGTTCTTCGTTTTTGAGTCTTTTTTGGGTGTCAAGCGCACCTCTTGCTCTACGACCGATATTGGCAATTATAGAATTAATTTCTTATTTTGTACGGCCTGTTAGTCATTCTATACGACTAGCAGGTAACATGATGGCTGGCCATGCGGTTCTTAAGGTTTTTGCTGGCTTTGCTCAAGTCTCTGGTGGGATGGCATTGCTGATAGTACCAGTATCCATACTCGGAGTTGTAGCAGTATACGCGCTCGAAGTTTTGGTATCGTTTATCCAAGCATACGTATTTACAATTTTAACTTGCGTGTATTTGAAAGACGCATTGCATCCTCATCACTAAACAACACAGTGGCATGTTCTAGCTGCTAAATAATCAACATTAATTCCATCGTAAGGAGACAAAGTCATGGAAGGTAATATCGCAGAAATGGGTCAATTTATCGGCGCAGGTCTAGCAGCTATAGGCTCAGGAGCCGCTGCTATTGGTGTGGGCCATGTCGCTGGTAATTTTCTAGCAGGTGCATTGCGCAACCCTTCAGCTGCCGCAGGTCAAACTGCAACACTGTTTATTGGTATAGCTTTTGCAGAAGCCCTAGGAATTTTTTCATTCCTCGTCGCGCTTCTTTTGATGTTTGCCGTCTAGATCCTTTGGATCAAATTCCTTGCGATTGGGCAGCGGAAATTTCATTCACTGCCCAACCCAATGTTAAGCATTTTGTCCGGTTATTGGGCTAGTTTAGGAAAGCTAACAATATGGCAAATAAAACAAATGTAGCTGGTGAAGTTGCGCTTGGAGTTCCGCCGGGTATGCCTCAACTCGATCTTGGGACATTCGATAATCAAATCTTTTGGCTGCTGATCACGCTGGTCGTGATTTATCTTGTGTTATCGCGAGTGGCGCTTCCCAGAATTGCTGCAATCTTGGCCGAGCGACATGGAACCATTACAAATGATGTGGCGGCGGCTGAAGAATTGAAAGCTAGGGCTGAATCTGCCGCGGCAGTGCATGAGAAAGCTTTGGTAGATGCTCGAGCCGAGGCCCAGCGAATTGCAGCAGAAACCAAAAAAGTTATCCAAGCCGAATTGGAAACTGCCATTGCAAAAGCTGATATAAAGATTGCTGCACGGACAGCAGAGAGTGAGAAAATAATTGTGGATATTCGTGCGGGTTCGATGGATGCCGTTACCGAAGTGGCTAAGGATACAGCCAAAGAAATTGTAAAAATGATGGGTGGTAAGGCTGACGCCAGAAGCATTAAATTGGCGGTGTCCGCAGAGATGAAAGGTTCGGCCAGATGAAAACGAAAATTCTTGCTGCCATATTTGTTGCGTTGTTTTCAGCTTCACCCGCTTTCGCAGCAAAAGGCCCTTTCTTGAGTTTTTCCAACACAGACTTTGTTGTGTTGTTAGCATTTATAATATTTTTGGCAGTTTTAGTATATTTTAAAGTGCCAGGGATGTTGGCTAAAATACTCGATGATAGGTCACTAGCTATCAAGTCAGAGTTAGAAGAGGCACGGGCCTTACGAGAAGAGGCGCAAAGTTTACTGGCTTCATATGAGCGAAGGAACAAAGAGGTTCAAGATCAAACTGATCGCATTGTTGCTCAGGCTAAGGCCGATGCTGAAGCTACAGCGGAGCAGGCCCGTATTGATCTTAGTGCTTCTGTTGAACGCAGGATCATTGCTGCGGAGGAACAGATAGTCTCAGCGCAATCAAAGGCTGTTAAAGAAGTGCGTGATAGGGCGATCTCTGTAGCTGTTACTGCGGCGCGTGATGTTATTAAAAACCAAATGACTGCGGCTAATGCAAATTCCTTAATTGATAATGCAATCGCAGAGGTGGATGCCAAACTGCATTAACTGTAGTCAGGTTAAGGTGTTTGCATCTGAATTTTTTTGTTACGTCTTTTTCAAAGGCGCTTCTGTTTTCTCATAGAAGATCTTTTTGGTCTTATTAAAAGAAACTAAAAGCTGTAGATTTATTGATCTAGCCGAGTCGTTTCTTGGTCTAGACGTTGTAGTGCTATTTCCTCATTTTGGTCAGCATTCATTTGATTACGAAGTGAGTATTCTATATAATCCAGATGGTCGTGAATTGCGGTACGCGCTGCATTAGGGTTGCGGTCCTGCAGAGCATGGTTAATTACTCTATGTTGATCTAACAGAGCTTTTCGAGTGATGCGCTGTTTAAACATTATTTGGCGATTATAGAATACGCCCTCCCGCAATAACTCGAACATTGAACGCATCATATGAAGCATGATAACATTGTGACTAGCTTCGATAATCGCCATATGAAACTGCGCATCAAGTTTAGCGTCTTCGTCAGGCGATCTATTTGGATGTACGCTATCCATTTTTTTAAATATGGTATTAATTAGTGTTAAGTCTGTGTCTGAAGCCATTTTGCTGGCACGTTCGGCGGCCAAGCCTTCTATATCCCGTCTAAAACTCAAATAATCAAATACTGCATCTTTGTGTCGACGAAAAAGTTTTGTGAGTGCCGGTGAAAACGCTGAGCCAAGTACATCTGCAACAAATATTCCTGCTCCGGCACGTGTGGTCAATAAGCCAGAATTCTGCAGGGATCCAATTGCGTCGCGAAGGGATGGCCGTGATACACCCATGCGGTCGGCAAGTTCTCGTTCTGATGGTAGGCGTTCGCTTGGCCTTAGGATACCTCGCAATATTAATTGCTCTATTTGATGCACTACCGCAGAAGAAATTTTTTCAGGTTGTACAGGGCGAAAAGGCATATCAACTCCTTCTGGAATCGGCAATATTATATGACCAATAGATTTCGAATACAACAAATCCCTGTCAAATGCGTAAGTGTCGTTACTCTGTTAATTGGCTGTTTTTGAATCATGTAAGGTTGCTTATTTCCCTGATTTTTGATCACGCCTATACACATCAAACTTGAACAAGCGATTTAAGATAATTTAATCTAAATCTCGCCTAAAAGGGTAATGACTTTGTCATAGAATGTCTTGATGGAAAACGCTGGTTCGTTGTTATATGTCCTCGAAGAGTATTCGGGTGATGCAGATAATAGCTCGATGCAGTCTCGTTATAATTAGTAGAAAATAATATTATTTTTAAGTAATTTCATTGGTTCTATTACAGGGTAACAAGCTTGAGTTTGTTCTTTTTTCAAGTAAACAGTTTACCAATTAAAGTAATTAAAGGCCGCAAAATCTCGTGGATGACCTGTCGCCATCCACAATAAGTGGTGCATAAGCATTGACAGGCCTGTGATGACGCGGTCAAATTAGACGGCAAGTTATAATTGGGGCAACAGATTTTGCGCTTTTCTAAACTTAAACTTACAGGCTTTAAATCCTTTGTTGATCCAACGGATCTGATCATTGCAGATGGATTGACAGGTATAGTTGGACCCAATGGTTGTGGTAAGTCGAATTTACTTGAAGCGTTACGGTGGGTAATGGGTGAAAATCGACCTACTGCAATGCGTGGTGGTGGCATGGAAGACGTCATATTTGCAGGTGCTGCCACGCGTCCAGCACGTAATTTTGCTGAAGTCAGTCTGTACTTAGATAATTCTGAACGTTTAGCCCCTACTGGATTTAATGAGCTTGATTCAATAGATATCGTTCGCCGTATCACTCGTGACGTTGGAAGTGCTTATAAAACAAATGGTAAGGATGTGCGAGCGCGTGATGTTCAAATGCTCTTTGCCGATGCGTCTACTGGGGCGCACAGCCCTGCGCTCGTTCGACAAGGTCAGATTGCCGAATTAATCAATGCAAAACCTAAGAATCGTCGCCGTATTTTGGAAGAAGCAGCTGGGATTTCTGGTATTTATCAACGCCGACATGAAGCCGAATTGAAGCTTAATGCGACTGAACAAAACCTAGCTCGTATTGATGATGTGGTTGAACAATTGGCATCTCAGTTGTTGCAATTAGCTCGTCAGGTTAGACAGGCGCTGCGATACCGTGAGATCGGTGAAGGCTTACGTAGTGTAGAAGGGCAGTTGCTGTATCGTCGTTGGCACGAGGCAGATACTACGAAATCAAGAATAGAACGAGAGTTGATCGAATGCACATCCAGTACCGTTCAGGCAGAGGCAGCAGTGCGTAGTTCGGTGAAAGTGCGCGAAACTGCAGAAGGAGCTTTGCCAGCTCTGAGAGAAGAAGATGCGATTGCAGCAGCTGTTACGCAAAGGCTATTTGTGCAACGTGATACTCTGAGTGATCAAGAAGTTCAGGCTATTCAACTGATCGAAACATTAACTCAGCGGGTTGCTCAATTGATACTTGATATCGATCGAGAAGGTGGATTGAACCGCGATGCCGCAGAGACTGTTGCACGATTAGAATGGGAAGCCAAAGAAATTGCTAAAGCAAGTGAGGGCCACATCGAAAAATTGGCAGATGCTACTGGATCTGCTAAAGAGGCAAAACAAGTTTTACAAGATCGTGAAATTGATCTGTCAGAAAAAACAGAAGATGTCGCCCGCTTGGCTGCTCGCCATAGTTCTGCACAGCGGTTGCTTGAAGATAATCGTAAAATTCAGATAAATTCTGATGCAGAAGCAGAAAAAGCTGGCGCAGCGGTAGTTTCCAGTCAATCTACTTTAGATCAAGCTGAATTAGATTTTGAAATTGCTCGTAGGACAGAAGAGCAGGCTGAGGCAGCAGCGCAAACTGCCGAGGTGAGTTTTGTTTTGGCTGAGGATGCGCGGGCAGAAACACAGTCTCTTGAAGCTGATGCCCGTGCTGAAAGATCTGAAGCTGAAGGAGAGATGAATGCTTTACGGGCCGAAGCAGGAGCTTTAGCAAAGCTTGTTACCAGAGAAACGTCCGAAGATGGCCAGATATTGGATCGGCTGCAGGTTGAACACGGATTTGAAAAAGCTCTTGGTGCAGCTCTTGCTGATGATTTGCGAGCGCCAGAAGTTGATGCAGACGGCCCATCTGGTTGGACGGTTTTGAGACCATATGATGACGAACAATCACTGCCGAAGGGCGTAACACCGCTGACGCAGCATTTATCAGTTCCTGATGTTTTGGCTCGTCGAATGAGCCAGATAGGTTTGGTAGATTCTGATGATGCGCAACGTTTACAATCATCATTAAAGCCTGGCCAACGCCTTGTTTCTCTCGAAGGTGACCTTTGGAGATGGGATGGTTTTCGCGCCTGGGCCGAGGATGCTCCTAGTTCTGCCGCGCTCCGCTTACAACAGCTAAACCGTTTGGAAGAACTCAAACAGTCTTTAGAACGTGCAACTGCTCGTGCTGATGGGGCTAGACAAGCTCATGAGACGCTTACTGTCCGTTTGTCTGATTTGGCAGATGCTGATAAGCAGGCGCGCTTTGCGCGGCGCGAAGCTGATCGGTTGTTAGCTGAAGCTGCACGTTCTTTAAGCCGGGTAGAGGCTGATCGCAATTTGGCAGTTGGGCGGCTAAAATCTCTTGGGTTGGCTGTCACGCGGCATGAAGAGGATGCTATGGCTGCACGCGCTAGAGTAAAAGAGGCAGATAGCGCTTTGGATGAACTGCCAAACCTGGATACTGCGCGTACAGAGATAGAAGACCTACGCATGACTGTCGAAGCGGCACGTATTACGATGATGACCCGTCGGTCCACCCATGATGATCTTTGCCGGACTGGAGAATCTCGAATTAAGCGTGCTCAGGAAATTAAGACAGAAGTCAGTGGGTGGAAGCACCGTAGTCTTACTGCTGAAAAAAGAATGGCTGAACTGACAGAGCGTAAAGAAACTTCAGAGGTCGAATTAGTTGCTGCTCAGGCTTTACCTGCCGAGCTTGCGGAGCGACGTGAAACTCTTTCGTATGAGATAAAAGTTGCGGAGTTACGGAAAGCGCAAGTCTCTGATGCACTTTCTAAGGCTGAGGGCGCGTTGCGTGATGCGACTTATGCTGAGCGTGAAAATGAACGCTTCGCTTCAGAAGCGCGCGAAGCGCGTGCCCGATCTGACGCTAAAATGGAAGCGGCGCATGAGACTGTTACGCATGCTGCTGAACGTATCGCAGATGAGCATCAAAAAACACCAAACCAACTGCTGACTTTATTGGGTGTAACGCTGGATGTAATACCTGAGATGGAGGAGTTGGAAGTAGAAGTAAATCGTTTGAAACGTCAGCGAGATGCACTTGGGGCGGTGAACTTACGCGCTGAGGAAGATGCCAAGGAAGTTCAGAAAGAACATGATGCATTGGTGTCTGAAAAATCTGATCTTGAAGAAGCAATAAAGACTTTGCGTAGTGGTATTGCCGGCCTAAACCGAGAAGGTCGTGAGCGATTATTGACTGCATTTGAACAAGTAAACTCTAACTTCGCCCTTTTGTTTACCCACTTGTTTGGTGGTGGTGAAGCTAATTTAGTCATGGTTGAGAGTGATGATCCGCTGGAAGCTGGATTGGAAATAATGTGTCAGCCACCGGGAAAAAAATTGTCGACATTAAGCTTACTGTCTGGTGGAGAGCAAACACTTACAGCAATGGCATTAATTTTTGCGGTGTTCTTGGCTAACCCTGCCCCAATATGTGTTTTGGATGAAGTTGACGCTCCGTTAGACGATGCTAACGTTACACGATTTTGCGATCTGTTGGATGAGATGTGCCGTAGGACAGACACTCGCTTCCTAATAATTACGCACCACGCAGTGACAATGGCACGGATGAATCGTTTGTTTGGCGTGACTATGGCTGAGCAAGGCGTTAGTCAATTGGTATCAGTTGATTTAAAGAATGCCGAAACTTTGGTCGCGTGAATTATAATGAACAGGTTATTCGGGCTGAAATTTTATTCTTAGGTTTGGCGACTGAATTGCTAATATGCATTAACTTGTAATACTAACATTTTTGAATTCTTTTAGTGTAGTGTGGTAACACTAAAACTTGTAAAGTAATTCTTCCGTAGGCCAAGCATCAGCTGGCAGGCCACGCTTACCTTGTTCAGCTTGTACGGCACCGCGTGTGCCGGCCCCTAGAATACCGTCTATTTTTCCAACATTGTAGCCACGTAATTGCAACTCACGTTGTAACTGTTTCATCTGAGTAGTGCTTAAACCTTTGGCTGGATTACCAAGCTGATACTTTGGTGCGCCTGCGAGACGCGTGGCAAAATACGCGGCGGTAAGGACGTATGTAAAAGATTGATTCCATTCGAAGTAGACGTCAAAATTTGGGTATGCCAAAAATGCTGGTCCTTTATGACCCTCTGGTAGAATCAATGCTGCTGGAAGGTTAGCCAATTGTCCCTGTCGTGCTTGAACACCCATTTTTTGCCATTCAGAAATTGGCAGTTTTACGCTGATACCACTTAAACCCCAATCCATGTCTGTTGGTACAGTGACTTCCTGCAGCCATGGTTCATTCTTACGCCAACCCAATTGTTGTAGCATTTTGCCTCCTGACATAAGGGCGTCAGGTGCGGAAGTTTTAAGCCGAACAGAACCGTCTCCATCCCCATCGACACCATTATACAGTATGTCCTCAGGAAGCATTTGTACCATGCCAATCTCACCTGCCCAAGCGCCTGTTGTCGTCCGTGGGTCAAAATCTCCAGTGCTGTAGAGCTCTATAGCAGCAAGAGCTTGGCGGCGAAATAAATCTGGGCGGCGACAGTCATGGGCCAATGTCACTAGTGCATTGGCAGTATTGAAATCTCCCTGAAAAGCACCGTAGTCGGTTTCGAATGCCCAAAAGGCTAAAAGCACATGACGATTGACACCATAGAGTTTTTCGATCCTGTTGAATATTGTCTCATACTCTGTGGCCTTAGATTGGCCAACTTTCAATCGGTGCTGTGATATTAAACGTCGTGAAAAATCAGTGAAGGGTTTTTGGAATACTCCTTGTGCTTTGTCTGCCCTAAGCACAGTTTTGTCTTGCTGAACACTTGAAAGGAACATATCGGCCGTCTTTGCACTGATCCCGAGTGAGACAGCTTCTGATTTAAGACCTTCTTTGAATGCTTTGAATGGTCCTCCACATTGCGCCTCTGTTTTCAGTGGTAAAAGTCCAAGTGTGGCTATCAGGACAAATTGTTTCAGAATATCCATAAAAGTCCTCCGGCGAGTATAGTTATCACAAGTCCCAAACCCCAAGCTCTCCAAATCAAAAAAATGGCGGCATCAATGTCCACTGAATCAAGATCATGTCGAGCTTTGCCATTTAGCCAAGCAAGATCTTGTATTTTTCCATTATAACTCCGGGGTCCAGCCAATGCGATCGAAAGAGAATGAGCCACAGTAGCCTCTGGCCAACCTGCATTTGGAGATCTGTGACGTACTGCGTCCATGGCTATATAATTCCATTTTTTTGTAGACTGTCCAGCTAAAGCGATGAGTAACGCCGCAATACGTGCAGGTATCCAGTTTAGAAAATCATCAAGGCGAGCGGTTGCCCATCCAAAGGTTGCATATCGCGTTGTGCGGTAGCCGATCATGCTATCAGCGGTGTTCACTGTTTTGTAGACTAAAATCCCTGGAAAACCGGCGATAAGAAACCAAAACGCAGGCGCAATCACACCATCACTAAAATTTTCTGCTAAGCTTTCGATCGCAGCTCGCGCAGTTTCAGGAGGAGTAAGTTGATTGACATCTCGCCCCACTATTCGGGCCAAAGCTTGGCTGCCTGACATCTCTGACTGGCGCAAGCCATTGCTTACGGCTCGAACATGGTCGATTAAAGACTTTTGTGCCAACAAAACAGCGACACCCAAGATGGAGACCAGTGGCCCGAGTAAACTAATTATCCAGCCAATTATACCTGCACCTGTGACAAGTAATAGGATTGCGATAGTTCCCTCGGGTCTTGCCCCACTAGACTTGTTTAACGCATTATCCAAAGATTCAATGGCACTTCCCATTATTACTGCAGGATGCGGAATGCGCGACCAAAGCCAACGTGGTTCACCTGCATATGCATCTAATAATAGTGCAAAGGTAAGTAGTAAAAAAGTAGTCAAGTATCGCCTCCAGCTTTTCACGCCTTGAAAGAGAGGGCATAGCGGTCCGGTTATCTATCGGTCAAGCTGTTACAATTCTTAACTTTGCATTATTTGCGATAAATTACATTTTATGGAGCGTGTATCCGCTCTCCATTACCACACAGTCTTTACTGTTCAATTCTCTATAAAATAAGAATTACGTCTCATTTTATAGAGAGTATAGGGAAATATGTTTTGGATAACTTTTGTGCCAAAGGATTTTCAAATCAAACTGGATAGTGCCCGACTTGCTGTGATGAAGACTTGTTCAGGTCTGTGTTTGGACGCTACCGGAACTTCCCAACGAGTATTCCGCCTCTGGAAAACAATGTTTCTATTTATGCAGAAAGGGCTCCACCCCTGCGAGGATTTGTGAACCTTTACGATGGAGAAACACATTCATTTGGTTATTTAATTATAATTTCAAAAGAGGAGAATGGCAAAATGCATTTTGAGCTCAATAGCCTTACATCTTTAACTAAGTAGGCTACAGTTGATTTTGAGATTTTAGAAGGTGTGCCATTTGCTTTAATTGAAAAGCTTGAGTTTCATACTTGAATTAAACGAGTAAAAAAATTTCAACTTCTTGTTTGTTTTAATTGCTTCACAATTAGCTCTATAAATCAAAGACTTTTTACAAACACTGGCTGTAGTGCGATGTGCGTTTGTAATACTGGTTTCATGATTACACGGGCCAATATAGTTAAGGTAATAGGGTGTGGCGGTATATTAGATTTTCTTATGTCACTATTCATTATTTGTTGATTATTGCAGGTCTCGAAATGCTTGGGCTAGACGATCGACTGCCTCTTGAATACGAACACGCGGCATTGCGATATTGAATCGTAGCCAATTATCTCCACCCTTGCCAAAGGTTAAACCATGGTTTGCGGCGATTTTTGCGTGCCTTTGAACTCTGTGAGTGAATTCTGCGCGTGTCATGCCAGTGCCGCTAAAGTCGACCCAAGATAAATATGTTGCTTCAAGGGGCATTGATTTCAGGCCAGGGATGGCATTAATACTTTCATCGAATATCCTGCGATTTTCATTTAGGTAAGTTATTAGTTCATCAACCCATACAGCGCCTTCTGGCGAATATGCTGCGGGCACTGTGGACATGCCAAATGCATTGGGTGAAAGGCCTAAGCCTGTGATGCGTTTAGCAAACTTTTTGCGTAAGGCGTGGTCATGGATTATAACGTTACCAACGTGTGTTGCGGGGATATTAAAAGTTTTTGTTGTAGCTGTCATCATAATCAGGCGATCTTGAATACTGTCAATAAACGCCATTGGAATGTGTTTGTTACCAGGCATGATTATATCATGATGAATTTCGTCAGATACAATAATTAGGTTGTGACGCTTGGCGAATGCAGCAACTTGGATCAACTCATTTATTGTCCAGACGCGTCCGCCAGGGTTATGTGGAGAGCACAGAATTAACATTTTCTCTGTTCCATCCATTTGCGCGTCATAGGTATCAAAATCCATTTTATACTGGTTATTAACCTGAGCAAGTTCGCATTCAACTACACGACGATTGTTGGCTTTGATTACTTTTGCGAATGAGTGGTAGACTGGCGTAAAAAGTATGACACCATCGTCAGGGTCAGTAAAAGTATCAATACACATGGCTGCGCCATGGACTAAGCCATGAGTGGAAAAAATACTTTCAGAATCAACTGACCAGCCATGGCGTGTATCCATCCACCATTGAATAGACTCAATGTACTCGCGGTCATCTCCAAAATATCCCAATATACCATGTTCAATTTGCGTCTGCAAAGTATCTAAGATTCCCTGTGGTGAGCGAAAGTCCATATCCGCCACCCACATGGCGAGCCCATCGCTGGGCGATACACCATATATTTTTTCCATCGTATCCCACTTGCTTGAATGTGTATCACGGCGGTCTAAGATTTCGTCGAAATTCATTCTGGGATCCCCTAATTTGTAATAGATATGACGTTATTACTAAAAGTTTCTCGTGTAAGTGCGCATTGCAGCAAGCGTTACCATACCCTAAACACAACTTCATGAAACGTCCTATTATTTTACACCCCGACCCACGCCTTAAAAAAACCTCTCTTTATATTTCAGATTTGACGGATGACTTACGTTTATTAGCTGATGATATGCTCGAAACTATGTATGGAGCGCCTGGTGTAGGCCTGGCATCTCCGCAAGTTGGTATTCTAAAACGATTAGTCGTTTTGGATTGCGTCAAGGCAGACACTAACGCACCGCGTCCGTTAATAATGTTTAATCCTGAGATAGTTGCAAGCTCGGAAGAAATCAGTGTTTATGAAGAAGGCTGTTTGTCTATGCCAGAACAATTTGCTGAAGTGACCCGTCCTGCTCAAGTGCAGGTAAAGTGGATTGATCGGGATGGGAAAGAACAAAGCGAAGAAATGTCTGGATTATGGTCAACTTGCATACAACATGAAATTGATCACTTGGATGGCAAGCTTTTTATTGATTATCTCAAACCTCTTAAGCGCCAGATGATTACGCGCAAGATGATCAAGTTTAAACGTGAACGAGCGCGTGAAAATTTATAAATTTTTATTATGATTTATGCCAATAGAGCTGGATGATTGGGAGTTGATATTTTACCAACTGAAATAAAATAATTAATTATTATTCTTTTGAAGCAAAATTTAAAAATTATATGGAGTTTAGAGATTATATTAAGTTGCTGAAATATCTTATTTGTGAGGGGATAAGATGAGACTAATTTTTATGGGCACGTCGGAGTTTTCGGTTGCTGCATTGGACCGTCTTTATAAGGCTGGCCATGATATTGTCTGCGTTTATACGCAGCCCCCTCGGCCTGCAGGCCGAGGTAAAAAAGAGCGTTGTAGTCCGGTTCACATTCGCGCTAATTTTCTTGAATTAATGGTCAGGCATCCAACATCGTTTCAATCTCAGGATGATCAGAAAGCCTTTTCAGCACTTCACGCTGACGTTGCTGTGGTAGCAGCGTATGGTCTTATCTTACCTCAGACTATATTAGATGCTCCTACTTTGGGCTGCTTAAATATCCACGCAAGTTTGCTACCTCGGTGGCGCGGCGCTGCTCCGATTCATCGTGCTATTATGGCTGGTGATCAGGAAACGGGCGTTTGCATCATGCAAATGCTTGCTGGGTTAGATAATGGGCCTATTTTATTGAAAAAAACCCTACCAATCGAGGCCAATTCAACAACCGCGACCCTTCATGATCATTTGGCAGAAATAGGGGCTTCTTTGATTGTTCTGGCTTTAGAAGATTTATCTGCGTTGCCATCAAACCCGCAATCAAGTGTGGGCGTGACTTATGCCAAAAAAATAAAAAAGCAGGAAGCGCTCATTGATTGGTCACAATCGGCTGAAGAGGTGGACAGAAAAATTCGTGGTTTATCTCCCTTTCCTGGAGCTTGGTTTGAACATAAAGGCGTTCGTATTAAAGTGCTTGAATCTCAACTCAACCAAGCCTCTGGCGTTTCAGGTTTAGTGCTAGATGACGCTTTGACAGTGGCTTGTCAGCCGGAAGCAGTTCAGTTGATGCGTTTGCAAAAGGCTGGTAGGGAAAGTCAGGAAACTCAAGATTTCTTACGCGGTAATCCATTGCCGCCTGGTACAATATTAAATTAATAGCTTATGAATGAGGCTCTACCTTAACCAATTAGAATTATAAATTCTGGAGACTGTTAAGCAAATTTTATTAACAGATTTCATCTAATTGGTCTAATATTCATAGATGTATTTGAAAATTTCAGAGCTCAATACTTTTTTGATTAGGCACATTAGCAGCAGGGTCAGTAATCTACTCCTTTAAGCTCTTATTAATTTGCTGAATAGATTTGATAGTAGTTGATGCTTTATGATTATTTATATTGTTTTAAAAACCAACATACCCGCACGGGCCAACGCATCGGCACGTTCATTGTTAGGATTACCTGCATGGCCTTTGACCCATCTCCAAGAAACAGTATGATTGGCCTGCGCGATATCTAAACGTTGCCATAAAACGGCGTTAGCTACAGCCTTTTTTGCTGCATTTTTCCAGCCATTTATTTTCCAGTTATGGATCCAAATTGTAATTCCGTTTTTGACGTAATTACTATCAGTCACGATAGTGATATTAGATGGTTTAGTTAAAGCCTCAAGTGCAGAAATAGCTGCCATTAATTCCATTTTGTTATTTGTTGTTTGGCTTTCTCCTCCCTTTAATTCTCGCTCCCTCATCACGTTTGAGCCATCCATTGCAATCAAAAGTACGCCCCATCCTCCTGGCCCCGGGTTTCCGGAACAAGCTCCGTCAGTATATGCAAAAAGATCAGCCACGAGCCTGTACCGCAATCCAATCAGCTATTTCTCCACTTAACCCCTTGTTACGCCCGTAAGCTGTAAACTTGGGCTCTAATCCTGCTGCTTGAAGAAGGTCATTCAATTCATTTTCAGTGACGTAAGAGTACAGGCGTCCAATTTTATCACGCTTTTCGCCTATTCCAAGTTTTAGGCTAATGTGAAACAGGCCATTTGGGCATAAAGCTTTTTTGATGGCTTTCATTTGGAGTGGCCATGCAGAACGTGGTGTATGCAGCATTGAGAAATTAGACCAAATCCCGTCATATAAATCGAATGAATCCAAGTCAGCATAACCTGCTCGGCGGGTTGAAACACCGGGAAAACGCTGAGTAAGTTGAAGCATCTCTGATACAAGATCCCATGCATCTACTTGAAGGCCATTAGCTGCCATTATTCCCGCAGAATTACCAGGACCACAACCAATATCCAACGTACGACCGCCGTTTGGTATACCTGAAATGAAACGCTCTAGCAATGGATCAGTCTTAACTTCATGATTTGTGAGAGCGTCATATTTTTGGGCGTGTGATGCATAGACAGAAAGGGTTTTAAAATCATTCATTATTGTACCGTAAATATTAGGCAGCCGATAACGATTATTGTGAGAAGAATTCTTAAAGGCATCCACCAATTAGGTGTTAAACCCCAACAACTGAACGCATAATCTAGTAGTAAAAGGCCACTAAACCCAAATATGAGATTGATGCCGGCGCTTTTGGGCCCACCGCCGGTCATGAAAAAAGCCCAAAGAGCCGGTAATACTGACAATGCATAGCAAATCCAGGCTTGTTTGCCGTGGGTTTTGGTTGCAAAGCCCCATAATACTCCTGACATAAATGCTAAAATTACTGACCCATAAAATAACTGTACATAAGGTCCAATGAAACGTGGACCCACACTCTGCAATCCAAGCACAGCTAGATCATTGCTTAAGACGGTTAAAGCACCCCAAATAAAAGGTATCAATCCTGCAAGTCCAAGTAAAAGGGGTGCGCGGGGTATTTGTATCATTGCTTTGCCATTAGCTGATAAAATCTATTTTTGATATGAGCTTTTTAAGTATTTTTGTAATTGCTATTTACATAATAGATTTTGTCCTCGGAGAATAATGATCAATTTAAGTATACAGAACAGAGAGTAATAAGATCTTTTGTGGCGCTAGATCGATGCCGACACCTCTCCTCGGCCGTACAGCATAAAAGTAAACAATTATGCTTGTAATTGTAGATGACCAATACTGTCTATCGGCCAACTTCTCGAAGGATACGTGGAATTTTGAATTCAACGTTTTCTATGGCTGTTTCTACTTTTTCAATGGTTACGTCAAAACGTTTATGAAATGCATCTATAACTTCGTTAATTAGTAGTTCTGGAGCAGACGCACCCGCAGTGATGCCAATCGAAGTAATCCCATTTAAGCTGCGCCAGTCAATATCGGTTGCTCGTTGCACCAGTTGAGAATAGCAACCTCCTGCTCGTTCTCCAACCTCAACTAATCTTTTAGAATTTGACGAATTAGGCGCACCGACGACTAGTATTGCATCACATTTTGGCGCCATTGCTTTGACAGCCTCTTGGCGGTTGGTGGTAGCGTAGCAAATATCTTCTTTATGAGGACCAACAATATTGGGAAAGCGATCTTTCAAGGCAATTACAATATCTGCTGTATCATCAATTGATAGAGTTGTTTGAGTAACAAAAGCAAGCTTTTCTGGGTCCCGTACTTGTATAACTGCAACATCTTTTACTGTTTCAACCAAAATGACCTCACCGGTAGGTAGTTGACCCATAGTTCCAACAGTTTCAGGATGACCTTCATGGCCAATCATAATCATTTGGAGACCATTGTCTGAGTGCCGTTGGGCTTCAATATGTACTTTGCTTACTAATGGGCAGGTGGCGTCAACATATAACATTTCACGCGCTGCCGCACTGGCTGGGACAGATTTGGGAACTCCGTGCGCCGAAAAAATTACGGGTCTATCATTTGGGCAATCATCCAACTCTTCTATAAATACTGCACCTTTTTTCCGTAATTCGTCCACAACAAATTTATTGTGAACTATCTCATGGCGAACATATACGGGTGCTCCCCATTTCCCCAATGCGACCTCGACAATCTTTATGGCACGGTCCACGCCTGCGCAAAATCCTCTGGGTGCAGCTAGATATAAGGTTAATGGCGTCTTCTTCATTGGCTAAGTCCTTTTCCCTATTTCCGTAGGTATTTAACCCCGCGCTGTGCGTCCAGTCCTGTAATTGTTTATCTAAAAATGCTGACTTTAATGCTTGTCACAAAATATAGCATGGCATTATTTATATTGTAGTTAATGAAAAGATAGCAAGGAATGCGACTATATTGGTGCTGAAAATGATTTGTACAAAAAAATATATGTTACGGCTCAAAGTATTGCTGAGCTTCAGATGTAAAAGGCTGACCGTCATAATCTCCTTACATTCTATTTTCTTCCTGAATGTTCAGATTTAGAGAACAGGCATTGAAATGTTGGAACCTCCTTTTTGTTGTGCCAAAAATAATTGTGCAAATAAGTTGGAGGCAATGTTAAATAATTTAGCTATGATCTTGATACTGAACATTATCATCGACTGAATCTTCCCGTGATGGCCGACCTACCGCATCCTTTAATTCATCTAATTCTATAAAGTTATCGGCTTGTCTTCTTAATTCATCAGAAATCATAGGTGGCTGGCTTCTTATAGTGGAAACTACAGAAACGCGAACGCCCTGACGTTGTAAGCTCTCAATCAAAGGGCGAAAGTCACCATCGCCTGAAAACAGAACAATATGATCAAGCCGAGGAGCTAATTCCATCGCGTCCACCGCCAGCTCTATGTCCATGTTTCCTTTTACCTTACGCCGTCCCATGCTGTCAGTATACTCTTTGGCAGCCTTAGTAACCATTGTGAAACCATTGTAGTTCAGCCAGTCTACCAAAGGTCGAATGGGAGAATATTCATCATTTTCCAGCAATGCAGTGTAGTAGAAAGCTCTGAGTAGTTTACCACGTCGCATAAATTCCTGTTTCAAGAGTTTGTAATCAATTTCGAATTCGAGTGCTTTTGATGATGCATATAGGTTTGAACCGTCAATAAATATTGCTAAACGTTCGTCTTTATAAAACATATTAACTCGTTCCTTAAATAGAAATTTGCGCTAATTATTTATTGCGCGATACTTCTCAAAATAGGTTGTCTAAAGACGTATAGAATACAGACTACTCATAATAAGTAAAAGCAAACATGGCACACCACACTAACAAAGTTAAATCAGACGAAATTCCACTTCAATTAAAGTCATCAGTACTTGTTGCTGTTGGATCAAATATGAGATCTAAAAGCGGGTCTCCTGAAGAAACAATTCTCGCAGGGATTGAATTATTGGTTGCGGCAGGCGCTATAATTAAAGGCCAGAGTCACTTCTATAGGACTCCAGCTTTTCCGGCAGGTTCAGGTCCGGAATATGTAAACGGTGCTTTGGAGATTTTAGTCAATTGGACCGAACAAGATACTTTAGTCAATCTTCATGCGGTCGAAGAAAAGTTGGGTCGCAGTCGAATTATGCGTTGGGAACAGCGTGCAATAGATCTAGATTTTTTAGCCATTGGCGATGTGGTTTGTCCTAGTCCAGAGATTGTTCGACACTGGATGAACTTACCCCTAGAGCAACAAAAAAATTACGCTCCAGAGGAGTTGATTTTGCCGCACCCTCGGCTGCATGCGCGCGCATTTGTTTTAGTGCCATTGGCGGAAATAGCGCCTCAGTGGGTGCATCCGATTCTTAAACTGACCGTCACACAGATGCTTGAGCGTCTTCCGAGCAAGGATCGCGACCAGATAAAGTACATCCAATAGTTAACTTTTTCCGGCTTGCCATTTTATAGGAACAGGCATAAGCAACCACTTTAATTCAATTCCAAGTTTGGAGACTTATATGGCTCGTGTAACCGTTGAAGATTGTGTTGACAAGGTTCCAAATCGTTTTGAATTAGTAATGCTTGCAGCACACCGTGCCCGCGAGGTGTCTGCTGGTTCTCCTGTAACGGTCGACCGTGATAATGATAAAAATCCGGTGGTTTCGTTGCGGGAAATTGCAGATGAAACACAGACCGCTGATGATTTGAGAGAGCGTCTGATTGAATCGAACCAAACGCAAATCGAAGTGGATGAGGCCGAAGAAGATAAAATGGCACTTCTCATGGGCGGGGAGCCGGACAAACCAGAGGAAGATAGCATGTCTGAAGAAATGCTGTTGCGTCAACTAATGGCCGCGCAAGGTCAAAGTTAATCCACTAGAGGCAAAGGCCATATGATTTCTGCTGATGCGTTAATTGCTCTGGTCTCTGACTATAACCCAAAAACGAACAAACGGCTGATCAAACTGGCATACTCATTTGGTGAGCAAATGCACCGTGGTCAGTTTCGCCATTCGGGCGAACCATATTTTATGCATCCGGTCGCCGTTGCGGCAATATTGACAAAACAACAATTGGATGACGCGACAATAATTACAGCTTTGCTTCATGACACCATTGAAGATACTAAAGCTAACTACTCTGGTTTGGTTAATACTTTTGGTGAAGACATAGCACAACTGGTTGATGGCGTTACAAAACTTACTAACCTTCAATTAAGTAGCGTAGAAACCAAACAGGCGGAAAACTTCCGTAAACTGTTCATCGCAATGTCGAAGGACATGCGGGTTATTTTGGTTAAGTTAGGCGACCGGCTTCACAACATGCGTACAATTCGCTCAATGCGTGCGCATAAACAACTACAAAAAGCTCGTGAAACTATGGACATTTTTGCGCCACTTGCTGGTCGCATGGGCATGCAGTGGATGCGTGAAGAATTGGAGGATTTAGCATTTAAAGTACTGAATCCTGAAGGTAGATCATCAATTATACGTCGTTTTATTACGATGCAACGCGATACTGGCGATGTGATAGAGCGAATTACTGGCGATATGCGGTATGAATTGGAAAAGGCTGACATAGTAGCCGAGGTCTTTGGTCGAGCTAAAAAGCCTTATGCGATTTGGCGTAAGATGAAGGAAAAAGATCAATCATTTAGTCGCCTAAGTGACATCTACGGTTTTCGCGTTATTACCGAATCTGAAGAAGATACTTACCGTGCTTTAGGTGCAATTCATCAAAGATGGCGAGCAGTACCAGGGCGATTTAAAGATTATATCAGTCAACCAAAGACAAACGGATATCGTTCAATTCATACCACTGTTTCAGGACGTGATGGTAAACGTGTTGAAGTACAGATTCGGACACGGCAGATGCATGACGTAGCTGAGAGTGGTGTTGCAGCACATTGGTCTTACCGTGACGGTGTACGATCTCAAAACCCGTTTGCTGTTGATCCAGCCAAATGGATTGCGCAGTTGACAGAACAGTTTGATGGTGAAGATAATCATCAGGATTTTTTAGAAGCTGTTAAACTTGAGATGTATTCAGATCAAGTTTTTTGTTTTACTCCTAAAGGAGAGGTAGTGAAGTTGCCTCGTGGCGCTACGCCAATTGATTTTGCTTATGCAATCCATACGCGCATAGGCAACGCCTGTGTTGGTGCCAAAGTTGATGGAATGCGCGTCCCCCTCTGGACGCGTGTCAAAAATGGCCAGTCGGTTGAAATCATAACGGCCGAAGGCCAAATACCACAAACCACATGGTTGGAGATCGCAACCACAGGTAAAGCGAAAACTGCAATTCGTAGATCTATGCGCGAGGCTGATAGAGAACGTTTTATAACTCTTGGGCGAGAACTGGCACGCTCAGCTTTTGGGCATGTACGAAAAAAAGTAACTGATAAGGCATTAGAGGCCGCCACAAAGCAATTACGTCTGGGAAGCGTAGATGAAGTTTTGGCGCGTCTAGGATCTGCTGAACTTACCGGGCGAGAGGTGGTTCAATCTATTTATCCGGATTTAATCCCTCAGGCTGGTAAAGTTGTTGACGTGCGACGCGCTGTGATCGGCCTGTCATCAGGCCAGTCATTCCAAAGAGCCATTTGCTGCGAACCGTTGCCTGGTGAACGCATTGTTGGAATCACTTTTCGAGGTAAAGGTGTTATAGTGCATGCTATTGATTGTGCACGTTTAACAGAATACGAACACCAGCCTGGCCGTTGGTTGGACTTGCATTGGCATGATGGCTCCCATCCGGCTGTATATGGAGCCACACTAGAATTGACTATTGGTAATGACACTGGTGTTTTGGGACGGATTTGCACATTAATTGGAGAAACAAAGGCAAACATTGCAGATCTGGAGTTCAAGGATCGTAAACCTGACTTCTTCCGGTTATTGATCCATTTAGAATTGCGGGATGCTAAACATTTACATAGCCTAATGGCTGCTCTTCAGGCTGAAAGTGATGTGGCTGCGATCAAACGCTACCGAAATCCTACCCCCACTGTGGGGCAGGCTGCGGTAAGCTGAGCTAGAAAAGAAGGACAAGGCTTTGGTATTCAAGCGCCGAGATCGCAAGCCGTTTTTCCGTGCTGTGCTTGAAGCTATTTGGCCACGTGGTGGGTGGGGACGCGCATTTCATTACATCAAACATCGTGTGAGACGACTGCCGGACCAGCCTGAACGTATCGCGCGTGGTATTTGGGCTGGCGTATTTACAACTTTTACACCGTTTTACGGCCTGCACTTTATTATTGCATGCTGCATTGCAGCAGCAAATCGTGGAAATATTTTGGCAGCTTTGATGTCTACTTTTTTTGGCAATCCTCTGAGCTATTTCCCGATCGGAGTTATTTCGCTTCAATCGGGGCATTGGTTAATGGGATCGGAAATGCCGGAAGAGAATGAGCGCTCATTTACAGGAAAGTTTATGGATGCAGGTGGTGATCTTTGGTTTAACCTGAGGGCCGTTCTTACTGGGCAAAAGCAAGAGTGGTCTAGTCTAGTAGTTTTTTTTGATGAAATATTTTTTCCGTATTTGATTGGTGGAATTTTACCAGGAATTATTGTGGCAACGCTGTGCTACTATTTGTCTGTGCCATTGATCCGTGCCTATCAGCACCGCAGAAAAGGAATGATAAAGGCTAAGCTTGAATCCTTGAAAGCGAAGGCTGCTGCAAAAGCTAAAGAAGCTCGGACAAAAGCGGAGTGAAATGAAAAGCACATAAGTCTAAATGCTTTCGCGCAAAATAATCAAACTTTTGTTTACAGTTTTTTACGCTAATGCATTTTCAAGAGGCATTGAAAGCGATAGATGATTTTATAAAGGTAAAGGAAAAACTATGACCGCATCGCAAAAAAAACTGCGTCTGGGTGTTAATATAGATCACGTGGCAACTGTTCGAAATGCGCGTGGTGGAGGGACACCTGACCCTTTACGAGCGGCTCGGATTGCGGAGCTAGCAGGCGCAGACGGAATAACGGCACATTTGCGCGAAGATCGCCGTCATATCTCAGATTCGGACATCGAAGGGCTAATGAATATTCTGTCAGTTCCACTAAATTTTGAAATGGCTGCTACAGCCGAAATGCAAGAGATTGCTTTATTTCATAAACCACATGCTGTTTGCATAGTTCCAGAAAAACGAGAGGAACGTACAACTGAGGGTGGGCTTGAAGTGGTGCGGGAAGAGAAAAAGCTGGCTGAATTTGTTGCACCGTTGCGGGACGCAGGCTGCCGAGTATCTATTTTTATTGCACCTGATAAACATCAAATCGAGGCTGCATGTCGCATAGGTGCGCAGGTTATAGAATTACACTCTGGCGCATATTGTGATGCACATCATGAAGGCCGTATCGAAGATCGTAATATTGAACTTGAGGCACTTCGGGATATGAGCCGCTTTGCTTATGACTTGGGCTTAGAAGTGCATGTTGGTCATGGTCTAACATATGAAACAGTACAGCCAGTCGCAGCATTCTTAGAAGTAGTGGAGTTGAATATCGGCCACTTTCTCATAGGGGAAGCTATATTTCGTGGTTTTGATCCTGCAATTAAAGAGATGCGTCGTTTAATGGATGAAGTTCGAAATTAATTAAATCGTCTTTTTGAGCCTATTTTAAATAAATTTGATTTTGATTTTGAGGTGCCAATAAAGAAAACGAACTCCTTCATCCTGCCTGTTGTTGTCTGCTTGACAGTTTGGCATGGCGCAAGCATGAACCAACCTTTATGAAGTCTCGAGCAGGAGAACCTCCATGGCGGTCAAAGAAAAAGCTGAAAACGGTATTTTAGAGACGATAAAAACTATCGTTTATGCGCTATTGATTGCAGGTGTGTTTCGCACTTTGTTTTTCCAGCCCTTCTGGATTCCGTCGGGATCAATGAAGGAAACATTATTGATTGGCGATTTTCTTTTTGTGAATAAAATGGCATATGGGTTTTCTTATGCCTCATGCCCCTCAATTCCAATCATAGGGCTGGATGCAAAAAAGCTCTGCGGTTTCATCGGTGGTAATAACAAGCGCTTTCTAGCTGGTGATCCTGAGCGTGGTGATGTTATTGTTTTCCGGCACCCAATTTCTGGTTCTGACTACATCAAACGTTTGGTCGGTTTGCCAGGTGACACGGTCCAGGTAAAAGACGGCATTTTGTTTTTGAATGGTGTGGTTGTACCTCAGGAACCTGATGGGGAGTTTATTGAAACCTTTGATCGCCAAGGTCCTCAACGCCTTTTACCAAGATGCGAAAACGGGCCAGTCGGTATCGGAGCTGAATGTATCAAGTCTCGTTTTATCGAGTCATTCCCAAATGGCACCAAGCATATTGTTTTGAATATTGGTGATCAATCTGCCGATAACACACCAGTATATCGGGTCCCGGAGGGTAACTATTTTTTTATGGGTGATAACCGCGATAATTCCTCTGATAGTCGACTTTCACAAGTCGCTGGAGGGGTGGGTTATGTACCTTACGAAAATTTAATTGGGCGCGCAGACCGTATCATGTTTTCGTCAGCAGGTAGGTCAATGTTATTTTTCTGGACTTGGCGCAGGGATCGTTTTTTTAAGGGTATCGAGTGAAGCTTGGGAGCGAATTGAGGGCATTTGAGGCTCGAATTGGATATAGCTTTTCCACGCCAGAGCTTCTAGTGGAAGCAGTTACACACGCGTCGATGTCATCTTCCACGAGGAACGATAATCAAAGGTTAGAGTTTCTTGGTGATAGGGTTTTGGGCTTGGTAATGGCTCAAGCCCTTATCGAAGCCGACCCAAACGCTTCAGAGGGCGCTCTGGCACCGCGCTTTAATGCTCTGGTTCGGAAAGAAACCTGTGCTGATGTGGCGCGGGAGATCGATCTTGGTGCTGTAGTGCGTTTGGGACGTTCGGAAACAGTTTCTGGAGGACGCCGCAAACTTGCATTGCTAGGTGATGCTATTGAAGCTGTAATTGCGGCTGTTTATTTAGATGCAGGATTTCAGGCGGCCCGTGACATGGTTTTACGGCTTTGGGCGGATAGAATTACACAGGTGGACGACGATGCTCGTGATGCTAAAACATCCCTGCAGGAGTGGGCGCAAGCACGAAGTCTGTCACCGCCTGAATACATTGAGATAGATCGTAATGGACCTGATCACGCGCCAATATTTACCATCATGGCGCAACTGAGTACGGGTGTTAAAGGTAGCGCGACTGCTGGATCTAAACGTGAGGCGCAACAGGGAGCGGCAAGGGCTCTTATGGCTATATTGGAACAAGACACATGAAAATGCGTGCTGGATTTGTTGCGCTGATTGGAGAGCCTAATGCAGGGAAATCCACTCTGCTTAACCGAGTAGTCGGTGCCAAAGTTTCGATTGTTACCCATAAGGTTCAAACTACCCGTACGCGGATCAGAGGCATTGCGATCGAAGGCGATAGTCAAATTGTTTTTGTTGATACACCAGGTCTATTTAGGCCGCGACGTCGACTGGACCGCGCTATGGTGGCTGCAGCTTGGGGCGGTGCTGCGGATGCTGATGTTGTTATTTTAATGATTGAAGCACATCGTGGTTTAACTGGGGGGGTCGAGGAAATACTTGAAGGTTTGGTCGATATTAGTAAAGGTCGGACGGTTGCTTTAGCTATTAATAAAATTGACAGGGTCGAAGCATCTTTCTTGCTTAAACTGACGAAAGATCTGAATGATCGTTATGACTTTGCAAAAACTTTCATGATCTCAGCAGAAAAAGGTCATGGTGTTCATGATTTCCTTGTATGGCTTTCGGTTCAAGTTCCACAGGGTCCGTGGCTCTATCCTGAAGATCAAGTTGCGGATTTACCAATGCGTATGATTGCGGCGGAAGTAACGCGTGAAAAATTAACTCTGCGTTTACACCAAGAGTTACCCTACCAGTTGACAGTTGAGACAGAGAACTGGAGAGAACTGAAAGACGGATCTGTCCATATTGATCAGATCATTTATGTAAGCCGCGATGGCCACAAAGGTATTGTATTGGGCAAAAATGGTGAGACAATCAAGGCTATTAGTAAAGCCTCACGTATGGATTTGATGAATTTTTTAGAACGTAAGGTTCATCTTTTCTTGAAAGTTAAGGTGCGAGAGAGATGGCAAGAAGAGTCGGAGCGTTATTCTGAGATGGGACTTAATTTTAAAGATGGCAATGCCTGAATTAATTATAGTTTCACCCTAAAAAAATGAACATTAATAGAAAACTATGAGAGATACAGTGCTTAGACTAACATCCCGATTTTGGGTGGATGCTTATCTGACGAGGTTGCGTGCCGAGGGTATACTTGGTTTTGTTGTGGCCCATGGTGATGATACAGCAGGCGCAGTTCTGGTTAAGTTGAACACTCTTGATGGTTTTGCAACGCTCTTTCAACGCAGTTTTGATTTAATGTTGGATATGCGACGTTGGGTCGAGTTGACTAGTGGTGCAGAGGTGGATGTGGAAGCAACTGTTGCTACGCAACGTGGGTTTGATCCTGACCTTTGGGTCATTGAAGTTGAGGATCGACAAGGGCGACATATGCTAAATGATGAAGGGCTATCTTGAGGTGGAATGGCGCGGTGAAGGCATTTTGCTGAAAGTTCGCCGTCATGGTGAAAGTAGCTCTATTATTGAGGTTTTTACTGAATGCAAAGGTCGCCATATTGGCGTTGTAAGAGGTGGAACAAGCCGCAAGATTGCACCGATATTACAGCCTGGTGCACAGTTACATGTCTCCTGGCGAGCGAGGCTTGAAGAACATATTGGAAGCTTCACCGCTGAATCCTTGCGCAGTCGGACGGCGTTGGTGATGGATAGTAGATTAGCATTGGCAGGTTTGAATGCAGTCACTGCATTGTTGAGTTTTTGTCTCCCAGAGCGAGAGCAGCATGTTAAGTTATATAATAAAACTGAACAACTGATGGATTTGTTGGGCCAGGACGAACTATGGCCTCTGGCCTATCTGCAATGGGAAATGGCTCTATTGAATGACATGGGCTATGGACTGGATTTGAGTAAGTGTGCCGTGACAGGTTTATCTGAAAATTTAATCTATGTTTCTCCTAAGTCAGGTCGTGCGGTATCCGAGAACGGAGCGGGTGAGTGGGCTGACAGGTTGCTGCCTCTACCACCTGTTTTGCGAGGTGAGGGGGAAGCATCTAATGTTGAGATAGCAAAGGCTTTTGAAACCACTGGATATTTTTTGTGTTCACGAATGGCTTCAAATTTGGGATCTCGCCCCTTGCCTGATGCTCGCGCCCAATTTATTACTATTTTTTTAAGGAGTTTTTGAAATAATTTTTCTTGTTTGACAGAATAAGTTCAGTTGTTTTTCCGCCCTCCGTTTTAGCCATTTGTTTAAGTTTCACAGGAGTATTACTTAAGTATTCAGATGTTGCCGCATCCGAATAAAGAACATTTTATAATTCTCTATGCTTCAATTTAGGCTCAGTTATTTCATTCTAAATATAGTTGAAAAATGATTTCGTAATTCATCCAATTATTTTGATTAAATGCTTTGGGGGTTTTCTAGCTAGTCAATGCATGGTCCATATTAATGGTTTTGCTTAACAGCTTATCTGTTATTTGGTGCTAGGTATTATCAAAAATTTTATTGTTAAACTAAAAAAGACTGATTCAAGGCTCAATAGTAAAGTTAAATGTCTAAATGACATTTAATATTACCTATAATTGCGGTGTTAAAAGTTAATTTAATTGATGTATTATTATGATGACATTTATATACGCTGTAAAATGCAATAGAATATGACTTTTGGTCATTCATACATAATATTAGCTACAAAAGAATAGTATTTAGTGGTTTTGTAATCAGAATGATAAAAACGCCAGCGCAACAACTATGAGTAACGATGCTGCCATTATAATGTTTATTAGTTTTCGGTATTTTGTATTTAAATCCATCTTTTTTAGAATAGTACCTAGCCATAACCATATAAAATGAATTGGCAGCCAGATAGCATTCACAATTAGCAACTTCCATATGACTTCTGAAGCTAACGCTTCAGGAAAAATACTAAACCCTGAAAATAGGGCTGTATTGACCACGTATGCTTTAGGGTTAATCGTTTGAAGTAGAATTCCGGCCAGTATGCCGGGCTTCGAATCGGCTGTAATGAATGCTAATTCTGAGCCCGCAAAGGCGATACGGAATGCGAGGTAAATTAAATAAGTCGTTGAAAGTAGGAAAAGTACCGAACGTACTGAAGAAGTTGTAACTACGAGTGTCGCGACACCAGAAACGACGGCAATAATGACAATATTATTACCAATTAAAAGACCTAGGACGTATCGTAAACCTGATTTAAACCCGTATGCTGCTCCTATTCCAGCTGCAGACAACACCCCTGGCCCTGGCGTAATAATCAAAAAGAATACTGCAGCAGCAAACGTCAACATCCCAGCATAGTGCCATTTTCTGATAGGTGGTCAATCAAGCATTTAGGTTCGTGAACTGTCTTTCAGCCTGTTTTGTTACCGCCTTATGCAAGAATTCGTCTTGCAATCACTTGTGCCTGAATTTCCGCTGCACCTTCAAAAATATTCAGAATGCGCGCGTCACACATTACGCGGCTGATTTTATATTCAAGCGCAAAACCATTGCCACCATGTATCTGCAATCCACTATCAGCGGCAGCCCATGCGACACGGGCACTTAATAACTTAGCCATACCTGCTTCGACATCACACCGTCGCTCTTCATCTTTTTCGAAAGCAGAGAAGTAAGTCAGTTGTCTTGCGACCATAATTTCGACTGCCATCATAGCAAGTTTATTGGCAACCCTAGGAAAGTGGATCAAAGATTTTCCAAACTGTTTCCTATCTATCGCGTATTGCATCGATAGGTCGAGTGCTGATTGCGCTACTCCAACGGCACGGGCAGCAGTTTGGATGCGAGCTGACTCAAAGGTTTCCATCAGTTGTTTGAAACCTTTACCTTCCTTTTCGCCGAGTAAATTTTCTGCTTTCACATTGAAATTGTCAAATGCAATCTCGTATTCTTTCATTCCGCGATATCCTAAAACTTTAATTTCTCCACCTGTCATCCCGTCAGTGGGAAAAGGGACTTCATCAGTTCCTGGTATTTTTTCAGCCAGAAACATTGATAAGCCTTTATAATCTGTCGTATTGGCATCCGTTCTCGCAAGTAAGGTCATTAACTGTGTTCTCGAGGCATGGGTAATCCAAGTTTTATTTCCAGTAATTTTGTAGTCACCATTGCTATATTTAACAGCACGGGTTCGCAAAGCTCCCAGATCTGAACCGGTGTTGGGTTCAGTGAATACCGCTGTTGGTAGTGTTTCAGCACTGGCCAGTTTTGGAAGCCATTTTTCTTTTTGGGATTTATTGCCGCCCGCAATGATTAGTTCCGCGGCAATCTCGGACCGTGTTCCGAGAGAGCCAACTCCGATATATCCACGAGACAGTTCTTCACTGACGACGCACATCGATGCCTTAGAAAGTCCTAAACCACCATATTCTTCTGGTATTGTAAGACCAAAGACGCCTAATTCAGCCAGCTCTTCGATTACACCCATTGGTATTAGTTCGTCATTAAGGTGCCAATCATGAGAAAATGGCTCTATCTTTTCAATGGTATAGCGTCGAAATTGTTCTCGGATCATTTCTAACTCATCATCGAGTCCAGATGCACCCACAGTGATTTCTGCGCTACGATCTTGCATTAATTCAACTAGACGAAGCCGAACGGCTTGGGTATTGCCGCTTTCGGTGAGTATTCTGAACTCCGGGATCAGTATTGTGCTTATTTCAGCATGTGTCAGCCCCATATCATGTGGACGTAAAAATTCACTTTGGTTCATCTGAATACCGCCATAGATCTGGCTTAGATACTCGCTAAATGCGATCTGATGTATGAGAGCTTCCACTTCACCAAATTTCGATGAATTATCTAACTTTTCTGCCCATTTTTGCATTTGCCGAAGCGCTTCGGCATAGGTCGATAGCCACGCTAGACCATGCGCAGCAGTTTGGTGCTGCTCTAACAACTCGTTTGAAATAAGTCCGTTGACGCTTAACTTTGTCCGTAAACGACTTAGAGCAATGTTTACAACAGTATCAACTGGTGGGAGTGACGCCGCTGTAAGTTTTAAAAGGCCATTCAGTAAAACTGGTGCTAAACTGTGTATGTCTTGTCCATCGTGTGCCATCTTTTAATCCCCGTCAATCGCCAGCAGATCTTAGTCTTTTTTGCAGCGGCAGCGCAACAAATATTCGTTTTGAGACAAAATTTAGTTTTATTATTACTTTTCGAATAATGAATTACAAAGGTAGCAAGGTTTAGTTTAGGGGAGTATTAGGTAAAAATGGATATTTTTTTTGACCTTCTTTCTCCAAGTTTTTGGTTTGCAGCATTTATTATCGCTGCTGTAGGGGGTTTCGTCAAAGGAGTGGTTGGTTTCGCCATGCCTCTGGTTCTTATCTCTGGATTATCGTCATTTTTAGATCCAGAGCTTGCTTTGGCAGGCCTAATTCTCCCAACACTCGTCACTAATGTACCGCAAGCTCTCAGGCAAGGATTCTGCGCGGCTTGGATCTCAGCAAAG
The DNA here is from genome assembly GCA_905480645.1 of uncultured Tateyamaria sp. GTDB lineage: Bacteria > Pseudomonadota > Alphaproteobacteria > Rhodobacterales > Rhodobacteraceae > Tateyamaria. Next base: position 180,283 of record CAJQRC010000010.1, read on the forward strand.
CGTTTTGGGGTCTATCTCATTGTAGGATGTTTTGTATTAATCTTAAGCGCGCAGTTAGTACAATTGCTACCAATCAGTATTTTGCTTACCATTATTAGCGCAGTGGTAATTCTTTTTGTGTCTGTGCAATTAGCAGGATGGCGACTGACTTTGGTGTGCCAACGAGTGGATGTTGAAGTTGGCTTTGGAATCCTAGCTGGCTTTATGGGCGGAATAGCCGGTGTGTGGGGGCTGCCAACAGTGATTTATTTGACGGCTCTGGGTACTGAGAAAACAGAACATATGCGTATTCAGGGTGTAGTTTATGGCCTAGGTGCTGTTGCCCTTTTTTTTGCGCATATTGGCTCTGGAGTATTGCGTATTGAAACAGTACCGCTGAGCATAGCTTTAATTTTTCCTGCTCTGTTTGGGCAGTGGGTAGGAACCAAGGTACTTGACAGTATTGATCAAGCTACATTCAAACGAGTGACCTTACTCGTACTACTTGTAGCTGCCTTAAACTTACTCCGACGTGCTATTTTCTTTTAAACGACTCAGTCTACTATAAGTAATAAAAATAGATGGAAAAGACTTGCACAAAGTTACCCTAGGACAGCGGCTTTGACGTCTTGGTCAATAAACGGCAGATATTTTTCAAAGTTTCTTGAAAACATTTCTAAAAGTTTTTTTGCCTGTTGATCATATGCATTTACGTCATTCCATGTACGACGTGGATCTAGGAGAATATCTGCTACGCCTGGAACTGAAACTGGCACATCAAAGCCAAAATTTGGATCTTTGCGGAATTTACTGGCTGCCAGAATACCGTTCATTGCAGCTGTAAGTAACGCGCGTGTTGCGCGGATTGGCATACGGCTGCCAATACCGTATGCGCCACCAGTCCAGCCTGTGTTAACTAACCAGCAGGAAGCACCATGGTTTGAAATTTTATCTTGTAACAATTTGCCATAGGTCTCCGGCCGGCGTGGCATAAACGGTGCTCCGAAACAGGTAGAGAAAGTCGGTTCAGGCTCAGTTATACCGCGTTCTGTTCCTGCCACTTTTGATGTGAAACCAGATAAAAAATGATACATTGCTTGCGCTGGGGTCAGCCGCGCAATGGGGGGCAAAATGCCAAATGCATCACACGTCAACATTATAATATTTTTGGGGTGGCCACCCAACGAAGTTTTACTCGCATTCGAGATATAGTGCAAAGGGTAAGCGCACCGCATATTTGCTGTTAAATAGTCATCTTGAAAGTCTAAAGTTTTAGAATCAGGATCAAAAATCATGTTTTCAATTATAGTCCCAAACTTTTCAGTTGTGGCGTAGATTTCTGGCTCAGCTTCGGGGCTAAGATTGATCGTTTTTGCGTAACAGCCTCCTTCAAAATTGAATGTTCCTCGGTCTGACCAACCATGTTCATCATCGCCGATGAGAATTCGCTCTGGATCAGCAGAAAGTGTAGTTTTCCCTGTACCAGACAACCCAAAGAAAACAGCTGTATCAACTGGATTACCATGGGCATGGTTGGCAGAACAATGCATAGGCATGACGCCATGATCAGGTAAAAGATAATTTAACAAAGTGAAAACTGATTTTTTGTTTTCGCCGGCATATTCCGTGCCGCCTATTAAAATGAGCTTTTTCTGGAAGTTGATTGCGATGACTGTCTCTGAGCTACAATTGTGTTTATCAGGATGTGCTCGAAAAGTTGGACAATTGATAATCGTAAAGTCCGCTTTAAAGTCTACTAAATCTTCGGCATCTGGACGTCTTAATAAGTGCCGGATGAACAAGCCATGCCATGCTAACTCAGTAATCATGCGCAAGTTTATCGAATAGCTCGGATCAGCTCCGGCTGTTAAGTCCTGTACAAAATAATCACGGCCTTTCATATGCTCAAGCATATCGGTGTACAGGGCTTCAAAACCTTCTGGTGACATGGCTTTATTATTTTCCCACCAGATAGTCTCTGAGACGTCGTCAGTTTTTACAACGTGTTTATCTTTAGGAGACCGCCCGGTAAATTTCCCTGTTGTTACCAAAAAAGCTCCGCCTTTACCAAGTTGCCCTTCCTTGCGCTCAAGTGCTTTTTCGATCAGCGTAGGCTCTATTAAATTATAATATATATTTCCAAGCCCTGTAATTCCCTGATCCTCGAGCCGAAACTGTTGGTTTACCCGTCCAAATGCCATGAGTGTCTCCTGATGCCGTCATGCGGCTTTTATATCAAATTGCGCATTAAGGCCGGTCGTGGATAATAAAAAGGCCAAGAATTAGATGGCTCATAGCATGCGAATTCCCAATGTGAATAGGTTCCTTCCGTCAAGTTAGCGCTCTCATAACTACCGATTGCGCAAACAGTTCGATTTAGGACCAAACTTTAGCAGCGGGTTTGAAGTAGATTGGGTTTTTCAAAGTATTTCAAATTTAATTTCAATAAGATTAATTAGCTGATTCGCAGTTTTTTTCCTTTGATTTAATTTTATAAACCCGAAACAACACCGTTGACCAAAAAATGAGACAAGTGCCATAGATATTAAAGCAGTGCGAAAGTTGGAAATATTTTAGGTCCAGATTAAGTGGCGCAAAAACAGATATAGTTGTTATCCAGATGTAAAATTTTTTATAACAAGCTAACATCAAATTTGATCCATTGGAGGTTGGTCCTTGTGTGAAACTGTTTGTAAAAAAGGTTTGGCATGACGGAGTCGACGCATCACGCTAGTGCAGTGTCGGTAGGGGAAAGTGGTGTGTTAGTATTGGGCGCTTCAGGTAGCGGTAAGTCAACTTTGTGTCTGCAATTAATGAGTTTAGGGGCGCATTTAATTGCAGATGACAAAACTGTATTGACTGTTTTTGGCGACGAAATCTGGGCTAAGCCACCAGAAAAAATTGCAGGCCTTATCGAGTTTCGCGGTGTTGGGGTTCTTACTGCTGCGTATACTGGCGCAGTTATAAAATTAGTTATCGATTTAGATCAGTGTGAAGCAAAACGTCTTCCAGAACTGCACAATACAGTGATTTTAGGCCAGACGCTTCCATGTCTGTATCGAGTTGAAAATCCAGCGTGGCCTGCTGCTATCATGCAAATTTTAAAGCATTCTCGAAAAAATCCAACGTAGTATATATGGATGACCCATTGGTGTAAGACTTTGGTAATTTATGCAGCTAATTTTGCTGATATTTAAATAGGCACAGTCTTTAATTAATCCTAAATGTCCATAAAAATCGCGATTTTGATAGTTTTTGAAATTGAAGGTAAAAGAATTTGTAATACTCTCTCTTTTTTAGATAGCTAATAAGCCAAAAAATCATTAGCCATACTAAGATACTTAGGATCCACCCTTGCACACATGGGCCAGTAAGTGTCTATTTGACAGGGTTTTTAACCTGTTGTAGGCGCGAAGAGGCATCAGTTTGATCGGGATTGTTATTGTGGCCCATGGAGGCCTTGCATGTGAGTACCTTAAAGCCATGGAACATGTCGTTGGTTTGCAACAACGGGTGCGTGCAATTTCAATTGAAATAAATCATAATCGAGCTGAGAAAGAGGTGGAAATTTGTCGTGCGGCTGATGACGTTGATACTGGCGGTGGGGTTGTTTTAGTAACTGATCTTTTTGGCGGTTCTCCATTCAATCTTAGTTTAAAGGCGTGCCAACCACGAAATCGTCGCATTTTGTATGGTGCAAATTTGCCAATGTTAATCAAACTTGCAAAGAGCCGAGACGCAAATATAGTCGATGCAGTTCGTGTTGCGCTTGATGCCGGAAAAAAATATATCGACAGCCAAAACATAAGTGTAGATTGACCCTGAAATTGCCACAATTCTCTATAAAAATTAAAAATATTAAAGGTCTGCATGCAAGAGCGTCTGCTAAATTGGTAGAAGTAGTCGAGTCTCACAACGCAAACGCTACAATTAGTAAAGACTCAATGTCTGCATCAGGTGACAGCATTATGGGTCTTTTAATGTTGGCAGCGCCTTTTGGAAGTTTTATTGAAGTTGAGACATCTGGCCCGGATGCCGACGTACTCGCTGAAGCTTTGAGAGCGCTGGTTACTGAAAAGTTTGGGGAAGAAGCCTGATCTAGATGGCTTATTTTTCTTTGTGAAAAGGTTCGAATCCTTTGGTGGATAGTTTAGAAAATAATGAAACAATAGCTAAATATGAAGTAGCTAGTTTTGCAAAATATGATAGACGTAGCCTGTCTTATGCATCTACATTTGGAGATCCTTGGAAGGCTACATTCATCCGTATTATGGAAGCTTTTACGGGTAAATTGACAATTTTGCGTCTCATTAGGAAATTCGAAAATCAAAACCCGCCTAAAGGGCAGGCATTTTGGCGAGCATGTTTGGATGTGATGGGTATCCAACTAACAACACCACAATCACAGCTCGATCGGATCCCAAAGACAGGACCTCTCATTATTGTAGCAAACCATCCACATGGAATGGTGGATGGGATGATTTTTGCTGATTTGATTGGCCGCGTGCGACCAGATTATCGAATTCTGACACGATCGTTATTAACTGCTATTGATGAAGTGGCTGGTAGTTACATGATTCCGGTACCATTTCCCCACGAAAAAGACGCGCAACGTAAAGGTGTTGAGATGCGTTCCAAGGCTATGTCGTACTTGAAGGCGGGCGGAGTAGTTGCTTTGTTTCCTTCTGGCGTCGTTGCTACATCCAGTACGTGGTGGGGCGAGGCTATCGAGGGAGACTGGAATGTTTTTACTGCGCAGTTAATACGCCGTTCTGGCGCTATGGTGCTGCCAATGAAGTTTCCCGGTCAGAATAGTCGGGCTTATCAGATAGCAAACAAACTCTCTCCCATGTTACGTCAGGGACTTTTGTTACATGAAATTGTTCATTCATTGAACAAGCCACAGGGACCAATCGTAGGCCATATTTTAGACCATAATTTTGTAGATAGATTTGGAGATGACCCGCGTGGTTTTATGGAATGGTTAAGGACACACACACTTCAATTAACAGATTAAGCCAATCTATTTTAAAATTACTGCGCTTTTTTCGATTTATATGACGATTAGAGTTTCATCTTGTTGGTATTGGGTGGTCTCCGCGATAATCATAAAACCCCCGTTCTGTTTTGCGGCCAAGCCAGCCGGCTTCAACATACTTTGTAAGCAGGGGGCATGGTCTATATTTTGTATCTGCTAATCCGTCATGGAGAACATTCATAATTGCAAGGCATGTATCCAATCCGATGAAGTCAGCTAATTCTAAAGGGCCCATTGGATGGTTTGCACCTAATTTAAGAGATGAATCAATCGACTGCACTGAACCCACTCCCTCATACAGTGTATAAACTGCCTCATTGATCATTGGCATAAGAATTCGATTTACAATAAAGGCAGGAAAATCTTCGGCGCTTGCAGCCGTTTTACCCAGACGATCTACAACGGATTTGCACGAATCATAAGTCTCGACATCTGTGGCGATACCGCGGATTAGTTCAACTAGCTTCATTACAGGCACTGGGTTCATAAAGTGAAAACCCATAAATTTATTTGGGCGGTCTGTACGGCTTGCCAACCGCGTGATTGATATTGACGACGTGTTTGAGGTCAAAATCGTGTGTGGTTGTAAATACGGTAAGAGATCTTCAAATATTGCCTGCTTGATGGTCTCTCGTTCGGTTGCTGCTTCAATTATAAGATCTGTTTGTCCTAAGTCGGCGAGGGTCTGCGTGGTTGAGATGCGTTTTATTGCAAGAAATTTGGCTTTTGCACTGATCTTATCGCGATCTATTTGACGTTCTAAATTTTGGTCAATTTTAGAAATTGCGGACTGCAATGCTTGATCTGATGTATCCGTCAACAATACATTATAACCGGCAGCAGCCATAACTTGCGTAATGCCTGCACCCATCTGCCCCGCGCCCACGATTCCAACAGTTCTGATCTCCATGGTAATCCCCTTTCACGCCTATGCATCATATGAGTAGCACAGGTAGAGGAGCAAGGTCACAAACCATGGAAACTATAATTAATATCTGGGAAAAATACCTGTGTTGGCGTAGTTAAGTAGACCAAAGTAGGGAAGAGGTAGAAATCAAATATATTGAAACGCTACTACCTAAAAACAATAAGTTTTTTCAGACGGATGGGTGATAGGCATTGATATTGTAATGGTGCGTTTAAGTTAGCTCTTCCGCCACCATCACATAAAATTAGGTTTGTGACCACTTTTTTAATTTTCATGAATACAGTATTTTAAATTTAGATAGTGTTAATTTTGGTACCACTTTAGTGTCAAAAATTTGCTTTTGATATCCAGAATTTATACAGCTTAAAACGCGAATTTAACTGTCTAAGGCTCACAGGACGCGCTCTCTATTTTTATTTATAAAAGAAAACCTATCATTCTAAAATACTACTATTGTAAACGAGTTATGTTGTAACGACAGCGCCATTATAACTAATTTAAAAGCAATCAAAACTTGCCAATTATATCAGTAAGATTTTCTTTTTCTATAAGGCCTCAAAGCTTTGATACCAATTCTGGTACCGCTTCAAAAAGGTCAGCCACTAGACCATAGTCCGCAACTTGAAAAATTGGCGCCTCTTCGTCTTTATTGATTGCAACAATAATTTTAGAATCTTTCATTCCTGCTAAATGTTGGATTGCTCCAGAAATCCCAATGGCGACATAAAGGTCAGGTGCAACCACTTTCCCGGTTTGACCTACTTGCCAATCGTTAGGTGCATAACCAGAGTCAACTGCCGCGCGAGATGCACCGACGGCAGCACCGAGTTTGTCTGCCAGCGTTTCAATCAGAGTGAAGTCTTCTTCAGAACCAACGCCGCGGCCCCCGGATACAACCACCCCTGCAGATGTTAGTTCAGGTCGATCATTGGCTGCTACTTTATCTTCGACCCAAGAAGACAATCTTGGGTCTGCAACAGCAGCAATTTTTTCAACCTCGGCTGCTTCGCCCGTACCAGCTGCGGCGAAAGTTGAAGTGCGGATTGTTATAATCTTCTTATCATCGTCTGACTTAACGGTTTGGATTGCATTACCAGCATATATTGGACGCTCAAAGGTATTACTATCAATTACTGCTGTTGCTTCAGAAATGATCATTGAGTCAAGCATTGCCGCAACGCGAGGCATTATATTTTTTGCGTCTGCCGTGGCAGGTGCAACTATATGTTCATATCCTCCAGCCAAAGAAACTATAAGGTCGGCCACCGGCTCGGCCATTCTTTTACCATAAATTACGTCCTCGGCGCATAGCACTCTGGACACGCCATTTATTGTTGCAGCTTGTGCTGCTGCAGCGGCACAGTTGGTTCCGGTCGCAAGAACTGTTATTTCACCTAAATTCATAGATGCGGATACAGCTTTCGCTGTGGAATCTATTGCCAGTTCGCCGTCATTTATTTCTGCTAAAAGAATAACCGCCATTATACTGCCCCCGCTTCTTTGAGTTTTTCTAACAGTTCGTCGATAGAACTCACTTTTACCCCTGCTGCACGCGCTTCTGGTTCTATTGTTTTTAAAATTTCTAGCCGCGGTGTTGCGTTCACGCCATAATCACTAGCAGTTTTCTCATCTAAAGGTTTACGCTTGGCCTTCATAATGTTTGGCAATGATGCGTAGCGTGGCTCGTTCAGTCTAAGGTCTACGGTAATAACTGTTGGCATATTGACCTCAATAGTTTGTAAACCGCCGTCAACTTCTCGAGTTACCTTGGCTTTATCCCCGAAAATTTCCACTTCGGAGGCAAATGTTGCCTGGCTCCAACCCAACAGGGCAGAAAGCATTTGGCCAGTTGCATTCATATCATTGTCGATGGCTTGTTTACCACACAGCACAAGACCTGGCTGCTCTTGGTCAATAATTGCCTTGAGTATTTTTGCAACTGTCAGCGGCTCAATGTCGGAATGAACATCGTCAGCAGCAACAACCAATATTGCACGGTCTGCACCCATGGCTAAAGCTGTACGCAGCGTCTCCTGCGACTGCTTAACACCTATCGAAACTACAATTATTTCGTCAGCCTGCCCAGCTTCTTTCAAGCGGATGGCCTGTTCAACTGCAATTTCATCAAATGGATTCATTGACATTTTTACGTTGGCAAGATCAACGCCTGATCCGTCGGCTTTGACGCGTACCTTTACGTTGTAGTCAATCACCCGTTTGACAGGCACCAGCACCTTCATGAGCGTTCCTCTCTTTTAAATGACGAATCATTGTTCTTGTTAGAGACTTTTTAAGTAGGTGTAACTAAAGCTCCACCGTTGAAAAAGGGCAAAATCGTCACGCCGAATTTCAACGCTGGCGTGATTGGGCCGATGTAGATATTTTTTACTGAAAAGGAAATAATAGGGCCGTGTTTTCATTCGTCTGAAGATTGGTCTTCTGGGCAGTCTGTATTTTTAGCCTCTGTTTGCTCCGGGAACCCATAATACATCGTCTTTGCCATCATTATTTGCGATTCGGCCTGCAACAAAAAACCAGTCACTGAGACGGTTGAGATATTTTATAGCAGTAGGGTTAACCGCTTCAATTGTCGCCAATTCAACGGCCAATCTTTCGGCTCTACGGGCGACTGTTCGACATACGTGCAAATGTGCTGCCAGAGTTGAACCACCAGGAAGGATGAAACTACGCAGTGATTTAAGCCGGCAATTCATTTCGTCGATCTCACTTTCCAAACGCAGTACTTGCGAATCAATCATTCTCAAAGGTGGAAACTCTTTTCCATTGTCTTTTTCCATGTCTGGGCAGCACATGTCCGCCCCCAAATCAAATAAATCGTTTTGAATTCGACTGAGTGCTTTGTCCATTTCGCCTGAGGATGCTAGCCGAGCAATGCCCAAAAAACTATTTAGTTCATCAGAGGTACCGTAGGCTGTTACCCGCATGCAATGCTTAGCCACACGTGAGCCGTTACCCAATGCGGTTTCACCAGCGTCGCCGGTTTTGGTATAAATTTTACTCAATATAACCATGCTCAATCACTCCTAATTTTGGCGTAAATACACGTAAAGAACAATCAAAAGAACTGCCACGAATTGTGAAACAAGGCGATAGCGCATTAACTTGTTCGAGTTTTTCTGAGCCCAACCAGAGCCTTTGGCGAAACCACCCATGCCTAACATCAAAACAACCACAACGGCGAGGCAGGCTAGCACAACAAGGATAAGCAGTGGATCCTGCGTCATTTTCTGTTTCCTACTGAATTAGTTTGCGGTAATTTTTTACTTAGCGACTTATGCTCAAAAAATGAATGAACTGTAAAGTTAGCCACGTGCCATAATCGCATCTAGAGCTCTCGTAGGCAAAATACGACGTAATATTCCTAGCAAATAAGTTGGAGTTGTCACGTAATAACGTGGTTGCGGGCGTGGGCTTTCAAGCGCGTGTATGAGTTTTTTAACTACGGCTTTTGCTGGCAGTTCGAAAAGATCTGTTTTTTGCGTATTTTTGTACAAGCGCTGTCTTAGTTCATCGCGATATTGAGCGGATCGTGGCGATGCTTTCCAATCAATCCAGTTTTCAAATTGTAAGATTGAATTTAAACGGAAGTTTGAAGTAATAGGTCCTGGTTCGATTAGGACTATGTGAATAGGCGTATCCCGCATTTCAATCCGAAGCGTGTCTGTGATACCTTCAAGTGCAAATTTTGTGGCGTTGTAGGCGCCGCGCCATGGCATTGTAGCTAAACCTAAAACTGATGAACACTGCACGATTCGACCACGACCCTGAGCCCGCATCACTGGAATAGCCCGATGTGTTAAGTCATGCCAACCAAAGAAATTTACTTCGAAAATAGCTCTTAATGCCTCTGTTGATATGTCTTCAACAGCCCCCGGTATGGCATATGCTCCGTTGTTGAATAGAGCATCAAGTTTTCCATCTGTTGCAGTGAGCACCTCTTCCATTCCAGATGCGATGGATGAAGGGTTAGAATAATCAATGAGTGGGCTATCAAACCCCTGACCTTTCAGTTGATAGCAATCTTCCATCTTCCGGCAGGATGCAAAAACCCTCCAACCACGTTTTTTCAACTCTTGCGCTGATGCGTAACCAATTCCTGATGAGCATCCGGTAATTAGGATTGATTTCTGCTGCACATTGTCCGCCGTTGAAAGTGTGAAGGGATATTGTAATTCACTATTAAGGTGATGTATTTAACCATCGCTTAGCAAGAAAGAGGCCATCCAACCTGTTGTGCTTTCATCGAGTAATCGCATTTGTATCCAGCCATTTCCGAGATCTTGGAGAACTTCAACCCTGTCGCCAAGAGTGAGCTGGTTAATCACGGTAAAATTTGTCCCTGGTCCACCACGAACGTTTACATTCTTGCCGGTTACTGAGCGGATGTCTAACGCTGTCCCAAAGCTTTCTTGCTCCATTGTGTTCAGCGTTGATAAAGACCCAAGTGTTGTATTGCTGAAATTTATATCAGTGGTGATTGATCCAATTACAATTCGTTCAGAATCTGCCGAATTCTCACCGACGAGACTAGGCAGGAATTCTGCTGGTGGTTCTTCATTTTTCAGAATGCGTTTTACCTTTAAGCCCTCTGGTTGAGTTATCTCCTCGTTGGGAAATATAATCGCAGCGCCCACCACATCCTGAGCTCTGGTAAGGTCAAGTGAAATCCGATGGGTATTTTCTGGTATTACTATATCTATTTCTCCTCTCACTGGTTCTATCGGATTTTGATCTGGATCCAATGAGGATTTGGTGCGAGCCAAGCGAGTTGCCTCTGCGTTAAAATCAGCACCACCGCTCATGTGATAAAATATCCACCCAAGAAAAAAGAAAGTAACAATGACGTAACGCATCTAATCCTCTTACCACCACAAATGATATCCTGTGACAGTTACCTTAATATATCAAATCAAACGAAGCATAAAACTGAAAACTGATTTTTTTTAGTTGAAAACGAATTTAGTTAAAATTTAAATGGTGGCACCAATAAAAAATGCTTAGACTTGGTTGAATTGCTAAGATTGCTTGTTCCCTCGTCGTCCGTTAGCTACACAGCATTTATGTCAGATCACACAAGCACCCCCAATATAGGTCTTTCCGAGCCATTGCGTCGGGCTCTCGGTGATCGGTACCTAACTTATGCGTTGTCGACGATTATGCACCGAGCTTTGCCTGATGCTCGGGATGGACTTAAACCAGTCCATCGAAGAATTCTCTTTGCAATGCGTGAGTTACGCCTCTCATCTACAGGTGGGTTTCGTAAATCTGCAAAGATTTCTGGCGATGTTATGGGTAACTATCATCCGCATGGTGATGCTGCAATTTATGACGCAATGGCACGCTTGGCACAGGATTTTAATGTTCGTTTTCCTCTAATCGATGGCCAAGGAAATTTTGGGAATATAGATGGCGATAATCCTGCAGCCGCACGGTATACTGAAGCACGGATGACTGCGGTCGCTGAAGCGTTGCTGGATGGGCTAAATGAAAATGCTGTAAACTATCGTGAGAATTACGATGGGACCCTGACCGAGCCTGTTGTTCTGCCTGCTCAATTTCCAAATCTACTTGCTAACGGGTCAAGTGGAATTGCTGTTGGTATGGCAACGAATATTCCACCGCACAACATAGCTGAGTTGTGTGATGCTTGCCTTCATTTAATTGAATCGCCTAATGCGCGCGATGATACCCTTTTAAAGCACGTTCCTGGACCAGATTTTCCAACTGGTGGCGTAATAGTAGAAACTACAGATCAGATTGCTCATGCCTACAGCACTGGGAAAGGCGGATTTCGCTTGCGCTGCAGTTATGAGGTGGAAGATTTAGGTCGAGGACAATGGCAGATTGTTGTGACTGAAATTCCATATCAGGTGCAAAAATCAAAACTTATCGAAAAATTAGCAGAGTTAATCCACACTAAAAAGGTCCCGATCCTTGGAGATGTTCGCGACGAATCGGCAGATGACATTCGCCTAATTCTTGATCCACGATCTAAAAATGTTGATCCAGATATATTAATGGGAATGCTGTTTCGGAATTCAGACCTCGAGGTGCGGTTCAGTCTAAACATGAACGTATTAATCGATGGTGTGATACCCAAAGTTTGCTCGATGAAAGAAGTACTGCGCGCTTTTTTAGATTTTCGTCGTGAGGTCTTAGAGCGCCGCAGCCACCACCGGATGAAAAAAATAGATCATCGGCTTGAAGTGCTTGAGGGATTTATAGTCGCCTTCTTAAATCTTGACCGTGTCATCGATATCATTCGCTATGACGCAGATCCAAAAACTGCACTTATGATGGAAAACTGGTCAGAAATTCATTCACGCGCCCTATCTGAAAAAGACTATATCCCTCCTATGCGGGGTGAAGGTGAGTTAAGTGATGTTCAAGCTGAGGCAATCCTGAACATGCGCTTGCGCAGCTTGCGCCGTCTTGAGGAATTTGAATTATTGCGTGAGCAGAGCGCTTTGATGGAAGAGCGTGCTGGACTGGAGGATTTGCTGGAAAGTGAAATTTTACAATGGTCTGCTATTTCGGAACAGTTGCGCATTACCAAAAAGCAATTTGGCAAAAATTGGGATGGTGGATTGCGGCGCACTAAGTTTGCAGATGCCGGTAGCATAGAGAATGTTCCGATAGAGGCGATGATTGATCGTGAGCCAATTACTGTCGTTTGCAGCGAAATGGGGTGGATACGCGCAATGACTGGCCATATTGATTTGGATCGTGAATTAAAATTCAAGGACGGGGATAACCCAAACTTTATTTTTCACGCTGAAACGACAGATAGGCTTGTTGTTGTCGGCTCTAATGGTCGATTTTATACTTTACCTGCTTCAGTTTTGCCGGGTGGGCGAGGGATGGGTGAGCCTCTACGGCTAATGGTTGATTTGCCAAACGAAAACCAAATCCACACTATTTTAATACATAAGGCGGGGAGAAAACTGTTGGTCACCTCTTCTGCTGGGGATGGGTTTATAGTTTCAGAGGATGATGTCATTGCTCAAACCAGAACGGGTAAGCAGGTGCTTAATTTACGGGATAACGTGCAGCTTATTGTTTGCAAGCCTGTTCTAGGCGATGCTGTAGCCGTCGTTGGCGAAAACCGCAAAATGTTAGTTTTTGATCTTGATGAGTTGCCTGAAATGGTGCGTGGTAAAGGTGTTAGGCTGCAAAAGTACCGAGATGGTGGTTTGTCAGACGCGGAAACATTTGACAGAACGAGGGGGTTGAGTTGGCTTGATCCCGCGGGGCGTACTCGGACTGAAGTAGAACTTGACGAATGGAGTGGGAAACGTGCGGGAATTGGCCGTATGGCGCCGCGAGGTTTTCCGCGAGATAACCGCTTTAATTACACTAAATGAATTTTCTGGCTAATAAAAACTGATTTCACTTCCGAAATTGTAAGCTAATTCTTGCATGCCTAACTGTATAAGTTTTACTTTTTAAGTTTTAGCGACTGGTAGACTTGTGTTTTGGTAATATCAATTAAGGTGACATCGCACTACATCGCCAGATTGTATAAAAATTTGATGACTTGAAATATTGTAAAATTTATTTTTTGTTTCAATTTCTGTACAGGACGTTTGGCAAAACTGATTATTTTATAATATATTTTATTGTAAATTGAGCTGGAATTTTCAATTATTTCAGGACTTGCATTGTTACACAGCCAAGCGTAACCAATACTTTATGTTAGGGGTATAGCTCAGTTGGTAGAGCGACGGTCTCCAAAACCGTAGGTCCCGGGTTCAAGCCCTGGTGCCCCTGCCATTTTTAATTTAAAATTTTTTCAACCTATTACCCTTTGTTGAGATGTTTAAACATGAGAAACGCAGATTTGCGCAGCCCAGAGGTGCTATTTATGCTGAGTTACAAAGACTAGTGAGATTTTAATAGGTTGATTGTCAGGAGCAAGATGGTTTCTTATCTTGAATTTATCCAAACCTGCAGTTAAACGGTCTCAAATAGCACTTCGAGGATTTAATTTTTACAATGGCCACTATTAATCCGCTCCAGTTCATACAACAGGTCCGTTCAGAAGTGTCCAAGGTCATTTGGCCAACACGCCGAGAGGTTCTGCTGACTACTGTGATGGTTTTCATTATGGCAGCCCTGACGGCAATCTTTTTCGCGATTATTGATATTCTAATCCGTTGGGGGCTCGAAGTCGTTCTAACAATGTTTGGATGATTGCCATCAAAGTTTTGTAAAATGGGGATCCCCTTGCACTTTGAAAATGTGCAGAGTATCCCGAAAATCTGAGTTTGAACTTCCAGCGCAAAGATTCGCTCTTTGCTGCTGTATCATGTACATATAGCGGAAGAATAACCTTCTCGCTAAGACTAACTTCGGGCGAGGGGCCAAGAAAACTATGGCAAAACGGTGGTATTCTGTCAGCGTACTTTCCAACTTCGAAAAGAAAATTGCTGAAATTATCCGAACTTCGGTAGCCGAGAACGGCCTAGAGATCGAAATTGATGAAGTGTTGGTGCCGACAGAAGAAGTGATAGAGGTGCGTCGAGGTAAAAAAGTTACCACAGAGCGTCGCTTTATGCCCGGCTATGTTTTGGTTCACATGGAAATGTCGGACCAAGGTTATCATTTGATTAACTCGATCAATCGCGTCACTGGATTCCTTGGGCCACAAGGTCGGCCGATGCCGATGAGAGACGCTGAAGTCAATCAAATTCTCAACCGCGTTCAAGAAGGCGAAGATTCACCTCGAACACTCATTCACTTTGAGGTTGGTGAGAAAGTTAAAGTCAATGACGGACCTTTTGAAGACTTTGATGGTATGGTTGAAGAAGTTGATGATGAAAGCCAGCGATTGAAAGTCATGGTTTCTATTTTTGGGCGAGAAACACCCGTCGAGCTGGAGTTTATTCAGGTTATAAAGCAGAGTTAACTTCTTTTAATCTAGGTTTATCGCTCCGTCTTGCCCCAATTTACCCCTTACTGACAGGTGGTTAAGCTATAATCGTGGGAAAGATGTGATGTTGAATTGTTGGGCGGCTTTGTCAGAAAGCTGACTTCTTTACTGTCATATGACCGGCAACAAAGCTGGAAACCTATTCTGAACCAGTTCTGCAGCAGGAATTATTAGAAAAGTGCTAGTTAGATCGGCACTTGCTGGGTGTTATCAAAGTTGTGAATTACAAGACACGTACGGTAGAATTGTCAATTCACTGTTGAGGTGTTCGCTCATTCCAATTTTTAATATCTCTTTTTAATGCCCGTCAGTTGAGAATAGACCCTTGTCAAATAACCTATCTCACCGTAACAGATATTTCGCCGTTTATGCGGTATCGTCCCGTGTGGGAGGTCTGGATCGCGCGTGATTTATATCGCACCACATCAAATGAATCTATCGGGTCGCGATCCGATCAGAGTTGAAAAGGAAAAGGTCAATGGCCAAAAAACGTGTTGGTAGTATGAAGCTACAAGTAAAGGCAGGGCAAGCAAATCCATCTCCACCTGTCGGGCCTGCTCTTGGTCAGCGTGGCATTAACATAATGGAATTCTGTAAAGCGTTTAACGCAAAAACAGCGGACATGGAGCCTGGAGCGCCTTGCCCAACTGTTATCACTTACTATCAGGACAAATCGTTTTCTATGGAAATCAAGACGCCACCAGCGTCGTACTATCTTAAGAAAGCAGCTAAGTTGGCATCTGGAGCTAAAACACCTAGCCGTGAGGTGGCTGGTTACGTGACAGCTGCGCAAGTTCGCGAGATTGCAGAGTCAAAAATGCAAGATTTAAATGCTAACGACATAGAAGGCGCCATGCAGATTATTCTTGGTTCCGCTCGCTCTATGGGTATTGAGGTTAAATAATATGGCAAAGCTTGGTAAACGTACAAAAGCTATCCGCGAAGCAGTCGCAGGCAAAAGTAACCTGTCAGTTGAAGACGCTGTTACGCTGGTAAAAGGCAATGCATCTGCGAAATTTGATGAAACTGTCGAAATTGCGATGAACTTGGGCGTAGATCCACGCCACGCGGATCAGATGGTGCGCGGCGTGGTAGGCCTGCCTAATGGAACAGGAAAGGACGTTCGCGTCGCTGTATTTGCTCGTGGCCCTAAGGCCGAGGAGGCACAGGCCGCTGGCGCGGATATTGTTGGTGCTGAAGACCTGATGGAGATTGTGCAAGGTGGCAAGATTGATTTTGATCGCTGCATTGCGACACCTGACATGATGCCAGTGGTTGGTCGTCTCGGTAAAGTTCTTGGTCCCAGAAACCTTATGCCAAACCCAAAAGTTGGCACGGTTACAATCGATATTGCAGCTGCCGTTAAAGCCGCCAAAGGCGGAGAGGTGCAATTTAAAGTTGAAAAGGCTGGTGTGATCCATGCTGGCATCGGCAAAGCATCATTTGATGCGGCGCAGCTAATCGAAAATGTACGCGCATTTGTTGGCGCCGTGGCAAAATCAAAACCATCTGGTTCTAAAGGCACTTATATGAAGAAAATTTCCTTGAGCTCAACTATGGGTGCAGGCGTCACCATAAATGTGGATAGCGCCATTAACGATTAGGCTAGTCGTCGCCATATGGAAAACCGAGTGGCTAAATCCACTCGGTTTTTGTTGACGCGGTTCAAAAATAATTCATGGAATACTAAATTAACATAATAATTTGTCGAAATAATCATTGCTGAAAACGCAGGAAACACATGTGTTTCACGAGTGTGATTGTTTTTGGTAGCAACTTATAATTAGCCTGTTTTACTTTTGGATCGTGCGACTGAATTGCATTGATTACAAAAAAATTTATCCAGTGTTACTAAGTTAGATAATTTAACTTTTAGAATAATAAAAACTTTATCGGAGAACTCATTGCTCTGATATGCATATGCTTTAAAAATTTTTTATACAAAAACTGCACTTCTTCAATTGTCTATGTTTATTGAAGTTATTTTGATATTATTTTTATATTTAATATCAGTTGGGAAAGCTTTAACCTCATGAGTCTTAAGAACTTGTAAGCTATGTTCAGTTTTTTCTTGAAATCGCTCTTGGCGTTTGGTGTTAAAACCTCTAGGTCGACAGTTATTAGGTTTTAACGATTCGTTGAAATCCTAATATTTCGTTCGAGATGGCGGGTGGTTAGTTCTCTGATCATAATTCCTGCCTGAAACGGGAAGAGACATTCCAGTCTGGTGTGTTCCAGGCAAAGGGCTGCGTCGACCCGCTTGGACCCAATTGCCGCACTTGTTAGTGCGGTAAAAATGAGCCGGAGGGGTTGGCCCCTCCAACAACTGGAGAAGAACTGTGGATAGAGCCCAGAAAGAGAAATTGGTTGAGGAACTCGGCCAAATCTTCGAAAGCTCTGGCGTTGTTGTGGTTTCCCACTATGCCGGTCTGACAGTTGCTGAGATGCAAGATCTTAGAGCGCGTGCGCGCGCTCAAGGGTCGAGCGTTCGTGTTGCTAAAAACAGGCTCGCCAAGATCGCCCTTGAGGGGAAGCCATGCTCTAGCATTGCCGATTTTCTTACGGGCATGACTGTTCTCACTTTTTCTGAAGATCCTGTGGCTGCGGCCAAAGTTTCTGAAGACTTTGCCAAAGATAACGAAAAATTCGTGATTCTTGGTGGATCAATGGGTGAGAATGCTCTGGACCGAGCCGGTGTATCGGCTGTGTCGAAAATGCCGTCACGCGAAGAACTCATAGCTTCTATCGCAGGCATGTTAGGCGCACCAGCATCGAATATCGCCGGGGCTATTGGTGCACCTGCAAGTAACATCGCATCCATTATATCCACAATTGAGGATAAGGCGGCAGCGTAAGCAAAAGTCTGAGTGGCGCGTGATTTAATTATGAACGCGTTAGAACACATAAATTGTAACGGAAAGAGCTGATAAAATGGCTGATCTGAAAAAAATGGCAGAAGACATCGTTGGTCTTACTCTGCTTGAAGCGCAAGAATTGAAAACAATCCTTAAAGACGAGTATGGTATTGAGCCGGCCGCTGCTGGCGCAGTAATGGTAGCTGGAGGAGCAGATGCTGGTGCTGCTGCTGAGGAAGAAAAGTCAGAGTTCGATGTGGTATTGAAAAATGCAGGCGCTTCCAAAATCAATGTCATAAAGGAAGTGCGTGGGATCACTGGACTAGGTCTGAAGGAAGCTAAAGACTTGGTTGAAGCTGGTGGCAAGATAAAAGAGGGAGTGGATAAGGCTGAAGCTGAAGATGTGAAAGCGAAGCTGGAAGCAGTCGGCGCTGAAGTCGAGCTGGCCTAAATCGCGTTCTGCGAAGGTTAATATAAGAAAGCTAGTATTTAGTTAAACTTATCACCCTAGGTAAAAATTATTGGCTGGGCGCGTATATCACGCGCTCAGCTACACGTATCTCGGCAAGAACTTAGCTGTAAGTTTTTTCCAAGATGCGGTTTGCCAAGTCGGGAGGCTGCCTGTGGGAAGGTGGCTACGAATAGACTTGAGCCCATCATCTCAAAGGGGCAGCGCACCGTAGCCCGACGGTGTGCATCCAGAGAATGCTGAAAGGTGACATACAGTATGGCGCAATCGTTCCTTGGCCAGAAACGTCTTCGTAAATATTTTGGTAAAATCCATGAAGTGCTGGATATGCCTAATCTGATTGAAGTCCAAAAATCTTCTTATGACTTGTTCTTAAATTCCGGCGAAGCTGAGACGCCTACAGATGGCGATGGGATACAAGGTGTGTTTCAATCAGTATTTCCAATTAAGGACTTTAATGAGACGTCGGTTCTTGAATACGTAAAGTATGAACTTGAAAAGCCAAAATACGACGTGGAAGAGTGTCAACAACGTGACATGACTTATAGCGCGCCTTTAAAGGTTACCCTGCGTTTGATAGTCTTCGATATGGACGAAGACACCGGTGCCAAGTCAGTTAAAGATATCAAAGAGCAAGATGTCTTCATGGGCGATATGCCATTGATGACCCCTAATGGTACGTTTATAGTAAATGGCACTGAGCGGGTAATCGTAAGTCAAATGCATCGTTCACCGGGTGTATTTTTTGACCATGATAAAGGTAAGACGCATTCCTCAGGGAAGCTGTTGTTTGCTTGCCGCATTATTCCTTACCGTGGAAGCTGGTTAGATTTTGAATTTGACGCAAAAGACTTAGTATTTGCACGTATTGATCGCAGGCGAAAATTACCTGTAACGACACTCCTTTATTCTCTTGGCCTTGATCAAGAGGCTATAATGGACGCCTATTACAACACAGTTACTTATACGTTGAAGAAGAAGAAAGGTTGGGTCACGCCGTTCTTTCCAGATCGTGTGAGAGGGACACGTCCAACATATGACCTAGTTGATGCAAAAACTGGTAAAATTATCGCAGAAGCCGGAAAAAAGGTTACGCCGCGTGCTGTAAAGAAACTAATTGATGAAGGTAAAGTGAATGACCTATTGGTGCCTTTTGAGCATATAGTAGGAAAGTTTGTCTCCAAAGACATCATCAATGAAGATAATGGTGCTATCTATGTCGAGGCTGGTGACGAACTGACCTTAGAGTATGATAAAGACGGCACTTTAATTGGTGGGACAGCCAAAGAATTAATTGATGCTGGTTTTTCAGAAATACCCGTGTTGGACATAGATAATGTGAACGTAGGCCCCTACATGCGCAATACTATGGCTAGTGATAAGAACATGAACCGCGAAACGGCTCTGATGGATATTTATCGTGTTATGCGCCCAGGCGAACCGCCTACGGTTGAAGCGGCATCTAATCTTTTTGACACTTTGTTTTTTGATAGTGAGCGTTACGATTTATCTGCTGTTGGTCGCGTGAAAATGAATATGCGCCTCGCTCTTGACGCGGATGATACCCAGCGGACGCTGCGTCGTGAAGACATCGTCGCTTGCATTAAGGCATTAGTTGATTTGCGGGATGGCAAAGGTGATATTGATGATATTGATCACCTCGGAAATCGCAGAGTGCGTTCTGTAGGCGAATTGATGGAGAATCAGTACCGTGTGGGCCTCTTACGAATGGAGAGAGCTATAAAGGAACGGATGTCATCAGTTGAGATTGATACCGTAATGCCGCAAGATCTTATTAATGCAAAACCTGCTGCGGCGGCTGTTCGTGAATTCTTTGGATCTTCTCAACTTTCGCAGTTTATGGATCAGACAAACCCTCTTTCGGAAGTTACACATAAACGGCGCCTGTCCGCTCTCGGGCCAGGTGGTTTGACCCGTGAGCGTGCAGGCTTTGAAGTCCGTGATGTACATCCGACCCATTACGGTCGAATGTGCCCGATTGAGACGCCCGAAGGTCCAAATATTGGACTAATCAACTCGCTTGCCACCTTCGCTCGCGTAAATAAATATGGTTTTATTGAAACTCCATATCGCGTCGTAAAAGAAGGCCAGGTAACTGACGAAGTTCATTACATGTCTGCTACCGAAGAAATGCGTCACACTGTGGCTCAAGCGAACGCGACGTTGGATGAAAATGGTAACTTCATAAATGAAATGGTCAACACTCGTAAGTCTGGTGATTACACACTTTCACCTGTTGAAAGTGTGGACTTGATTGATGTCAGTCCAAAGCAATTGGTTTCCGTCGCGGCCTCTTTGATCCCGTTTCTAGAGAATGACGATGCGAACCGCGCTCTTATGGGTTCTAACATGCAACGCCAAGCGGTTCCTTTGCTTCAGGCTGAAGCTCCGCTTATAGGCACAGGGATAGAGCAAGTTGTGGCTCGGGATTCTGGCGCAGCTATTACGGCCAAACGAGCAGGCATCATCGATCAAGTCGATGCTACAAGAATAGTTGTTCGTGCTACCTCCGACTTGGAGTTGGGTGATGCGGGCGTTGATATTTACAGAATGCGTAAGTTTCAGCGTTCGAACCAGAACACCTGCATCAATCAACGGCCTTTAGTTAAAGTGGGCGATACGGTGCAGAAAGGTGAAGTAATTGCTGACGGTCCTTCTACCGATATGGGTGAGCTGGCATTAGGTAAAAACGTTGTCGTGGCATTTATGCCTTGGAATGGCTACAACTATGAAGATTCAATACTGATTTCCGAACGTGTTTCGCGTGATGATGTTTTTACGTCGATTCATATCGAGGAATTTGAAGTAGCTGCTCGTGATACAAAGCTCGGCCCAGAAGAAATTACTCGGGATATTCCGAACGTAGGTGAGGAAGCTCTGCGCAATCTTGATGAGGCAGGTATAGTTTATATTGGTGCAGACGTTGAGCCAGGTGACATTTTGGTAGGCAAAATTACACCCAAGGGCGAAAGCCCAATGACACCAGAAGAAAAATTACTCCGTGCCATTTTTGGTGAAAAGGCATCTGACGTTCGTGATACGTCGCTGCGCGTTAAACCGGGTGACTTCGGTACGGTTGTTGAGGTGCGTGTTTTCAATCGGCATGGTGTTGAAAAAGACGAACGGGCCCTTCAAATCGAACGAGAAGAAGTTGAAAGACTGGCGCGAGATCGGGATGATGAATTAGCAATCTTAGATCGTAATATCTACGCCCGTTTGGGTGATATGCTTTTGGGCAAAGAGATTGCTAAAGGTCCAAAAGGTTTAGAATCTGGGTCTAATGTCGCCGCTGATATGCTGGAAGCATACCCTCGCTCCGCTTGGTGGCAAATAGCATTAAAAGATGAAAAATCAGCACAAGTCGTCGAAGCTCTGAATGAACAGTACGAAGCGCAGAAGCGCACTTTAGACGCCCGCTTTGAAGACAAAGTCGAGAAGGTGCGTCGTGGTGACGATCTGCCTCCAGGTGTAATGAAAATGGTTAAAGTGTTTATTGCGGTGAAGCGTAAACTTCAACCAGGCGATAAGATGGCAGGCCGCCATGGTAACAAGGGGGTTATCTCCAAGGTAGTGCCGATGGAAGATATGCCGTTTTTGGCGGATGGTACTCCGGTAGACTTTTGCTTGAATCCGCTAGGTGTTCCATCCAGAATGAATGTTGGCCAGATTCTAGAAACCCATATGGGGTGGGCTGCACGTGGTTTAGGCGAGTCTGTAGATGAAGCATTACAAGACTTCCGTCGTAGTGGTGATATGACGCCAGTGCGCAATGCGATGAGCCACGCATACGGTGAAAGCGTTTATAACGAGGGCATCGCGAACATGGATGAGGAGCAACTTATTGAGGCCGCCAGCAATGTGACAAGCGGTGTACCGATTGCAACTCCTGTATTTGACGGCGCGAAAGAAGCTGATGTTAACGATGCGCTTGAACGTGCTGGCTTTTCAACCTCGGGTCAATCAGTTTTGTTTGACGGAAGAACAGGTGAGCAATTTGCTCGTCCGGTTACAGTTGGAATAAAATACCTTTTGAAATTGCACCACTTAGTCGATGACAAAATTCACGCTCGGTCAACAGGCCCATATTCTTTGGTAACCCAGCAACCACTTGGCGGTAAAGCACAGTTTGGTGGACAACGGTTTGGTGAAATGGAAGTTTGGGCTCTGGAAGCTTATGGCGCAGCATACACCCTGCAAGAAATGTTGACAGTGAAATCGGATGATGTTGCTGGTAGGACTAAAGTGTATGAAAGCATCGTAAAAGGTGAGGATAACTTTGAGGCTGGAGTGCCGGAGTCATTCAACGTTCTTGTCAAAGAGGTACGTGGATTGGGCCTTAATATGGAACTTTTGGACGCGGAGGAAGATGAATAAGAAAATTCAACTAATTTTCTTGGCTAGGTTTTTAAATAAAAAACCATGGCACAGCTTCCAACACGTTGCCCGAAAAATTGAGGTAAAAATATGAACCAAGAACTTACAAATAACCCGTTTAACCCGCTTGCTCCTCCAAAGGTTTTTGACGAAATCAAGGTTTCATTAGCATCGCCTGAACGGATACTTTCATGGTCTTTTGGAGAAATTAAAAAACCAGAGACAATAAATTATCGCACTTTCAAGCCGGAGCGTGATGGTTTGTTTTGCGCACGTATCTTTGGACCGATTAAAGACTACGAATGCCTATGTGGCAAATACAAGCGTATGAAATACCGTGGCGTTGTCTGTGAAAAGTGTGGTGTAGAGGTCACCCTGCAAAAGGTTCGTCGTGAGCGCATGGGCCATATTGAACTGGCTTCTCCAGTAGCACATATTTGGTTTCTTAAGTCACTGCCGTCACGCATTGGTTTAATGCTGGACATGACACTTCGTGATTTAGAACGTGTTCTTTATTTTGAAAATTACGTTGTAATCGAACCTGGGCTTACAGACCTAAGCTATGGTCAGATGCTTTCAGAAGAAGAGTATATGGATGCGCAGGACGCGTTCGGTATGGATGCATTCACCGCGAATATTGGTGCAGAGGCTATTCGCGAAATGCTTAGTATGATTGACTTGGAGGCTGAGGCAGATCAACTTCGAGCTGACTTAAAAGAGGCAACGGGTGAGCTAAAACCAAAAAAGATTATCAAGCGTTTGAAAGTTGTTGAATCCTTTCTAGACTCTGGAAATCGGCCAGAATGGATGGTGCTTACGGTAATACCTGTGATTCCACCAGAGTTGCGTCCACTTGTGCCATTAGATGGTGGACGTTTCGCCACCTCGGATCTCAATGACTTATATAGACGAGTTATTAACAGAAATAACCGCCTTAAACGCTTAATTGAGCTTCGAGCACCTGATATTATCGTACGAAACGAAAAGCGGATGCTGCAAGAATCTGTAGACGCGCTTTTTGATAATGGGCGTCGTGGTCGGGTGATTACTGGTGCCAACAAGCGGCCACTTAAATCACTATCTGACATGTTAAAAGGCAAGCAGGGACGTTTTCGTCAGAACCTGTTAGGTAAACGCGTGGATTTCTCTGGCCGTTCGGTTATTGTGACAGGGCCTGAATTGAAGTTGCATCAGTGCGGTCTGCCAAAGCAGATGGCGCTCGAATTATTCAAACCGTTTATATACAGTCGCTTGGAGGCTAAAGGTCTTTCCAGCACTGTTAAACAAGCGAAAAAGTTGGTTGAGAAAGAGCGTCCTGAGGTTTGGGACATACTTGATGAGGTCATTCGTGAACACCCAGTAATGCTAAACCGTGCGCCAACCCTGCACAGATTGGGAATTCAGGCTTTTGAACCAGTTTTAATCGAAGGTAAAGCGATCCAACTTCATCCGCTTGTATGTTCTGCTTTTAATGCTGATTTTGACGGTGACCAAATGGCTGTACACGTACCGTTAAGCCTTGAGGCTCAGTTGGAAGCCCGTGTATTGATGATGTCGACTAACAATGTTTTGTCGCCTGCTAATGGTGCTCCGATCATCGTTCCATCGCAAGATATGATTTTGGGTTTGTACTATGTAAGCTTGGAACGGGCAGGCCTTAAAGGCGAAGGGATGGTTTTTGGTTCAATAGAAGAAGTGCAGCACGCGCTCGATAGTGATGTTGTGCACTTACATTCTAAAATTGTAGCCCGTCTGCCCCAAATCAATGCAGAAGGGTTGGAGATTACGCAACGTTTTGAAACCACACCTGGACGTGTTTTGCTGGGTTCATTATTGCCGGTAAATAACAAAGCGCCGTTTGAGCTGGTAAATCGTCTACTGCGTAAGAAGGAAGTACAGCAGGTTATTGATACAGTATACCGATACTGTGGTCAAAAAGAGTCTGTTATATTTTGTGATCATATCATGACAATGGGATTCCGACACGCATTTAAATCAGGTATTTCTTTTGGCAAAGACGATATGCTTATTCCCGACACTAAGTGGCCAATTGTTGATGATACAAGAGAGCAGGTAAAAGGTTTTGAACAACAGTACATGGACGGTCTGATCACTCAAGGTGAGAAGTACAATAAAGTTGTTGATGCTTGGTCTAAGTGTAATGATAAAGTTACTGATGCCATGATGGGCTCCATTTCTACTGCTCAAACTGACGATGACGGGTCTCAACGTGAACCAAATTCGGTGTACATGATGGCCCACTCCGGTGCGCGTGGTTCAGTAACTCAAATGAAGCAATTGGGTGGCATGCGCGGTTTGATGGCTAAGCCGAATGGTGACATTATTGAGACCCCAATTATTTCGAATTTCAAAGAAGGTCTAACCGTTCTTGAATATTTTAATTCGACGCATGGAGCTCGTAAAGGATTATCAGATACAGCGCTGAAAACTGCAAACTCTGGTTATTTAACCCGTCGTCTTGTCGACGTTGCGCAAGATTGCATTGTTCGGATGCGGGACTGTGGAACTGAGACCTCTATTACAGCTGAAGCAGCCGTAAATGATGGTGAAATAATTTCCTCCTTAGCTGAACGGGTGTTGGGTCGTGTTACCGCTGAAGACGTGCTACGTCCTGGTACAGATGAGATATTAATTGCACATGGAACGCTGATTGACGAACGGATGGCTGACTCCGTTGATGAAGCTAGCGTGCAGTCTATGAGGATTCGATCGCCACTTACCTGTGAAGCGGAAGAGGGTGTTTGCGCTGCTTGCTATGGTCGCGATTTAGCGCGTGGTACAATTGTAAATAACGGTGAAGCCGTAGGTATTATCGCTGCGCAGTCCATTGGTGAACCTGGTACTCAATTGACCATGAGGACATTCCATATCGGTGGTGTTGCGCAAGGCGGTCAACAATCCTTCCTCGAGGCCAGTCAAGAAGGCAAAATTGTTTTTGAAAATGCTCAAATATTGACAAATCCATCTGGTGAAATTCTTGTTATGGGTCGTAACATGAAGCTGATTATTCAGGATGAAAATGGTGATGAACGAGCTAATCACAAACTGGGTTATGGTACCACGTTATTTGTCACTGAAGGTCAAAAAGTTGTCCGCGGCGACAAGCTGTTTGAGTGGGATCCCTACACATTGCCGATTATTGCTGAAAAAGCGGGAACGTCTAAATATGTTGATCTTGTTAGTGGGATTGCTGTCCGTGATGAGACTGATGATGCAACAGGCATGACGCAGAAAATCGTGATTGACTGGCGAACTGCACCTAAAGGTAACGAACTAAAGCCTGAGATTATTTTAGTTGATGCTAACGGAGATCCAGTTCGCAATGATGCCGGTAACCCGGTTACATATCCTATGTCGGTTGATGCCGTTTTGTCTGTCGAAGATAGTGATGAAGTCAAAGCAGGGGATGTTATTGCAAGGATTCCTCGTGAAGGGGCTAAAACTAAGGACATAACCGGTGGTTTGCCGCGGGTGGCAGAACTCTTTGAAGCGCGACGCCCGAAAGATAATGCGATCATTGCAGAAATTGATGGTTATGTTCGCTTTGGAAAAGATTATAAGAATAAACGCCGTATTGCGATTGAGCCAGCAGACGAAACCTTGGAAAAGGTTGAGTATATGGTCCCAAAAGGTAAACACATCCCCGTTGTTGAGGGTGATTTTGTCCAGAAGGGTGATTACATCATGGATGGCAATCCAGCGCCCCACGATATTCTGGCCATAATGGGAGTTGAAGCTTTAGCGAACTATATGATTAACGAAGTCCAAGAGGTTTATCGCCTGCAGGGCGTGAAGATCAATGACAAGCATATTGAAGTTATAGTGCGCCAGATGCTACAAAAGTGGGAAATACAAGACTCTGGTGACACCACGCTGCTGAAAGGTGAGCACGTGGATAAACAAGAGTTTGACGAGGCTAATGAAAAAGCTCTGTCTAAAAAGGGTCGTGTAGCTAAAGGCGAGCCAATCTTACTGGGTATAACCAAAGCATCTTTGCAAACCCGAAGCTTCATTTCTGCAGCGTCTTTTCAAGAAACCACCCGTGTTCTTACCGAAGCGTCGGTGCAGGGTAAACGCGATAAACTTGTTGGTCTGAAAGAAAATGTGATTGTTGGTCGCTTGATACCAGCGGGTACAGGTGGTGCGATGCAAAATGTACGTAAGGTTGCCACTGATCGTGATAACGTGGTTATTGAAGCACGTCGGGAAGAAGCAGAAGCGGCTGCTCTGGCAGCTCCTTCTTCGGATGATATAGTTGGTGGCGATATATTCGAAAACGTTGTCGACCCAGTGGACGATAGCATAGAGTAATTAAAGATTTGATTAAGAAAAGCCCCTTCGGTCTGCTTGGGGGCTTTTTACCTATCTAGCTTGCCCCTGCAAGAAACCTTAAAAGTTAAAACTTGTGTAAATTGATGCCGAATTTTGTTCATTCATAAGCGCCTCTATGGTGGTCAAATTTATCGATGTTAATTTGTTTGTCTGGTCGACTAGCAAGACGATACTATTTTCTGAGATTTTTTAGTCCTATTTATAAATACTATTGTCACCCATTTGATAACTTGAATGACTTAGATATTCCGTAGCAAATGTCTTTGATGCTTGAATAAGGAAAATTTTCGCTTTGTTTGATTACGATAGTCAGAACTGTTGACACTATCTGCGACTCCTCATATACGCGCGACAGTTCGGAGTGAGGGTTACATCTAATCTCTGATATCATAACTAAAGTGGACACGATCCGGCCTTTCAATTGGTCCGATCCTCTGGAAACCGGCCGTGTCGATCTCATAAGGGGTCGAAGCGGTTGCTTCGCATTCGTGGATGCACGAAATGTGAGAATTTTTAACCGCGGGACTTACCCGCCTGACATGTGTTGATGAGACGGGGAAAAGACCTGCAATGCCAACGATCCAACAGCTGATCCGCAAGCCGCGCCAGCCAAAAATAAAGCGCTCAAAGTCACTTCATTTAGAAGGTAACCCGCAAAAACGCGGCGTGTGCACTCGCGTGTACACAACGACACCCAAGAAGCCAAATTCGGCAATGCGAAAAGTTGCCAAGGTTCGCTTGACCAACGGGTTTGAAGTAATCAGCTACATTCCGGGGGAAAGCCATAACCTTCAAGAGCACTCTGTTGTATTGATCCGTGGCGGTCGTGTCAAAGACCTTCCAGGCGTGCGATACCACATACTTCGGGGGGTCTTGGATACGCAAGGCGTTAAAGATCGTAAACAACGTCGGTCCAAATACGGCGCTAAGCGTCCCAAATAAGGAAATCATTAGATGTCACGTCGTCACGCCGCAGAAAAGCGCGAAGTCTTACCTGACGCCAAGTATGGCGACAAGGTATTGACGAAATTTATGAATAATTTGATGCTAGATGGTAAAAAATCAACAGCTGAACGTATTGTATACAGTGCGTTGGATCGCGTTGAAACAAAAATAAAGCGGGCGCCGCTCGAAGTATTCCACGAAGCCCTAGATAATATCCAACCTTCAGTAGAAGTTCGTTCTCGGCGGGTAGGTGGTGCAACATATCAGGTGCCGGTCGAGGTTCGACCGGAGCGCCGTCAAGCGTTAGCCATCCGTTGGCTGATAAATGCGAGTCGTGGCCGGAACGAAAACACAATGGAGGAACGGCTCGCTGGTGAATTGATGGATGCCGTCCAATCCCGTGGGTCTGCTGTGAAAAAGCGCGAAGACACTCACAAAATGGCAGACGCTAATAAAGCATTCAGCCACTATCGTTGGTAACACAGAATATTCTGAGGAAGCAGTTCCATGGCACGCGATTATCCGCTCGACCGCTATCGTAATTTCGGCATTATGGCTCACATTGATGCTGGCAAAACAACATGTTCAGAACGCATTCTGTACTACACTGGTAAGTCTCACAACATTGGTGAGGTTCATGACGGTGCCGCCACCATGGATTGGATGGAGCAGGAGCAGGAGCGGGGCATTACTATAACTTCGGCTGCTACCACTACCTTTTGGGAGCGTACTGAGGACGGTGAGACTGTTGACACCGAAAAGCACCGTATGAATATAATTGACACACCCGGACACGTAGACTTCACGATTGAGGTTGAGCGATCGCTGGCAGTTTTGGATGGCGCCGTTGCTGTTTTGGATGCTAACGCTGGGGTAGAACCGCAGACAGAAACTGTTTGGCGTCAAGCGGATCGGTACAAGGTCCCTCGTATTGTTTTTGTAAACAAAATGGACAAAATTGGTGCTGATTTTTTTAATTGTGTTCACATGATTAAAGACAGGACAGGTGCAATGCCTTGCCCCATACAGATTCCAATCGGTGCTGAGACTGAACTCGAAGGTATGATTGACCTTGTAACAATGGAAGAATGGGTTTGGGCTGGTGAGGACCTTGGCGCATCTTGGGAAAAACGCCCAATCCGCGAAAGTTTGAAAGACCAAGCAGATGAGTGGCGCGCAAATATGATAGAAGTCGCCGTTGAAATGGACGATGATGCCATGGAAGCGTATTTGGAGGGTGAAGAGCCTGATGTTCCGACTTTGCGCCGGCTTATCCGGGCAGGTACCCTTGAAATAAAGTTTATCCCAGTTTTATGCGGTTCAGCGTTCAAAAATAAGGGCGTGCAACCGTTACTAAACGCAGTTATCGATTATTTACCCAGCCCTATGGACGTGGTCGATTACATGGGTTTTAAGCCTGGTGATGAATCGGAAACGCGTGACATAGCGCGGCGCGCTGATGATAATATGGCTTTTTCTGCCTTGGCTTTTAAGATTATGAATGACCCTTTTGTAGGTACTCTCACCTTCACTCGATTGTATTCAGGCGTGTTGAACAAAGGTGATACTTTGTTGAATTCTACCAAAGAGCGCAAAGAGCGGGTTGGGCGGATGATGATGATGCATTCTAACGATCGAGAGGAAATTACAGAGGCTTTTGCCGGTGACATTATTGCTTTGGCTGGCCTTAAAGATACAACAACTGGCGACACTCTCTGTGCGGTCAACGATCCGGTAGTTTTGGAGACTATGACTTTCCCTGACCCAGTAATTGAAATAGCGGTCGAACCAAAAACTAAAGCTGACCAAGAGAAAATGTCCACCGGTTTGCAGCGGCTTGCTGCTGAGGATCCATCTTTTCGCGTTGAAACAGATATAGAGTCGGGGCAGACGATCATGAAAGGTATGGGAGAACTGCACCTGGATATTTTGGTTGATCGTCTAAAGCGTGAGTTCAAAGTGGAAGCCAACATTGGTGCTCCACAGGTTGCTTATCGTGAAACTATTGGACATGAAGTTGAGCATACATACACACACAAAAAGCAGTCGGGTGGCTCAGGCCAGTTTGCAGAAGTGAAAATGATTATTTCACCAACTGAACCAGGAGAAGGTTACTCTTTCGAATCTCGAATTGTCGGTGGTGCGGTACCGAAAGATTATATCCCTGGTGTTGAGAAAGGCATTAATTCTGTGATGGACAGCGGCCCGCTTGCGGGCTTCCCAGTAATCGATTTCAAGGTCGCTTTAATTGATGGTAAATTTCACGACGTTGACTCGTCTGTTTTGGCCTTTGAAATTGCTGCGCGGATGGGCATGCGAGAAGGTATGCGTAAAGCTGGTGCCAAATTGCTTGAGCCAATTATGAAGGTAGAAGTTGTCACGCCTGAGGACTACACAGGTGGGATAATTGGTGATTTGACATCGCGCCGTGGTCAGGTTCAGGGGCAAGACACGCGTGGTAACGCTATTGCTATCGATGCACAGGTGCCTCTGGCGAATATGTTTGGGTACATAAACACTTTGCGCTCGATGTCGTCGGGTCGGGCAAATTTCACCATGCAGTTCAGTCACTACGAACCTGTTCCGGCTACTATCTCAGAGGAGATACAGTCTAAATACGCGTAACGGGATGGCGGAATTTCTCCGCCCTACCCACAACTCGGTAAGGGCAGGGTCCACCCTGCCATCCATCTTTAAGGAGGCCATCATGGCAAAGGAAAAGTTCGAACGGAATAAACCGCACGTAAATATAGGAACTATTGGTCATGTGGACCATGGTAAAACCACTTTGACCGCGGCTATTACAAAATATTTTGGTGATTTCCAGGCCTATGATCAGATTGATGGCGCGCCAGAGGAGAAAGCTCGTGGCATTACCATTTCTACAGCGCATGTCGAGTACGAGACGGATAACCGTCACTATGCGCACGTCGATTGCCCTGGTCACGCTGACTATGTCAAAAACATGATTACCGGTGCTGCTCAGATGGACGGTGCTATCTTGGTTGTGAACGCTGCTGATGGTCCTATGCCTCAGACACGTGAGCACATACTTCTCGGCCGTCAAGTTGGTATTCCAACAATGGTCGTATACATGAATAAAGTAGATCAGGTGGACGATGACGAATTGTTGGAACTGGTTGAGATGGAAATACGGGAATTACTTTCGAGTTATGATTACCCTGGGGATGACATCCCTGTTGTTCAGGGTTCAGCTTTGGCCGCAATGGAAGGCCGAGATGACGAGATCGGCGCTAATTCAATTAAAGCGTTAATGGCCGCTGTTGACGAATTCATTCCGACGCCAGAGCGTGCCATTGACCAGCCGTTTTTGATGCCTGTTGAAGATGTGTTCTCGATTTCGGGTCGTGGTACAGTTGTGACCGGTCGGGTCGAGCGTGGTGTGATCAATGTTGGTGATAACATCGAAATCGTTGGTATTAAGGATACTCAAACGACGACTTGTACTGGAGTAGAAATGTTCCGGAAATTGCTCGATCGAGGCGAGGCTGGTGATAATATCGGCGCGTTGCTGCGCGGTATTGATCGTGAAGCTGTGGAGCGTGGGCAGGTTCTTTGCAAGCCTGGTTCTGTTAACCCACACACCAAGTTTGAGGCAGAGGCCTATATTTTGACAAAGGAAGAGGGCGGCCGTCACACTCCATTCTTTGCAAATTACCGGCCTCAGTTTTATTTTCGTACAACAGACGTCACAGGCACGGTTCAGCTTGCTGAGGGTACCGAAATGGTCATGCCGGGTGATAATGTCTCGTTTGGTGTTGAGCTGATTGCTCCAATCGCCATGGAACAAGGCCTTCGGTTTGCTATCCGTGAAGGTGGGCGAACTGTAGGTGCTGGAGTGGTTTCCAAGATTACTGACTAAGAATCAATGGGTGCACCGCCGAGGTGCACCTTTACTCACGGATTTTGTGCGTACACAAATTCACGGCTATAGAATGAACGGTGCGAAGAGGGATTTCGATGAGCGAAGCTCCTCCTCTCCGCTGAAAGACCCGAATAAGGGAATCCGATAATGGCAATGCAAAGCCAAAATATCCGCATCCGTTTGAAGGCGTTTGATTATCGTGTGTTGGATACGTCCACACAAGAGATCGTAAATACGGCTAAACGTACTGGTGCATCTGTCCGTGGTCCTATTCCACTACCGAATAAGATCGAAAAATATACAGTGTTGCGTGGTCCTCATGTTGATAAGAAGTCTCGTGACCAGTTTGAAATTAGGACGCATAAGCGCCTGCTTGATATAGTTGATCCGACTCCCCAGACGGTGGACGCGCTCATGAAGCTCGACCTAGCGGCTGGTGTGGATGTCGAGATTAAGTTGCAGTCTTAAGGAGGGTTAAGAAAAATGCGCTCTGGAATACTTGCAAAAAAAGTCGGTATGACCCGTCTATTCATGAATGATGGAAAACAGATTCCCGTGACTGTTTTACAGCTGGATGGACTGCAGGTTGTTGGTAATCGAACGTCTGATAAAGATGGCTATACTGCAGTCACACTGGGTGCGGGGTCTCCAAAAGTTAAACGCGTTAGTCAAGCCATGCGTGGTCATTTTACCGCTCAAAAGGTTGAACCTAAACGTAAACTGGTTGAATTCCGCGTTACTGAGGACAATTTGATTGGCGTTGGTGAAGAGTTGTCGGCGGAACACTTTCTAGAAGGTCAGAAAGTAGATGTGTCCGGTACTTCGATCGGCAAGGGTTTTGCTGGTGCTATGAAACGTCATAATTTTAGTGGGTTGCGAGCTACACATGGTGTTTCAATTTCGCACCGCTCACACGGTTCTACTGGGCAGTGTCAGGATCCTGGTAAAGTTTTTAAAGGAAAAAAAATGGCAGGTCACATGGGAGCTGCCCGTGTCACCACTCAAAACTTGGAAGTTGTAAAAACAGACGTTGATCGTGGTCTTATTATGATCAAGGGAGCTGTTCCCGGATCCAAGGGTGGGTGGGTTACAGTAAAAGACGCTGTAAAAAAGCGATTGCCTGATGGAGTGCCGTTACCCGCGGCTTTAAAATCAACAGCAGTTCCAACTCCCGAAACCGCAGTGGACGAGACACCTGCAGAAGGTGGTGAAGCATGAAACTCGATGTAATTAAACTTGACGGTGCCAAATCTGGGAATATTGAGCTTGATGCAGACTTATTTGGCTTGGAGCCACGTGCAGATATATTGCACCGAATGGTTCGTTGGCAACGTAACAACGCCCAAGCTGGGACGCACAAGGTTAAAACACGTTCTGAAGTGAACTATTCTACTAAGAAAATCTATCGCCAGAAAGGAACCGGTGGTGCTCGGCACGGTGCACGCTCTGCTCCTATCTTTCGAGGTGGGGGAATTTATAAAGGACCAGTTGTTCGGTCGCATGGGCATGATCTACCTAAGAAGCTTCGTAAACTTGGCCTCAAGCACGCTCTGTCAGCCAAAATGGCAGCAGGCGAACTGGTTGTTATAGAAGATGCAGCTACTTCAGGCAAAACAGCGGCATTAGCTAGGCAGATTAAAAGTCTTGGCTGGAAACGCACACTGGTGATTGATGGTGCTTCAGTTAATGAAGATTTCCTCAAAGCAGCACGTAATATCGAAGGTTTGGATATCTTGCCATCGATGGGAGCAAACGTATATGATATTCTTAAGCGTGACACCCTCGTGATCACTAAAGCAGGTATCGAAGCACTGGAGGCTCGATTGAAATGAGTGCCAAGGCAGAACATTATGATATAATCCGCAAGCCGATTATTACCGAAAAAGCGACAATGTCGTCCGAGAACGGTGCGATCGTCTTTGAAGTCGCTATTGATAGCAATAAACCGATGATCAAAGAGGCAGTTGAGGCTTTATTTGGCGTTAAAGTGAAGGCTGTAAATACAACTATCACGAAGGGTAAAGTAAAGCGGTTTCGTGGTTCGTTGGGTAAGCGCAAGGATGTAAAAAAAGCGTATGTGACATTGGAAGATGGTAACACAATTGATGTGAGTACCGGTTTATAGATTTTAGTTAAACAAAAATCTATACAAGGCCCCGTTTGAGAAATCGACGGGGTTTTTTAGATTAGCAATCATTGTATAAAGAATATTGATATCTACTATCGTGTTTCTGGTTCTTTTTGGAAATTTCCTCGGCTGGATCCCCCAGAGATTTGGCCTCCTTCTAGCCTATTTGCCTGCTACGGATAAAAGCCTGATACATGTTTTGTTGGAGAGTTGGATTTGCTATTTGTATAATCAACTGTGCAAATTTAAGTGGAGTCAATTAGACTTTTAAAATCACTTTTGCTTGCCGGTATTTAAGAATTTTTAAGCTTGTTTTTAGCTCTATTCGTTGGCTCTGTTAACGTTCTTTTTAGCCTTATTGCTTGACCCTGTTTAATCAGTCTTCTACAGGGAGCCACAAGTGGCGACAAAGATTCGTCTATATAGTCACTTTGTTCATAAATTATGTTTCGACATCAAACTGAATAACTTAACTCGGGCACCTAAGGGGGCCTATAACCAAAGAGAAGTTTTTCTCTTAATATAGCAAACGGAAGACAGCAATCATGGCACTCAAGTCGTATAAACCGACGACGCCGGGCCAGCGTGGGCTGGTACTGATCGACCGTTCGGAGCTTTGGAAAGGCCGCCCAGTCAAATCACTTACACAGGGTTTGACTAAGTCTGGCGGAAGGAACAATACCGGACGGATTACGATGCGCCGTACTGGTGGTGGCGCAAAGCGCCTCTATCGGATCGTCGATTTCAAGCGTAATAAACTCGACGTGTTGGCAACAGTCCAACGCATAGAATATGATCCTAACAGAACGGCGTTCATAGCTCTCGTCAAGTATGAAGATGGAGAGCAGACCTACGTTTTGGCGCCACAGAGGCTGGCTGTAGGTGATCAAATAGTTTCATCGATGAAAGCGGATATCAAACCAGGAAACTCAATGCCTTTTTCCGGTATGCCTATTGGAACGATTGTTCACAATATTGAGTTAAAGCCAGGAAAAGGTGGCCAAATTGCGCGTGCTGCTGGCACATATGCTCAGTTCGTGGGTCGTGATGGTGGCTATGCTCAGGTCCGCTTGTCTTCGGGCGAATTACGACTGGTCAGGCAAGAATGTAGAGCGTCTGTTGGTGCCGTTTCGAATCCAGACAACAGCAATCAGAATTACGGAAAAGCTGGCAGAATGCGTCATAAGGGCATACGGCCAAGTGTTCGCGGAGTTGTAATGAATCCGATTGATCACCCACACGGAGGTGGTGAAGGTCGTACATCTGGTGGCCGTCACCCTGTTTCGCCGTGGGGCAAACCGACAAAAGGTGCTCGTACTCGCAACAAAAACAAAGCGTCGCAAAAGCTGATTATCCGCTCTCGTCACGCCAAGAAGAAAGGGCGCTAAAATATGTCTCGTTCTGTTTGGAAAGGTCCGTTTGTCGACAGCTACGTGCTGAAGAAAGCGGAAGCTTCGCGCGAAAGCGGTCGCAATGAAGTAATCAAAATTTGGTCAAGACGATCGACAATTCTGCCGCAGTTTGTGGGATTGACGTTTGGTGTCTATAATGGCCGCAAACACATTCCAGTGAATGTGTCTGAAGAAATGATTGGACAAAAGTTCGGTGAATATTCGCCTACGCGGACTTATTATGGTCACGCTGCAGATAAAAAGGCGAAACGCAAATGAGTAAGGTTTCAAATCCACGTCGTGTGGCAGACAATGAAGCTATGGCTAAAACCCGTATGTTACGTACTTCACCGCAGAAACTAAACCTCGTGGCAGCAATGATACGTGGGAAGAAAGTTGATAAAGCTCTGACCGACTTGACCTTCTCCAAAAAGCGGATTGCTCAAGACGTTAAAAAGTGCTTGCAGTCTGCCATCGCTAACGCGGAAAATAACCATAATCTCGATGTGGACGAGCTGGTAGTTGCAGAGGCATGGGTAGGAAAGAATATGACTCTCAAACGCGGCCGACCTCGGGCACGAGGTCGTTTTGGTAAGATAATGAAGCCCTTTGCTGAGATTACTATTAAGGTGCGTCAAGTGGAGGAACAAGTCTGATGGGTAATAAAGTCAATCCAATTGGCATGCGCTTGCAGGTGAACCGCACCTGGGATAGCCGCTGGTATGCCGACACGAAGGATTATGGTGATCTTCTGCTTGAAGATCTTAAAATTCGCGAATTTATCAAAAAAGAGTGTCATCAGGCAGGCGTCGCTCGTGTGATAATAGAGCGTCCGCACAAAAAGTGTCGCGTCACAATTCATACGGCACGTCCTGGTGTTATAATAGGCAAAAAAGGTGCTGATATTGAGGGTCTTCGTAAGAAACTCGCTAGTCTGACAGATAGCGAGCTACACTTAAATATAGTTGAAGTACGGAAGCCTGAGTTAGACGCGGCATTGGTTGGCGAAAGTATTGCACAGCAACTAGAGCGGCGAGTTTCGTTCCGGCGTGCTATGAAACGTGCTGTACAAAATGCTATGCGCATGGGTGCCTTAGGTATTCGTGTTAACGTCGCTGGCCGCCTTGGCGGGGCAGAGATTGCACGAACTGAATGGTATCGAGAGGGTCGAGTACCTCTACATACTTTAAGAGCTGACATAGATTACGCACACGTCGAGGCAACAACTGCTTATGGTATCATTGGGATCAAAACTTGGATCTTTAAAGGTGAAATCATGGAGCATGATCCTCAGGCGCGTGACCGTAAAGCACAGGAACTCCAGGACGGCCCAGCACCTCGCGGTGCAGGCGGTCGACGCTAAAAGAGGGTTATTATAATGCTTCAACCAAAGCGCACTAAGTTCCGCAAACAGTTTAAGGGCTCTATAAAGGGGCTTGCTAAGGGTGGATCTGATCTCAATTTTGGTACTTATGGGCTAAAAGCTATTGAACCAGAGAGAGTTACAGCTCGCCAAATAGAGGCGGCCCGTCGTGCTATGACACGTCATATGAAACGACAGGGACGGGTCTGGATTCGTATTTTCCCTGATGTGCCTGTGACGGCCAAACCCATTGAAGTTCGTATGGGTAAGGGAAAAGGTTCGGTAGACCGGTGGGCCGCCAAGGTTAAACCTGGGCGTGTGATGTTTGAGATCGACGGTGTCAACGATGATACTGCTCGTGAGGCATTACGCCTTGCTGCAATGAAGCTGCCGATTAAGACGCGCGTTATCGTTCGCGAGGATTGGTAATTTAACTAGTTAACTGAAAAATACAAAATGTTTTTTGGTATAACAACGGTTCAAACTTGCATGATACTTTAAAAAAACCCTTGCACGAAAGTGTCAGGGTTTTTATTTTTGAATCATGCTATAATCTCATTACGACTTATTTTTTGAAAATGATTTCAATATTGGGCGTTTATGAACTCATTTAAGTTTTATATGGTAAATCATACTCAACTGTTATTAAATAATGCCAAAGGCCCCAGTCCCTATTTCCCATCATTCGTCTTGTCAAACGATCAACTAATTTTACAAAAAAACTATAAAATGGGATACTCAACTTGTTGTAAGCCTTTTGTAGCATGCCCTAAGTCAGTTTATCCCCAGCCAAAATTAAATGATACTGATATTCGCTCTTCTTCGGCTAGGTTCATTGGGACCTCATGGCGCAGCCAGCCTTCCCACAGTAGTACATCCCCAATGGATGGTGTTACATAGTGGAATTGTTGTAAATCTTCGGGTGCATCTTCGGCCTTTTGTGGGGCCGCCATCATCATAGGTAGCCGTGGATCTTCAAATTTTAGTGTCGATGCTCCTTTTGGCATTACCACGTAGATTGTACCAGAGATAACTGAATGTGGATGAATATGCCCAGTGTGTATACCACCTTCAGGAAGAATATTGATCCATATGCTGTCTAGAGTGAGTTTTCTTTCACCTAAATCGAATGCTAGCTCTGCGGCAAATGTGGTAACATGGGTTTCGAGTAGTTTGACCAAATCAGCAAAGATGGGAAACCTCCAAGGTAGATCGTTAAGTGAGGCATAAGAAGTGTATCCAGGATAACCTTGTGCTTCGCACCATTCCTGACCAGCTATGTCGTCTTCTGCTATTCTGTAGCAGCTGATGGATAGTTCGGTTAAGTCTATTAGGGGACTTTGTTCTAACAGTGTAGATTGGTAAAGACGGGTAGCAAAAAGTGAAGTAATTTTTGTCATGAAAGCTCACAATCAATAGATATGTTCCGAAACTGATAATAGTAGCGTATTTCTATCAAACACTCTTGCCAAGTCCGTAAACCGTCTCTATACGCGCCTCAATTGCCCACTCCACAAGAATCAGAGTTACGCTTGAATGCAGCTCCCTTGTGATGTCGAAAGGAATAGGCGAATGAACGCCAAGGAACTCCGGGATAAAACTCCCGATCAATTACGAGATGATTTAGCGAGCCTGAAAAAAGAGGCTTTTAACCTGAGGTTTCAGCAAGCTACTGGTCAGTTAGAAAACCCTTCGCGTTTGCGAGGCGCGCGGCGTGACGCTGCTCGTGTGAAGACGATCCTAAATGAACAAGCCTCAAAAGCTGCGGAATAAGGAAAGCACGATATGCCAAAGCGTATTTTAACCGGCACCGTGACATCCGATGCCAACGCCCAGACAGTTACTGTTTCCGTAGAGCGCCGCTTTACGCACCCGGTTTTGAAAAAGACCATTCGGAAGTCCAAAAAGTATAGGGCTCATGATGAGAAAAATATTTTTAAGGTTGGGGACTCTGTTCGTATTGTAGAGTGCGCCCCAAAGTCAAAAACAAAACGCTGGGAAGTGCTCGAAGCTTAACTAAAACTTCGTTGCTCTTAGCATAAATCGAAACCCTGGGGACAAGGCACGTATAGCCCCTCAAAGGTCGGGAGAAACAAATGATCCAGATGCAAACCAACTTGGATGTTGCTGACAATAGCGGCGCTCGCCGTGTGCAGTGTATCAAGGTGTTAGGTGGTTCCAAGCGTAAATATGCATCCGTTGGTGACGTAATCGTTGTGTCGGTAAAGGAAGCTATCCCGAGAGGCCGCGTTAAAAAAGGCGACGTCCGGAAAGCAGTTGTTGTACGCACGGCGAAGGAAGTGCGTCGTGACGACGGTACAGCCATTAGGTTCGACAGAAATGCAGCAGTTATCCTGAATAATAATAACGAACCCATTGGCACCCGCATTTTTGGCCCTGTGGTTCGAGAATTACGTGGTAAGAACTTTATGAAAATTATATCCCTAGCTCCGGAGGTTCTCTAATGGCCGCGAAGCTAAAAACAGGCGATAAAGTTGTTATGTTGTCGGGTAAAGACAAAGGGAAAGAAGGGACTATTTCATCTATTGATCCTAAGTCTAACAAAGCCATTGTAGACGGCCTGAACATTTTTATTAGGGCCACTCGTCAGAGCCAGACTACCCAAGGTGGGCGTATTCCAAAGGCGATGCCGGTGGATTTATCCAATCTAGCCATTTTAGACGCCAAGGGGAAGGCTACACGGGTTGGCTTTAAAATAGACGGAGATAAGAAGGTTCGATTTGCTAAAACAACTGGGGATGTGATTTGATGCTGGACACGGCGAACTACAAACCGCGTCTTAAGACGCAATATCGCGAAACCATCCGCTCATCTATGAGAGAAGAGTTTGGCTACAAGAACGATATGCAAATACCGCGCTTGGATAAGGTTGTTCTGAACATAGGATGTGGTGCAGAAGCGGTACGCGATAGTAAAAAAGCAAAGTCTGCCCAAGAAGACCTAACCTCGATCGCTGGACAAAAAGCTCTAACAACAACAGCTAAAAAGTCTATTGCTGGTTTTCGGGTGCGTGAAGATATGCCCTTAGGAGCCAAAGTGACTCTTCGTGGCGACCGCATGTACGATTTTTTAGATCGGCTTATTACCATTGCAATGCCTCGCATCCGAGATTTTCGTGGTGTTTCAGGAAAGTCTTTTGATGGGCGTGGTAACTATGCTATGGGAATGAAGGAACATCTAGTATTCCCTGAAATTGACTTCGATAAGGTTGATGAGAACTGGGGAATGGATATCGTTATTACCACAACTGCTAAAACCGATGCTGAAGCAAAAGCTTTGCTGAAGCATTTTAACATGCCCTTCAATTCGTAAGCGCTGAGGACAAAGATATGGCAAAAAAATCCATGATCGCGCGTGAAGTGAAGCGCGAAAAGCTAGTAAAGAAATATGCAACTAAACGGGCGGAACTCAAAGCAATTATTAGTGATGAAAATAACCCAATGGAAGATCGTTTTCGAGCTTCATTGAAATTGGCGAAATTACCAAGAAATAGTTCTGCTGTACGGCTTCATAACCGTTGTCAACTGACTGGGCGTCCGCATGCTTATTATCGCAAGCTCAAGATCAGTCGGATTGCGCTGCGGGAACTTGGCTCTGCTGGCCAAATTCCTGGCTTAGTTAAGTCTAGCTGGTAAAGGGGAGAAAGATATGAATGATCCTATCGCTGATATGCTTACCCGCATCCGCAACAGTCAAATGCGTGGTAAATCTGTGGTTTCAACCCCAGCGTCGAAACTTAGAGTTCGTGTTTTAGAAGTGCTTGCAGATGAAGGTTACATTCGCGGCTTTGAAGAAACAAAAGGTAATGGTGGCCATCCAGCCATTGAAATTAGCTTGAAGTATTACGAAGGCGAACCTGTAATTCGCGAACTGAAAAGGGTGTCAAAGCCTGGTCGTCGTGTTTATATGGGCGTCAATGACATTCCGTCCGTCCGTCAGGGGCTAGGCGTGTCGATTGTCTCCACCTCTAAGGGTGTTATGTCTGATTCAAGTGCTCGCAGCCACAATATTGGTGGTGAAGTACTCTGTACGATTTTCTAGGG
The DNA here is from genome assembly GCA_905480645.1 of uncultured Tateyamaria sp. Lineage (GTDB taxonomy): Bacteria > Pseudomonadota > Alphaproteobacteria > Rhodobacterales > Rhodobacteraceae > Tateyamaria. Next base: position 221,030 of record CAJQRC010000010.1, read on the forward strand.
GGCACAGATGTCACGTATCGGTAAAAAACCAGTGGAATTACCATCCGGCGTTTCCGCATCTGTCTCCGGGCAGATGATTGAGGTCCAAGGGCCAAAAGGTAAACGTTCGTTTAAAGCGACTGACGATGTTAGTATTATGGTTGAAGGAAATGCAGTAACCGTAAGCCCACGAGGTTCTTCGAAGCGAGCTCGTCAACAATGGGGTATGTCTCGCACTATGGTTGCTAATTTAGTGACTGGTGTAACTGACGGTTTTAAAAAAGAGCTTGAAATACAGGGCGTTGGTTATCGCGCTTCAATGCAGGGTAACTCCTTAAGATTAAATCTTGGGTTGTCCCATGATGTCGACTATTCTCCACCTGCCGGTGTCACGGTTACCGCGCCGAAGCAGACAGAAATTGTGGTTGAAGGCATTGACGAACAGTTGGTAGGGCAGGTTGCTGCAAATATTCGTGAATGGCGAAAACCCGAGCCCTACAAGGGTAAAGGAATTCGTTACAAAGGTGAATTTATCTTCCGTAAGGAAGGCAAGAAAAAGTAAGGACCAGACACATGGCAAATAGCAAACGGACTCTGTTCCTCAAGCGCCGCCTGCGCGTCCGGAACAAACTTAGCAAGGTTAACGCGGGGCGCCCTCGCCTAAGTGTTCACCGTTCTAACAGGAACATCAGTGTTCAACTGATCGATGACGCTCAAGGAGTGACACTAGCTGCGGCATCAACACTTGAGAAGAATCTCGGCGTTGTTGGTCAAAACAATGTTGCCGCAGCGGCTAAGGTTGGTACGGCAATTGCAGAACGAGCAAAAAAAGCTGGAGTAGACGCTGCTTATTTTGATCGGGGTGGCTTTCTTTTCCACGGTAAGGTGAAGGCGCTAGCAGAGGCGGCTCGTGAAGGCGGCTTAAAAATTTAATATTTGTGGATTGCGGTCGTGCGGTCCCGATGATCCAGGGGTGATTTCCCACTAGGATTGGTACAAAAGGCAAAAAGCCACTTTAAAGGAATGTCTCATGGCAGAACGTGATAACAACCGCAGGGGTCCTCGTCGTGACAGGGACGATTCTCCGGAATTTTCGGATCGCCTAGTCGCGATTAATCGCGTCTCTAAAACCGTAAAGGGTGGTAAAAGATTTGGCTTTGCCGCTCTCGTCGTAGTCGGTGATCAAAAAGGCCGTGTTGGTTTTGGAAAAGGTAAAGCCAAAGAAGTACCTGAGGCTATTAGGAAAGCTACTGAGCAAGCTAAACGGCAGATGATACGTGTTCAATTGCGCGAAGGGCGTACTCTCCACCACGATATGGCAGGTCGTCATGGAGCTGGGAAAGTTGTGATGAGGACAGCGCCTGAAGGTACTGGCATCATTGCCGGCGGCCCAATGCGTGCTGTGTTTGAGATGCTTGGAGTAAAGGATGTTGTGTCTAAGTCCATTGGTTCGCAAAACCCATACAATATGATCCGTGCCACAATAGACGGACTGAAAAAAGAACAATCTCCTCGGAGCGTGGCTCAGCGACGAGGTAAGAAGGTATCCGAAATTTTGCCCAAACGCGACGAAGCACCAGTCGTTAATACGGCACCAGTGACTGAAGAGGTTTGAGAACCATGGCTAAAACGATTGTTGTAAAACAAATTGGCTCTCCAATTAGGCGTCCTGCGAAACAACGCGCGACGCTAGTGGGTCTTGGTCTGAACAAAATGCATAAAACCAGAGAGCTGGAAGATACGCCCTCAGTAAGAGGAATGGTTAATTCAATTCCTCATATGGTCGAAATTATTGAAGAAAAAGGTTAAATTTTAAAAAAAATAGTGCTATCCAGTAAAACTCTTAAAAAGGCCAATACACTCTATTAGTCTTTTTTATTTCTATCAGGTTCTTGGTCTTTTGGTTAGATATCATGGCAACTGATAGGATTCAAAAACTCCACCAACCTATTAATAATTTTTAGTGTACGAGTGGCTAGTCATGTCCGCGATTTCAAATCCGTCTTCTGGATTTTATTTTATAACTACTAATCAAATCATGGTAGGTTCTATTTTGCTTAGATGGATTTGATAGGTATTTCATATCATAATACCTTGATTTAGTTTAATCGAATTTTTATGTCTTTCTATATTATATAATGTTTACTAAGTTCGGGCCTTGAACGGGTTAGCTTCCGAGTCTATATCCCAAACAGACCACTACGGTCAAAGGAATCACAATAATATGCTGTGTCCGCCCATTCCGCTTCGGGGGTGTGTCCGGCTAAGGAGAAGCGATATGAAACTGCACGAACTTCATGATAACCCAGGCGCAAGCAAGCCGAAGAAACGGGTGGGCCGTGGTGTTGGCTCTGGTACCGGTAAGATGGGGGGGCGTGGTATCAAAGGACAGAAATCTCGTTCTGGTGTGGCAATTAATGGCTACGAAGGTGGTCAAATGCCCTTATATCAACGGTTACCTAAGCGTGGTTTTAATAAGCCTAACCGCAAAGCCTTTGCAGTAATCAATATTGGATTGATACAAAAGTTTATTGATTTGGGTAAAATTGACGCCAGTGCAGCCATTACTGAAGATGCTTTGATTGCATCTGGCATTGTGCGGCGTAAGCTTGATGGTATTAGAGTTTTAGCTAAGGGCGAAATTAAAAGTAAGGTTAAGTTGCAAGTTACTGGTGCCTCTAAATCTGCTGTCGATTCTGTTGAAAAAGCCGGTGGAACACTTGTTGTTACTTCGGCAGCGACTGATTAAGCCGTAATCACTGCTTGTGAGCCGTGCCTAAGACGCTTACATAAGATCAAGTTTTCATTACGCTGCCCCCGCTCGAAGACGGTTTGGGCAGCGTTTTTGCTAAAGGACATTACCCGTATGGTATCTGCTGTTGAGAATATGGCCGCAAACACGAGCTGGAGCGCTCTTGGTAAAGCCACTGACCTGCGTAACCGTATTTTGTTCACTCTCGGTTTGCTTATAGTCTACCGATTAGGAACTTTTATTCCTGTGCCTGGCATTGATGGTGCGGCTCTTCGGGAGTTTATGGAAAGCGCCGGGCAAGGGATTGGTGGCATGGTTTCCATGTTCACTGGTGGCGCACTGGGTCGCATGGGAATTTTTGCCCTAGGCATAATGCCATATATTTCGGCTTCTATTATTATTCAGCTCTTGACTTCGATGGTACCTAAGCTTGAACAACTCAAGAAAGAAGGCGAACAAGGCCGCAAGAAAATCAATCAATACACTCGGTACGGAACGGTGGCATTGGCTACTCTTCAGGCTTACGGCTTGGCTGTATCTTTAGAGTCCGGTGATTTGGTAACGGAACCAGGCATGTTCTTTCGCATGGCCTGTCTGATAACACTAGTTGGTGGTACTATGTTTCTTATGTGGCTTGGTGAGCAAATCACCGCACGTGGCATAGGCAATGGGATTTCGTTGATTATTTTTGTTGGTATCATTGCGGAAGTTCCTGCTGCAATAGCTCAATTTTTTGCTTCTGGCCGATCTGGGGCGATCAGCCCTGCAGTTATTGTAGGTGTGCTGGTGATGGTTATAGCGACAATTATGTTTGTTGTTTTTATGGAGCGGGCATTGCGCAAAATCCATATTCAATATCCTCGCCGTCAAGTAGGTATGAAGGTTTATGACGGTGGCTCCAGTCACTTGCCGGTCAAAGTAAATCCTGCGGGCGTTATCCCAGCTATTTTTGCTTCATCTCTTTTGTTGTTGCCTATTACAATTAGCACATTCTCTGGCAACTCGACCAATCCCATTATGAGTTGGTTATTGGCAAATTTCGGTCCTGGGCAGCCTTTATATTTGGCATTTTTTGTTCTGATGATAGTATTTTTCGCATACTTTTACACTTTTAATGTTAGTTTTAAACCTGATGATGTCGCGGATAATCTAAAAAACCAGAATGGCTTTGTGCCTGGTATACGCCCCGGAAAAAAGACTGCAGAGTATCTAGAATATGTGGTTAATCGCGTGCTCGTCTTAGGATCTGCGTATTTGGCCGCAGTGTGTCTTTTACCTGAAATACTTAGGGGCCAGTTCGCTATACCATTTTATTTTGGAGGTACGTCGGTTTTGATTGTTGTTTCTGTTACTATGGATACGATTCAACAAGCACAAAGCCATCTATTGGCGCATCAGTATGAGGGTTTGATTGAGAAGTCTCAATTACGGGGTAAAGGCGCCAAGGGTCGTAAAAAACGGAGCCCCGTGCGTCGATGAATATCATTTTGCTGGGCCCACCGGGCGCGGGTAAAGGGACTCAAGCTCGCTACCTCGTAGAAGAACGCGGCATGGTGCAGCTCTCTACTGGTGATATGCTTCGTGAGGCTAAAGATAGTAGCTCAGAGATGGGTCGGATAGTTGCCGACGTAATGGCTCGCGGAGCACTTGTTACAGATGAGATTGTGATTGGTTTGATCCGAGAGAAGCTTGATAAAACTGAGTCAAATGGTTTTATTTTTGATGGTTTTCCACGAACATTGGCACAAGCTGATGCGCTAAATGATTTACTGTGTGAAAAAGGTAAAGTGCTTGATGCTGTGATAGAGATGGAAGTTGATGATGACGCTCTTGTTGCAAGAATTACAGCACGTTCAACCTGTGCGGGATGTGGTGAAGTTTACAACGATAACACCAAGCCAATCCCTAGAAACAATTTCTGTACTAATTGTGGGGCTGCCGACAGCTTTGTCCGTCGTGCAGACGACAATGAAAAAAGCCTTAAAAATCGTCTAATGGAATATTACAAGAAAACATCGCCACTGATTGGCTACTTTTATGCCAAAAACCAACTTTCCAGAGTAAATGGCTTGTTGGACATGGGTGTAGTCAAAGCGGAAATAGCAAAAGTGTTGAAATAGTATTTTTATTATTTATCCCTAATTCTTAATGTCGTATGTCTGGCAAATTAAGCCAGTTTGAGATGGGACTGAGTGAGGTATTGAAGTGGGGTTGACGGCCATTGGATCAAAGCCTATTCCTCGCCACTTGGAAGTAGAATCAATGGCCATAAGTTACTTGGCCAGACCACCTAATTTCATGCGGTTCAGGAGCAATAATCTTGGGTGGCATTTGTGAAAAAAGGGCCTGGTATTACGGGCTCGCAACAAAGAGGAATACGCTAAGTGGCACGTATTGCAGGGGTTAATATTCCCACAGCTAAACGAGTACCTATTGCACTGACTTATATCACAGGCATTGGAAACTCATCCGCTCAAAAAATCTGTGAAGCTGTTGGCATCGATTATGGTCGACGTGTAAATGAACTGAGTGATGCGGAAATTTTGAAAATTCGCGAACACATTGACGGGCACTTTACCGTTGAGGGTGATTTGCGCCGAGACACGCAAATGAATATCAAGCGCTTGATGGATCTTGGCTGCTACCGGGGTTTACGGCATCGTCGGAACTTACCCGTTCGTGGCCAGCGCACTCATACTAATGCTCGCACCCGCAAAGGCCCTGCTAAGGCCATTGCCGGCAAGAAGAAATAAGGGGACGCATTGATGGCACGCGATACACGCAAGACCAAACGCAAGGTCTCCAAAAACATTGCTGCGGGAGTAGCACATGTTGATTCATCGTTTAATAACACCAAAATTCTCATTTCTGATGTGCAAGGCAATGCTATTGCATGGTCCTCTGCTGGAACTATGGGTTTTAAAGGATCACGTAAATCTACACCTTACGCCGCTCAAATGGCTGCAGAAGATGCAGGAAAAAAAGCACAGGAACATGGTGTTAAAACAATTGAGGTCGAGGTTCAAGGACCAGGTTCAGGACGTGAATCGGCCCTCCGAGCTTTAGCTGCTGCCGGGTTTAATATCACCTCGATTCGTGATGTGACTCCGATGGCTCATAATGGTTGTCGCCCACCAAAGCGCCGCCGTGTCTGATTACTAATAGACAGATCGTGGAGTATTGTATGTCGCAATTCTTCACTCCGCTTCTTTGAAGCCTCGGGAGTCGGCGCGTTAGGACATGGCGTGCGGACAAGAATGGAGGGATGCATGATCCACAAAAATTGGGCAGAATTAATAAAGCCACTACAACTAGAAGTTAAACCCGGGAACGAGCCGGCTCGCCAAGCTACCATAGTGGCAGAGCCGCTTGAACGGGGGTTTGGCTTGACTATGGGGAACGCTCTACGTCGAGTGCTGATGAGCTCGTTACAGGGTGCTGCTATTTCGTCAGTACAAATAGATAATGTTTTACATGAGTTTTCTAGTGTTGCTGGTGTTCGAGAAGACGTTACCGACATCATTTTAAATTTAAAAGGTGTAAGCTTGAAGATGGAAGTTGAAGGTCCGAAGCGGCTTTCAATCTCGGCTAAAGGTCCAGGTGTGGTGACTGCAGGTGATATATCTGAAAGTGCGGGCATCGAAATTTTGAATCGTGACCATGTAATATGTCACCTCGATGACGGCGCGGACGTTTTTATGGAATTAACCGTAAATACAGGTAAGGGTTACGTTTCAGCTGATAAAAACAAACCGGAAGATGCGCCCATTGGTTTGATCCCAATCGATGCCATTTATTCGCCTGTTAAAAAAGCAAGCTATGAGGTTCAGCCAACTCGTGAAGGCCAAGTGTTGGATTATGACAAGTTGACGATGAAAGTTGAAACAGATGGCTCCCTATCACCAGACGATGCTGTAGCTTTTGCAGCGCGTATACTGCAAGATCAGTTGGGAATTTTTGTCAACTTTGATGAGCCGGAAAGTGCGTCGCGTCAAGACGATGATGATGGCTTAGAATTTAACCCACTTCTGTTGAAAAAGGTTGATGAATTGGAACTTTCAGTTCGATCAGCCAATTGCCTGAAAAACGATAATATTGTGTATATCGGAGACCTAATACAAAAGACAGAGGCTGAAATGCTTCGTACGCCAAACTTCGGCCGTAAGTCGTTGAATGAAATTAAAGAGGTACTTTCAGGTATGGGGCTCCACCTTGGCATGGATGTAGAAGACTGGCCGCCAGATAATATTGAGGAATTGGCTAAGAAATTTGAAGATAATTTTTAGATTGCTGACTGCCAAGGTGTTTCCCTTAAAATGACTCGGCAGCTGCACTGGGCGACAAGCCCCAAGGAGAGTAGGTGACACGCATCGCCTGCCAGACAAAGTAAAATCACCCGTAGAGGGTAATATTTGGAGATATAAAATGCGTCACGCACGTGGTTACCGCCGCTTAAATCGGACCCATGAACACCGTAAGGCCTTATTCTCAAACATGGCCGGTTCGCTCATTGAACATGAGCAAATTAAAACAACTTTACCAAAGGCAAAAGAACTGCGCCCGATCATTGAAAAGATGATCACTCTGGCAAAACGTGGTGATCTTCACGCTCGTCGTCAGGTTTCCTCAAAATTGAAGGAAGACCAATACGTAACGAAACTCTTCGATGTTTTAGGCCCGCGGTACGCTGGACGGCAAGGGGGCTACGTACGCGTCTTAAAAGCAGGTTTTCGCTATGGAGATATGGCCCCTATGGCGATTATTGAGTTGGTAGACCGAGACCGTGACGCTAAAGGTGCAGCGGACAAGGCACGAGTTGCTTCGGAAGATTCTACCGACGAGTAAATCTTGGTTAACTTGAGCTTGATATACCCTCGCTTAGGCGGGGGTTTTTTCGTTTAGGGGCGCTGATTTCCTAATAACATATCTCGTGTATTTTACATTATAATTGGATACTTTGATTACAATGGAATGTTGTGTAGCGTTCTTTTATTTTTTCTGGAATAAAATGAATACTACTTGGAAACTTTAATGGCTGATTTTTTTGCTTCGGATATGCCAGTTGATAGTGGTCACCAACCACTAGCAGATCGCCTGCGTCCTAAAAATCTAAATGAAGTCGTAGGCCAATTGCAGTTGCTAGGAGTAGAATCTCCTCTGACAAATATGTTAAAGTCCGATGTACTTAGTTCAATTATTTTTTGGGGGCCGCCGGGAGTAGGTAAGACAACGATTGCCACTCTTTTTGCGAAGGAAACTAATCTTCATTTTGTGCAGATTAGCGCCATGTTCACGGGTAAGGCAGACCTCAAAAAGGTATTTGAGGCTGCAAAGGTCAGACGAAGAAATGGTCAAGGGACCCTTCTTTTCGTTGACGAGATCCACAGATTTAATAAAGCGCAGCAGGATGGATTCCTACCATACATGGAGGATGGAACAATCCTATTAGTTGGTGCTACAACTGAAAATCCAAGCTTTGAGTTGAACGCGGCGGTGCTTAGTCGTTCACAAGTTATGGTCTTGGAGCAGCTTAACTTGGAGGACCTTGAACTAATTGCTCGGCGTGCTGAACAGGAGATGGATCACGCTTTGCCTCTTGATCCGGCTGCGCGCGTGAGTTTACTTGAGATGGCTAGTGGTGATGGTCGCGCTCTGTTAAATTTAATTGAACAAGTGATGGCGTGGAATGTAACAGAGCCTCTTGATCAAAAATTGCTCGCGGCACGGTTAATGAAACGCGCTGCATTATATGATAAGTCCGGTGATGCTCATTATAATTTTATTTCTGCATTGCATAAGTCAGTACGAGGCTCAGACCCAAATGCAGCACTTTATTGGTTGGCTCGAATACTTGATGGTGGAGAAGATCCACGTTTCCTAGCTCGGCGGATCACGCGTATGGCTGTTGAAGATATTGGTCTTGCTGACCCGCAAGCGCAGTCTGTTTGCCTTCAATGCTGGGAAACATATGAGCGATTGGGTAGCCCAGAGGGAGATTTGGCAATTGCTCAAGCGGTCGTTTATTTAGCATTGGCCCCAAAATCAAATGCAACATATTTAGCGTTCAAAAGGGCCCAAGCTGTCGCACAACGAACTGGATCAAAGTCGCCCCCTAAACATATCCTTAATGCGCCAACCGTGCTGATGAAAGATCAAGGATATGGTGTAGGTTATGCTTATGACCATGAGGAAACGGATGGGTTTTCGGGTCAAAACTATTTTCCAGATGGAATGAAAAGGTATGATTTTTATAAACCTGTTGAACGTGGGTTTGAGCGTGATTTAAAAAAAAGGCAACAGTACTTTGCACGGATACGGGCTAAGCGTCAAACTTGACTCTTAACTCAGATAGGGTGAGAGACCGATTATGATCATTTCGCTTTCTCTCGTCGCTCTGGGTGGAGCCATAGGCGCGTCACTGCGTTGGGTGACTGGCACTTTACTACTACGTGTCCTAGGACCGAGTGATTTTCCATTATCTATAATTCTGGTAAACGTACTTGGTTCCCTGTTAATGGGTTTTTTTGTTGTTGTGGCAGCCCAGCGTGGACTGACCTATTTCAACCCTTTTGCTTTGACTGGTGTACTGGGAAGTTTCACGACATTTTCTGCGTTTTCACTTGAAACTATGGCGATGATTGAGCGTGGTCAGATCTGGCAGGCTGGTGTCTATATTTTACTATCAGTGTTTTTGTCGATTGGTGCGCTAGCAGGGGGGCTGTTTTTGGCAAGACAAGTGCTGACATGAGTAGAGTTCAGACAGTTTATGTGGCTGAAGGCGAGGGTGATCAGCGTTTAGATCGTTGGTTTAAAAGGCGTTACCCCCAAATCAGCCAAGGCATGATTGAAAAAATTTGTCGTAAAGGGGAGTGCCGGGTCGATGGAAACCGAGTAAAATCGTCTACTCGCGTTGAAGAAGGGCAAGCTGTGCGCATTCCTCCTTTGCCAAACACTGCGGCACCGGTTGTAACTCGAACATTCATAACTGAGGCTGATAAAAAGCTAATACAGTCCTGTATTATTTATCGTGACGATACCATTATTGCTCTGAACAAACCGGCTGGGCTCGCAACACAAGGGGGATCTGGCCAAACGCGCCATGTTGATGGAATGGCGGAGGCGTTGAGGTTTGGTCTTGAAGAAAAACCGCGTCTCGTACACCGGCTTGATAGGGATACCTCTGGTGTTTTGTTGATGGCGCGTACAAGGGGGACTGCCAAAATACTCACAGCAGCTATGAGGCATCGTGAAACACGTAAGATCTACTGGGCTCTTGTTGCTGGTGTACCGACTCCCTATTTGGCTGAAATTAAATATGGATTGGTTAAAGCATCGGGCCACGGAAGGAGTGGTGAGGGTGAGAAAATGGTTGCAGTACATCCAAAAGATATCGATAGGACACACGGTGCCAAACGAGCGCATACACTCTATGCAACTCTCTATAGAGTTGCCTCCCGTGCGGCTTGGGTTGCTCTGGAACCCTTGACAGGGCGAACACACCAGTTGCGTGCGCATATGGCCGAAATTGGTCATCCTATTATTGGAGATGGCAAATATGGGGGGGCTAGCCAAGAAAATTTAGGTAATGGTTGGGGCGCACAATTGGGAGGAATTATCTCAAAAAAAATGCACCTTCATGCTCGAATGATTCGGTTCGAACATCCTGAAACACGTAAATTAATTACGATTATAGCTCCGTTGCCTGAGCACATGAAACAAAGCTGGGAGACATTTGGTTGGACTGACAGTATGGCATCTGAAGATCCTTTCGATAGCCTTTATAAGAGCTGACACCCCAAGCAAAGATTTTGGTAGCAGCAGAGTCTTTGTCAACCGCCTGTCTTAAATTGTGCGAAATATGTTGGACATTGCAAAAAAAATACTTGGAAATGTTAATATGAGCGAGTGGAAAGCAAAACGCTTTTGGAAAAGGTCAACAATTGAGAAAGTTGGCAATTGTTGGTATGTGAAATTGGACGAGCGTATTCTAAAAACGCCAGCTAAGGCGGATATGGTTTTGCCAAGCCGAGCCTTAGCAGAGGCAGTCGCGGTAGAATGGGAAGCACAACAGGAATTGATTGACCCACTGTCTATGCCTTTTACTAGCACCGCAAACGTGGCCATTGATAAGGTGGCAGTACAAAAAGTGGAAGTTGCGAATATGCTGGCATCTTACGGTGATGCTGATTTGCTTTGCTACCGTGCGGAAGGGCCTAGTGCGCTAACCTCGCGACAGGCGTCGGTTTGGGACCCGTATATTGAATGGGCTGCAGATGCCTTGGGAGCACGTTTGCATCCAAGGATTGGGCTAATGCATTTAGCCCAAGATGAAATTGCCCTTAACGTACTTTCGAAGCTTACACATTCTCTTTCTGTATATGAGTTAGCTTCGTTCCATGATCTCGTTAGTCTTAGTGGATCTTTGGTGCTTGGTTTCGCAACTATACATGATTATGCCACGCCAGTTGATATTTGGGCGGCTTCGCGTCTTGATGAAATCTGGCAAGAAGAGCAGTGGGGTGCCGATGAATTGGCACAAGAGGCTGCTAACATAAAAAAAGCAAGCTATATCCATGCGAAATCTTTCTTTGATGCCATTCACGCCTTGTAGTCGAAATGTGCCAAATAAAGTTTGATTTTGCATACTATTTTGTCAATTATTAACCAAATTCCCTTGACGTTATAAGGCTTTTACAGAAAGAGTGTTGTTCATCATTTGGGGATAAACCCAAGTCTGATATCCAATGGCTCGGTAATAAAAAATATGCCGTGTTGTAGGTGCCGCGTAAACGCGGCTTGAAAACAGGAAGAGGTAAAAATGAAAAAATCTGTACTCTTTGGCGCGTTGACTGTTGCCGGCCTTACGGCTGGTGTTGCAGCAGCTGGTACGCTGGATGATGTGAAAGCACGTGGCAAACTAAATTGTGGCGTAACAACTGGTCTTGTTGGCTTTGCTGCCCCAGACGCAAATGGCGAATGGAAAGGTTTTGATGTTGCGGTCTGTCGTGCCGTCGCTGCTGCTGTTCTCGGTGATGCCACTGCGGTAGAATTTGTCCCGACCACAGGTAAAACACGCTTTACGGCTCTTGCCTCGGGCGAAATTGACATGCTTGCACGTAATACTACGTGGACGTTCAGCCGTGATGTGGATCTAAAGTTCACATTCGTTGGAGTAAACTACTATGATGGCCAAGGCTTCATGGTTCCAAAAGCATTAGGTGTGTCATCAGCAAAAGATCTTGATGGTGCAACTGTCTGTATACAAACTGGTACGACAACTGAGCTGAACTTGGCGGACTTCTTCCGTTCAAATAATATCAGCTATGAGCCAGTACCAATCGAAACTAATGCGGAAGCGCAACAGCAGTACTTGTCAGAAGCATGTGACGTTTATACGACAGATGCGTCTGGTCTTGCTTCCACGCGAGCTACATTTGAAGCCCCAGACGATCACATGCTGTTGCCCGAGATCATTTCTAAAGAACCCCTTGGCCCACTTGTTCGTCACGGTGACAACGAATGGGGTGACGTGGTGCGTTGGACGCTGAATGCGCTTATCACTGCAGAAGAACTTGGTGTGACATCTGCTAATATGGCAGAAATGGGTGCGGGCACTAATAACCCCGAGATCAATCGTCTGTTGGGTACTGAGGGCACTCTAGGAGAGATGCTTGGCTTAAACGCAGACTGGGCTATGCAAGCACTGTCTGTTGCTGGTAACTATGGTGAAATCTTCGAACAGAATATTGGTGAATCCACACCAATTGGGCTGGCCCGTGGCCTAAATGCTCAGTGGACTGATGGTGGTTTGCTATATAGCCCACCATTCCGTTAAATGTAATTAGAAGGGCGCGGGTTACTACCCGCGCCCTTTGTATATCTCGGGCCAAATTAACTAGTTACAGTGTCAAAGATGTCCTGAAGGTAGATGTCTGTTAAAACCAAGCGGCTTGTTTTATAATACGTAAATACTAACGCTGGCTCCACGGGGACTTTCTCAATGTCAACACTGACCGACCCACCAAAGGGCTCGTTCCGCCTGTCGACGCTGGTTAATGACACGCGTTATAGGTCTTACACGTTTCAGTTTATAGCATTAATAGTCCTAGTGGGCGTTATAGCTTATCTGATGAGCAACTTATTCAGTAATCTTGCTGCTGCCGGTCTGAATATTTCATACCAGTTTTTAGGGTCGCCTGCCGGCTACGACATTAACCAGACACTAATTGAATACAATAGTCAGTCTACAAATCGGCGAGCGGCATTAGTCGGTATCCTAAATACCCTTCTGGTAGCTTTCCTAGCCTGCATAACCGCCACCATTTTAGGCGTTATCGCCGGAATCCTGCGTTTGTCAAATAACTGGCTGGTAGCGAAGCTTATGGCGTTCTACGTAGAAATTTTCCGAAATATTCCTGTTTTAATTTGGATTATTATAATTTTTACAATCATGATTGCAGTATTGCCAGGGCCTAAGGCCTTTCGAGGTGATATGCCCTCGGCCAGTATGGTCTTAGACGCTGTCGCATTTACCAATAGGGGTGTGTATATCCCTGCTCCAATATGGGGTGCAGGATCGCTGATTGTTGTCGCTGTCTTTATCTTTTCTATAATTGGGTGTTTTGCATATCGTCGATATGCAACAAACCTCTTATACGATAAAGGCCGCTTACTGCCTATGGGATGGCCAAGTGCAGTAATTTTGATCATTCCAGTGATCCTAACATTTTTTTTCATGGGGAAACCAATCGGTTTGGATTACCCCGCACTCAAAGGGTTTAATTTTTCCGGTGGGGTAAAGGTTGGCGGACCTTTAATTGCATTGTGGTTTGCGCTTTCCATTTATACTGGAGCTTTTATCGCTGAAAACGTACGCGCCGGAATTCAGGCTATTTCTAAAGGCCAAAGTGAAGCTGCTGGTGCGCTTGGGCTTCGGCAGGGGCGTATAATGAAACTTGTCATCATGCCTCAGGCGCTTCGCGTTATTATTCCGCCGTTGATCTCCCAATATCTTAACATCACAAAAAACTCATCACTAGCAATCGCTGTCGGTTATGCTGATGTTACGGCGACATTAGGTGGCATTACTCTGAACCAAACAGGACGGGCAATTGAATGTGTTTTGCTTTTGATGTTGTTTTATTTGACAATATCGTTGTCTATTTCGGCGATCATGAATGTTTACAACAACTCTGTTAAACTTAAGGAGCGTTGAGCATGTCGGATACCTCCGCCGCATTCGTGCGTACTGAACCGGTGCCGCCATCACCACCACCGTCCTCCGCAATGGGTCCAGTAAAGTGGGCAAAAGACAATCTTTTTTCGACACCATTTTATATCTTCCTTACTTTTTTTGCGACATATGTGATCTACCTAATCTTGAGCAACACGCTACCGTGGATGCTCAAAGGGGTTTGGACCACATCAAGCCTAGCGGAGTGTCGTGAGGTTTTAGATGGAGTATCAGGAGGTTGTTTTTCGATTCTAACAGAACGTTGGAATCAGCTATTATTTGGCTTCAAATATCCTGCCGATCAATATTGGCGGCCCGCGCTCACCTTTCTGTTTTTCTTTGCAGCCGCTGCGCCAGTGCTATTCTTTAAAATGCCGCGTAAATTTCTAATGTTTACAGGAATTTTTCCATTTGTTGCGTACTACTTAATTTGGGGCGGCTCAATCTGGACCCCAATTTTGGTTCTGGTTGGATTGGTCTTCGGGTATTGGGTATATCGGTTGCTTGTGTCCAAAAGTTTTGCTGCTGGCTTTTTTGGTGGAATTGTAACAGCCATAATTATTTGGGCCGTTGGTGATTCTCTCATATCAGATAAGGCTAATGTGGGGGTATTCCTACAGGCGGTGCCATCGCGTGACTTAGGTGGTTTTATGCTCAACATGATGTTGGGTGTGGTTTGTGTCTCGCTTTCTGTACCCCTAGGCATAGCTCTTGCTCTGGGTCGGCAATCGAATATGCCATTGATAAAGTGGATCTGCGTTGTGTTTATCGAATTCATTCGTGGCGTGCCACTGATTACGCTATTATTTGTTGCGTCCGTCATGTTGGCATATTTCTTTCCACCGGGTACTACGACCGATCTATTCTTACGAGTGGTAATTATGATCACAGTATTTTCTGGCGCCTACATCGCGGAAGTAATCAGAGGAGGCCTTGCAGCGCTTCCTAGCGGACAATATGAAGCGGCTGACAGCCTGGGCTTGGATTATGCTCAGGCGATGAGGTTGATCATTTTGCCTCAAGCTCTAAAAATTTCTATTCCTGGTATTGTCAATGTTGCTGTGGGCTTATTTAAGGATACCACGCTAGTATCAGTTATCTCAATGTTTGATTTAATTGGTATGATCCGTGGACCCATTTTAGCTGCTACTGAGTGGAACGGAGTATACTGGGAACTTCTTGGGTTCGCGGCCATTCTCTTCTTCGTCGTATGCTACGGAATCTCACAATATTCGCAGTGGCTTGAGCGGCAACTTGCCACCGATCACCAATAAGGAGCGGCTGTAATGAACCAACAAGTTGCACAAAATATCTCGAACGAGTTAGCTATTTCAATAGATAAAATGAACAAATGGTTTGGCACATTCCACGTGCTGCGTGATATTGATCTTACCGTATACCAGGGAGAACGTATAGTCATTGCAGGCCCATCGGGCTCGGGTAAATCAACGTTAATTAGGTGCATCAATGCTCTGGAGGAACATCAACAGGGCTCTATTACCGTGGATGGTACCTTGCTGTCTTCTGACCTTAAGAATATTGATAAAATACGATCTGAAGTTGGTATGTGTTTCCAGCATTTCAACTTATTTCCGCATTTGTCTATCCTTGAGAACTGTACTCTTGCTCCGATCTGGGTGCGTAAAACACCTAAGAAGGAAGCCGAAGATATTGCAATGCATTTCCTTGAAAAGGTCAAAATTCCAGATCAGGCAGATAAGTATCCTGGTCAGCTTTCCGGGGGTCAACAACAGCGCGTGGCAATAGCACGTTCG
Source organism: uncultured Tateyamaria sp. (assembly GCA_905480645.1). Taxonomy (GTDB): domain Bacteria; phylum Pseudomonadota; class Alphaproteobacteria; order Rhodobacterales; family Rhodobacteraceae; genus Tateyamaria. Next base: position 236,769 of record CAJQRC010000010.1, read on the forward strand.
CTTTGTATGCGACCACGAATAATGCTGTTCGATGAGCCAACGTCGGCCCTAGATCCTGAAATGATCAAGGAAGTCCTCGACACTATGGTTGAGCTTGCTGAGGAGGGTATGACGATGCTGTGTGTTACCCATGAGATGGGTTTTGCCCGCCAAGTAGCCAACCGGGTGATTTTTATGGACGAGGGGCAAATTATTGAGCAGAATGAACCGGAAGAGTTTTTTGATAACCCACAATCTCCTAGAACTCAATTATTCCTTAGTCAAATACTGGGTCACTGAAAATTAGCCTGATGAGGTTTATATCCTTTGTGGTTCATCAATGTTGAAAACTTATGTGCAGCCTTTGTATTGTCAAAGATCGCTGCCGCGAAAAGCACCGTGGTGCAGTCATAATGAGTTTTGGTAGCTTTGAGTTATGTTAAATCACTCATTCGTGCATAATCGCTTTTTTAATATTACCAACCGCTTTCTAATCTAAGTAGAAGCCCTCATAAAAGCTTGCATATGAAATGCAGACTGTTGGTTGACCCGCCCAAAGCTTCGACTGACCGGACATACCCGTCTAGCTTCGCATCCTAAAGACATACAAGTTTTTCCGCCACTTGCGGACTTTAGATAAGCTTTGCACTCTGGTACATTGTAATGGTGTTTGTTGCTTAGAGCGTCAACTGGACAGGCGCTGGTACATGGCATATCAATACAGGCGTGGCATGGATTGGTTTTGGGCAAGCTTTTATGAAATGGGGTAGAAAACTGTAAAGCGCCTCTAATAGAAATCATCAGACCAGCGCGTTCATGTATCATCATACCGGTCGGACTCTGCCAGAATTGACCCGTTTCCAAGGCCCAAGATATGAATGGAGCGTATGGTGGCCCGTCTGAGGGAAAGATAGATGTTGCTCCGGAGTGCGCAGCAATTTCGTTTAATACGCGTTTTGACCAGCGGTCTACTGGATCTTTAATATCGTCTTTAGACTCAGGGCTTTGGGAAAATATTTTCCACCAGTGTTTATCTGCACCAACGAGAACGATTGTACCAGTACTACCCATAATAAATAATCCGTGGGAAACAACTTCACTTTCAATCTGCTCAAAATTCATTTGCGCGTAAAAGGCAACAACAGGCTCCATACAAATCTTGATGGACGGTCGTCTTGCCATTCGAGACCAACCTGCATGTGTTCGTGGCCCATAGCGGGTTCAGAGATATAGGTGCCAAACATATGATCCCAGATTGATAAGGCAAAGCCATAGTTATTATCGTGTTCTGTTCGTTGTGCTGAATGATGAATACGATGCATGTCAGGGGTAACCAAGATCTTGCGTAAAAAGATATCTAACGGCAGTGGCAAACGAATGTTTGCATGATTGAACATGGCGGTTCCATTCAAAATTATTTCGAAAAGAATTATAGCGATCACGCTAGGACCAAGAAGGTAAACAAGCGTTATTTTTAGGATCATTGATAATCCAATTTCTATTGGATGAAACCGTATAGCTGTGCTTACATCCATTTCAGTATCGGCATGGTGGACGCTATGTATTCGCCATAGAAGCGGCACTTTATGAGTAATTAAATGCTGTGCCCAGATTGCAAAATCAAGTACAAGAATAGCAATAATTACTTCTATCCATACTGGCATTTGCATCATATTCAGTATGCCCCAGCTGTGGGTATTGGCATCAATGGCCGCTCCAACGGCTAACAAAGGCATTAATGTAGCAAGGACGCGTAGGAGTAAAAAATTAGCAAATGTGAAAGCCCAATTGGTAGCCCACCTCTGCTGTCTCTTTTGTCTGCGCTGCCGTCTTGGTATGAAGGTCTCAATTAATGCAATGATTACAAATAGGCCCACAAAAATCGTCAAGCGTATAAGTGTTTCATGTTCCATAGCTGCAATATTAATTAACTCAGCAAAGTGTGCAATGCGGTCTGCTGACGCGTTAGTGTCAACGCGGTCGGATTATTGAACCGGCGCCGTGATCTGTAAATAGTTCAAGTAAACATGCATTAGAAGCGCGCCCGTCAATAATCACAACAGCTCGAACACCGCTTGCAATAGCATCTAAAGCAGTTTCTGTTTTGGGAATCATTCCACCAGAAATTGTACCATCTAGTGTCATTTTTCTGATCTGACTGGCTGTTAGATCAGTAACAACTTCACCTATGTCATTTTTTACACCGGAAACATCCGTCAATAAAAGTAATCGGTCCGCTTTCAGGGCGCCTGCAATGGCGCCTGCTGCTGTATCACCATTAACATTGTAGGTTTCACCTTTATGACCAGCTCCTAAGGGTGCAATAACAGGTATCATTGACTGATCGAAGAGAGTGCGTAGTATACTAGGGTCCATTTGTTTGGGTGTGCCGACAAGGCCTAAATCCTGATCAGTTTGTTCACAAATCATTAAGTTAGCATCCTTGCCCGATAAACCAACTGCGCGACCACCAGCAACATTAATGGCTTGTACAATCTTTTTATTGACGACACCTGATAGCACCATCTCAACGACTTCCATGGTTGCATGGTCAGTTACACGTTTACCGTCTATAAAATTTGATTTTATATTCAACCTTTGGAGCATTTCGTTGATCATTGGACCACCACCATGGATGATCACTGGATTAACGCCAACTTGTCGCATCAAAACAACGTCATTAGCAAAGTTTTTCATGGCTTGATCACTGCCCATGGCGTGTCCACCGAGTTTGATCACAACCGTTGCGCCAGCATAGCGCTGCATATAGGGTAGTGCTTGACTGAGGGTCCGAGCCGTTGCGATCCAATCGCGATTCATACTTTGTGTCTTCATTTTGATTTATAATTGTAAAAACTAAATTACTTTTGCCTGACTTGTAAGTAGAAGCCAAGAATTGAATAACAGAAACTTAAGTTTACACCAGACCCGCAATAATAGAGCGCAGTGTCGGTATCCCGTCACCTTTTTCACTTGAAGTTAATACAATCTCCGGGAATGCGGCAGGATGTTTTGCGAGTGAAACGCGAGTCTTATCTATAACTTTCTGGCATTCTGCTATTTTTATTTTGTCAGCTTTTGTCATCACACATTGAAAAGTTACAGCAGCAGCATCGAGTAAGGCCATAATCTCTTCATCCACTTTTTTAATGCCGTGTCGCGTATCAATTAGAACAAAAGCCCTTCTCAGTGTTTGGCGACCTGATAGGTATTTTTTCAAAAGTGTCTGCCATTTCTCGACTACTGGTAATGGTGCGTTTGCATAGCCATAGCCAGGAAGATCAACCAAATAGTGTTTATCTCCTGCAGTGAAAAAGTTAATTTCCTGTGTTCGACCAGGAGTGTTGGATGCTCTTGCTAACCCTTTGCGGCCAGTCAGCGCATTAATAAGGCTGGATTTACCAACGTTAGAACGCCCAGCAAAGCAAATCTCCATTCTGTCGGCCGGTGGTAAGCCCGACATTGCGACAACGCCTTTTACGAAATTGGTTTCGCCTGCAAACAATAACCGACCCCTTTCTTGAGTTTCAGGATCTGGTTTCTCTGTTAGCGTGAATGGCAACTGTATCATAACTTTTTCACTTTATCCCCAACACGCAAAACGCCTGACTTCAGTACTTCACATCTCACTGAAAAATCCTGATGTCCGAAGGATGCCAGAGCTTCAAGCGTATCAGTGTCGCGTTTGCCTGTTTCAGGGTTAACCGTTGTTGCAAGACACCGGTCAGTACGTTCGCGAGGTCGCAACACAGCAGCGCCAACCTGTATCTCGGAACCTATCCAGTCAAACTCTACCCATGGCGTTTGATTGTCAAACCAGATATTTCCACGCCAACGGTGGATAGAAATATTATTGCCTATTTTTTTTTCAATCGCCCGATGGGACGCTAGGTTACACAACGTCACGGACGGAAAATCGCTATCGGTGTACCCACGTTGGCCTAGCCGCATGATATGAGAGGGCATAGCGCGATTCTTAGGCACCAGTGATTCTGTCCACCTAATTAGCGCATTTGGGTTTATGTCTGGATTAAAAGTTAGATCAGAACACTTAGGGTGAGAAAGGGTCAAATCACCTGTTGTCTCATCGAAGACAGAAGTGATGGCCATAAGTTCGGGCGCTTTCGACACGCGACTGAAATTTGCACACTGTGCCCATTTACCGATTGTCGCCGTTGCATTGTCATGGGCAACTGCCCAAAGACGATCCAATGGCATGGATTCCCCTGCTTTTAAATTAACGGATTTAAGTAATTCGCGTCCGTGACTTTTAATAGGGTGTCTCCAAATACTTTTGACTTCCATTACTTTTTGTCCGCTTTAGTTCGCTTTTTGAAGCCAGATCTGATGTTACCCAACAGGTCAGGTTTGTAGCCCTGACTCCTCATAATTAGATACTGTTGCGTAAACGTTATAGTGTTGTTGGCAATCCAGTAAACGACTAAACCGCTGGCAAATCCCCCAAGCATGAACATAAACACCCATGGCATCCAAGCAAAAATCATTTGCTGCGTGGGATCAGTAGGTGCAGGATTCAGCTTTTGCTGCACCCACATTGAAATACCCAAAAGCAACGGCAAAATACCAATGAAAATAAGCGCCATTATCGAGCCAGGGTCTGGAGCAGCGACTGGTAGTAAGCCAAATAGGTTCAACAGTGAAGTTGGATCGGGAGCGCTTAGGTCTTGAAAGGGTCCAAAGAACGGTGCGTGTCGTAATTCTATTGTAACAAATATTACTTTATATAGAGAGAAAAAGATTGGAATTTGTAAAAGGATTGGTAAGCAACCTGCTGCTGGATTAACTTTTTCCTTTTTGTATAATCCCATCATACCTTGCTGCATCTTTTGACGGTCATCGCCGGCGGCTTCTTTCAACGCTTCCATTTGTGGCTGGAGTTCTTTCATCTTTGCCATAGACACATATGACTTGTACGCAAGGGGAAACAGAATTGCTTTGATTATCAGAGTAAGCCCAATAATTGACCAACCCATATTACCAATTAACTTGTTAAGCTCATGTAACAGCCAAAAAATTGGTTTTGTAAGAAAGAAAAACCATCCCCAATCAATTGAGTCGATAAAACCTTCCACGCCCGCGGCTTGATAGTCACGGATGGTTGCCCATTCCTTTGCGCCAGCAAAGAGTTGAGTTGTCACGGACACTACTTCCCCTGATGCAATTGTAAGTGTTGGAAGAACAGCCTCTGCCTGATAAATATCACGTCGCTCGTCGTATTTGATCACTTGCCTAAATGCTGAGCCGGGCTGTGGGATGAGGGTACTCATCCAATAGTGATCAGTAAAACCAATCCATCCGTTTTGCTTGACTGATGTGGTTTCTGACCGTGCGCCTTGACGGGGATCAAATTCGTATTCTGGGATATCGTCCCAGTCCAACTCGCTTAGTTTCCCGTCAGCCATTGATACGACGCCTTCATGCAGAATGAAGAAGTTCTTAAGTTCGGGTGGTAGACCGTGCCTAGCTATTAATCCATATGGAGCCATACCCACAGCAACGTTGGAATCGTTAATCACGCTCTGAGTTATTGTAAACATGTATTCCGAATCGATGGCTATTTCACGGGTAAAAGTTTGACCTACACCGTTTGACCATTCTAATTGTACAGGTGAATCTATGCCAAGTTTTGAACCATTGGATATCTGCCACTCTGTGTTAGGCCCAGGCACACTTTCAGGTTCCACACCTGCGCTGGGCGCCCAGCCGTACAGAGCATATTGAGCGCCATCTGAGCCAACGGGCTTTAGCAGTGTAACGATGGCAGAATTTTTACTTAAGCTGACTCGATAATCGTTAAGTTTAAGGTCGTCGATGCGGCCGCCTAGTAATGAAATAGATCCACTTAAGCGTGGAGTATCAATCTCCACCCTTGGGGTATTAGCTTTTGTTCCGGTGCCGGTAGAGGTGATGGAATCAGTCTGATTGGTGATGCTTTCAGTTATGGCATTGGGTGCTGTAGCAGTTTCATCAACCAGCGCAGCGTCCTCGGACGATGTCGCTTCCTGAGATATGTCCGGTTCTGGCGGAGGAAATAGTACAAACCACACTAAAATAACGATGAAGCTTAGCGCTGTTGCAAGAATAAGGTTCTTGTTTTGATCGTCCATTGGGGACCGCCACCTGCTATATAAACTTTTGTCGGGTTTCAACAGAGTGCAAGCCCAAAGGTCAAGCAGATTCGCCAATTTTAGAGTTATATCATTCTTTTGTGTCACTATTTTTGTGGCCAATGGTGCAACAAAAAAAACGACTCCCGTTTAACCTCTTAACTATTTTGGATTGCGCAATATGCCTGTCGTATGAATGTAATTTTTGACGGCTGTTATGGTTTTTTCTTTCACCTATAATTCAACGGGAACTAGTCTGTTTTTCTCTTCTCGCCCGTCGTAAATACACTTTGTTAAATGGGACCGTTTTTTTGATTACGATCTAGGGCTTTGAAGTCAAATAGTGTCGAGTCCAACAAATGTGATGGACGTGCATTCATTAAGGACCGGAACATGATCTGCCGTCGGCCTGGGCTGTTGTTTTCCCACTCGTCAAGTATTCTCTTGACCTGTTTGCGTTGTAAACCGTCCTGACTTCCGCACAGGTCACAAGGAATAATGGGATAATTCAACGCCTTGGCGAATTTACTACAATCTAGTTCAGAGACATGAGCTAAAGGGCGTAAAACAATTAGATCGCCTTCTTCGTTTAAAAGTTTGGGAGGCATAGTTGCTAAACGCCCACCATGAAACAAATTCATGAAAAAAGTTTCAAGAATGTCATCACGATGGTGACCAAGAACCACTGCCGAGCAACCCTCTTCGCGTGCTACTCGGTATAAATTTCCTCGCCGCAATCGTGAACAAAGGGCACAGAAAGTCTGGCCTTTAGGGATTTTATCAATAACAATTGAGTAAGTGTCTTGGTATTCGATCCGATGTGCAACTCCCATTTTCTCTAAAAACTCAGGTAATACCGTTGTCGGAAAGCCTGGCTGTCCTTGGTCTAGATTACATGCCAATATGTCGACGGGTAGTAATCCGCGCCACTGCAGTTCATGTAAAACAGCCAAAAGGGTATAACTATCTTTGCCACCGGACAGGCACACTAACCAGCGGGCACGGCGCCCGCTTTCGCTTTTTTTAAGCATTCCGTATTGCTCAATTACCTCACGAGTTTGACGTACAATTCGTTTGCGCAATTTTTTGAATTCAGTGGTTGAAGGGGCATCTGCGAACAGTGCATGGATGTGCTTACTTACGTCCAGCATAGTGCATCCTTTATATTCTTATCGTATTGGTTATATGCAAATTAATTCTGTAACCAACAGGTAGCTAGATTGAAAAGTTTCATTCTCTGGTTATTTTCTGGATTAAGTCGCATTTTATGGATCTTTTAGGTCAGTATTTTTGCGCACGGGATCATAGCCATCCCCACCCCAAGGATGGCACCGGATAATCCGTTTTAAAGTCAAATGCGCGCCCTTTAAAGCGCCATATTCACGTAAGGCTTCCAGCGCGTATGAGCTACATGTTGGTTGATACCTACAATTGAACCCCACCCAAGATGAAAAAAATAAACGGTAGGCATACACTGGTAACGCAAAAATAAAGGCTAACGGTGTCATAATGTTTTTACTACAATCGCACGCAGGTCTTTGAGCATCTTGTCAAATGGAAGCTTAACAGTTTCCCTAGCGCGACCAATTAATACATAATCAGTGCCGGCCTCGCCACTTTCGGTAATAACCAAACGAGCAATTTCACGCAACCGACGTTTAGCACGGTTGCGAGCGACTGCGTTTCCAACTTTTTTTGAACATGTACAGCCAAATCTAACCAAATGATCTGACTTATGCGAATAGATTTGCAGAATAAACCCAGGCGCAACAAAGCTTTTCGATCTAGCCGCCCGAAGAAAATCGGATCGTTTTCTCAGGATCTTTAACCGAGGTTTCGATGTTAAAGAAGTTACTTCTGTAACCGATGTTTTGGTGGAGAGTAAATCCATTAATTTCATAAATAGCCGTTTAAGACACTTACGCGCTAAGTGACTTTCTACCATGAGCACGACGAGCGTTAAGGATTTTGCGACCAGCTTTGGTAGCCATGCGTGCGCGGAAACCGTGGCGCCGCTTGCGCACAAGGTTTGACGGTTGATAAGTGCGTTTCATCGCATTCACTCCAGATCTGTTAGCCCTTTTGCCCACGACTCTCTAACGCAGACAATAACGAATGTGTGCTCTAACCGCGCAGTCCACGCAAGTCAAACCCTCGATTGAATAATTCACACTTTTTGCAACATATGAAGCCCATAACAGCAGTTGTGTTTCATGATTAAGGTGATCTAGAGTTTATCTGCACAAAAATGTTTATTCGTAATCAATCACGCGTGATGTGTCTATTTTATTTATTTTTTTAGGAGCATCTTGTGGCTAAGGTATGCAAACTGGCCGCTGTATGAGTCTAAAGGTGCTGTTAATGAATGGTATAACCGAATTCAGTAACTCTGGCCGAATGAAAAAGCGTGTTTTGATTGCTATTTTATTTATATCAATTGTTGGCGCTTTATCTTTTGGTGAATTTCTAAGTTTCGAAACATTAGCTGAAAATCGTGAGAATTTTCTCCGTTTTAGGGAAACTCAATATATCACTACAGTGATGGTTTTTATTGGGGCTTACCTGATAGTAGTGGCATTCTCACTTCCAGGGGCCACGGCTATGACGCTAACTGGTGGCTTTTTATTTTCCACATTTCCTGGTGTCTTTTTCAACGTAGTAGGTGCCACCTTAGGGGCTGTTTTTATATTTACCGTAGCTCGTTGGGGTTTAGGTGAGCGGCTTGCGCAAAAAATGAATGCTGAAGATGGCGCCGTGAAACGTATTAAAGAAGGGATTGATAAGAACCAATGGTCAATGCTATTTTTGATACGCCTGATACCAATCGTGCCATTTTTTGTCGCCAACCTCGTACCTGCTCTTGTTGGCGTTACACTGCGCCGTTTTGCAATTACGACATTCTTTGGAATTATGCCAGGTGCGCTTGTCTTTACTTCTGTTGGAGCAGGCCTTGGAGATGCGTTTGATTGGGAAAGTAAGCCTAATTTGGGAATCATATTTACTCCGCAGATATTATTACCGATTTTGGGTCTTTGTGTGTTGGCAGCGTTACCTATCGTAAGTAAAATTATGAATACTAGGAAATAAATTGAAAAAAATAAAACGCATTAAGACTGATGTTCTTATTATTGGAGCTGGTTCTGGCGGATTATCGGTGGCAGCAGGAGCCAGTCAGATGGGTGCCAAAGTAATCTTATTGGAAGAGCATAAAATGGGTGGTGATTGCCTGAACTTTGGCTGTGTGCCATCAAAGGCGCTTATTGCTAGTGGTAAAGTAGCGTATAATCAACGACATAGTAAATTTTATGGTGTGAAAGACGCTGATGGTAAGGCAGAATATGCCAACGTTATGAACCATGTGCAGGAAGTCATTGCCCAGATCAAACCGGTGGATAGTCAACAACGTTTTGAAGGTATGGGGGTCACAGTAATCCGCGAGTCTGGGCGCTTTATATCCAATACTGAGGTTCAGGCTGGAGACTTTGTCATCACAGCCCGGCGGACTGTAATTGCGACTGGATCCAGCCCATTTGTCCCTGTGATAGATGGCATCGCAAAAGTACCTTATTTAACCAACGAAACGCTTTGGGATTTGAGGGAGAAGCCAAAACATCTTTTGGTAATTGGTGGTGGACCTATCGGGATGGAGATGGCGCAGGCGCATCTTCGTCTGGGGTCTAAAGTTACAGTTATTGAGGGGACTAAAGCATTTGGAAAAGATGATCCTGAAATGGCTGAGATAGTCTTGAATAATCTTCGTAATGAAGGGATTGAAATCATTGAAGGCGCTGAAGCTACAAAAATCGAAAAAAAAGAAGGTTGTATTAAAGTAACTATTGAAGATGGGCGCAGCTTTATCGGCACACATCTTTTGATTGCAGTGGGGCGTAAGGCAAATATAAAATTGCTTGATCTGGATACTGCGGGTATTGAAACTACCAGCGCAGGTATTAAAGTCAATGCTGCTTTGCGGACAACTAACCGCCTTGTTTATGCCGTTGGTGATGTGATTGGAGGATTGCAATTCACTCATGTGGCGGGATACCACGCAGGTGTAATATTGCGTTCAATACTTTTTGGACTGCGGTCTGTGGCCAAAGTACACCACATCCCATGGGTTACCTACACCAATCCTGAGCTGGCTCAGGCTGGATTGACTGAAGCGCAAGCGCTAGATTTATATGGCAAGAAACTGGAGGTAATCCGTCATCACTTTAGCCATAATGACCGCGCGATTGCCGAACGGAAAGTCATAGGATTAATTAAGATTATGGTTGTTAGGGGCCGGCCTGTAGGGGCATCCATCGCTGGTTATCAAGCGGGTGAACTTATCAATCTTTGGGCGCTGGTCTTGGCTAATAATATGAAAATGACTCAAGTTGCCAGGATGGTTTCGCCTTATCCAACAATTGGTGAGATTAATAGGCGGGCAGTAGGAGAATATTTTTCACCTCGTTTGTTTAGTAGTAACAAGGTCAAATACTTGGTTGGCCTTGTACAACGTTTCATTCCCTGAGCAAATGTTGATATGATAAATTCACTTTCGGGCCGTTTTTTAATCCTTACAACGATTTTCGTAATGCTGGCCGAAATTTTAATTTTTGTGCCGTCTATTGCTAGGTTTCGAGAAGAATACTTGCAAAATCGTCTTGAGCGGGCTCAGATTGCCTCCCTTGCTTTGTTGGCTGATGACATGTTGGATAGCGAATTGGAGCAAGAACTGTTGGAGAACGCTGGTGTATTTAATGTGGTTTTGCGTCGTGATGAAGTAAGACAGCTCATGTTGTCCACACCTGTGCCACGTCCAATTGATGCTACATACGATTTGCGGAAGGGCACTGCTCCCGTTCTAATTCGCGATGCAATTACCAGATTGATCGAAGCTGATAACGAAGTAATTCGCGTCATTGGCGCACCTGTTCGTGAGGCAGGATTACTTATTGAAGTTACAATGGAAACTGCTCCTTTGCGTGAGGCGATGATTGATTATGGAGTACGCATACTCGTTTTATCGGCTGTAATTTCGATTGTAACAGCGCTTTTATTATTTTTAGTGGTGCGTGCGATCTTGGTAAAACCTATTCGTGGCGTGGTTGGTCACATGCAACTTTATGCTGCTGCACCTGAAGATGTTCGTGGCATTATTATACCTAGTGCTAAGGTAACTGAATTACGCGAAGCAGAAGAGGCGTTGCGCAGTCTGCAAACAGATATGATCCATGCATTACGCCAAAAAGATCGTTTAGCACAGCTGGGATCCGCAGTATCTAAAATTAGCCATGATTTGCGTAATATTCTTACTTCTGCTCAATTATTCACTGATCGGATTGAGACATCAGAAGACCCACTTGTAGCGCGCATGGCGCCAAAGTTGGTGAATTCAATTACTAGGGCTGTCCATCTGTGTGAAAGTACTTTGGCTTTCGGAAAAGCCGAGGAGCCAAGCCCAACGCTGACAATGATGACACTGGACGAATTAGTTGCTGACGTCTTGGATAGCGAAAGACTTGCTGTTGGAGACTATGATTTGAAGCTGAGTGAAAACATTCCACCTTTGTTGGCACTGCGGGCAGATCCAGAGCAGCTTTTCCGTGTTGTTTCTAACCTAGTGCGTAATGCGCGGCAGGCGATTGTAGCAAGTGGGAAGTCTGGTGAAATTTGTGTGTCCGCGTACGAAGATGATGATAACTGGTGGATTGAAGTTATGGATACTGGCCCAGGCTTGCCAGCCAAAGCCCAAAAGCACTTGTTTGCTCCTTTTCAAGGGGGGGTTAGTAAAGGAGGGACTGGTCTTGGTTTAGCTATAGCGTCTGAATTGGTACGAGGTCATGGAGGTGCGCTTGAATTAGATCGCACTGGCGCAAAAGGTACTGTATTTTCTGTCAGGTTACCAAAGGGTGATGGTATTTAAGCTAAAGGGTCAAATCACCTATTTTGACTCTTGCAAAGTGCCAGGCACAGGAATAAACCTCAAGCCTGACGGACCGATAGCTCAGCTGGATAGAGTACCTGACTACGAATCAGGGGGTCGGGGGTTCGAATCCTCCTCGGTCCGCCACCATCCCGTTTCACCAAATCTCAATAAGTCTCAAATAG
>CAJQRC010000011.1 GCA_905480645.1 uncultured Tateyamaria sp.
CATGGGGCCAAACGTGGCTTTATGAATGCTGCATCTCCGGGCGTTATCTCTCTTTTTCTACAAAACAATCATTACAAAACACGCGATGCATATTTGGCAGCCCTCGCAGACGCAATGCGGGAAGAATACGAAACGATCATTGCCTCTGGTCTAGATCTTCAACTTGATTGTCCCGATCTAGCACTGTCGCGTCACATGTTATTTCAAGACTTATCAGACAAAGAATTCCTGAAAGTTGCGGCAACTCATGTCGAAGCGCTGAACCACGCCCTAAAAAACATCCCAGCAGAGAAGGTTCGCGTTCATATCTGTTGGGGTAACTATGAGGGACCACACTGTTGCGATATTCCTATGAACACGGTGTTTTCAACACTTATGTCAACCAAGGCGCAGCACCTATTATTTGAAACTTCCAATCCTCGTCACGCACACGAATGGACTGTTTTTCGTGACCGAAAATCTGAAATTCCTGACAATAAAATCCTAATTCCAGGGGTTGTCGATACGACCACTAACTTTGTCGAACATCCCGAGTTAGTGGCACAGAGGATAGAGAGGTTCTGTGATATAGTTGGGCGCGATCGCGTGATCTCTGGATCGGATTGTGGCTTTGGAACCTTTGCAGGTTTCGGCGCGGTCGACCCAGACATCGCGTATGCCAAATTGACAGCGATGACCGAGGGTGCGGCACTTCTGTCATGACGCCACTGATACTATTGCCAGGTATGATGTGCGATACACGGCTTTTTGAACCACAGATTGCAGGCCTTTCAGGCCTGAGACGAATTTTATCCGCACCAATATCTAAATATGACAATATGAGTGTAGGAGCTCGGGATTTTTTATCCTGGGCTCCACAAAAATTTGCTCTTGTAGGGTTATCAATGGGTGGCATTCTTGCCATGGAAATTCTGCGTCAAGCGCCCGACCGTGTGCAGGGCCTCGTACTCATGGATACTAATCACTTACCAGAAGCCGAACACGTAAAGCTAAGCCGCGAAACACAAATTACCGCCGTATTAGAGGGCAATCTAGTTCGTGTTATGCGTGACGAAATGAAACCAAATTACCTCGCCAACGGGCCAAATCACAAACCTATCTTAAAACTTTGCATGGCGATGGCAAAAAACCTTGGTCCAAATGTTTTTGTCAGTCAGTCCAAAGCACTACGCGACCGAATTGACCAGACGCATACATTACGCAGCTTTGTTGGCCCAGCGCTTGTTTTATGTGGACGCAATGATATCTTATGCCCCGTAGAGCGGCATCAGCTAATGCACAAATTAATGCCTCAAAGCATCCTAAAAATTATTGAAAACTGTGGGCACCTTCCAACTTTAGAGCAGCCCGATGAAACCACGGCAGCGCTTCTTGGATGGATGAAAGCTTTAAATTAAAACACAAGCCACAGCCGATAAAGGCATCGAGGGCTAATCACTCAACCCACCCAAAAATTAAATCAATTAGTGTATCTGAAAAGAATTAGATAGCTTTTGACTATCGGCGTAAATCCAAAGCCTCTTTATTGCGTCGCCATCTACTTCTGCTCTAAAACCAAAATAGGCGTCCAAGCCGTCACCTTTGGCAATAGCGTGGGTAAATACCATGTTGCCTTCAGCCATCATACTTTCTGGGGTCACCGAAAAATTCTCAGGGAATGTTGATGGAATATTAGCAATCATGTTTTCTATAAAATCAGCAAAACCGTTATAAGTTCCAGATAAAGAGTGCGATCCATTCATTGTGACAACCACATCGTCTGTATGTAAAGTTTGAAATACTTCCATATCTCCACTTTCAAAACAGTCGAATGTTTTCTGCATTACTTCTTTAGGTGTCATTTAGTTACCTCCAGTTAAATAAAATCTCATAAAAATATATTAGCAAATTATGTCAACTTTCATTGTGGAAAGTTCTATCTCAATGGCACAAAGTGAAAAAATTTGCTCATTTATTAGGCATTACTGCCTTATACTAAAAAGTGCTCATGTCAGGAAACCAGACACCAAAAGGGCATGAAGATATGGTTTTTTACATGATTATTTCGGAGTCATTTTAACCTCTAATAAGTGTTATAAATTCTCTCTCAAAAGTTATCGCGTCCAGCTCTTTTGAGTAACGCATAAGCTGGATTCGGTCCCTTTATAACCGCTTTACAATTTAAACTAGATCCTTAAAAAATAATACTATTTCTTATTGATCAAACATTTGGAGAATAAAAATGAGCTTTGAAATTGGAAGTACGGCATTTGGGTTCACTATGCGTGTTCCGGAAACTGATGAAACAGCTGTTGATGATTTGGTTTCATCTCACGCAAAGTGGATGTCTGAAACTCATTCTTTGGGGCATGAAGACGGAAAACTACAAACTCTTGAATACTTTATCACCAAAGCAACAGAACTTAATGACATGATGGACCCACAAAAAGGTTCGACGGGTAATATCATATATACAGTTAGTGAAGTGCATATTGATGATGAGCATTTTGGCAAGCATGTCGAGTTAGGCCAAAACTGGTCACGAATTGGAGAGTTTTTTGAATTATTTGAAAAGTACTCTCCATTAGTAACTATGGGCGGAAGAGTTACGCAAAAACTCTAATCTGTTTCCTAAAAGCCCCACAGCCAGCACCTGTTACACCGTTAAGCACCAAATCTTAATGTCAGCCAATCAGGTGCGGCTAGGGGCCAACACATAATTCCCCAGTAAGGCTAATTTTAGCACCATACAGGTCCATTTTAATTTCAAAATTTTACAGATGGGTAAAATCCATCTCTCATTAAAAATTCTGGGAACCTCTGAGAGACGTTTTTCGAAGTATCTCAAGATTTTAAAATATACCTTCATAATATAAAAGTGGTCTGTATGCGACGTTATTTTCAAGCACCTATTGAGGCAAACCGTGCCCAAAAGTTATACAACGTCCTACTTTGTAGAAATACGGCTTAAACTATAGGGTTAATAAAATATCCAATGAACATTCATGGCGTGAGTATACTGAAGAATCTTACAGTTATGAAACATCACATAAGTATAAAGGAAATGAGTAACAGGTGACTTTATTAAACCTATTCTTTAAGCCCAAGCATTAAGGTCAGCGAGACCATCAAACAGTCCACTTCATTACCACTTAGGATCTAACTAAATGCATTTCGTAATAATAGCATTCCTAATGATAATCGCAACGCAGGCTTCGCCTGAAAACCGACACACTCTGGAAGAGGCCATAAAAGAAGTTGATGCCAATGTAGTATTTATGCGCCATGCATTAGCACCAGGCTTTGGTGACCCTGATAATTTTTCCTTGTCAGATTGCAGCACTCAAAGAAATCTCGATAAAGCTGGCCGAAAGCAAGCGCATGCTATTGGAGTTTCAATTAAAAAAAGCAGCGTTCATTTTAATGAAGTATTTTCTAGCCAATGGTGTCGCTGCAAAGAAACTACCGAGTTGCTAGAGTTAGGCCATTGGCAGACTTTTTCAGGCTTGAACTCATTTTTTCAAGGTTACGCAGATAAATCAATTACACTACGGGACTTAGAACTAAAGCTTAATAAAATAAATGATGATGGTGGTATTACCTTAATGGTAACCCATCAGGTAGTGATCCACGCCGCTACAGGAACATCAGTGGCTAGTGGTGAGTTAGTTGCGTACAATAGTTTAACTAAACTCAAAAAAACTTTTAAACTGGATTAATCCATGCGCAATCATGAACTCAGTACTATCAGAAAAGGCTGTTATTGTGGAAATTAAAGGGAAGATTATTGAGCTGTTACCAAAAAAATCAGGACAATCGACCAATGGAGAATGGCATAAGCAGGAATATATCCTGGAGACCGAATCTCAATACCCCAAAAAAATCTGCTTCATGGTCTGGGGTGAAAAAATTGATCAATTCAATATCAAAGAAGGGGAAGCCGTTGAGGTTTCAATAGATCTTGAAAGTCGTGAATATAATGGCCGCTGGTACACAGATGTCAAAGCTTGGAAAGTTTCGCGCGAAGGCACTAATGCAGATAGTGCGTATTCAAATACCAGTCAGCATCACTACACTCAGCAAGATACAATCAGTCCAACTTTAGACGACGATGAAATTCCATTTTAAATTATGTAAAAAGTGCTAATGGATTGCGCATGATATATATTGAAAACAACATCATGCCAGACCAACTGCGTAAGTAATTTAGAAATTTTAAAGGCATATCCATATTTGTCTAACAAAGCTAACATGATTATCTTAAAATATTTTCGAGCAAAGCGTTTAAAGAAAAGGCTTTAGAATTAACATTGCTGTTGATGCATCATCAAAATACCAAGACAGCCTTCCGATTTCATCTGATACGATTATAGAAATGCTCGATAATTTAGGGATTACGTATACACGTTCTGATCATGTGCCCTTGAGGACGGTGGAGGTCACTAGGAAAATTTAAGGGTATTTTTTGGCCAGCGGAAATAAAACAAATGTCAGTAATGAAAAATGGTTATATGTATGTTGGTGGTCGAACTCTTCCAAATTACTAACTTTTTCTGATAGGTAGCTTTCTTAATAATTTTTCCCAAAGTGGCGTCTGACTGAGGAGCATAAGTATAAGGCCAGTAGTTAAAATCAAAGAAATCGGGTTGGAAAAGAAGCCCCACAAGAAGTCCCCCAAATCCTGTCGCGCACGCAACATAGTACGGCGGTAATTACTGTCCATCATAGGACCCAGAATAACCCCCAAAATAACTGGGCCCACTTGAAAACCGTAGGTTTTCATGAAGTAACCCACAACGCCAAATAACAGCATCCAATACACGTCAACTGGATTATTCTGAATTGCATAAGTACCAACTGCACTGAGTACTATGATGAGTGGAATGAGCACTGCCTTTGGGCATTCAACAATTTTGGTAAACATACGAATACCCGTTAAGCCAAAAATCAGCAAGAACACGTTCGCCAGAGTCAAACTGCCAACAATAAACCAGAAAAGATGTGGCGTCTCGACAAGCAAAAGAGGGCCCGGCTTAAGCCCATGGATAAACAGTGCACCAATGATCACCGCCGTCACAGCATCTCCTGGAATGCCGAGTGTCAACATTGGAATATGAGCACCACCAACAGCAGCATTGTTGGCGGCTTCAGGAGCGACTAACCCTTCACGATTGCCAGTACCAAAAGGACGTTCAGGCTTTATTGTTGAACGCTTGGCATCGTCATAAGCCAGCAAAGCTGCAATATCACCCCCGGTACCCGGCAACGCGCCAATTATCGTACCAATACCGGATGCACGCATCGCCAACCAAAAATATTTCTTTATATCTGAAATTTTAGGGATTATCCGATCTATTTTTTGCCTTATAGCTGGCGTGTTTAGTGTGTGGAGCTGGACAAGTGCTTCAGCAACTCCAAAAAATCCAATCATCGCAGCAACGTAAGGAATACCGCCAAGAAGATGGATCGACCCAAAAGTAAAACGCCCCTCTGCCGTCAATGGATCAAGCCCAACCATACCAATCAACACGCCAAGGGCTCCAGCAAAGACGCCCTTGGCAAAGCTTTCGCCAGATAGTGTACCAACTAAAAAAATACCAATAATACCAAGCAGTAGGTAATCACGTGATTGAAACATCAGTGCAAATTTTGAAATGACCGGTGCGAACAATGCAAGCGCTAAAATCCCTACAAAACCTCCCAAAACGGACATGACTGTTGTCAGGCCAATAGCTTCTCCAGCTTCACCACGCTTGGCTAAGGGATAGCCTTCAATCGCAGTAGCAATTGCTGACGGCGCACCCGGAATATTGAGCAAAATCGCTGTACGAGATCCTCCATAGACACCACCAAAAAAAATACCTGAAATTAAAGCTAGCGCTTCATTCACGTCCCATTTAAACGTAAATGAAATGAGGATCGAGGTCGCCATCGTGACAGACAACCCTGGGATCGCACCAACATAAATGCCCGCAAACGTTCCAATTGCCGTAAGAAATATCAGCCACGGGTCTGTCCAAGATATTAAAAAAAAACCTATTATTTCAGTCACTGAAAACCATCACGTAAAAATGTGCCTTGAGGTAAGAAGACTTGAAATACTTCGCGGAATATCACGTATATTACAGCAAGTATGATCCCAGTTAGAGCCAACATAACCAATGGGTTTTTCCGCCATAAAAATTGGAATGAGCAGAAAAGAAAGCAACCTGAACTAATCACAAAACCCAGAATAGGCATCAATACAATGTAGCTAAAGACAAGTAAAATCAGAACAACGTGATTAAACGACATCACTTCAGAGAAAAAACCTGATTTATTATCGAATTTTTTTGGTGTTTGAGCAGCTGAAAGTACGATTATAAGACCGGAAACAATCATGATACCGGAGGCTAACATAGGGAAGACACCAGGGGTCGCCTTTCCAGAAAATCCAGATATTAAATAAGCCTGCCAAAAAGCGGTGACTGAAAATACAACTATCAGCAAGGCGAATATAAGTTCTCCTGGCCTGCGGAAATTGGCAGGTTCAGACATCATCTGGAAATCTCCAAAGCTTGAGTGACCGGCCCAAACACTCGGGCCGGCACATAATCAATTATGGTCGAGGAATACCTAAGTCAGCTGGACTAACTTTAGCCGCGCCAGTATCCTGAAGCGCCCAAGCGGTGACCTGCTGCCATTTAACCAAGAAATCTTTAGCTTCATCACCAGACATATTCATTACAATGTTACCACGGTTCGCCATTAACGTTGTAAACGTCTCATTTTTAGCTGCTGTCGTAAATGCAGCTGTCAGAGTTTCGACAACATCATCTGACGTATCTTCACGGACGAAAACACCGTAAAATGGACCCCAAGGTAAAAAGTTCGCCATTTCCGGAATTGCGTCTGTGATCGCAGGTGCTTCAGGGAGAGTATCCACAGGTTCTGTGTTCACTACTGCCAGTGCACGCATATTTCCCGCTTTGACCTGTTCTGCTGCAGCAGAAATACCAGTAGGCATAAAATCAACTTCACCGCCAAGCATCGCCGTCAGGCCAGGTCCTTCGCCATCAAATGGTATAGCTGTTACTTCAAAAGGTGCGGAATTAGCAATCAAAGCACCGATAGTACTTGGCAAGCCACCTGGACCTGTTGATCCCATAAGCACCGCGCCAGGGTTGGCCGCAATATCAGCCATCAGTTCTGCCATTGTCTGGTACTTGGAATCCGCAGGTACAACCACGACCGCAACTCCACGGCCAAGTATATTAATAGGCGTAAATTTCGAATAATCTAAATCTGCCACACCCATTACAGGGTGAAGCTGCGGATTTTCCGCCCCATACAGAAATGTGTAGCCATCAGCTGGGGCAGCATTGACATATGCAGTTGAAATCGCGCCAGCACCACCAGATTTATTTAATACAACAATAGGTTTGCCCAGGGCTTCTTCTGCAGCCGGGTTTATAGCCCTTGCAACAGTATCAGTAGCGCCTCCTGCGCCCCACATGACGACACCAAGCATTTCACGTTCTGGAAATTCCTTCGCAGAAACGCTTATGCTAGCCACCATTAATGCTGTAATAGCACCCATCCAAACTTTTTTCATTTTTTCTCCAATTGCGGTTATGCTATTTTCTTGACTAATTATTAGGACTAATAGTTTGAAGATTAACCCAAATTACAGTCAACAATAACCAAGACTTAAGTGCAATTACCTTTTTGCCACACACCCTGAAATGACGAAAAGATATAGTATTATGTGTTAAGCAAAAAGAGTTTGAAAAAGGCTTTAGAATGAACAATACTTTTGATGCCTCATCAAAATACCAAGACAGCCTTCCGATTTCATCTGATGCGATTATGGAAACGCTCGATAATTTAGGGATTACTTTTACACGTTTTGATCATGTGCCCTTAAGGACAGTAGGCGACTCTAAGAAAGCTCAAGGACAGTTCTTATCTTCAAAAGATGGCGGCGGTCATATTAAAAACCTCTATCTGCGAGATAACAAAAAACACAATCTTCTTTTGGTTGCAGAACAAGATAGACAGATAGATCTCAAAACTCTCAATATAAAGCTAGGAACTGGGCGACTTTCATTCGGCTCTGCGGAAAGACTAATGGAAAATTTGGGTGTCCGGCCTGGCGCTGTAACGCCACTCTCAATGATCAATGGTGTGAAAACTGGAGTACAGCTATTCATCGATAACAATTTGAAAAACTGCAACCAAATCTATGTGCATCCTTTAGTAAATGATCGCACATTAGGAATGACAGTAGAGGGGTTGCAGGCGTTTTTTGATAAAATCAAAGTAAAGCCTTTTTGGGTGGAATTATAAAAAGTTACGCTGTGTAAAGGCTAAATGAATTTGGTGATTCCATTAAAAATACAGAATAAGATGGCTCGCAAACTATGGCTAGAGTCTCAAGGGCTTTGTCTTTCCCCTACTGGTAGTCTTGATCTGTTAGGAATAATTAAGAAACTTGGTTTTGTGCAGTTAGACTCTATTCAAGTAGTATCCCGCGCTCATCATCACATCTTATGGAGCCGAAATAAGAATTACCGAGAGCCAATGCTTGATAATTTACTTTCTAATGAACGATCTATTTTTGAACATTTCACACATGATGCATCAGTTATTCCAATGGAGTTTCTTCCATTTTGGAAACGACAGTTCCACAGAAAAAAAGAAAAATTGGATCACGCAAAGTGGTTCAAGGGCTTGCCTGATAAACATGAACGTGAGGTTATAAAAAACCGAATTGACCGTGATGGTCCATTATCAACTCATGCTTTTGATACAAAAGTAGATAGTCCGGGAAAAATGTGGTCACGGCCACCGCATAAACTTGCACTGGATTATATGTGGTATGCTGGCGAGTTGGCTACTTCACACAGAATTAACTTTAACAAATATTATGATCTTGCAGAGCGTATTTTCCCAAAAACGCTAAGAGATTTAGATGTTTCTGATAAAGATCAAATTAACTGGTTGTGCAACGCAGCACTGGATCGCATGGGATTTGGCCTACCAAGTGAACTTCAGCAATACTGGGACGCTGTGAGTGTAAAAGAAGTAAATGCTTGGTTAATCGGCACACAAGCCAACATCCAAGAAGTGGAAGTAGAAACATCAGAAGGTCAATGGATTAAAGCAGTCGCTCCTATTAATATTGAAGACAGATTAGCTGCTTTAAAGCAGCCCACATCGCGCCTGCATATAATCAATCCATTTGATCCTGTGATCCGTAATAGAAAGCGTCTAAAGCGCTTGTTTGGTTTTGATTATCGCGTAGAAATGTTTGTACCCGCCACCAAGCGCATTTGGGGTTATTACGTTTTTCCAATACTTGAAGGACATCAATTTATTGGACGAATTGAAATTAAGGGTGACCGTAAAAAATCGGTCCTAAAAGTTATTAATTTCTGGCCAGAAAATGGAATAAGTTGGTCAGAAAATCAATACAAAAAGCTTTCACTCGAACTCGAGAGGATGCAAAGATTTATTGGTGTGGATAAAGTGAAATGGCACAACTAATTATTACAAAACGATAACTAAGAGTGCTTACAAAACACTTTTTGTTGCTGCTTAAATAACTAAGATGACTGTGTTTTACAGTTTTTTCTTAAATAAACGCCTCAAATAAATCATAAATATTTCGGGTTTCGTATCAATCTTAGAACTCCATTTGAACGGATCTGAATTGCCTTGGCTAAATGTATCATGCAGATTTTGTAAAATTTTAAAATATGGTTATTTTACCATTCTTTCCTAAGTCTTTTGATTATGCGCTGGATTCAAAAAATATAAAATACTGCTCTTTATGGACAGATAATATCAACCCAAAAAGGCAACCAGTAATCTAACAATCTCATTACCAAGTAACGTAACGGTAACGTGGTTGTGTGCAGACGTGCATTGTTGACGCAGCATCCCAATCTTACGTCTTAACAATAAGCGGCAACTAAAACGCTTTGATGTTTTAGCAATTCCTACGTGTCAAATAAGAGGGGCTTTCAATTATGACTGTTGTTTATTATCCTGGATGGGGCATTTATGGGCGTGAACATTTTATAAATAGCATTAATTTCGATGATGTAAGTGAGATTAGCTACGCGTTTTTTGATGTAGAGTCGGATGGCTCACTACGCACTATTGATAATTATGAATGGGCTGAAAAGGCCTTCAGCGCACAAGACAGCATCAGCGGTGTTCCAGATACGTGGGAAGACGGGGACGCTCGTGGAAATCAAAATCAATTAGCACAATTGGCAGAACAATACCCGGATGTAAGCATCAATATTGCTTTGGGAGGTTGGACACTTTCTGATGATTTCAGCACAGCAGTTTTGGACCAAAACCGTGACAATCTAATTAATAATATTGTCGAGATGGCTCGCGATAATCCCTGGATTACGGGCTTTGATATGGATTGGGAATTTCCCGGAAGTGGCGGCCAGTCAGGCAATACCATTCGCGCTGAAGACGGTGAAAACTACGCCAAGTTTTTGGAGGGCTTGAACATTGCCTTGGATGGGCTGTCAGCAGAAACGGGGCAAGATTATACAATCAGCGTAGCATCACCGCCTGGACTAACGCAGGTCGATACTTTTGGGTTCGAATACGGCGTGGCAGAGCATGCTGATATAATAAACCTTATGGCATATGACTATCATGGAGGGTGGGAAAATAACACCGGTCTGCAAGCAGGCATATTCGATGACTATTCAAACACAAGCTCACCAGGCATCGCCGCAACAATAAAAGCGATGATAGAGCGTGGTGTTGATATTGAAAAAGTGAACCTTGGCATTCCACTTTATGCACGAGGGTGGAATATTGATCCAGAAACAGAAATTGCAAATGCAATTGGTGCTCCCAGCCTGAGTGCAGTTACTGGTTCCTTTGAGGCCGGCATATATGATGCCAAAGATATTCTTACTACTATCGCAAATAACCCGTCTGAGTGGACAGTGGTTTATGACACTGACTCCATGGCCGCTTTTGCACTTAGCGAAACGGGTGAGTTTGTATCTATCGAGACCCGTTCGACGGTAGCACTTAAAGCAGCTTGGGCCAAGGCCAATGACTTTAACGGGTTAATGTTTTGGGACAGTTCCAGCGACCTTGAAGGTACTGGGGCAAGCCTAGTTGAAGCAGGAAACGATGTTTGGGAAGGGCGTCAAACAGTTGCAGATATCATTGCCACAGATATTATCCAGTTTGATCAGTTTATTGGAAGTGGGGAATTCTATGATCTTTTAACATTAGATCCAACTGGTTTGCCCATTAGCGCGATACAGGCACAAGAAAATCTCAATGAACAAGGTGCTGAAACTGACCTCGAATTGAGCAATTCTAATAACACCGATGGCTCAACCGTCCCAGATGAAGATATTCAGGTAGATATGAGCGAAACCACGGAAGATAGCAGTGAAATAGCCGATAGTATTAATACCGACCACGCACACGATACAGAAAATCAAGGCGACTTACCAAGCAGTGATGGCGCAAGTACTGTAAATCCAGAAGTCACAGCGCAAAACGCTACTCATGTCATCACTTGGGCCTGGGGACAAAATATTGTCGATTCAAACTTTAACCCAGAAACAGATACAATCTTCTTCGATTGGATTAGTGCCGATGCTGTCAACATAACAGAGACCGCTCAGGGTATTACGATCTCCCTTCCAGCAAATAACCAGAGCCTTACACTCAGCGGAATAGGTCTGTCTGACCTTAAACTGTCAAACATCAATGCGCTTGATGCAAGTACGCAAAATAAACTCGCTAATCTTATCACAAGTGAAACCACCAGTAGTGGTGACATGAGCAACAATAATGTCAGTAACACCGATGGCTCAACCGTCCCAGATGAAGATATTCAGGTAGATATGAGCGAAACCACGGAAGATAGCAGTGAAATAGCCGATAGTATTAATACCGACCACGCACACGATACAGAAAATCAAGGCGACTTACCAAGCAGTGATGGCGCAAGTACTGTAAATCCAGAAGTCACAGCGCAAAACGCTACTCATGTCATCACTTGGGCCTGGGGACAAAATATTGTCGATTCAAACTTTAACCCAGAAACAGATACAATCTTCTTCGATTGGATTAGTGCCGATGCTGTCAACATAACAGAGACCGCTCAGGGTATTACGATCTCCCTTCCAGCAAATAACCAGAGCCTTACACTCAGCGGAATAGGTCTGTCTGACCTTAAACTGTCAAACATCAATGCGCTTGATGCAAGTACGCAAAATAAACTCGCTAATCTTATCACAAGTGAAACCACCAGTAGTGGTGACATGAGTAACGATCACTATCATGACGATCATAATCAAAACGATGATGGCTACGTTGCTGGGGCAATGACATCAATAACGTTAACATCTTCCGATCAGATCATCACCAGTTTTGAGATTGCTACAGATATGGTGCATATCGAGGGAGGGATCACAGCTGATCTTTTGCAGATTTTTCAAGAAAGTGGTGATGCTCTGGGTTTGACAACGCGGATAGTCATTTTGGATAGTGTAGGAAACACCGTTTCCACCACCATTATAAAAGACGTCGGATTGTCTGATCTTACACTCGCAAACTTTTCAATAGCAGAACAATCGGCACAAAACGAAATTGCCACCGCTATTGGGCAGACGATAACAGGTGCGCCAACAAACGTTGACGGTTATGATATTATTTATGATAGCAACGACGGAATTCCTTCGGTAACCACCGGTACAACTCCTGAAGGTGGAGCAAAATACCGAGGTGATATCAACGCTGATGATGTATTTGATTTTGACATCTCAAGAGACCAAATTGACGTTGGTGAAACCTCTGTTCACAATTTAATAATTACAAAAACAGCAAATGGTGAGATCGCTATTGATAGCCCATGGACTAATGCAATGCAGATTTTTCAGGGCGTAAAAATTGCAGATTTAACAATGGATAACTTTGCCACAGTAGGTAATGAGCATCTGCGTCAAGATCTTGGAGGCGTAATGAGTTGGGAACTTGGCGTAGGTCCTCGAGATAGCAATACTGTGTATGTCCGCAGCCATGAATACGGGGTTCATGAGGTTATCGATGGCTTTGACCCAAGCGCAATGAAGATCAGTTTTTTGTTCTTTGGCACCCGAGAACGGCTAACGGTTGAAGATACTGATGCAGGTCTAAAAATTTGGTCCATGCCAAGCGGGCAAAGCATAACTTTTACAGATATCACGAAATCAGATCTCATTCCCGGCCTAATAGAGTTTCACCATGATCAAATCATTGAAGACAACCTGGAAACTCCGTTTGGCATTTCTGCTAGTGATCTAACACTGGTAGATCGTACGGTTCTTCTAACGCCAGATGCCCCACTTGGCTCGACAACAGATGGCTTTCAGACGCAGCTTGGCAATTTGACGGGCGCTAATGAAAGCACAGACGTGCCTATTAATATCAGCAGTAGCACTTTAAATGATGATAATGATGGTTCTGACGCACCCACTTCACTTGCTGGTTTTAACACAGTGAACTTTACCAACAGTCAATCTGATAGTGCTTCACTAACATGGGAATGGGCTAACAAAACTGCGATTACTGGCTTTGATACGGAAACTGATTTTTTCGACTTTGGCAACATGTCTGCTGACTCTGTTAATGTAGAGGAAGCCGATGGTAACCTTTACTTTGAGGTTCTTGGAATGGGTGGAAATATTACAGCTTTAGTTGGTGTACAAGCTGAGGACCTATCATCCGAAAACTTAACAGCGGCAGAATGGAATGACGTTCTCGATGCCGACAGCATTTTAATCGAAAGCCTTGTCAGCCTTGGATATGATTTTGGCTAAAGAACTTTCTTAAATTCGAGACATAATTGAAGGGTCATAAAAGACGCACTGCTAACCCATAACCCTTAAGCTTTTTGAGTACAAAAGATGATGCTAATGAATAACGTTGTGAAAGCACTTTGGGTTGTTGCTTTAATAACAACCAGCACTCCTTGTTGGAGTTCAAGGATAGAAGTTAAAGAAGACGCAACAGTAGCTAGTCCTTTATCTTTAATTAATGCGGAGAGATCCGCGGTTGGTCTCACTAAGCTTAAATACAACAAACGTTTGGAAAAAGCAGCCACAGCACATTCCAAAGATATGGCGAGGTTCGACTTTATTTCGCACACAGGAAGTAATGGTTCTGATTTACGCAAGCGACTAAGGCGCGCTGGCTACAAGTTCTGTTATGGCGCTGAAAACTTAGCTTTAGGAACAAAAAGCTGGTCAGATACTGTGAATGCGTGGATGACATCACCAAAACATAAGGCAAATATTTTGGACTATCGAGCAAGCTCTGTTGGCGTTGCGCAGGTTGGCGAAAAGTATTGGGTCATGGTTGTGGGTAAAAAGTGTTAAATCAGTATTTTATTTTTCACTATACATCCAAAACCACTTTGCCTGCGTTAATCGGCATAATCAGGTGCAAAGCTATTTAGAGCTTGGAAAGAGCCAGCTTCTGGACAGCTTCAGTCTTTCAAAGACACAAAGGTATCTATACTTAAATAAAATCATAAAACTTCCATTTTTCACAACGATTTTATAATTCCACGAAATCTCGCATTAATTGCTCAGTGCAGATGCTCCAAAAAACAAACCTCCGATTTGTTTTCTGGCAACATTTTGAACAATGGCCAGTGACAAAATCCAACCACTTGTCACCGCCACCGCAATACCAAACCAAACACCCTGCACGCCAAAATCCAGATAGCTTATAAAAATCCAAACAAAAAACGCCACTGCAAAACCCTGACGATAAGCACTAATCCAGAACGTCCAAATTGCCTGTTTAAACGCCTGTAGAAGCGAGTTAATTGAAAAAAGCATCATGTAGATTGGGAATAAAAAGGCATCAACTCGCAGATAACTACTGCCAGCTCGGATAACATCGGGGTCATTGCTAAATAACGCCATTGCAAAGCCGCCACCGAATAGTAAAGCTGGGATAGCAATCAAACTCATCGCAAAGCCCGCACCCCAACAATATTTTAAAGCTTGGCGTACTCGATCATATTGCTGCGCACCAAAGTTTTGCCCCGCAATTGGCAAAAGTGCACCCGTCATGCCAAGAACAGGTAATAACAAAATCTGTTCTATTCTTAAAGCAACACCGTAAGCTGCAACTGCGTGACCACCAAAGGACTTGAGCGCAAACTGTACAACAAAGCCAGTTGTAAACATGATCATTATTGCAGAACTAGCTGGCAGTAGCTGTGCAAAAATCTTTTTAAAACTATCCATGTCCAGCCGGAAAGCTGTGAGCTGAACAGATTGCATAATCTCAAGCTGAAAGATGCGTACCACAATGTAAGCCATCACACCTGTTTGACTGATGATCGTGGCCGCAGCGATGCCATTGAACCCCATTCCAGACCAAAGTCCCGGCAGGCCGAACATTAGCAGAGGATTAAGCCCAATGTTAGCCACAAATGCCACTATAAGAGCGCATAGCATGCTACGGCTATCTCCATGAGCTAGCAAGATCCCATTGCCGCCAGATGCTAATAAAAATCCAGGAAGGGCAAAAATTAGCCAATAAAAATATCCTGTAGCAGCATTACGATAGGCCCCCGGTTCAGAAACTAGGACAATGATTTCCGGGCCGAGGAACCAGCTTAATATCATGCAGAAAACGGTGATAATTATACCAAACACAATACCCTGTATTACGTAGCGCTGGGCCTGAGTATTATTACCACTGCCTTTAGCATTACTTACAAGTGTGCTCAGCGCTGAACTAAGCCCAAAGCCCACTGCCATCATAATGAAAAATGCCTGATATCCTATTGCAAGTCCGGCCTGTGTATCTGTTGACAGAAGGCCTGCATAATAAACATCAACAACGTTATAAAGTGTTGTAAACAGCATCCCAAAAGCGGCTGGGATTGCAAGTTTACGAAAATGGGAGGCCATAGATCCCGTTGTCAAATCATCTGTTTTCATTAGGGCTTACCGCTCATTTTCCTGCAGAGTTCTGGTGTCCCGGCAACCACTACATTGTGTTGGTCAACAGCACCAAAAATGGACCATATTACCGCCGGTAACACAGGCCGGAAGAAATAGTCCATCAGACATTCAAATTAAGAAATTAGATTTATTTGACCAAACCATTTAAAATGCGTTGAAGACTTAATCAACACTACTTGTAATCCCCGAGATCGCCAGAAATATCTCTAAGGCACCTTCCTTCGCATTCTCCAGATGAAAATACCACCTACAACAAATAAAATGCCTCCAAGGGAAGCAAACAGTGTCCCAAACCTCTTACTCCAATCAGCCATTACAACACTTTTCATCTCACCAGAGGACCAATCAACCAATCCTGCAACAACATCACCTTGATTGTGCGGCTTCGGGCTAACCCACATATTACCCGAGTATCTCAACACCTCTCCGCCAGGAGTTGTTGCTGAAAAAATAGGGCGGTATAATTGCCCATCATCGCTTTGCTTGCTTTCAACCTGAACCACTAATAATTCCACCTTCATAGCACGTGAAATAAAAGACGATGCAGACCATATCGTATAGAAACCAATAAGAAGGAATAACATCCCATTAAAAATGAGAACATACGGCAGCAATCTAATAACTTTAATGATGAGACTTGGAAAACTTGTTAACATCTAAATTACTGAAGGTCCTGCCTTCAAAACTCACTCCTTGAGGCCCTACCATGGAAGGTAGCATGTTTATTCAAACAAGTGGAAATCGACTGTGTAAAGTTCATTTCTTATCCATTTATTTGGCAACGTAGTTAGGTCAAAAATCAAATTTCAAGATAACGTTTTATTCTATATTTAGTCTATTCTTACGCTTTAAAGGCAAACTTCACCTCTTAATCGCAATTAAATATTTCTTAACAGCAGGTATTCATTAGAACTTAATGTCTTACTGCGCACGAACTGAATTTGGCGTTTGGCCTGTCCAACGCCTAAATGCTGATGTGAATGATGACTGATTAGCATACCCAAGCAAAAAAGCAATTTCTGAGATCGGTACTTGATCTTGGGCAAGGTAGGTGAATGCAATTTTGGAACGAAAATCTTGCACTATAACGGAAAAAGTAAGGTCTTCTTCTGTTAGCCTGCGCGCCAAAGTACGAGAACCGATAGCTAAACTATCTGCGACCTCTTGCACCGTAAGAATATCAGGTAAGTTATCGAATAACAATTTTTCTATTATCACCCTTAACTTGGGTTGGGGCTGCTTTAATTCCGCAAGAAGACCGTTACCATAATCTTCCAAGTAAATAAGCAGACTTGGATCATAAGTTGAAATAGGTAACTCCAAAGTAGAAAAAGGAATCACGATTTCAGTTTCGGGAGAATCAAATAAAACAGGGCAACCCACAAGTTGTTGAATTAAAACATTACTGTCCGGCACATTATGCTCAAACCTTATTTTCAAAGGGTTAAATTTTTGACCAACTTTATCGCGTAAAACGGAAAGAAGGCTAAAAACGAGGAATTCTCGGAGGCGATCTCCATACTTAATAAATAACTCGTTTGACTTTAGCACTAACGATACTGAATTGCTTGAGATCTTAATCTGATAACTAAAATTTTCATCATCCAAAATGATATATTTCTGAGCGTTCTTCAGGGCAGCCCCTATGTTCTCAGAATACTTGCCAACATATGCACCTAGGATATCATGATGATTAAAACATAACCCAGCACTTGCCGCAAACGACGTATCTTTCAATATTTCAATCGCAGCATTCAGAAACAAAGCCTCTTTATGACCATCAATCCTGTGAGCCTTTTGGCCAAGTTTTGCTGCTACAAAATCCTGCTCGGTCAAATCTGAGGATTTCTTAGCCTGTAAAACCGCGTCTCTCCCGGCACGGTTTTGCAGTTCCTTGGCAATGTGGACCAGACGGTAGTTTGAAATCAAATAGGTATTTTTTGGCAGTATCATTACCTGAGATTTCCAACTTTTTCTTCTGACTTATCATCAATTTGATACTTTTTTCACAAGGTACCTCAAAGAGATTGTTTACTAAAGCGATTTTTCTGCAACATTTAAAATACCAAGTTCTAAACCCAAAATAAAAAGAAAGTTGGTTTACAGGCGGCGAAAGTCTTAATTTTGCTGGCCGTAACGCCTTATCCATCTCAAATCAGCGTCTACTAAAAATCTCTATTCCGGCTTCCAGACCTCAGCTTTGCCCATACCGCGGATAGCAATAGCGTGATTTTTGAGGCAGGCTTCTGCCGGTGTGTGATGATGACCGTAAACAATCAGTTTAGCGCCCAAATCTGCTGCAAGGTTATCAACCACAGGAAAACCTCTTTCATGAGTTGTTGGACCTTCATGGGTAATAAGCACGTCTGCACGCTGAGACTGGAACTGCCTAACAGTTGATGGGAAAATCGTATTACGGTGCCTTAAAGGAATACCTGTACGGAACCGAGCGTTTTCGCGCGTGGCAACCAGTAGATCTTCCGGTGAGTGGTATTTTACCGTTGCCTTTTCGTCAGCTTTATAAGGATACCAGCATTTACCTCTAAACACACCACCTAAGCCCGCAATTCGAAGCTTGTTCGGACCAATTTCAATAACTCCACCATCAAAAAGAAAGTTGGATAATTCTTTGAAAACGAGATCATAGACAGCAGGACTATCCACATCGTGATTGCCAGAAATCAAGCGTACATTAATACCTTTTCTGCACAAGTTATCCAGCACATCTCTCGCAGTTTGATGAGCCTTCTGGTTATCTTTATCTTGTTTATCAATCAAATCTCCTAAGATAATCACCGTATGAGGAGGATGCTGATCAACGGATTTTAGTAACGGCTCCCAATTTGAATGAGGGTCACCATAGAATAAAACACCCTCGAGAGCAGGCGTGATATCACGCATAATATGTTCAAAATTAAGGGTAGTCATTACAATCTCCAATATTTCAATACCAACACAAGAGGCGGTCCGATTAGGGACACCCGACAGCGTTAGTTCATATGAGAGACATGAATTTCATGTTTGCTAAAGTATGCGATGTAATTAAAAAAGTCAATGTTTGGTGAATTTACTTCAGTACAATTTACCTTCCCAAAGCGAAGCGAATTCATGTAAAAATAAACCAAGAAGTAACTGGTCAAATTCAAATCGGACAAAATCTGTAAAGTAGGTAATAATGAGTTATTCTTTGTTTATTGACGATGAGCGGGACCCACCGAACGATGGGCGCGAATGGCGCATTGCAAGATCGTTAGACCAAGTCAAAACCTGTCTATCGATTCACGGCGCACCAGTATTTGTTAGCTTTGATCATGATTTAGGCGATGGAGAGCCCACTGGGCATGACATTGCCAAAGCTATGGTTGACGGCGACCTCGGCGAGCGCTCCGATTCAGGTTTTGCAATAGGGTTTCATCCTAAGTTCACCTATTATGTCCACAGTCAGAATCCGGTTGGAAAAAGTAATATTGAAGGACTACTGGGTAATTACCTTCGTCATAAGAATTCAAATTAACTTTTATTGTCGGCCCAATACCGTCCGAAAGCCTCTCTGTAGGAAGTAGAAAAACCAAGACAGTAAACCAAAAATCGAATAGATCTAAAGTTGTGTGGCTTTCAGATCGCGAACAAAAACATTGGTTTAATAGCCCGATCTTAGAATTAATAAGGCGCCATAGCATGAGTTTATTAAAAGTACTTGTTACTTTACTGGCATTCACCTGGACTTTTGAAGCAGAAGCTCAAGGCACCAGAGTAGTTGACGGAGATACACTTGAAATTGAAGGCATCTCATATCGACTTCACGGTATTGATGCACCTGAACATGGACAGGAGTGTAATAAGAAATCTGGCGGAACTTGGGCATGTGGCAAACAAGCAACCAAATTTGTAATGTTGCTTGTTAAAGGAAAAACAGTTCTTTGTGAAAACAAAGGCACCGACGCCTACAACCGTATCATCGCTGTGTGTATGGCTGGAGATATCGATATAAATTCCGAATTGGTGACTGCAGGTCTTGCTTGGGCATATACAAAATATTCTTACGACTATGTGAGCGAAGAACAAACAGCGAGGAATGCTAATCTGGGTGTTTGGCAAGCCACCACGCAAACTCCTTGGGATTATCGAAAGTCCCGCTGGAACGCAGCGGAACAAAAGGCACCGGAGGGATGTCCTATCAAAGGTAATATATCACGCAGCGGAAAGAAAATTTATCATCCGCCATGGTCACCTTGGTACAGTAAGACAAAAATTAGTGTGGCTAAAGGTGAACGTTGGTTTTGCACTGAAGAAGAAGCAAAAGCAGCAGGTTGGAGAACTGCAATCTTTGGAAATTAAGCTTCCTAAACTTCAGAGCATTATGAAACATTAAAAAAGGCTTTTTATCTAGTTTCTATACCATTTTAACTGTCCAATTTTTAGAATTGATCTCGCCACCTCAAACCATCTTCTGTTTTGGTTTTGGGCCGATATTCACATCCGAGCGGCCCCTGATACCCAAGAGCTTGAAATTCCGGCAATAAAAGCGAATAATCTAACGCCCCTTTAAAAGGCTCCGCGCGTAATTCAGCAGCCGATATTTGAACATGGCCAATTTTATCGACATATTTTGCGAAAGTCTTCAGAACGTCGCCAGTTTGTGTAAATACATGATAACAATCAAACATAATTTTCAATCGGGGGTTATTTATAACATCGAGAACCTGTGCTGCCTGAGTGACGGTTTTTAGGAAATAACCAGGCAATTGCTCTTCACAAACCGGCTCGATTAAGATTTTTATCATCGAATGTTCAAGCGCGTATTCAAGGTTTGCATAGAAGGCCTCATAGGCGTCTGAAGTATCTTCCGTGACCCCTGCCAGTATATGTAGAGCTTTCACACCAATATCTTCAGCTATTACAATCGCCTCGCGAATATCTTTTCGTGCGCGCGGGATTTCATCAGGTAAAGCAGCACAGCCAAAACTTTGGCCCATGTGGGCATTCATACTATTAACAGGCAAGTTTAATTGGGACAGCAGGGTTTTAAGCGCCACCAAATCTTGAGAATGTGGTTCATCATGGAACTCAACAGAATGAAACCCATGCAATTTTGCCATTTTTATACGTTCAAAAAATGGAAGGTCCGTCCAAAGGTACCCAGTATTGGCTGAAAAGTTAAATTCCATCAAGCCTTCCTTTAAGCCGTTACGGGATCAAAACTTCCCGAATAGTTTTTGCGTCGGCAAGGCGATCCATAGCAGCATTCAAATCATCAAAACCAATAGAGCGGGACATTAATCTATTTACAGGCAAAATACCGTTTTGAAACATGTTTAGATAGCGTGGGATATCTCGCTTTGCGACACAACTGCCCATGTAAGAGCCTTTAATACAGCGCTCTTCTGCAGCGATTTTTAAATGCGATAAATTTATCATTGTTTCAGCGCCGGGCATGCCTGCCGCCACTGTCGTCCCCCCCCGCCGCGTTATGTTGTAGGCCGTTTGCAAGGCTTGGCCTGATCCGGCAGTTTCGATTGCGCAATGCACGCCGCCACCCGTTAAAGCCAGCACTTGTTCGATCACATCTTCATCTGCAGCGTTTAACGCATGATGCACACCAAGCTCTTTGGCAAAATGTAGCTTTTCCTGGCTTAAGTCGAGCGCTAAAACCTTGCCAGCCCCAATCGCCAAAGCAGCCAGAACAGCGCTGAGGCCAACACCTCCAAGGCCAACCACTGCGATAAACTGGCCAGGTTTTGCCTTTGCACTGTTAATCACTGCACCCACGCCAGTCACTACGCCACAGCCGAAAAGCGCCGCATGTTCAAATGGAATGGACTTGTCTATTTTCACCAAAGCTTCTTCCGGCAGAACAGAATATTCAGCAAAGCCCGCAACGCCAGAGTGATGATGAATTCGGGTACTGCCCTGATGTAACCGCGTTGTTCCGTCCTTAAAAACTGCTTTGGCATTGGCAACTGTCGCTGGTTCACACAGGGCCGGCCGGCCAACACTGCACATTTCACAATGTCCACAACTGGCTACATAAGACGGAACGACGTGATCCCCTATTGCAAAGCCTTTTACATCTTCACCTAACTCCTCAACGATCCCGGCAGCTTCGTGCCCGATAACAATTGGCATAGGTTTTGCCCGCTCGCCGCTGATTGCCACAAGATCGGAATGGCACAGGCCAACGGCTTTGATCCTGACCAGCACTTCACCACGCTTTGGTGGATCCAACTCTACGTCTTCTATACTTAAAGGTTTGGACACACTGTAAGGTCTTTGTGCCGAGGAACTTCTGAGAATGGCAGCTTTCATCTTCATGACTGTTTTCCTAAAGTTTTGCTAAGCGCGACAACCACATCAGTAGCAAGCCTCTTCTAAGCAGGTTTCAAGAATATCCAAACCTTCTTCCACCAACGAAAGCTGCGCTGAGAGGGGCACCAGAATACGTATTACGTTACGCGTTGGGCCGGCTGTAACCAAAATAAGACCTTTAGCTAAGGCGATTTGGGCAACTTTGGCCGCCAGTTCTCCATCAGGCTCCCCCGTATCACGGTCTTTTACCAGCTCAATCGCGTTCATACAGCCAAGCCCGCGCACATCCCCAATGCATTTTAACGAGTTTTTGCGAGCCATTTTTTGCAACCGCGCATCGATCAAGTCACCCATCACCAACCCTTTTTCCAAAAGGCCTTCTTCTTCGATCACGTCAAGAACGGCCAGCGCTGCAGCACAGGCCATCGGATTACCACCAAACGTGCCGCCAAGCCCGCCCGGTGGAACTGTGTCGATAATGCTGGCTTTGCCCACTATTCCTGAAATCGGTAAACCGCCGCCAATGCTTTTGCCGACGCAGGTTAGATCTGACGAAATACCATAATGTTCCAGGGCAAACATTTTTCCCGTGCGTCCCATGCCTGATTGGATTTCATCAGCAACAAAAACAATGCCATGCTTGTCGCAAAGCTGGCGCAAATAGGCCAGAAACTCAGCTGATGCAATATTATACCCGCCCTCACCCTGAACCGGCTCTACAAATATAGCCGCAATCTGATCTGGCGGGCAGTCGCTTCTAAACATGGTTTCAAAGGCTTGCTTTGTATCCTCGAGGGTTATCCCACGATATGCATCCGGAAACGGCAAGCGGAAAATTTCGCCTGGGAATGGTCCAAAGCCCTTTTTAAACGGCACCATTCTGGCACTAAGTGCCATACCCATATATGACCGTCCGTGATACCCGTTTGTAAAGGTAATAAGAGCGGGCCGCTTTGTATAATACCTTGCCACTTTTATTGCATTTTCAACAGCCTCACCACCGGCTGAAAAGAACATCGATTTCTTCTCAAAATCCCCAGGATATAGAGAATTGAGCCGTTCGGCTAATTCTATATAACTTTCATAAGGCGTTACTTGAAAGCATGTATGCGTCAGACTGTCTAACTGATGCTTTATGGCCGAAACAACTTTTTCATGACGATGGCCAACATTCTGGCACCCAATACCGCCGCAAAAATCTATATAACGTTTGCCTTCAATATCCCAAATTTCGGCATTCTCTGCTTTTTCAGCAACGAATGTAGAGGAGTAGGCGATCGCTTTTGCAACAGCCCTGTCTCGTCGACCTTCAATTTCGATATTTGTGGTCATAATATAAGCCCTGTCAGTGCATTATTTACCAAGATCACCGAGCACGTTTATGCTCGGTGATCTTATTGTTTAAAAAATTAGTCTACTTAGGAAGCAGGTCGTTGACTTCTTCCACAAGCTCTTCTTGAAGCTCTGCCATATCGTCAGACTCTCCAGTCACGATAGATTCCATGCCGTCATACAGAACCTGCGTAATAGCCAGCCCATTATCGCCCGGATAGGCGATCCAGTCACGCAGCAACCCAGATTGCTCAACCGCTGTATATTTATTTGGGTTTTGAGCATAGAAATCTGTTAAAAGATCATTCGCCGCTTTATTTGGTGGAATATAGCCTGTTGTTTCAGCAACCAAAGCTGCCCCAATACCAGACGTAGCAAATTTTACGAATTTCCAAGCCGCTGCTATTTCTTCAGGATCCTCAGATGTTGACACCATCATGACTGAGTTGCCACCAGCAGGAAGCCCCTTTGGTGGTTGGCCCATTCCAGGATATTTGCCTGTTTTAAGTTCAAAATCTCCCTTTGCACGCTCGATTGCGCCAACGGCAGATGTTGACCAGAAATACATCGAAACTTCACCAGAGTTAAATGGAACGCCTGCATCGCCAGCAGACAGGTTTGGCATATCGCATTCCCGGAATAGCTTTTTCATTTGCTCAAGAGCTGCCAAGCCAGCCTCTCCGTCAAAATTTACTTTACCGTCTTTAAGGATGGGCTCTCCTTGGCTCCACATCAAAGCTTGGAAAAACCAGTTCCCAGTGACACTCCAGCCCCACCACATAGGTGTTTTATGACCAGCGTCCATCAACGTATGACAAGCGGCAATCACTTCATCCCAAGTGGTTGGCAGCTCGGTAATGCCAACGGCGTTTAGGTTATCCATATTGTAATAGCCAACGGGCAATGAAACTGAATAGGGCAAGCCATATACTTCACCGTTAAAAGTGCCAAGATCCAGCATCGCCTGATGATAGCCATCTTTTGCAAAATCTGCTTCGGCGGCAATGAACGGCTCAAGGGATTTTGCAATCCCTTTTTCAACCAATAGCGCCTGCCGGTTCAAACCCTGAAAGGTCACATCTGGCAAATCACCCGCAACAGATTCGCGTAGAATAGTATTTGTTCCATCTTCATAATTTTCATATGTTGCACGGAATTTCACATCGATATCCGGATGCGCTTTATTAAACTCAGGTATGAGCCGCTCCATTGTAACATCAAAAAGTGACGAGTAAGCATAGCCTACTTCTATTTCAACCGCTTGAACCGGTGTCGTAAGAACACTGGTGGCCAGAGCAATTGCTGAAATTTTAGTCAAGTTCTTCATATTTACCTCCTAAATTTTAGGAACTAAGTGCGTTTGCAACGCATCAAGCTCCTCGTTTAAACCGGCACTGATTTCAAACAGACCGGTATCCCTCTAAATTCTTATTTCATTCCCGTCATCGTGATCCCTTCAATGAAACGTCTTTGCGCAAGCAAAAAGATAATCACTAAGGGTAAAACAATAACAGTGGTCGCGGCCATCATCGGGCCATATTCATTTCCATCCATATCTGACTTGAACATCCGCAATCCCAAGGGAGGTGTCATCAGATCTTTATTCCCTGTGATCACAACGCGCGGCCAATAATAATCATTCCAATGGGCAACAACTGAAAAAATGCCAAACGCCAGAAGGGCCGGAACAGCTGTGGGCAGCATCACCTGCCAGACAATAGAAAATTCACTCATTCCATCCATCCGCGCGGCATCAATCAAATCATCTGGTACAGTCATAAAAAACTGCCGCATCAAAAATATACCAAACACTGATATACTCCAGGGCACGATAAGCGCCGCATAGGTGTTGGTTAAACCAACCTTTGCCAGCATAATATACAGCGGCAAAGCGATTGCATGCACGGGGATCAGCAGACAGAAGATCACCATGCCAAACACTACGTTTCGTCCCCAAAACCTAAGCTTAGAAAGGGCATAAGCACAGGGTAATGCAATAATAACCTGAATGATGAAAATGCTCACAGTAACGAACACACCATTAAGCATATAGCGCACCAAAGGGGCTTCTTTGAATGCTGCTGTGTAATTATAAACAATTGGACGCTTCAGGCAGTCTTCTTCGGGATTGCCAACTTTGACGCAGCGGTTATCAGTCATGATTTGTTGGGCGCCAAAAAACCCACCAGTATTGGTTTCTATTTCGGCAGGGCTTTTCATGGAATAAGACAGCATCAAATAAAAGGGTAATAAAACTACAACAGCCCCCGCCAGCAACAAACTGTGCTTAAAGAACTCTCCCAGCCAACTGGTTTGAATATACATCAGTAGTGCACCTTCCGATTGACAAAATACACCTGCACCAAGGTCAGGATCAGCACGAAGATGAGAAATACGATTGTAATTGCAGATCCCATTCCCAACAGATTCTGCCGCACGCCCTTTTCAAACATAGCATAGATCATCACATAGGTTGATTTTGACGGACCCCCTTCCGTCAAAGCTTCAACTGTATCAAAAACTTGAAAGGATCGGATAGAAGAAATGGTGATCACGAAGACATGTGTGGGCCCCAGCATTGGCCAAGTTACCAGTTTGAACCTTTCCCAAGCGCTATCAGCACCATCCATTTGAGCGGCCTGATACAGCTCTCGTGGAACCGAGGTCAGCCCAGCAAGATAGAGGACCATATTAAAACCGAAGGCTTGCCAGATCCCAATAAATGCAATCGTACCAAGTGCATATTTTCGATCGCCCAGCCATAGCGGGAATTTCTTTT
This sequence comes from uncultured Tateyamaria sp., assembly GCA_905480645.1. Lineage (GTDB taxonomy): Bacteria > Pseudomonadota > Alphaproteobacteria > Rhodobacterales > Rhodobacteraceae > Tateyamaria. The sequence continues at coordinate 26,404 of CAJQRC010000011.1, forward strand.
CACACGCGGATCCATACCAACTTTCTAATGGATCATAGCCCAACCAAGACCCGGACAGGAAACCATAGATCACAGATTTATCGCAGCCCGAGCGCAGAATATCATTTACCACCCCAACGATGGGGTTAAGAGCAAATTCCCAAACAATGGCCATCGCAAGCAAAGTGGCCATAACAGGCAAGAAAAAGATCGCTTTATAAAGCTCGCCGCCAATCCGCAGACTAGAAATCAAAAGCGCAGAGCCCAGCCCTAAAGCAACCGATATCGGGACCACCAGCAATACATAGGTTAGCGAGGCTGTGAACATTTTACTATAGCTACGCCGGGTGAAAAGCTTTTCATAATTCTCCCAACCGATCCAATTAAAACCACTGTTACCAAGGCTGTAATCGGTCATGGACAATGCGGCAGCAACAACGACTGGCGCAATCAACAACAAAAGCATCAAAAGAATCGCAGGTCCAACGAACCAATAATGCGCTTTCGAACGACCCATTAGGATGATGTTCCAGATTGGGCCAAAGCTTTAAAGTCTAGCCGCTGCCCGTCGGGGCCAAACACCAAAGGCTTACCTGGCACAGGCGTACAATGAATAATATCACCCGGTTGTTGCGGCGTCGAAATTAAAGGTTGCGCCCGAATAATGATTGAACCTTCAATTCCCTCTTGCGTGATGTGAAAAAATACATCGGATCCGAGGTTTTCTTTATAGGTTAATTTGCCCGCTAAGCTCTGGTCAGCATTCGGCTCAGTTAGCGTCAAATGTTCAGGACGAAATCCCACCGAAACGGGGCCGGGGCTCGGGATCTCAAGCGTTCCGTCAAGACTAAAACCGGCACATGTAATATTACCGAGCTCATCGCAGTATCCGGGTAGAATATTCATTTTAGGGCTGCCAATGAATTCAGCCACTCGAATATCTTGAGGGTTTTGATACACTTCTTCGGGCGATCCCAATTGCAGTAAATCGCCATCCATCATCACCGCGATACGATCTGACATTGTTAAAGCTTCTGCCTGATCATGCGTGACATAAACAAAAGTGGTTTTCAGTTTCTTATGTAAAGCCGACAGCTCAGCCCGCATATGCACCCTTAAACTCGCATCAAGATTCGATAAGGGCTCATCCATCAAAAACGCAGCTGGGTTGCGCACCATCGCCCGACCAAGAGCAACTCGTTGACGTTGACCACCTGAAAGTTGACCAGGCTTTCGAGCCAAAAGCGGCTCGATTTTCAGCGTCTCTGAAACAAGTTGAACTTCTTTTTCAATTTGCGCCATCTTAGCTCGACGGCTTGGCACCAAATGGCCCAATAATGGAAATCTTTCCCAAAAATTTAAATCTCTTAAACGCAGTGGCGTAATCAAATTCTGACGCACGGTAAGATGGGGGTAGAGCGCATAGGATTGAAACACCATCGCCAAATCACGCAGACTTGGCCGCGTTTCGTTAACAAGACTTCCATCTATCGACACATCACCAGCTGTTTGTGTTTCCAATCCGGCAATTATCCGAAGCGTTGTTGATTTTCCACATCCAGAGGGCCCCACCAAAGTTAGGAACTCTCCATCATGAATATCTAAATCCACGCCATTTATAACAGACTGACCACCATAGGATTTGGTCACTCGACTAAGTGCTATGCTAGCCACTAGTTTCCCCTTTTACTTAGCCTTCGACGCCTTTTGCACCAACTTTATACAAACTAAGTAACAATAATATGACGATCGCATTCGTCTCTTTTCTTTAAGCTGCTGAAGCAACAGGGCTAAAGTTGCAATTGATTCTATTATTTGTAAAATAGTATAAAATTTCAAATAACCTCAGGTTTTTTTATAATGACACCATTTCGTCAGTTAACTTACACTGTCGCAGTTGCAGATCACGGTAGTATTTCAGCTGCAGCAGAAAAACTTGCAATTTCACAACCGGCAATTAGCGCAGCTATACAAAAGGTTGAGGCTGAATATCAGTTAAAGCTTTTCATTAGGGAAAGACCACATCGAGTGCAGTTGACCCCAGTCGGACGTCGTTTTATCGCTCAAGCCCGACGGCTTTTGGAAAATGCTCAAGAATTTGATGGTGAGGCCCGCAATCTACGGCGAAGTCCACACGGTGTCGTCGAAGTTGGCTGTTTCTTTCCCACTGCAGCATTCATAGTACCAATCATTCTAAAGGGTCTTCGGGAACGTGGTTTTAATATTTCAATCCGCGTACACGAGGTAGATCTTGATGAACTTAATAATATGCTTTCACACGGTAGTATCGATGTTGCCCTAACCTATAACATGTACCCTAGTCCGGGAATCGAATTTGAATCCCTAATCGAAGCTCCACCCTACGTTCTTTTGTCAAAGGATGATCCACTAAGCAAAGAGCAATCAATATCCCTGCAACAGTTAGCAGACCGGGATATGGTTGCTTTAAACCTGCCAATCACACAACAATTCTTCCTATCAATGTTTTCACGAGTAAACCTGCGCCCGCGTATCAAGCATCAGGCAAAGTCTTATGAATTGGTACGAAGTTTGGTGGCGGCCGGTGAAGGATACGCAATTTTAATTATGCGCCCTGTAAACAAACGGGCCTATGACGGCAGCGAATTAGCATACATCCCGCTTAAAGATGACGGACCCACGGCGCAATACGGGTTGGCTTTTACCAAACGCTCCGTTCCAACAAAACTGATCGAAACTTTCGCTAACGTTTGCAGAGAAACGCTTAAAAGCGAGAACTTGGCTGAGAAATATTACGTGCAAAGGCCACTAATCGACTCCACATGATCAAGATATTTTCCTGTGAAACAGGCCCGCGTACTTTTGGGAGTGGCGCCATATACCCTTCTATAGTTCTTGCTAAACGCAGAAAGATTGCTGAAACCACAAGCAAGAGCCACTTCAGTTAAGGGCATTCTAGTTTGTTCCAGAAGTTGGCGTGCCCGTGTTAACCTAAGGTTTATGTAATATTTTGAAGGTGGATCAAAGCTGTGGCGTGCAAAAATCCTTTCGATTTGACGTAAGGACAGGCCAACACGGTGAGCAATCTCGATTTGTGAAATAGGTGTTTCAATCGTTTCAGTCATAATGCGCAACACATGCTGAAACCTTTCATCCTCACAGATCAGAGCATCACCATTCAGCAACTGAACAGTCGCACCACTTCGTTTGCCACTAGCCAGAAAGTGATTGCAAATCTCACTGCTGATGCGAGGCCCACATGTCTTTTCGATAAACCCTACGACCAGATCAAAAGTTGCCAGTTCACCCGCACAACTCGCAACTTTGCCATCACCGGTAAAAAGTACGTTTTCAAATTTAATATCTGGAAATTTTTCTCCCAACGGTGCGATGGTTTTCCAATGTGCAGCGCATTTTTCACCATTTATCAAGCCAGCAGCAGCGACAACAGAGCAAGCAGCCCCAAGAGCGAATAAAGGAACACTGGATTGAACAACCCTTTGCACAAACGTTCGCATCGGCCCTTTGTCATGCTCCTTAAGTATCTGCCCACAGCACAAAATCACCTGATCAGGTCGGTTCACAACATTACAATGACCAAGAACCTCACTAGACTGCGCATCACAAGAAACACAGATACCTGCCATAGTTTTCGGATTTTTATCTCTCAGCGAAACAAGCTGAAGTTCAAATCGGCTATACCCTAAGATTGCATTTGCATGCTGAAACGGTTCGAGTGTGGAAGACAAAGTGGTCAAAGAAACACCATCAGCAACCAACACCATAATCCGGGTCATCATTGTATCAAGCACGAAGGATTTGTGATTGGATAGTGGAGCATTCATGCGAATATCAAATTACCCAAGCCGTTCAATCGACGCACAGTTGTGCACCTCATTCAGGACGATCTCCACCAGTTCAAATTGTGATTCTCCGTTAATATCCTCAAAATATATATGGCTGGGCCAAGATTGCCCAACGTGGTTATCCTTAGGCAAATCAACGGATTCGCAAACCCGTTTTATCGCAGCCACATGGGCTCGAGCTTGATCCGTAATTTCTAACTTTTTAGCATTGAGATCCTCAATACTATTACGATCTATTTCAGGCGATCCAACTCCAACGGTTAGAGGCATGTTTCGCTGGATAGCCTGTTCCTCATAGAAAGAAATGTCCACTTTATCAGACTCTAACCGCATGATAAACACGGGATTCACACTGACCTTGGCATCAGTAAGATCTAGTAATTTAGCACCGCTTTGTGCATCATTTCCTTCACTTGCAGTCCCTCGACGACGCGAGGCCCGAGCTTTCTTTTTTACTTCGGCTACAAAATCACCGCGATAGTTATTGTCGAATACCCGATCCGCATATGCCTTCCCCTGCAACATGTGACGGATTGAGCGAATTGACATGGTTTGACAATTTTCCGGCCCAATGAAGAACGGTGAACCCGAGGCATCAGATAGTTCCACCCACCCATCTGGAAACTGGGTAAAGAAATGATCCATCCAGGGTGCCAGTACAACATCACCAAGATGGTTCAGTAGCGCATTCACCCGATCAGGGTTATTCACAACATCCGCCAACAAAGGTTCCTGACCATAGATGTCCGCTGCAAGACTGTAGGGCGCTGATATCTGCAACAAAGGCGCAACACCTGTCAGTTCTTGAGCAACCCTCAGGATACCATCTACTGCAGCAGGGACGCCGGTTGAAAAATCAGGCGTACCTAAATCTTGCCAATTATCTTTTGTAATGAGGATAGCATCCGGATCAGCACCTGGTGGAAATTTATCGGGGTACATCATGGTTTGACCAAGTGGCTCACAGGTCCAAGCATAGAGTGCCCAAGTTGTATAAAATTTACTGATTCCTAAAAGTCTGCTAACTGCAAGATTGGCCCGAACATATCGGTATGGATCATCATGATAATATTCGTGCCCTTGAATGCCATACAGATCATGCAAAACTGCCAAGCCCAGCATATGGACCGAAGCTGTGGAATGAACCTTATTCGCTGGCGCCAGCTGTTTGAAATTATCATCAAACTCGCCTGCAATAGCGGCATCAAAGAACTCGGTCATCTCAACTTTTGCTTTGGTATCACCCGCCTGCCAGCGCTGTAACAAATGCAGCCCATAAGGGAAAAAATAATTATCAATTTTGGTCATATTTGTGTCACCACCTTATCCTCATGTCGCCCGAACATTCCGATTCATGATGAGACTATTTACAAGTGGGTGTATCGAATATACCCATTAACATATAAATTATAGATCCAATTGAGGAATGCTTTGGTAAAATATATTAGGGGTGCCTTACTGCAAGGGTTTGAAGTTGATCGGGACAGCTCAGTCCCAATCTACCGTCAGATTGAAACATTCTTGCGTCGCCTAATTTTGGACGGGACTCTTCAATCATCAAGAAAATTGCCATCTACGCGGGAATTGGCCTCTGAGCTAGGTGTATCCCGGATCACAGTGAAATCTGTTTATGAACAACTGATCGCAGAAGGCTACTTAGACGCCAGAACGGGGTCTGGGACTTTTGTAACAAAAGGGCTGAACTTGGAAACAGCACCAAAAATCGAATTTCCAACCAAAAGGTGCAACACGCCAGATATTATTATACCGGATCAAGCTGTACCAATCCTGTCTTCAAAGGCGAGCGTTCGGCATGGCGAGACAGCACCATTCCGTCCAGGTGTTCCAGGCCTAGATTTTTTTCCCGTAAAAATTTGGATGAAATATCTTTTAGAGGCTACTCAGAAAGGAACGCGTCAAAATCTGAGTTACGGAAATATTGTTGGGAATGAAGCTTTGCGCGTATCTATCGCCAATCATCTGATGGAAGCCCGTGGAATGCAGGTTGATCCCAGCGAAATCGTTATAACTTCAGGTGCACAGCAGGCCTTTGTCCTGATTGCCTTTGTTCTTCTGAACCGAGGTGACACTGTATGGTATGAAAATCCTGGGCATATCGCAGGGCGCGATGTAATGCAGATCATGGGCGCAAATGTAGCCCCCGTTCCAATTGATGATGAAGGGATTGACCTTCATTTTGCCGCACAAAAACATCCTAAGCCAAAAGTAATCTTCACAACCCCGTCGCACCAGCAGCCACTTGGTATTACAATGAGCCTGGCACGACGGCTCGATCTTTTAAAATATGCCAGGGAAAATAACACCTATATTATTGAGGATGACTACGACAGTGAGTTTAGATATCGCGGCAGACCCCTGCCTGCCTTAAGCGCGCTTGACAGTGAAAGAAGGGTTTTTTACGTCGGTACGTTTTCCAAATCTATGTTTGCGGCAATGCGGCTTGGCTATATCGTCGTACCACCTGGCCTTAGCGAAGCTTTTGCGCAAGCTAAGACTTTACTTGGTCAAAGCTCTTCAGCTGTCGTGGAGCAGGCCATGTCTGATTTCATGGACGACGGACGATTTAATGAACACATCCGCAAAACTCGGAGAATTTACCGCGAACGCAGGGATGTCCTTTTCGAGTGCCTGTCAAAAGATTGTGCCAGTTTTATCACGCCACAACCAACTGACGCTGGCATGCATATGTTGGCGTGGCTTTCACCTAACTCAGATGATCGAGCGGCGCACCACGCACTACTTAAACGTGGCATAGAATCATTACCCCTGTCAGTATATTCGCTCACTTTCTCAGATCCGCCAGCCCTCGTTCTTGGTTTTTCTGGTGCAAACGAAAACCGTATTCCTGGTCTTGTAAGAAGAATATCACAAACATTAGGAAAATAGTCATGCATATATTGAACTTTAAGCCAATATTCCAAATTGAAAATACAAGAGCCAAATAATAACAATTTTCTGCTACTGAGACCATATACAACAACAACATTATTCAGGCTTTATGAGATATATATGTATAAAGCTCTTAGAAATAGCTCGCACTTTACGCAAACTCACCTACGATTTTAAGACAGCTACCTCTAGAAGGAGTGTGTAAAATTCCTCACACAAACAATGTTTGTTCTGATAATTTTTACTTTTGAGTTCAGGTGATATTCCTGGACCACATCAGCAGGTTAATGTAATTACAGCCCTAAAAGCAATGACGCTTTGACCTGCATGGCAGCATTTTGAAGAAAATAGTAAAGGTTCCATTGAAAAAGGAAAACCAGCAGATTTTGTAATTTTATCAGACAATCCAGTTACTGTAGATCTCGAAACTCTCGATCGGCTTCAGGTTTTGATTACTATTAAGGAAGGCCAAGTAATCTACAAAGCCAAGGAGGGAGAGCAAAAAACCAAATTAAGGCAACCGCCATTCATGAGTGATCCGGGAACTACACATCGCTTTCTCCACGCAATGTATCGTGGTGCAGGTGTGGAGAAGCCTATTATCCGATGTGTGCTCAGCGATAATGAATGCGCTCAAATATTCGGTGTACCAGTTACGCAACTCAAATGATTATTTAAAATTTTATCCTATTATCGCTTTACAGGTGGGTAATTCAGACAAGACGGCCGTGGCAATGTTTGAACTTCTTACCTGACCCACATGGGCAAGGATCATTTCGGCCAGGTTTACCCCATGTCGACGGATCATTTTCGTTAAACTTAGGCGCACTTGCTTTAACATTTGGTGCAATTGGCTTTGCATCAGCAGCAGGTTCTGGTGGCAGTGACGTTTCCTGCACTGCCATCTCAGCAATCATGGCTTTGCGCTCTTCATCAGTTAAAGGGCGAATTAAGGAAAGTTTTTCTGTAACTTCATTCCGCAAGCTATCCAGCATCGTTTCAAATAACTGAAATGCTTCATTTTTATATTCATTTAATGGATCCCGCTGCGCATAGCTACGGAACCCAACAACTGAGCGCAAGTGCTCCAATGTCAACAAATGTTCACGCCATTTGCTATCAATAGCTTGCAAAATTAATTGCTTCTCAATGTTCCGCATATTCTCAGAACCAAATGAGGCAGCTTTATCTGCCATCAATTTATCACTGGCTTCAACAAGACGATCACTAATTTGTTCGTCGTCAACGCCTTCTTCTTCACACCACGTTACCACCGGCAAATCGAGACCTAGACGCTCAATCACTGCCGTGCGCAAACCTTCCGTATCCCATTGATCTGCATAAGTATTGGGAGGCATGAACTGATCAATCAAATCGTCTACAACTTGATCACGCATATCCGAAGTAATCTCGGATAAGTCATTTGCCTCCATAATTTCGCGACGTTGCCCAAATACAACCTTACGTTGGTCATTCATTACATCGTCAAACTTAAGTAACTGTTTACGAATATCGAAGTTACGCCCTTCAACCTTGGCTTGTGCGCGTTCCAGAGATTTATTCACCCATGG
>CAJQRC010000012.1 GCA_905480645.1 uncultured Tateyamaria sp.
AAACTAGCTTGAAGCGGGCAGGGTGGGTTTATAGGTACTTATCGCAACATGATAAGCTGGACGCCATACAGATTTTGAGGCAGATTGTGTTTGTTGAACAGGGAGGTTTTGCACTCTGTGCGTTAGAGTGTAGCGCATTTATTAGCACATTATGATAATGCAGTTATACACACATGTTTTACGTGTTTAAATTATGCCGCATTCCATCTCAGAAAAAGTGTTGAAGTCTTTCAAAATTACCGCTTGAGGCAGATTATATTTAAATTTTACATGTAGTTGCAATTTTTAGCTGGTTTAAACTTAAGATTTAATGTGGCTTGCCATTCAATCATTCAGAAATTGTTGATTTACGAATTTGAGGTTACTCATCACTTCCTAGCACGCTGAACGGCTAGTACTGCTGCGGCGTAGTCTCCTAATGAAATCCCCCTGAAGGCAAAAGCTGCTGGTTTTTCATGTGAAACAACATCAACGTTCTTCGCAACAAGCTCTGTCAAGTCGCATGTAATCCTATCATAAGGAAGCATAGGCTTATCACTTTCGAATTCTTGCTTTCGATCATCGACAATGATGGTTTGAAAAGCTTTCATGCTCTTTGGTATCCACGGAATACACGCATCCGTTATTGTGGCAAATGCATTTGGCTTTAACCAACGAGCGTCGAGAAAGGGTTTCGTTGAGAAATCCAATGTTGTCGAGGTCACCACTAAATCTGCATTGGAAAGTGCGTCTTTTGCATCGGTACAGATTTTGGCCTCTAGGCCCATTTTGGAGGCATTTTTGCATAGCTTTTCGATATTTGCCTTGCTGCGCCCAAATACATAAATACTTTTCAGGGGAAATAGTTCTGCATAAGCAGCCAAGTGGGAATGAGCCTGCACACCGGCACCCACAAAAGCCACAGACTGGGCATTCGAAACAGCAAGACGACGCCCAGCCACTGCTGAAAGGGCTGCAGTTCTGACTGCCGTTATCCAGTTTGCGTCCAGAATTGCCTGCAAAATTCCTGTTTGAGCGTCCAGCACCATGATCGCTCCGTTGATGGCCGGAAGTCCGTTTTCTGGATTTTTGGGGCATACTGTTACTTGTTTGGTAACAATGAAACCGTCGTCTCCCACTGCCAGAGTAGACATCGCATAGCGGCCGTCACCGGGCAAAATAGCCGACTTAGGGGCAGTATGAAGTTTTCCATTAGCTTTTGCTATAAGCGCCGATTCAATTGCGTTGGCAACTTCCGAAGGCCGGATGTTTAATTCCTTGAGATCCTTGTCGGAAAGATAAACTGGTTTTTTGTTAGGGTGCATCATGCGGGCTTTCGGCTTATAAACGTGGTTTGAGACAGCTTAGTGAAGACATTGTGCATAAATTATTATATTAAAAATGAGCCTTTTGCAGGATTTTAATTTGATAACGTTGATTGAATAACTCCGTTCTTAAGTTAGGGACTATAAATATGTCTTAAGTTGTGCTAAGTTCTTTAAGTTCTTTGGGGGAAGGGCGTTTCGATGCGATATTTTTTATATCCTAAAACTGTGGTGGTTTTGTTATGGGCTTTGTCTATTTTGATAGGGTGGTCCTCTAAAGACTTGCAGGCTAGCCAAATCGAACGCCCAGTTTTATTTCTGCGTTGTGAAGAGGTATCTAAGACTGTTTGTCAGGCTATGTTTCAAGCGCTTGCAGAAGTTGCGCCGAGGCATAGCATTCAGATAACCTCGAAAGAAACTCAGTCCGAAACTGTGTTGGTAATATTACGACTGCAAAAAACAGTGAACGCTTTAACCGGGTCGTTACGATGGAGTAGCGGCAGTGGTGCTCTTAATTATGGTCCCAAATATTGCCTTCCATCAGTTATAACAGAGACTGATTTGGTGTCCCATTTTCAAGCAAAACAGTTTGCAGAAGGCCTTATAAAGGTAACGCCCGACTTACAGCTGTTGCTACTGGCAGGATCAGGCGAATGATCAAGCAAATTACTCGGATATAATCGCATGTGTATAGTTTGCGCAGCCACCGGAACATTTGACCCAGCCCGTCACCCTGATGGGCCGGATCCGATGTTTGCCACTATTAATGAAAATGTAGATGCGCAAAAAGATGAAAATACCACCAACGTAATGTCAGTTGGTGATACTTTTAATGGTAGTGTATCAGACAGTACGGACGCAGACTGGGTTAAAATCACTTTTACAGCTGGTGAAGTTTATACAATTAATTTGACTGGAAACACTCTGAGCGATCCATATCTGTATTTGATGGATAGTTCGGGCTCTGAGATAGCTAGAAATGATGATGGTGGTCCGGGCCTTGACTCTAAGCTTACCTATACGGCTTCAACGTCCGGAACTTACTATTTAGTAGCTGACGCATATTCCACGAATATCGGGTCTTACAGCCTATCGGTCGAGCGAGAGCGTCCTGCGACTTTGGACGAACTGGCATTGTTTCTTACTGAAGGTTATGCTGGCCGAGAGTACAAGTTTGATACATCTTCTTCTAATGTCATTTCGGTTAATCTCTCGGGGCTTACTGCTGCAGGTCAGCAGTTAGCTCGTTGGGCGATGGACGCTTGGGAAATGGTCGTCAACCTTAATTTTGTAGAAGTTTCATCTGGTGAAATGCTCACAATGGATGATAACTCTTCGGGCGCTTATGCCTATTTCCCCGGCGGTTCTGGTTCAGATGGAGTTGAGCTTAATGTTTCAACTGGCTGGTTATCTTCCTATGGAACGTCCATCGACAGCTATTCTTTCCAAACATTCGTACATGAAATTGGACACGCCATTGGTTTGGGCCACCAAGGCGGTTATAATGGCTCTGCAACCTACGGAATTGACAATGACTTTGTAAATGACAGTTGGCAAATGTCCATCATGTCCTATTTCAGCCAAACGGAAAATACGGCTACTACTGCTTCGTATGCATATTTGGCTGGTCCAATGATGGCTGATATTCTAGCAAGCCAAAATCTTTACGGTGCACCAGATAGTAGCACTGCAACCGCTGGTGACACGACCTATGGAGCCAATTCAAATATTGGAAATTATCTCGATCAAGTGTTTGATGAATTGGCAACAGGAACCACGACATCAAATGTTACGGGTAATCCGATTGCATTCACTATCTATGATCAAGGTGGTGATGATACTCTTGATCTCAGTTTTTTGACTAGTACAGCGCGCATCGACATGCGGGCAGAACAATTTTCAGATTTAGCTGGTTTGACTGGTAATATGGGCATTGCTCGTGGAACGGTTTTAGAGCGAGCTGTGCTGGGGTCAGGGAACGATACAATTACCGGCAATTCAGCAAATAATTTCATTAATGGTGGTGGGGGTGATGATAAGCTCGATGGTGGTGATGGTAACGATGAATTATCTGGTGGCAGTGGTACTGACTGGGCATATTTTTCATCGGGAATTTCAGATTATACTTTTAGGGCGTTAGCTTCTTCTATTTCGGTTACCAACAATTTTACGGATACAGTACTGAACGATATCGAGATGTTTTCTTTTGAGGGGTATTCAATTTCCTATGAGAATTTGCTCACTTTTATAAATGATGGAACGCTGCCAGTCACTCCAGACGATGACACTCCAGACGATGACACTACAGTTTCATTGCTTGATGAGGCTGATTTCTTTGTTTTTTCAGGTTATGAGAACAGTCGAGGGATATTAAATGCTGCTTCGAGTAGCGGTGCGAACCAAGAGAGCATTGGTGCCATTGTATCTGGTTTATTCCCATTAAGTAGTTCAAATGAAAGCAGTGGAAGCGCAATTAGGAGTGCTCAATCTCAAGCTTCCGCTGATACTGACACCAATTCAGCATTATTTTACGAAGATGATTTCATGATTTAATTACGAAGAGATTATTTTTGTTGTTTAACGGTTTGTTGGCATTTTTATTTTAAAAAGCTGTTCAATGTTATAGTATGAGATAATGATGCCGGAAATCTGATTAAACTTGAATTTGCAATATTTCTTTTAATTGCAGTATCGTACTGAGCCGACAACGGATCGATTGCACTAGGAGTAAAGAATTGAACATGAATTTTTATATAGCTTGGTGTTTTTCTTTGTGTACACTTTTGACCGCCTGTGGCGGGAGTACAACCAGTGTTAGTGAAACCGCCCAATTTACAACTTTAAAACAATTCAGTGATAGTGCCGGGGTTGCTAGAGGCGTGTATGCGGATGGAACCGAAACTGTTTTTATAGCATCAAACGTCGCTGGGATTGTAACAGCTGCGAATAAATCGGTTGGGACTACCGTTGGTGCCACAACAACTTATCGATCGACAGCATTTAGTGGGGTGCCGGTGACACAGAGGTTAAGTAGTGCAGTTGTAAGACGCGGTACAGTTGTGCTCGAAGGTCAGACAGCTAACGTTCTTATAGTGCAAGAAAATAATGGACAAGCTGGCCTTGTTTATATGGCCGCGCCAAGTGGGGATATTCTTACCGCAAGTGGTACCGCCTTTGGAGCTGCTCCGAACGGTGTATTTACATATAACGGTACGCATATCATAGCTGAACGATCTGTGGGGGGGGGCGCACAAGATGGCACTTTCTCATTACAGGCAAATTTTAACAATAAAACGTTCAGCTACAATGGAAAGACAACCAGCACTGCACTTACAGGAAGTGGTACAATCGATACTGTTCGAGGCAGAATATCAAGTAATAATTTGTCTTCAAATGTAAACGGGGTAACAAGTACTGCGACTTTGTATGGCCAATTACATGGTACTGTGGCGCAATCTACCAGTGGCGTATTCCATACAAATGAGGCTGATCCTAATTATGCTGGAGCTTTTGTCGGAAGCCGGTAAAAAAATTAACGTGATTACACTTAGACACTTAGTAGCAGCACTCAGTTTAGCGCTTCTTACTCCAACAGTATCAAATGCTTTTTGCTTTCAGCCTTTAGCGAACAGTCGATTGCAGGTTTTCTGCATGGCGAATGTGCTAATTTCCAGAGCAACCAACTTGGGTTCTGTTGAGTTATTAGATTATCGATTGAAGCAAGAAGGGTATAGCAGGGGACTTGGCCTACCAGGTATGGTAAAACAGGTAACTTTCTCGCCCTATGCTTGGCCTGTACTTGATTACAGTTCAGATATTAATGGTGGAAATCCTGATAAGCCGCTCAAGCTTGGGTCTCTAACGTTTTATGGCGATGAAGAATATATTCGTAAAAAAGGAGTGCTTATCGGTGTTGGGTTTGGCGGCACAGGTCGTGCAATTTATGGCCAAGGGAAATATTTAGATTACAGTATTGGCGGTACATACACCTACTCTCCTAAACACAAGATTAGTGTTACTGGTGGTTTTGCCAATGTTTGTAGTAAAAACGATGTTGGTAAAGATTTCTTTTTAGACGGGTGTGTGACTACAAACAGGGTAAAAAAAGATTTAACTGACCAAAAAGCGAGTAGTGCGTCACTCAGCATAGCTAAGTTATTTTCCGAAGGTCAGAAGCGTTTTCATCAAGCCAGCGTTGGGGTTCAGCGTTATATAGATGACGACTACGAACAGAACCAAATCACAATGCAGTTAGAAACAGTGCATCGCTCAGATATATTCACTTCCATTGATGTGTCGTTAGGTGACAAAGTGAAAAACACTCTCACAACCCGTTACAGCGTTACCGGTACTGTTGGCACCAACTTATTCGAAAAACCGATAAGTATCTCTTTTTCGTATTCATCCGCAGATGGTGGAAAGTTATTAGGCCTATCACGTGAGGAAACGACAAAACTTTTTGGTTTGAAGTACGCAGTCCATCCTCGCATAAACTTAATCCTAGGTTATAGAGATACTAACAGTAATATTGATTATTTCGATGAGAATGAAGCAATCGTTGCCGTTCAATTCGCTCCAGTACAGTTTTAACTTCTCACGGTAACGGTTATCTCTCACGAGTTTTTAACTGCCACGGAAAGCACGTGTGAAGTAATCCGTTAATGGCTTTGCGAGGTAATTTAGAGGTGACCGGTCTTCTGTTTTTATAAAAGCCTCAACAGGCATTCCAGGCAATAAAACTTGACCGTTCAGTTTATGCATTTCTCCTTCATTAGGAATAATTTCTATTTCATAATAAGCAATGCCGGTTGTTTGATCAGTTAAAACGTCTGCTGAAATTTTTGTAACTTGTCCTAAAACCTCTGGTGTCATTCGCTGGTCAAATGCAGCAAAACGGAGTGATGCATTTTGTCCAATATAAGTTTGATCAATATCAATTGGTTCTACGCGTGCGGATACTATCATTGGCTGGTCTTGCGGAATTATATACATGATAGGTTCAGCTGGTGAGATGACAGATTGGAGCGCAAAGACCTGAGAGTCGTAAATTGCTCCGCTCACTGGTGCACGCAACTCTGTTCGCGATAATGTCTCTAAAGTACTCAAACGACGCTGAACAAGATCAACTTCTTGAAACTGAAGGTCTCGCAGGGATGAAATCGCCTCTTCGCGCAAACGGGTTGTGAGTGCAATTTGTTCAATTTTTAGCGCTGCTATTTTTCCGCGCAGTTGTGCTACCGATGCAGTAAGCTTTCCAATCTCACCTGCAAGTCGGGCTTGTTCTCGCTTTAGTTCTGATACGCGAGATGCGGGTGATAACCCTTTTTCAAAAAGGCTTTCTGCAGCTTCCAGCTCCGAATTTATCAATACATTTTGTGTCTGAAGTGCGCCGAGTTGCGCTTTAGCTCCGGTAATTTGGTTTATTGACTGTTTGATTTGCTCACCAATCTGCTCAGAGCTCTGCGTTAAAGTGTCTGCTCTTGCTTCAAAAAGCCGCTGCTGCCCATCTATCAGTGCTTGTACCGCTAAATCTTTTGCTGCTTCTGCTAAAAGGAATTCTGGCGCTGGCAAAATTGATAGTCCATCTCGTTCAGCCTGTAATCGCGATTTCCGAGCTAACAGTTCAAAAAGTTGACCTTCGATAATAGCAAGCTCAGACTGCAATTGTTTGTCGTCAAATCGCAATACAACGTCTCCCGCAGAAACGATATCACCGTCTTTTACCAATAAATCCTCAACGACCCCGCCTTGCAGGTGCTCTAAAACTTGACGTTTAGATTCTACTTGTATCATCCCTGATGCAATTACAGCGCCAGAGATCCTCGCCTGTACACTCCAAACGCCTAGAACCCCAACAAGTATAAATAGAGCAATTACGCCAATCAAAATTGGCCCTGTAGCCTTCCATTCAGTAGATTGTTTGAGTTTTTGATTCATGGTGGAGATGCTTTAGAAATGGTCTGGTGAATCTCACGTACGTTACTAACCATGGAATTGAGAACTTCGTCTCTCGGACCATCCGCCTTGATACGACCTTCATCAATGATAAGTAAACGGTCGCATTCGGAAATGGCCGTTGGCCTATGGGTCAGAATAACTACTGAACGGTCGGACTCTTTAAATTCTCGAACAGCTAAATTTAGCGCAATTGATCCGTCATGGTCCAGCGCCGAATTAGGCTCATCCAATACAAGAAGAACTGGGTTGCTATACAATGCTCTAGCCAATCCAATACGTTGTTTTTGACCGCCGGAAAGTTGACCATCATCACTTTGCATGACAGTTTCATAGCCGTTTGGCAAAGATAATATCATTTCATGGGCATTTGCTCTTTTTGCAGCTTTAATAATTTCTTGATCATTTGGTTTAGTGCTCATTCGGGCAATATTTTCTGCAATGGTCCCTGAAAATAGTACGACGTTTTGGGGCAAGTATCCAATATTTAACCCCAGCCCTTGTGAGTCATATTGATCCAGGGTGGCTCCACCAAATCTTACTTCACCGGCTACAATTTGGGTGAGCCCTAGCATTGACTTGGCTAGTGTCGATTTTCCGGACCCACTTTTCCCAATAACACCCACAACTTCACCCGGTGAAAGCTTAAAAGTAACGCTTGATAGAGTGGGTGTTTTAGAACCTTGTGCCATGACAGTGACGGATTTAAAGGCAATAGTGGCCGTTGGTTTCGATAATGCTAGCTTTTTGGATGGAGGTGGGGTGGTCTCAAGCAATTGAATAAGTGAGATCCAAGCCCCGCGGGCCCGTTGGACCATTGGCCACTGACCAATTGATTGCTCAATTGGTGCTAATGCCCGCCCGAGGAGAATTGATCCTGCAATCATGGCTCCAGCCGTCATTTCTCCTTGTAAAACAAGGTAAGCACCGACAGCAAGCATTGCCGATTGCAAGAATGATCGAAAAGCTTTGGTTGTTGATGAAAATAAGCCCGTTAAGTCACTAGATCTAACCGTTTGAACAAGTGCTTGGTCACGCACGCTGTGCCACCTTTCTGAAACTGCAGTGCCCATACCCTGTGATTGGACAACTTCAGCTGATCGACGTACTTGCTCTGCGAAATTACTAGCCTGTCCAGCGGCTTCCTGTGCAGCCAAGGTTTTGCGTCTAGTCAATAAATTATTAAGTAAGGTAATAATTATAAGTGTTACACCTCCAAAAACGGCCATCCATCCAAGCCAAGGATGAAATATAAAAATTGCAGCTATGAACAGTGGTGTCCATGGAACGTCAAAAAGTGACACCATCAAAGGAGAAGTAAATAATGCTTGAACCGATTCTAAATCTCTCAAACCGTTAGCTGGTGCGCCACGCTCTTTTGGCAGTAGTGCGCGTGCCAACACTGCTTCAAAAATACGATCATCAAGTTTTGATTGAAATCGTGCGCCAAAACGTGCGAGAACTCGGCCTCGCGCATAGTCTAACACACCCATTAATCCAAAAAGGGCTGCAACAAGGATGAATAGTGCAACTAAGGTTTCTTCCGAGCGCGAGCCCAGCACCCGATCGTAAACCTGAAGCATGAATAATGGACCGGTCAACATTAAAATATTTACAAAAATGCTAAATACAAAAACTGCCCGTAAAAGCCATTTGCCTGCTGCTCGAGCTTCTCGCAGTTCTTCTTTTCCAAATGTCTGATTTTGTGCCATGTAAATTCCGATCGAATTATAAGTATGAAGCTGCCCTTAAACGGCTGATCAATCAAGCGCAGTTAGCTTTCACCCTCAAATTGAGGCTTTAAATATTTTACATTAGTGTGTCTGAGACCCTGTCTTTAAATAAATTTCTAATGGCCGCCTGTACTCACAATCTGATGTTGCAAACATAACGCAATTATTTGGAAATTATTCTAATTAACAGTTTTAAATATGTTGGACGATTGCCCGAGTGGAAACAAGTTTGGCTGCCCTTGCCATAAAGATGGCTTGAGCTGTAACATTTACTTACATTTTGGCGGCTGGTCATATTCCGCCTTTGCTAGGGAGACTGTACAATGTTTGGCATATTGGACGGCACAGGTTTTGAATCTTTTGATTCTAGTTTTGAAAATTGCTTTATAAACCACGCTAAGGTCGAGCGGCTTTGGACAGGGGGACGCTGGCTGGAAGGCCCTGCATATTTCGCGGCAGGACGATATTTAATTTGGTCAGACATTCCTAATAATAGGATCATGCGCTGGGACGAGACAGACGGGTACACTTCAGTTTTTCGGGAGCCCTCAAATAATTCGAATGGGCATACGCTTGATAACTTTGGGCGGCTTATTTCTTGTGAGCATCTCAGCCGCAGTGTAACCCGCACAGAATTTGATGGCTCAATCAAAGTCATTGCAAGCCACTATGAGGGCCAACGACTTAATTCTCCAAATGATGTTGTTGTAAAATCTGATGGATCAATTTGGTTCACTGATCCCAGTTATGGTATCTTGATGGATTATGAGGGAAAGCGCGCAGTAAGTGAAATAGGTGCGTGTAATGTTTATCGTGTTGAACCGGAGACTGGTGAATTGGTGGTAGTCGCTGCGGATTATGACAAACCAAATGGTATAGCGTTCTCACCAGATGAAAGTGAGTTGTTCATAGCAGACACAGGGGCAAGCCACACTGTTGGTGGCCCTGCTCATATTCGACGGCATAAAATAAATCCGGATGGAAAATCCCTTAAAACCAGTGAATTATTCGCTGATTGCACATCTGGTCTGTTTGATGGTTTTCGATTTGATTGTGATGGTCGCATTTGGACATCAGCCGAAGATGGTGTTCACTGCCTCAATCCTGATGGTCGTCTCATTGGCAAAATTTACATTCCAGAAATTGTATCAAATGTCTGTTTCGGCGGTATAAAGCGTAACCGCTTGTTTATAACAGCTACATCTTCGCTTTATTCAGTGTTTTTAAATGTAAATGGTAGGTGTTAAATAATAGTTGGTGAAAGATTATGAAAACTGAATGACGAAAAATCCCATCTGTCAGACATCAATGTAACATTTCACTTTATCTATTGATTTAATTTGTTTTGTCGGTCCATTTTGTTTGGCTCCATCGGAAGGATATTTAAATGGTAAAGTACGCGGTTCATTCAAGGTGGCAGTGGCCAGATGGGGTCCCAAGCGCAGAAACAATGCAGGGTTGGCATCGTGAGCATAGAACAACTTCAATAGCTGAAGATATCATTTGGTGGCAGATTGATGAGAATACCCATCAATCAATAATCATATATTCCACAGAAGAAGATGCTAAAGACGAACTGCTGAAGCGAGAAGAGCAACGTAAACAAACAATTAATGAGACTGGTCATAAGATGCTTGAAGAAACCATGGGACCGATTCTATCGATTATGTCGGAAGCTTAAAGCTCTTAGCCAAAAGTAAAGATTTTTGCTGTGAATCTCACGCCCACATTTTGTATTACTCAGCAGGTGTCGCTGGTATACAATTTCTTTAAAATCTTACTGAGGTGCTTTATGGTCGTCAATCACTTTGTAAATCGACTTTGTTGCTAAAGTTGGCATCAAAATTCAAAAGACTTTTGAAATTAATTTGCAATTAGACATTCAAAGAAATGCCGATTTGTAAATTTATAAAATGTTTAGCTGACTTCTAAAGGAGAAAAAATTTATTTAAATTTTCTTTGAAAGAAGTGACTTTTTGTTGTCACGATCTTTAGTCTGGGCTCAATTGAATGGAGAATGAAGACATGGCAGGTATTCGTAGAAAGTTAATTAATGACGCTGATAACCTGATTAATCATCTAATTGAAGGCATGGTGGGTGCACACCCCCATCTGTTAAAAATTGAGGGAGATACAGGCCGTGCTATTGTAGCGTGCAATGGCCCGAGAGAAGGTAAAGTTGGTATTGTCGTTGGTGGTGGGTCGGGGCATGAGCCTGCTTTTGCAGGTTACGTTGGCCGTGGTTTGGCTGATGCCGCGCCGTTGGGCAATATTTTTGCTTCGCCGTCACCCTCGCAGATAATGGATGCTGGTTTTGCAGCGGATGGTGGTGCTGGAATTCTATTCCTTTACGGTAATTATACCGGCGATGTAATGAATTTTGGGATGGCTGAGGAGGGGTTAGCTGATCAAGGCATCGAGGCTCGTTCACTTGTTGTAACCGACGATGTTGCCTCGGCACCAATTGACAAAGCGCATGAAAGACGCGGCATAGCTGGTGATTTTTTTGTTTTTAAAGTGGCAGGTGCTGCTGCAGACATCGGTTTAAGCATGGGAGCTGTCGAAAAAGCAGCAAGCCGCGCTAACAACGCAACCCGCACGATGGGCGTTGCTCTCTCAGCCTGCACAATGCCGCAAACTGGTAAATCCAACTTCAGCTTGCCTGTTGGTGAGATGGAAATTGGCATGGGTATTCATGGCGAACCCGGTATTGAACGTGGTCTGGCTGCCAGCGCCGATGATGTTGTAGATAAGTTGCTCAAACCGATCTTAGAAGAACTCAATTTAAAGCAGAGCGATAAAGTTGCTGTGTTGGTCAATGGGCTTGGATCAACAAGTTTGTTGGAACTTTACATTTTACATCGTCGTGTGGCTTTGGTTCTTAAAGAACTTGGTGTTCACATACATATGAGTTGGGTTGGTGAATACTGCACATCGCTAGATATGGAAGGTGCCTCCATCACGCTGATGAAATTGGACGCAGACCTTCAGCTCTGGTTGGATCATCCCTGTGAAACGCCGGCATTGAAGGTTGGTGGTGAAGTTGTACAGACTTCTACGCCTGTTGCACGTCGCTCCCATAATCGAAAAGCCTTACCTCAACGTGCTTACATAGATCGCAATACTCTCACGACCTCTGGTGACATTTCCCCCGACATCTTTCGAAATATGATGATGGCCTCAGTTCGAGTGGTTAACGAGCAATGCAGTTACCTTAATCAACTGGACGGAGTTATTGGGGATGGGGATCATGGGCTGACTATGGAAATAGGATGGAAAGCGGTTCAGAATGTTCTTAACCTGCAATCTAATTCCACCACTATTACGGAGCTTTGCGATGACATTGCAGAAGTTTTTCTTGAAACAGTAGGGGCTTCGGTAGGGCCACTTTATAGCTCAGGTTTTAAAGCTGCGGGTGCAGCAGTTGCCAGCAGGCTTAATCTAGATGCCGAAGCGCTGGTTGCATGGCTAAACGGTATGGTCTGTGGCATTCAAGATCGAGGGGGTGCAGCCTTGGGTCAAAAAACAATGCTTGATGCATGGATTCCCGCAGTTTTGGCTGCCAAAGCGGAGCTAGACGCGGGTGGTAGTTCGACCACGTGTTTGTCCGTTGCTGCCGAAGCGGCTCGTATTGGCGCTTTTGGGACTAAAGAAATAACTAGTCAGATGGGTCGATCTAAAAAATTAGGAGCGCGATCCATAGGTCATATAGATCCCGGTGCAGAATCAGCTGCTCTTCTGCTAAAATCATGGGCAGATCAGATTTAATGAGTTCTCTAACGGGTCATTATTTTGAAAATCATTAATGATTTTTACAATTAACGAAAGTATGTGTCACCTCTTTGACTAAGATAGAGAAACTACGCCCTTTGAAAGAATTATGTTACCATAAAAACGAGTTTCGGAAGTCTGGATAATACAATAAGTATTATTTGCCTCGACATAAAATTCATGCCGTTCAATTCCTCGTATGCGGCTTGGATTATCCGCTGTCTTATTTATAATCGTTTGAAATTCTTTAACAATATCTGGTATTTCATTGGGACTACCTACCACCTGCATACTACGTGCTGGTGCGTCTACGTAGGTGTCCAATGGCATTATCGTCAAAATTGCAGATAAAGCTTGTGTTGCTGATATTCCCGGCAAACGTTCTATTCGAGTAGCACAAGTCTCGGCTGGAAAATTAGCATCAGCTATCACCAATTGGTCTCCATGGCCCATTGCTCGCAAATGCCGCAAAAGATCTGGAGTGAGTATAGGGTTAATTCCAATAAGCATGATCTTACACCTTTCCTAATTGAGGTAATTATCACCATTTCTGCTTGACGTACATCATTAAGTACATCAATGTTTGAGTGGGGGGTGGGGAAATGAATAGGGTTACTGCGCAAGATGTTGCAAAAACTGCTGGGGTCAGTGTTGCCACCGTTGATCGCGTTTTAAATGAGCGTAAGGGCGTCAGCCAAAATACTATCGCTAAGGTTAATAATGCGATGAAGGAATTGAATTTTGTGCGTAACCAAGCCGCAGCAGATTTAGCACGTGGCAAGAGCTATCGTTTTGTTTTTGTAGTTCCAGCGGGAGAGACATCTTTTTTTAGTGATATTCGGCGTGAAATTGAAGCTGTCCAATTAATAGAATCTAAAAATCGAATTACAATCGAGATGATTACTGTACCGCCCTTACAATCGACTACAGTGGTTGAAGCACTAAGCAAGCTGGATACCTCCAATCTGGATGGCGTTGCTGTTGTAGCTATTGAAAGTCAGATTGTACGTGATGCTATAAACCGTTTGCGCAAAGAAGGTATTCATGTCGTTACATTAATTTCTGATATACCAAATTCTGCGCGTGAGCGCTTTATTGGTATAGACAATGTTGCTGCGGGCCGTGTGGCGGCTAGCTTAATAAAGAGATTTGTTGCTTCACGGGAAGGCGATATCGCCGTTGTCGCAGGCTCTGGGGTTCTTCGTGATCATGTAGAGCGGCGGATGGGCTTTGAGCAAGTAATGCGAGCAGAATGTCCTCATTTAAACGTTCTTCCTTGGATTGAAGGTGAAGAGCTAGCCGGGGTCGTTGATGAAAAGCTTTCCATATTACTTACGCAGAATGCAAATATTGTTGGTGTCTATAGTCTGGGTGGAGGTACGCGTGGTGTTATTGAGGCAATTGAGGCAGCAGATTCAAATATAAGCGTGGTGACGACAGAAATTTCTGATCATGCGCGTGAAGCATTAATTTCTGGGGTAATTGATGCTGTTTTGGTGCAGGATCCCACTCATGAGGTACGCAGTGCTTTGCGTATTTTAAAAGGGCTCACTGACCAACGTCCAATTAACGAAAGCCAAGAGCGAATACGAATTGAAATTTTTGTACGGGATAATTTACCTTGAATTTTTTGAAATTATTTCACACTACTCGATAAGTAAGGTAATTATATAACAATGGCTACTTGTTAGCTTCGTGCCGGTCGCTGCTTGCGACCATAGAAATTGTAATAAGGGGCATTAGAACTTGTCTGAGCTTCGAGTTAAAAACTTAAGACGTGAATTTGGCAGCGTGGTGGCGCTCCAAGATATGAGTTTTGAAGTGGCTGAAGGTGAGTTTTTCTGCCTTTTAGGTCCATCTTCCTCTGGTAAAACGACAACGTTACGGGCCATTTCAGGTCTCGAGGACCTTGAGCAGGGTGTGATCTCGTTTGATGGTCAAGATGTAACTAATGCTCCTGTGCAAAACCGTGGAATGTCTATGATCTTTCAGACTTTTGCGCTGTATTCACATATGTCAGTTGAAGCGAACTTAGCCCATCCGCTGCAGAGAGATGGTATATCTCAATCAGAAATAAAAAAACGTGTTGGAGATGTGGCTGAATTACTCCGTGTTTCACATACCCTTAAGCGTAAACCAACGACTTTGTCGGGTGGTGAACAGCAACGTGTAGCCATCGGTCGCGCTATAGTTCGTCGTCCCAAGTTGCTATTGTTAGACGAGCCACTGACCAATTTAGATGCTAAGCTTCGCCATGAAATGCGTGCGGAATTCAAGCGTTTGCATCGTGAACTTGGTATGACAATGCTTTACGCTACTCCTGACCAACTGGAAGCGCTGACAATGGGTCAGAGAGTTGGCGTTATTGAAAATGGAAAAGTAGTCACTGTGGGGACGCCACGTGACTTATATTGCGCTCCCGATAATCTTTATGTGGCGCGTATGGTGGGGTCGCCACCAATTAATATTCTGCCAGCAGCCGCGGTGAGAAATGACCAGTTTCAGTTATCATTTTTGCAATCATCGCTTGAAATTTCGTCAGCACCGGATGGTAAAAAACTCGCTATTGGACTGCGTCCACATGATTTAGTTCTTGCGGAGTCTGACATTACTGGCGGTGTTCGTTTCTCGGTCAAAATAAAATTAACAGAGCCACTCGGTGACGTCACGGTCTTCGATTTGGCAGCACAGGGTGCCGACCTGAAAATGGTTCTGCGCGAAGAAGTTGCAGCGCAATATGACGTTGGTGACGAAATCGAAGTGGCCTTCGATCCAAAAAATTTACACTTCTTTGATCACGCTGGTGGGCAAAGATTAAGTAAGGAATAGAGGCAGACAGGCAGATGAGCAGTAAAAAGTAAGATTTTCAACTAGTGGAGGACTAAAATGCGAACTTTTATAAGCGGTCTTTTGGGTGCAACTACCCTTGCCGCAGGATTGACTGGAGCCCCTATATTGGCTCAAGACATAACAATAACCATGGCGGCGCCGGATTGGCCACCGACAAGGTTCATGAAAGAATATTTTGATCAGACATATAAGTCGCCAAATGGCGGTACAACAACGCTGGATATGGATTTTATTCCATGGCCAAGCTTCTATGAGCGAGTTGCTGCGTCATTGACGTCGGGTGAGCAAAAATACCAAATGATCGTGACCGATAGTCAGTGGCTGGGTGCTTTTGTCGAAGGTGGGTACTATTTAGACCTTACGGATAAAATAAACTCGGATCCAGAGTTGAAAGCCATAACTCAGGATCTACATCCGGCCCTTGTTTCAGCGTATTCGACTTACCCTCATCGCACTCGAGCACAATTGGAAGCTGCAGGCGAAGTGCCCGCGCCAGGCGTGAATTATTACGGTTTCCCGCAGTTCCCGGATACCTACGTTACTTACTACCGTGAAGATATTTTCTGTCACGAAGGCGAAATGGCGGACTTTAAGGCCAAATATGGTACAAACCTGCCTTGTAGCTATGAAGATTGGCAGGATACGGATTGGGCCAAATGGGGTCAGGTCGGCGAATTCTTTCAACGCAAAAAAGGTGAAATGCTTGCAGGCGAAAAACTTGCTGACGACTTTTATGGTATCGCTTTTCAAGCGGGTAAAGGATATGACTTCTCTACTATGCAGGTCAACGCGTTTGTGTGGCAAAATGGTGGCGATATCTGGGATGAATCCAAAGCCCCAAAGGCGCAAGCTGAAGGCGTCGTGAACTCCAAAGCTGCTGTTGATGCTTTTGATCAGTATTTATCATATTTGCAGTATATGCCACCAGTAGCACAGACTGGCCAAATGGATATTTTCGTGATCCAAGACCTTTATATGCAAGGTAAAGTTGGTGCGATTATTGACTGGGTCGGCCTTGGTGAGCCTGTTTTGGATCCAAAATCTTCTACGGTTCATGATAAGTCGGCATTCGGTCCCGCTCCAGGTACCCGCAAAGGCGATGGATCGATTGACCGTACCGGTAATATTGGTGGTCAGCCATTTGTTCTTACAACATGGAACAGCGATGCGGTTGTTGACGAAGCATTGAACGTTGTGAAGTGGTGGTTAAGCCCAGAAACTCAGCTCGAAGCTACAAAAAATGGTGGACAATCAGGCCGTATGAGCGTTATGGCTGACCCATCTTATAATGGTCTACGCCCATGGAATCGTGCTCACGTTGAAATGATCGATTGGCAGAAAGATGTTTGGCACATCCCAGAATTCTTCGAGATGCTAACCCAGCAACAGGAAGAATTTGATAAAGCCATAACTGGCCAAATTACTGCTCAAGAGGCACTAGATTCAGTTGCCGAATTCCAGCAAGAGTTGTTGGAAGATGGCGGTTATATCGACTGATTTTGAAGCATCAGAGCCCGGGCAGTTGCTCGGGCTCTGACATTTTACAGAATTCTCTGGGGCAGATACTCAATGGCAGAAATAAATAGAAGAACTGGTGGATTTGGCGCATGGTTGTTAGATCCAAAACGGCGTGGTGCGCTGTTAGTAACGCCAGCGATTGTAATCCTTTTTGTGATGAATATTTTCCCTTTACTGTGGTCCTTCGGTTTGAGCTTTTTCAACTACAAAGCAAGCTCGCTTAAGGTCCCTACGTTCCGTGGACTATCCAACTATGAACGCGTTCTAACTGATGAAAAGGTATGGGAAAGATTTCAGACCACCGCTATTATTGTCGGTTCATCGGTCATTCTGCAACTTATTATTGGTTTTCTTCTTGCTTTGATGTTTGCCAAAGCATTTCCCATGCGAAGAATAGTTTTGATGCTTGTTCTAACCCCTATGATGTTATCTTTTGTATCCGTAGGCGTTTTTTTTAAGCTTTTCTATGAGCCCACCTTTGGTATTGTAAGTTATCTGCTCAGTGCCTTTACCGAAGACCGTTTCGTTGTATTAGGAAGTCCTGCCGGTGCTATCGCTGGAATTGTAATTGCTGATGCCTGGATGTGGTCGCCTTTTGTAATGCTCTTGGTTCTAGCTGGTTTAGTTAGTGTCCCAAAATATTTATATGAAGCGGCAGAAATAGATCGTGCCAGCAGTTTGCGGCGTTTTTGGACTATTACATTCCCTTATATTAAAAGTTTGTTGTTGCTTGCTGTGCTTTTCCGTACGATTGAAACTTTCAAACTATTTGATATTGTTTATATAATTACCGAGGGAGGACCTGGTAGTTCTACTGAAACAATTGCAGTTTATTTGTATCGTACGGCATTCCAATTTTTCAAGACAAGCCAGTCATCTGCTCTTGCGTATATCGTTCTATTTATCGTTGTTGTTATGACAAATCTCTATCTTTATGCTGTAAATCGGCGCGCAGAGGAGGTTGGCTAATGACAAAGCGTTACCGCGAGATAGGCAAGGCTGGTTGGAGTTATACACTAATTACGAGTTTGGTCGGGTTAATCTACTTTTCTCCTGTGCTTTGGATTATTCTGACTTCGTTCAAGACACGTACTGATGCTTTGGCTGTGCCTCCAAAGTTATTTTTCACGCCAACTTTGGATAATTTTGCTTCTGTATTTTATAGGTCCTCCATTACAACTGGAACGAGCCAAGCCACAGATATGGCGTTATATTTCTTCAACTCAATATTTATAGCTGGCACGTCAGTTGGACTGGCTTTGATCGTTGGAACCTTAGCTGCCTACGCGTTTAGTCGTTACCCATTACGCGGTAACGATACTTATCTTTTCATTATTTTGACTACTCGTATGATGCCGCCCATAGTAGTGATTATACCCATCTTTTTGATGTTTCGCCTATCGGGCCTCGCTGGAAGCTATTGGGGTATAATTCTGCTTTATACTGCATTTAATATACCTTTCTCGGTTTGGTTGGTGAAGAGCTTCTTCGATGAACTAAATCCAGAGATTGAAGACGCGGCCCGCATGGATGGGGCAAGCGAGGGACGGGTATTTTTTCGGTTTTGCATTCCACAAATACTTGCAGGCCTATCAGCGACTTTTGTCTTTGGGTTAATTTTGACATGGAATGAATTTCTTTTTGCGCTCTTGTTGACAGGGGTAGAAACACGAACAGTGCCGGTTGCCATGGCCCGAACACTTGGTGGTGAAGTTGGTGTGGACTATGGTCTTTTAGCGGCTATTGTCACGCTTTTCCTCTTACCAATCTTTTTTGTAACTTTCCTCCTGCAAAATCAACTTTTACGGGGCGTGACTTTTGGTACGGTGAAAAAATGACCATTGAGCTTAAAAATCTTACTAAAAGATTTGGTGATCTTACTGCCGTAGATACGGTAAACTTTGATGTTGGTGATGGAGAAGTATTGTGTCTTTTAGGACCATCTGGCTGTGGAAAAACTACGACCCTACGAATGATTGCAGGTCTTGAATATGCAACTGAGGGAGATGTTTTTCTAAATAGCAAGCGAGTAAACGAATTAGCGCCACGAGATCGGAATGTTGCAATGTCATTTCAATTTTATGCGCTGTACCCCAGCCTTACTGTCGCAGAGAATTTAGCATTTCCACTTTATGCTGAAGGTCTTTCGAGCTCCGAAATTGAAGCGCGAGTTCAAAAAATTTCTGATACACTCCAATTAGGTGGTATCCTTAAGCGTACACCCGGCCAGTTGGCAGAGGGTGAAAAACAGCGAGTTGCGGTAGGACGCTCAATTATTCGAGACCCTACGTGTTTCCTTTTTGACGAGCCATTATCACGCCTTGATGTGCAATTACGGGAAGAAATGCGCGGTGAGATAAAAGAAGTTTTGCAAGACCTAAGCCGACCAACGGTTATTGTTACCCATGACCAGCTTGAAGCCCTTACAATGGCAGATAGGATTGCGGTAATGCGTGATGGCCGGGTCGAACAGGTTGATACACCGCATAATGTTTTTCAAAAGCCAACTAATCTTTTTGTAGCAGGTTTTATCGGTACACCACAGATGAACCTTGTTCCGGCAACACTGTCAGAGTTAAAGGGTGCTGGAAAAGCTGAGTTTGCTGTTAAGGGTGGACAAAGCATGACTATAGAAGTTGACCCGCGGATCCAAGAGTTATCTGTTGGCACAAACGTCACGTTGGGTGTAAGGCCTCGCAATCTTGAAATAAGTCAAGAGAAGTCTCAAGATGGCTTGTCCACTACAATTGATATGGTAGAGCCTATGGGGGCTGAAACGCTTATTCACTTAAATGATGGTCATCAAGACTTGCGGCTCGTTACTGATTGGCGAGTATCTTTAAGTGAAGGACAGCAGGTAAACACCAGCTTCCCGCCTGGCGTTACGCACGTATTTACAGATGATGAAAAAGTTTTGAGGACATCATGACAGCATTTCAGGCAAAATTAGTTGAGCGATTTATAATTAGTCTCTGCGTTCTTTCTATTTTGGCAATATTTCAGCCGTTCTCACTCACGCTTTTCTCTATTGGCTGTGTGACCGTCGTGGTTGGCGCGCTGGCTTTTAACCTAGTGCCATTTTGCCGGGAAGGTGTGCCATTCAAGAAATTAGCGAAGACTTTCTTAATTGTCTTTATTGTTCTAGGGGCCGCGGCAGCGTTGGGAGTTGGCACGGCGTTTTTATATGTAGAATACTTGGAACTCTTGCGATGACAAAGAGTTTTGATGTTTCAGTGGTTGGCCTTTATATTTTAGATATTTTAGGAAGGCCTGTATCGGAGATACCATCAGGCGGTAATGTTGAATTTATCGATGAAATTCGCCTGACTGTAGCTGGTACGGCGGGGGGAACTGTTGTTGACTTGGCAAAGCTCGGTTTGAATTGTCAGGCCATCGGAGCAGTTGGTGAAGACGAAAAAGCTGATTTTGTCCTGAATCATATGACAAAAACTGGCATCGATTGCCGACTTATGCGGCAAGTGCAGGGGGTGGAAACCTCAGCTACTATTCTCAACGTACGTGCCAATGGTGAACGACCTGCTTTACATTGTAGGGGTGCGTCAGATCACTTTGATGTATCTGACGATATCCTAGCTGATGTACTTGATTGCAAATTTTTGCATTTGGGCGGAACGGGGCTCCTTGCAAAATTAGATGGGGAGCCCTCCCGAAAATTGTTGCAATCAGCAAAAGAAGCGGGTTGCATTACAACATGGGATCTCGTTGGTGCGGGACCTGATACATGGAAGTTTGTTGAACCTCTTTTGTCATTTATTGATTACTTTGTTCCCTCTATCGAAGAGGCTGAGATCCTTTCTGGTGTTGCCGGTGTGGAGGAGAATGTAAAGTTCTTTCAAGATCGTGGTGTGGAATGTTGTGTTTTGACCATGGGCGCTGAAGGTTCGATGATCGCGCATGGCGCTAGTCGTGTGCATATTCCTGTTTATGATATTGAGGTTGTTGATACGACTGGATGCGGAGACGCATACACTGCGGGTCTCATCGCAGGCCTAGCTGATGGTCGTTCTTTGTTAGAGTGTGGTCACCTGGCTACTGCATCTGCGTCTTTGGTAGCTTCTGGTTTGGGATCTAATGCTGGTATAATTAACCGAGAGCAAACTGAGGCTGCAATGGTTGCTTGGCGTGCAACATAAATTTTAATTAAGAATTTTGAGATCAGTTTACTCAAATATTATTAACGACTTGTAGACAATTTTACTAATCGTCGTTTCACTTTTACACTTATAATATCACGTTAGTGCAAACAGATGCTAAATGGTTTTCAGAAAAGCCTGATTTCATTAACAGTTATGTCAGCTTGGTAGTCGCTACCATAAGCAAAAATTCCAATACTTATTATTTCACTGGGTTTTATCTTATCTTTTAGATGAGCATGTGACCGTTCGAAATTATCCAGAGAAATTGCTACTGTTTGCCAATCTGACCCTGTATCAAATCTTGCCTTGTAGTAATACCAGGGCCTGTTCATTTCTGCTGTTCTTATAAAGACGTAGTAGGGCTCTCCGTTACCTTTTACGTCAAGCTCCAAACCTGTCGTGTTTATCGGCAAACCTGAAGGCAATAGTCTGCGTACTTGAATGAATCCTCCATTATTTTTGGTACTGACCTCGCCGGTTAGCCGAACCACATCTTTATCTTCAAGACGTTCGAAAACTGCTTGGCCGTCGGATATTCCGCCCATTACGCCATCTGCTATGTAAGACCATCTTTGATCAGCCTCGTTAGAAAAATTTTCGAATACCGTCTGTTCAGCAGTAGCTATCCCAGCTAACTGGATGAAAAAGAGGGTAGTAAGTAAGGTTTTTTTTAAAAATCTCATGATTGCCGCCTTTAGTTATTAAAAATAGTTAGGGCTAAAAATAAGCCCGTCCAGCATGCAGCGGAACGGACTTATTATGCTAGTCAAAGAAACTAAAATATTAGTTTGCAATCTCCCACTGTCCTGTCTCCGCTGATCTCAATACAGCGTCGGTGACTTTGTCAGTTTCGAGTGCATCTTTAAATGTTGGCGCTGCGGCTTCACTGTTTAATCCCATAATGAAATCTGCTGCCTGATGAGTGAAGCTTTCGTCATAACCGATTGAAAGACCCGGTACCCACCATTTGTCCATGTAAGGATGCTCACCGTCAGTAATGTGCACCGATCGCCATCCTCTTGTGAGTCCCTCGTCGCGATGATCAAAATACTCTAGCCTGTGTAGGTCATGAAGGTCCCAAAAAAGCGAGCCATGCTCGCCATTGATTTCGAAAGTATAGAGTGCTTTGTGCCCGCGGGCATACCGCGTGGATTCGAACGTGGCCAAAGAGCCGTTTGAGAAACGTCCCATAAATGCGCAAGCATCATCAATACCAACCGGCTCAATTTTTCCAGTTAAAGTGTGTTCGCGTGTTTTGATAAAGGTTTCTGTCATGGCCGTAACTTTATCGATACTTCCATTAAGCCACATTGCTGTATCAATACAGTGAGCGAGCAAATCGCCGGTTACACCACTACCCGCTACTGATTTGTCCAGTCTCCATAGACCTTCTCCTCCTTGAGGCAGATCTTCTGAAATTGTCCAATCTTGTAGGAATTTTGCTCTGTAATGAAAAATACGTCCAAGTTGTCCCTCATCAATCATATGTTTAGCAAGAGTTACCGCCGGAATTCGCCTGTAATTATACCACACCATATTGGGAACTTTGGCTTTCTCGACGGCATCAACCATTTTTTGGCTTTCCACCGCCGTTCTACCCAGAGGTTTCTCACACATTATCATTTTACCTGCTTCTGCAGCAGCTATAGCGATATCCATATGCATGTTGTTAGGTGCCGCTATGTCAATTAAGTCAATATCGTCACGCGCGATCAACTTACGCCAGTCTGTTTCGGTCGATTGATATCCCCAGTTTTCTGCAAATGCTTTGGCGCGATCCGCATTACGTGCACAGATGGCTGTCAATTCTGGTTGATAAGGTAAGTCAAAAAACCGTGGCGCAGTCAGGAACGCATTAGAATGTGTCCGTCCCATAAACCCATAACCAACCATGCCAATTCTAAGTTTTTGTTTTGTCATTTTAGCCTCTTTACTCTTGCCAGCCGTGGGCGTCGCGAACTTTAATCATGGTCGCAAGGATATCATTCCAAGTTTGTTGCTTTTCGAGTACCGCATTGGGAAACATGCACCCATCCCAGCATATATGCTGAATTGCTTTTGTCGGTGTTCCGTCCGCATTATTCAGCCAAAGGCCAGCATGTTTCACCACATCAAGTTTACCATCTGGGTCTGTAGCCAAGCAGTGTCGCCCTGTTTTATCGTGACTGCCGCTACCGTGAACCGTCCCGTCATTTTGGGCAACGTGAAAATCAATTGTCCACGGACGCAAAGCATCTGTAATAGTTTTAAGTGCCTCATCGAGCTTGGTTGGATCTTTCCAGTCGTGGTTTTCTGGTAAAAGCCGATGTTCAGGTGCGTTATATCCCAATGCATAGAGCATCGTATGCGCTAGATCTGCCTGAAAACCAAATATATCTGGACGACCAACCGACTCCAATAGCTCAACCATATGCTTCCAGCTGTGCATGCCCCCCCAACAAATTTCACCCTCAGCCGCAAGCCGTTCGCCGTGATCCTCAGCTATAGTACAAGCTTGTTGCATTGTTTCTGCTATTTTTGCAGTATTACTCGCGGGGTTTTTTGCCCAACTCGCTACGTCTGTTGCTGTATCGACCCGTATTACTCCACTATCTCTGACACCAAGTTCGCGAAGGCGTCCCATAATCCGGCAAGCCTGTTTCACAGCTTCTAAAAAAGCTGTACGTCCATCACCCTCATCCATAGCAGAGCCACCACCAACTGGAGGCCATACGGGCGCTACTGCTGAACCAATTTTCAGTCCCCGCTCGCCCACATTTTGTGCTAAGGCTTTTATACCATCGTCATCTGTATCAATTGACGTATGAGGGTCTGCCAGAAATAGATCAACGCCGTCAAACTTCACTCCATTGACTTCAGCCTTTGCTGTCATTTCCAGCATTTTATCTAGACTGATTGGCGGCTCTTCTTCACCTTTACCAACCAGACCGGGCCACATTGCATTGTGAAGCTTGGGATATGTGTTGTTTTTCATAGTTTTCTCCCAAAAAATATCCTTGTAGTTGCATGTTGCCACAAGTTGAAGCAAATGTATTCCTTTTTTTGATGTGCGTACATCACAATTGGCTTTGGTTATTCTTCATTTAGCAGTATGAATGAAAAACTGGTATATGATTTGGGGGTATATATTATGAAAATCGGATTTTGTATGTTGCTTTGGACAACAGCGTTGGAGGCAAAACACAAAGCACTTTTGGCTGATATAAAGGCAACCGGTTATGATGGGGTAGAGGTCCCTATTTTCAGTGGTACCCCAGATGATTATAGGACCATTGGGATTATGTTGGATGAATTGGGCTTGGACCGGACAGGTATTTCGGTTGTGCCAACAATCGACATAAACCCGCTGAGTGAAGATAAGTCTGTCCGTCAGGCCGCCATTGAATATCTAAAATGGTGCGTTGATTGCACAGCAGCTGTAGGCGCGGACACCATAGGTGGACCTTTACATCAAACTTTGGGGTATTTTTCCGGCTCTGGCACAACAGATGCAGAGTTTGATAGAGCACGAGAGGTGCATGTAAAAGTTGGTGATCATGCGCAGGAAAATGGTATTGTGATAGCATTGGAAGCTGTTAACCGGTTTGAGACTTACTTCGCTAACACCATGGATGACCTATGCTCTTACTCCAGATCATTGGATCATCCATCTATAAAAACCATGTATGACACTTTCCATGCAAACATTGAGGAAAAAGACCCTGTGGATGCCTTTATACGGAATTCTAAAGATGTCGTCCATGTACACATATCTGAAAATGACCGGGGAGTACCGGGCCGTGGGCATGTGCCTTGGGCAGACACATTTAAAGCTATAAAGTCATCTGGTTACGACCGTTGGCTTACAATAGAAGCTTTTGGACGTGGCTTGCCGGAATTGGCGGCAGCAACTCGCGTGTGGCGCGACTTTGCTGAAAGCCCAGAGGCTTATTATCGCGATGGTTACAATTGTATAAGAAATGGATGGGACGCAGCATGATAGATTTCTCAGGGCAAGTGGCAATTGTTACAGGTGGAGCGCAAGGTATCGGTCGTGCCGTTTGTGAAGTGCTTTCTAAAGGCGGGGCACGTATTGTTATTTGGGATAACGACAAAACACTTGGGCAACAAACCGCTTTAGAAGTTGGAAATAAAAGCTTGGCCTATGCTGTTGATATAGCAGATTGGGAAAGCGTAAAGACCGCGCGCGATGCAACACTTGAAGCGTCAGGACGGATTGATATTTTGGTAAATTCCGCTGGAGTGGCAGGTGTGAATGCTACAGTTGAAGATTATCCGGTAGATGAATTTGCAAAAATTGTTGATATTAACTTACTTGGTACATTTCATGTCAATAAGTCTGTTGTGCCGACAATGCGCGCAGCTAATTATGGACGTATAGTCAATATCGCGTCAATTGCAGGCAAGGAAGGTAACCCTAATGCTTCCGCCTATTCAGCTTCAAAAGCTGGTGTTATCGGGCTGACTAAGTCCCTAGGGAAAGAACTTTCAGATATGGATATTGCAGTGAATTGTGTGACTCCCGCTGCTGCCCGTACGCGAATTTTTGACCAAATGAGCCAAGAACACATCGATTACATGCTATCAAAAATTCCCAGAAACCGTTTTCTTGAAGTCAAAGAGGCGGCATCAATGATTTCGTGGTTGGTTTCGCGGGATAATAGCTTTACCACATCAGGCGTGTTTGATTTATCCGGTGGTAGAGCAACCTATTGATTTTTCGTACTACTGAAAAGAGATGTTTATTTATTCTTTAAAATATTTTAATTTAATTTAACCTGAATTTAATTAAAAATTATATCTAAGCTGAGGTCGTACTGTGTCAGATAAAAATGCTGTAATACAAACCTGTTTAGATATGAATGAGACTGGCTTGAATATTGGAAAGTCTGGCAATGTATCATTCCGGAATAATGGTGGTTTTTTAATTTCTGGCTCTGGTATTTGCTATGCTGACATGACGCCTGGCGATATTGTACAAATGGATCTTGATGGCGGATATTTTGGTGATGTTTTACCATCATCAGAATGGCGTATGCACCTTGATTTATATTCAAAGAGACCTGAAGCTCAGGCTGTTGTTCATGTTCATTCCCCGTATGCAACTGCGGTATCATGTCTTCGAAAGGACGTTCCAGCATTCCATTACATGATTGGCTTAACTGGTGGGGCAAGTTTGCGGTGTGCGAAGTATGCCAGTTTTGGAACTGCTGAGCTATCAATTGAAATGCTGAAAGCAATGGAAGGCCGCAATGCTTGTCTGCTGGCAAATCATGGAATGATTTGTTTTGCTACTTCATTGGACGCTGCCCTTGCACTTGGTGTCGAGATTGAAATGCTTTGCAAACAATACGTCTTGGCCTGCCAGCTTGGTAAGCCGATTAATCTCGATGATAATGAGATGAGTAATATTCTTGAGCGATTCAAAACATACGGAAAAAACTCTTCAGAGCTAGAAGGCTATGAAAGTCCTGCATTTCTACCTCCCGTCAGGCGAGATTTATAGGTAGATAAATAGATAGTTTGGATCACTTATCTCTCAGTCTAATGGTGCTCAGGGAAGTTTGATTAGTTATTTTGAGGTGCGAACCTCAAATTGAGATTGACATGTTGCACTCACGTCATTTAGCTTTTTCGTACCGCATTTAGGTGCTACTTCGTTGTCCCTAAATCAAGATTGGCTGTAGTGATGTTCTTAAGGGAAAATATTCTGAAACTGCCGTAAATTAATGCCTTTTTGAATGGGAAAATTGGCCATTGTGGGGGCAGATATTTTTTCCCTGATGGCGAAGAAATAGTGACCTAGGAAGGATAGACACTGTATGTCGCAATTTTTAAATGCAAAAGCGGATCTCGTCCGTGATGCAATAGATGGGCTTCTGGCCTGCTCTGGTGGTGCGCTTGCGCGATTGGATGGTTACCCGCACATCAAAGTTGTTATACGCAGTGATTGGGATCGGTCTCGTGTTGCATTAATTTCAGGAGGAGGTTCTGGACACGAGCCATCTCACGCGGGGTTTGTGGGTCCAGGCATGCTAACTGCCGCTATATGTGGTGAAGTTTTTGCTTCGCCGTCGGTAGATGCCGTGCTCGCTGGAATTATTGCTGTGACGGGAAAAGCCGGTTGTTTGCTTATTGTAAAAAATTACACAGGCGATCGTTTGAACTTTGGTCTGGCTGCTGAGCGTGCTCGCGCTCTTGGCCTAAATGTCAAAATGATTATAGTAGATGACGACGTGGCTTTACCGCATCTGCCTCAACCTCGCGGTGTTGCGGGAACTTTGTTTGTGCACAAGATTGCTGGAGCAGTTGCTGATAAAGGGGCCGACCTGAACGATGTTTTTAATGCCGCTAAAAAGGTCGTTGAAAAAGTGGCTTCAATGGGAAAAAGCTTGGACACATGCACTGTTCCCGGGTCGGTCAAGGAAGATCGTATTCCGGAAGGTAAGGCTGAGTTGGGACTAGGCATTCATGGAGAGCCGGGCGTTGAACAAGTTGATTTTGTTGGTGCTAATGAAGCGATGCATTTGGTCTTGGAAAGACTGCGCCCCCATTTACGGAAGGATCCTAGTGTTGTTCTGCTGAATAATTTAGGTTCAACAACTCCATTAGAGATGTCAATCCTCGCGAACTCTTTGGCGAATACAGGCATTGCAAGTCATATCGTTGGGCCTGCATCTATGATGACTTCTCTTGATATGCATGGATTTTCTGTATCAGTCCTGCCTGCAGATTCTGTGGAGCTCGAAGCATTAGCTAGCCCAGTGCCAATGGTTGCTTGGCCTACTATTCAAACTCTCGTTAAACCCACAATCGTGGTTATGCCAAAAGGGTTAGAGCTACCCATATACAATCATTCAAATGATGATAGCATAAGAAATATTATTACTCATGTCGCTGATGTTTTGATTGAGGCTGAGGATCGCCTCAACGAACTTGATGCTAAATCAGGTGATGGCGATACTGGCAGCACTCTTGCTTCCGCGGCACGTTCTCTCAAACTACGCCTGAATCATATGCCGTTAGGAGATCGCACAAAGTTATATCCAGCTATTGGTAATGAGCTAAGCCAGACAATGGGTGGGTCTTCCGGCGTTATTTTAGCTATTTATTTTAATGCCGTAGGGGATGCTTACATAAATGGTGCATCTATTAATCAAGCATTGCAAAATGGCCTTCAAAGGGTCTGTGAAGTTGGTGGAGCCAACGTTGGTGATCGTACGATGATTGATGCTTTATCTCCGGCGCTAGAGGCGCTCGGCGGAGGACTGAAGGCAGCAGCGATCGCCGCGCGGGCTGGCGCTGATAGCACTTCAAAGATTCATCAGGCTAAAGCAGGGCGTGCAGCCTATGTGCCTGCGGAGAATTTGAGGGGTAATAACGATCCTGGTGCTGAAGCTGTTGCGTTAGTATTTGAAGCCCTTTTCAAGGCGGAGCAGTGCTAAAGGTTACTTGAACACCAAACTGATAATTTTTTTGAAAATTAAATTGTCAGAATTTATCCTAAATCGGAGATGCGCCTGTATTTAATTTGAACATTAGTTGTCGATTGTCGGCTTTTAGGATTTATCGACAGTGATCTGGAGATTACTAACAAAATTTGACGCACGTTTGTAAAAACTTAAAAAATAAATTTTGCCAAAGTGGTGGCGTAAAGGAAGGATAACTCATGAAATCTATAAAAGGACCTGCTCTATTTTTGGCGCAATTTGCTAATGATGAAGCGCCATTTAATTCTTGGGAAAATATTACCAAGTGGGCGGCTGACAGCGGCTACAAAGGTGTACAAGTCCCAAGCTGGGATGCTCGACTTTTTGATTTAAACAAAGCTGCAGAAAGCAGAGATTATTGCGATGAATTCAAAGGTCAAGCCGCACAAAACGGCATTGAAGTAACAGAATTATCCACCCACTTGCAGGGCCAGCTCGTAGCTGTTCACCCAGCCTATGATGTTGCTTTTGATGGCTTTGCTGACGCTACTGTTCATGGAGATCCGAAAGCTCGGCAGGCATGGGCTGTCGATCAGGTCAAAAAAGCAATTTCAGCATCAGCAAATTTGGGAGTTTGCCAACTTGCGACTTTCTCTGGTGCATTAGCTTGGCCGTATGTTTATCCTTGGCCTCAAAGACCTGCGGGTCTGATAGAAACGGCTTTTGACGAGCTGGCAAAAAGATGGCGCCCAATTCTTGATCATGCTGACGATAAAGGAGTTGACGTTTGTTATGAGATTCATCCTGGGGAAGATCTGCACGATGGAGTAACATTTGAAATGTTTCTGGAACGTACAGATAATCATCCGCGATGTAATATGTTGTACGATCCTAGTCACTATCTTTTGCAGTGTTTGGATTATCTTGACAATATTGATGTCTACAAAGAGCGGATTAAGATGTTTCACGTCAAGGATGCTGAATTTAACCCAACTGGACGACAGGGGGTCTACTCAGGCTACCAACCTTGGGTTGATCGTGCGGGAAGGTTCCGTTCTTTGGGTGATGGGCAGGTCGATTTTGGAGCAGTTTTTTCTAAAATGGCAGCGAATAATTTTGATGGATGGGCTGTCGTAGAATGGGAGTGTTGTCTTAAACATCCTGAAGATGGTGCTCGTGAAGGAGCGCAATTTGTGAAGGATCATATCATTCGAGTGACAGAACGTGCGTTTGATGACTTTGCTGATGGCGGTACCGATGAAGCAGCAAATCGTAAAATGTTGGGAATCTACTGATGGGTTCAGCAGCTGTAAAGAAACAAAGCCAGCGCATTCGACTTGGTATGGTTGGTGGTGGCAGTGATGCATTTATTGGTGGTGTACACCGAATTGCGGCTCGCATGGATGATCGGTTTGAACTGGTAGCTGGTGCTTTGAGCTCTACTCCTGAAAGATCGCGTAAAAGTGGAGAGGAGTTGGGTCTTTCTCGCATTTATGATGATTATACAAAAATGGCTCAAAGAGAAGTGCGTCGTAAAGATGGAATTGAGGCTGTAAGCATTGTTACCCCAAATCACGTACATTACCTGGCAGCGAGAGAATTTTTGAAGCGGGGAATTCATGTCATTTGCGATAAACCTCTTACTTCTACGCTAGCTGATGCGAAAAAGCTTGTTAAGGCTACAGAAACCAGTGAAGCGCTTTTCATTCTGACCCATAATTATACCGCTTATCCTATGGTGCGGCAGGCACGTGAAATGATTTCGTCAGGCGATATTGGTTCGGTTCGTGTCGTGCAAGTTGAGTATCCTCAGGACTGGCTATCTATTGAGCAGGATTTCAAACAAGCCAACTGGAGAACGGATCCTGAGCGATCCGGGGCAGGTGGCTGTACTGGGGATATAGGAACGCATGCCTACAATCTTGCATGTTTTGTATCAGGGTTAACTGTAAATAGTCTTGCTGCGGACATACAGGCTTTTGTTCCTGGTCGTCAGGTGGATGACAATGCGCATGTAATGTTGCGATTTAATGGTGGCGCGCGGGGTATGCTGTGGTCATCACAGGTTGCTGTAGGCAATGAAAATGCACTTCGCATTAGAGTTTATGGAGATAAAGGAGGTCTGGAATGGGCACAGGAAGACCCAAATTACCTTTGGTTTACACCGTTTGGAGAGCCTAAGCGTTTAATTACGCGCAATGGGGCAGGTGCTGGGAATGCTGCTGCACGTTTGTCGCGTGTACCACCGGGACATCCCGAAGGATATTTAGAAGGCTTTGCCAATATTTACACAGAGGCGGCTGAAGCGATTATCGCTGCGCGAACAGGAACCGCTGTGTCCAGTGAAGTAATGTATCCTACGGTCCATGATGGTTTAAAAGGGGTAGAATTTGTAGCTGCATGCGTGAAATCATCCGCAAGAGATGCTGCTTGGGTAAAACTGGAACTGTGATAATTTGAATGCCCTATTCCCTGCGTTGCCACCAGAACGTCATTTATATTAGTGGCTAAACTTTTGGTTAATGCGTTTTGCGCGCACTATACCTACAGAACAGTTTTTTAGATTTCTGATTTTTTCTAGCGCAGGATGTTATTACAGCTGTTAATTTTTCTTGCGCTGCTCCCGCCAGAGGATCGTTAGACCAGAAAATATAATCAAGAAAACCCCTGGGAATAGGGTATCAACTGGAAATTCTCCAAAAATAAACCAACCAAAGCAAAAAGCTGTTATGATGCCAAAATAACTAAACGGTGCAAGGACTGCCGCTGGCGCATTACGAAAAGCGAACATTAAAAATATAACGCCAAAGCCACCGCATATTGACATGCTGAAAATTAATAGTCCGTCTTCGATCGATTGAATTGGACTTAATTCAACAGATATAGCCGCTAATAAAATGGCGCCTAAGGCCGCAGCTATAGCTGAGTAAAGATACAGAATGGCACTTGAAACTGATTTGTCGAAACTTCTTAAAGTGACCATAGAAGCCGCGTAGCATAATGCTGCCCCAATGGGCATTACGGCAGTCCAAGTAAACACGTCATATCCAGGTCGAACAATGAAAATAGCGCCTGTAAAACCGATTGCGATAGCACCCCACCTCCAGAAACCAACTTTTTCCCTATAAAAAATTATTGCAATTAAGACAACAAATACAGCATTTGTTTGGCCCAATGCTGATACTGTTGCTAATTCCAGATTAGCCAATGCTGTGTAAAAAAGGAGTTGCGCTAAAGCGACAAGTAAACCCCTTCCAAACGCGAGTTTCCATTGTTTTATTTTATATGCATCAAGATTAAGACTGAGTTCCCGAGTGTAGGCCAAAAGAGCAATAGTAGGAAGAATCCCTACAACATTTCTGTAAACTGAAAGTTCCTGCGGGGAATAGTGGACTGAAAGAATCCGTACATGTACAGCCATTAAATCGAAACAAACATAGGCTAATAAACATACAAGAATTGCTCGAATATTAGACGTCACTTGACCCCAAACTCAAAAGCAAATGAGCCTTTGGCTTGCAAGCATTCTTCCTCAAAACTAATAAAGTCAAGTAAACGAGATTAAGATTGGCGAGTTTTGAGTTGTCGCAATGAATGCTGTTATTCGTTAACCAAGCATTTCCTATCATCGATGACTTGTTTTACTTTTATGGGCGAGTTCGGCACCACACTTTTGACCCATACAATTTTTTACAAGTGCGGCGAAAATACTGAGTCTAGACCCCAGTTATGAACACAGTTATTCTGATAGAACAGTGCTATAGGAAAAAATGGCGAGAGAAACAAACACCCTCAGTCAGCATCACGCGCACAGGATTATCCGTGAGTAAAAAGAGATGACTTTATTTTCGATTGATCTTAAAGGACTTACTCAAGACATCATTATAGTGTCTTGGTCCTTGTTTCGAGTGATGATCCCCACTCTGATCATAGTAAAAATTGCGCAAGATCTGGGTGCGGTTGATACTATTGATATCTGGCTCAAACCGGTCATTGAATTGATTGGTTTGCCAGCATCGTTATCTATCGTGCTTACAACAACTATGCTGACCAATCCCTATGCAGGATTGATCGTTCTGGCTTCTGTGGATTTGCCTTTAGGGCTTAGTGTTGCAGAAACGAGCATTCTTGCGAGCTTTATGTTATTCGCCCATGCATTACCCGTTGAAGCGGTTATTTCTCGCCAAGCGGGAACTAAAATAATTTTCGTTGTTTTCTTGCGGGTTGTCACAGCCATAATTTTTTGTTTTCTATTAAATCAGATTTTAACCAAGTTTGATTTGTTGCAGCAAACTGCCCTGATACATCTTCCTGAATTTCAAGTTGCGCCGTCATGGTTTGAATGGAGTGTGGATCAGGTGAAAGGTCTAATTTTTGTTCAAATTGTGATCATTGCGTTATTAACGGCGCTTGCAATCCTTAAAGCCCTTGGCATTGAAAGTTTGATGGCTCTGTGTATGCGCCCTTTCTTAAACTTGCTTAAAATAGATGAAAATGCCTCAACAATTATGGTTGTCGGGTTAACCCTTGGCTTGGGATTTGGTGGTGGTCTTATGATTAAGGAAGTGAAAGCCGGCCATGTTGATAAGATGCAGGCCTTAAGTGCTTTGGTATTCATCAATTTATTTCACTCGGTTTTTGAAGATACAGCTTTAATGATGCTTCTCGGGCCTAGTTTGATAGTAATTTTGGGAGCTCGCTTTCTATTTTGTTTATTGGTTGCCTATATATTGATTGCAAGCTTCCGGAGCTTGCCTTGGTTTGTTGTGAAATGGGTCTGCGTGAATACAAAATGCTTCCCCGAGTTTACCAAGCGGCTGTCTCAATAGGGATCCTTTAAACATAAGAATAATCGATGCAATTTCAATCTTAGCTGACAATTCACAGCATCTTGAAATCTAATTAGCCTGATGGTGACAAAGCTCTTTATTTTCGCTGTAGAGGCAAGGCTTTTTCTGGGTTTTATCTTGCATATAAATAATTGTTTTAAATAAACTAAATTATACCGCATTCCATCCAATAAAATGAAATGGGAATTAGTGTCTGCACATCACTGCCTTTTGTAATTGTAAACTGCTTGACTAAGAAGGACGACGTGAAAATGTAGGAGCCAAAAATAATCCTGACATTAATTTTGACCAGTACTGAATTGATATCAAATTATTTTATTTAAATACCGTATGATTAGACGACATTCACCTGTAGACTACCCAATCCATCAACAGTCATGATCATAATATCGCCTTTTTCCACTGCCCCGACACCTGATGGTGTCCCTGATTGAATAATATCACCAGCAGCCAATTCGAAATATTCACTTAGATATGAAATCATTTCAGGGACTTTCCATATCATTTGATTTAAATTTCCCGTTTGCCTTGTCTCTCCATTGACAGTTAAACTTAAATTTCCCTCAAAAGGGTGGCCTAGAGATGACACTGGCAGGACCGGACCACAAGGCGCTGACCTTTCGAAAGCCTTACCTATTTCCCAAGGCCGGCCCATTTTTTTCATTTCGCCCTGAAGATCACGGCGGGTCATATCCAGCGATAATCCATAACCATAGACATGATCCAAAGCACTCTCAACGGTTATATTGGTGCCACCAGATTTCAAGGCTATGTATACTTCTGCCTCGTGATGTACATCAGAACTATGCGGTGGATACGGAAAATTTCCTGATGGATCAAGATTATTGGGATTTTTTTGAAAGAAAAAAGGTGGCTCACGGTCAGGGTCATGACCCATCTCGATTGCATGAGCGGCATAGTTTCGGCCAATACAATATACTCGACGCACTGGAAACAGATCATCAGTCCCATCAATGGGCAGTCCAATGATTTGCGGTGGACTGATTACATAATTGGGCATCTTTATCTCCAGATTCGTAGGTTTGATAATCTAGAATTACACTATTTCCAATTTAAATCAATCGAAACCAATTCAAACCAATTTTACTAAATTTGTAGTTCTAGCTTGCAATACCTCCTCAAATGAGCCACAATAATTCCAATGTAGTCGAATTGGTTGACCAATATATGACAATAGCAATGTTAAAAATGCCCGAAATACGGGCACATGTTGACACGGTCACGGCCTTACGTGCCTTTATTAAGGCTGGGGAATATCGGCCAGGCGATCGACTGCCATCAGAACGTGATTTGATCGGCAGGTTGGCGCTAACTCGGTCCGCTCTTCGTAAAGCGTTTGATGTACTGGAGCGTGAAGGATCCATCTGGCGTCATGTTGGAAAAGGTACTTTCGTTGCTTCGACCGAACCGCAAAATGGTAGCGGTTCACTTGCCGAACTGATCCTTCAAGTCACTCCGATCACCTTGATGCGTGCCCGGTTATCCTTAGAACCCGCCATCGCGCGCGAAGCTGCGATCAACGCATCAGAAGACGCAATTTCAAGTCTAACTATGATCAGTCAGCGTACTCAGGCGGCAGATAACTGGGATGATTATGAGCTATTTGATGACCAGTTCCACCGCGCAATTGGAATCTCGGCGGAAAATCCGTTGCTTTTGTCTCTATTTGATCACCTAAATGCTGTGCGGCGTGGTGTGGCTTGGAAGACGGTTGTGCGCTCTTCTGTGCGCCCAGCTTGCGATCATACTAGTTTTGCCGAACATGACAAAATTTTGGCGGGGATCGAGGCGCGTGACCCATCTGCCGCTCATGCGGCGATGCGAACGCACTTGGTTTCAGTTTCTAACAGATTATTTGGCGATGCATAAAAATAAAAATTGATGCCTATAAATAGAGTAAAAAATCGAAGTCGAACTAGGACCTGTAACTGTAAAAATCTGGGAGTAGAAACATGAAGCACTTTTTGAAAAAAGCATTGGGGACTGTAATTGCTATCCCATTGGCTATCGGACTAACCATTAATGTGGCACAGGCTGATAAAATACATATTGCACTTGCCGAAACACCTTCAGACGAATTGGCGGCATTCTTTGTTGCTCTTGATCGGGCAAAGGCAAATGGACTTGACTACGAATGGACTGCATTCTCAGATGAAGAATTAGCAATTCAAGCGGTACTTAGTGGTCAAATGGATATTGGTTTTGGAACGCCGTATTCTGCTATGCAGCGATCTAAAGCTCCACTTCGGATCATCTTTCAACTATCTAAGTTGAAATTTTTTCCAGTCACAACAACTGCCTACTCCTCATTGGATGATATGAATGGTGAGCCCATCCTT
The DNA here is from genome assembly GCA_905480645.1 of uncultured Tateyamaria sp. Lineage (GTDB taxonomy): Bacteria > Pseudomonadota > Alphaproteobacteria > Rhodobacterales > Rhodobacteraceae > Tateyamaria. The sequence continues at coordinate 35,929 of CAJQRC010000012.1, forward strand.
CTGCATTCACGTGGTGGAGGTACAGACTCTATTGCTAATGTAATTGAAGATCGCATGGGTATAAAATTTGGTAAACGATCCTATGTGCCCGGCTCATCTAATCGAGTGGCGGCCCTTTTGGGTGGCCGAGCAGATGCGACAATCATTGATTTGTCAAACAAGAATAAATTGATGCGCAGTGAAGCGGCTGACAACTTTAATGTTTTAGAAATGTTTGATGTTGATGCCAGCGATGAAGCCTTATTCGGGAACCTCGACTGGATTAAAGAAAATGAAGAAGATGTTGCAATTTTTATAAACGCTCTCGTCAGTACTTGGCAGGATATGCATGACGACCCCACGATCATTCGTCGTGAAACCAATCCTGATGGACCGATCGGCCAATTGCCTGCAGAAATTTTGGCTGAACTTGACGGGTTTTATGCTGATGCAGTTGCAGGTGGTTTGTATGACCCTAATGGCGGTGGTCGTACAGCAGCAGAGGCTGATATGGAATGGTATTCTTCAGCTGGTCAGCTTGATGGGACACCAGAAACGCTGAAAATTGAAGATTTCTGGTATTTAGACCCTCTTGATGCTGCGAAAAAGTGATTTGAGTTTACGATTGCCGCGCCAAATTAGGTGCGGCAATCTCCTCCAAAATCGAAAGCCTTATATAGATGATTAGTCGTGCAAATCTTCTTAAAGTTCTTTCTGCTTTCTTGTTGTGCGGCGCTTGGGAGATAGCAGGCCGTATCCCGGTCAGTTATGCTTTTCCAACTTTCTTGGACTCCATGCGGGCTTTCTTTGAAATGATTGGTAACGGGGTAATGCTTGCAGCCTATAAAGAAACACTGCGGCCACTGGTCATTGGGATTGTGATATCGGCGGTTCTTGGCATTGGACTGGGCCTTTGGGTTGGGTTGAACAATTTTTTTGATTGGCTGTTTTCTCCAATCTTCATAGTTATGCAAGCAGCACCTTTGGCAGCTTTGATTCCGTTATTAGTGTTGGCCTACGGTATTGGACTGACCTCAAAGGTTTTGGTAGTTTGTATCATGGCGATGCCGGTGATTGTTTTGAATACCAGTGGTGCAGTTCGAAACACACCTGAATCGTTTAAAGAAATGGGGAAGTCATTTCTTGCCTCTCGTACTTCGGTACTGTTACGGATTGTAATCCCAGCGGCTTCACCTGTCATATTTGCAGGTCTTCGACTTGGCGTTTCAGCGGGCTTTATTGGTGCCATCTTGGCGGAGCTTAAGATCACTCCAACTGGAGTTGGTGATATTATTACTTACAGTCGTTCAATTGCTGATTATCCAAGTATGTATGCTGCAATCTTCTCAATCATCCTTCTTGCAGTGCTTTTTTTAAATTTGTTGGAAAAGATTGAAACTATTCTCTTTAAAGGAAATCAACGTGGCTATGTCTCAGATTAAAGAAGATTCAAATCAGACTGAGGTAGTAAAGTCCGAAAGTGCTGTTTCCGTTAAAAATATCACGAAAAACTATGGCGATATAGAAGCACTTCGCGATATGTCACTAGAATTTCCCCGTGGCCAATTAACATCACTTTTGGGCCCATCAGGTTGTGGTAAGACAACTCTCTTGAAAATCATTGCGGGGCTTCTTGAGCCTTCATCGGGTTATGTCGAGGTCAACGGGAAAAGTGTAACAGGTCCAGGACCGGATAGGGCGTTTGTTTTTCAGGATTTTGCGCTGCTGCCCTGGGCAACTGTTCTTAATAATGTTGCATTTGGCTTGGAAATGCGTGGTGTTGCGAAATCAGAGAGAGAGTCTATTGCCGAAAAGTACATTGGCGACGTTGGGCTTGCAGGTTTTGAAAATAGTTACCCACACGAACTTTCTGGCGGCATGCGCCAACGTGTTGGCCTTGCTCGTGCCTTGTCCGTAGACTCAGACGTGTTGTTAATGGATGAACCATTTTCAGCCGTTGATGAACAAACAAGACGCAAGTTTCAGGAAGACTTGTTAAGCCTTGTTCAAAACGAAAACAAAACATTTCTTTTCGTTACTCACTCCATAGAAGAGGCAGTCTATGTATCTGACCAGATAGCGATCCTGCTACCGCGTCCAAGCCGCGTTTCAGAAATCATTCGTCCTTCAAGCTTTCGGGGCAAGGGCGTCGATAACATTCGTAGAGACCCTGAGTATTTAGATATAGTGGATGATATCTGGTCCTCTTTGCGTACTTATGTCGAATAGGGGATAAATATGTATTTATTTGGGTATAGGCTCCCGGGCATGTCGTCATTAATCCTCTGGGGACTGCTATGGGAGATTGTCGGGCGCGCAAAACTCACTTTTTTTGTACCACCTCTAAGTGAGGTAATAGAAACTTTGTTTTCAATTATAGGAACGCCCGCCTTTCAAAAAGCATTACTGGAGACAGCCTATGCTTTTTCTTTTGGTGTATTCTTTGCTGTTGTTATTGGGATTGTTGTAGGTATCTTAATGGGCAAAAACAGGCTGTTAGATGAGCTGCTATTGCCTTGGGTTAACGTCTTTCTTAGTGCGCCACTTACAGCATTAGTGCCTGTACTAATGGTATTATTCGGTTTTGGAATGCAGTCGATTATCATAACCACTGCGCTGTTTGCGGTTTGGATAATTATTTTAAATTCTAGAGCGGGTGTAAAACAGATCAACCGATCTTTAGTTGATATGGCTAATAGTTTTGGGGCGTCTCCCATGGATGCCTTCTTCAAAATCTACTTTTGGGCTGCGTTACCTGAGATCTTAGGCGGTGTTCGGATTGGTATAATCCGAGCTGTAAAAGGCGTCATTATTGGTCAGCTTCTTATTTCAATTGTAGGCTTTGGGGCTTTGTTCGAACTATACTCAGCCAACTTTTTAATGGCGCATTTCTGGGCAGTTTTGATAGTATTATTTGCTCTTGCATTCACAATTTCTGAATTTTTGGCCTATTTGGAAAGACGAGTATCTTATTATGCCGCTAAAAGATAACGAGATCTTCTGGTATTGGCGAAGTTAAATTATCAGGTTTTAATGTCACGATTTAAGTGGCAATCCCAATCACAAAACCTTTGAATTTATAATCTGCAATATAAAAAATAGGAAGACGAGATGAGATTTTTAGTTGGTCAAGTCAATGAAGGCACTGCAGTTTTTTTATTGTCTGGGAATAGCGCTATAAACCTAACGGAACAGGACCCGTCCATCGGTTCGGATTTAATGGGTATTATTAAGGCTGGGATGACACTGTCCGATCTGGAAAGTCGAGTGGTTGGAGCAAAAAGTGTGCCTCTAGACACAATTAAGCCGGCATTGCCCGTTGTTTCACCAGGGATGATCATGTGTCTTGGTTTGAACTATGTTGATCATATCAAAGAGGGTGGATATGACATTCCAGAATATCCTGTATTTTTTATGCGGGGCCCTAAATCGTTAATGCCAGCCGGTGCGCCCATGATCCGTCCTGTGTGTTCTGAACAATTGGATTATGAAGCGGAGTTAATGGTAATTATTGGTAAAGGTGGAAAACATATTTCTGAATCTGACGCTTTGAACCATGTTTTTGGTTACACTATATTCAACGATGGATCTGTACGTGAATACCAACGTAAGACTCCTCAATGGACCGCTGGTAAAAACTTTGACTCAACCGGCGCTGTTGGCCCCATCGTTGTAACTCCTGACGAGCTGCCTGTAGGTGGCGAAGGGTTGAAAATTGAGGCCCGTGTTGGTGATGAAATTCTGCAAAGTGCATCGACATCAGATATGATGTGGTCGGTCGCACGAACAATTGTAGCAATATCAGAGTTTGCTACGCTCTCTGAGGGTGACTTGATCGCCATGGGCACGCCTCCTGGCGTTGGTCACGCTAAAAATCCACCACGTTGGTTGACCAATGGCGAAACTGTAGAAGTAGAAATTGAAGGAATTGGCATATGTTCAAATCCTATTGTGGATGAAGTTACATTCAACAAGTCAGGTTGATTTGATCTGATCTGGTTTCGCTAGCAGCACGTGAGCTAATTATAAAAAAATCAACTCTGGCATATCAAGTGCCTTAAATTAATTTCAGTAAAATTCATCATTTATACCCATTTTGGAATGCTGTTATGGAAAATTTTTTATAGGACTCTATTATTAGGCAACCATGCTCTTATTTTTTTCATATCAATATTGGATATAAGAAATTTAATAGATATGACCATAATTTGGGTGATTAATACCGTGAGCTTGTAATAATTTAACAATGGTTTGATTCTATTTGTAAAACTGCTCTTGGTGAACTATTATTAATATTCACTTTGTCATTGTCTAGTCGTAGGGGCTTGTGACTGTTATGAAATTTTTTGTTAAACTGTCAGGTGTTTTAGCTAGTGTTGCAATGCTTTCAGGGTGTAGTACGCCTCAAGAAGATTGTATCTCTGGGGCCACTAAGGATTACAGAAGTCTTCAAGCATCTATCGCTGAGACCAGTGATAATGTTTCAAGAGGATATGCTGTGCATAGCCAAAGCGTGCCATATACTTACGCAGGTAGCTGCTACGATTATAATACCCAGTTATATTACACTTGCCCTCAGACCGGTTATCGCACCCAAGAATCTCCAGTGGCAATTGATGTAAATCAAGAACGAAAAAAGCTTGCAGAATTTAATAAGCTTTTACCTAAATATAAAGATCGGGCTGATCGAGCTGTAGCTCAATGTAAAGTTCAATATCCAGAATAATGACATTGAATTTTAAAGGCGGTGGTAGAGGCTCTCTGCTTAAGCCCTACAAAATTAACTAACCTGCTGCAGTTTTAGCTGGCTAACGTTTTAGTTCAGATACGCCTCATTTTCTGTTTAAAAGTAAAAGTAAAAGTATTTTCAGGATGATATCCGTAATGAACTATCAGGCTCTAATTACTTTTGCGTTATAATTTTCATTTTTCCACTTAGTTACGGCGGTGGGGTAAGGTGGACTGGTTAATGGTTTTACATAGTTGATTAAAATATAAGGTTAGAAAGACTAGCACTTAAAAATTGAATATAAGATAACCGTACATCCAAGCTTGATGGGAGATTATTCATGACGATTGATAGAAGAATATTTAGCTTAGGGCTTGTGGGTCTGACGCTGGCTGGATGTTCTGGAGAAGGGGAAGGAGCAGCTGTTTCGTCTGGGTTACCGAATGATTTAAGACCAGCTCGAAATTCAGGTTATGATAATTGGGTTGCAACCTTTAGAGAAAGAGCTGCCCGACAGGGTTTTTCTCAAGAACTTCTTTCAAATTCTTTTAGAGGTACAGGGTACCTGCCTGGTGTAATTAAAAGAGATCGTAATCAGGTAGAATTTAAAAAATCTCTTGAAGATTATTTGTCAATAGCCGTCTCTGATGAACGCGTTTTAAAGGGACGTGCCGCCTTCTCAAGACACCAATCAAGTCTCAAAGCTATCGAGGACGCCTATGGGGTAAGCGCCTACATTGTAACTGCAATTTGGGGTCTGGAGAGTTTCTATGGAGAAAGACGTGGGGATGTTCCAGTGATATCTGCCACCTCAACACTGGCTTATGATGGCCGCCGTGGCGATTTTTTTGAAAAACAATTAATTGCAGCGTTAAAAATCTTAAAATATGGAGATACAACATCTGCAAATTTAAAGGGCAGCTGGGCAGGAGCTATGGGACATACGCAGTTTATCCCAACTTCCTATCTTTCCTTTGCAGTCGATTTCACCGGTGATGGCCGACGTGATATCTGGTCCTCAGACCCGAGTGATGCTCTTGCATCCACCGCTGCATATCTATCTAAAAATGGATGGAAAAAAGGTCTTCGATGGGGTGATGAAGTTGTAAATGGCTCCCCGTCTGGGACAATTATTCAACCCCAAGCAGATGGCCCACGCTTTTCAACTACAGCTAACTTTCGGGTCATTAAAAGTTACAATAACTCAGATGCTTACGCTATTGGTGTTGGTCATCTTGCAGATCGTATTGCAGGAGCTGCTGGTTTGCGTACAAGCTTTCCACCTGACGAATATGGTATGACAAAGAATGATAGAATTGCACTGCAAAAAAGCCTTACAAAAAGTGGCTTTGATACTGGTGGATCCGACGGAGTTATAGGGCCTAAAACAATACAAGCTATAAGTGATTATCAGAGAAGTAGAGGGCTGGCAGTTACAGGAAAGCCTACACTTTCTATGATAGATACATAGCAGAAGTATTTTTATTGTAAGTGGTTCATTAAAACTCTGAAGTTAATGCCTTCAGTTTAAAGATTTTTATAATTAAGAAATTATTATCACATGTATGAATTATTTCAACAATTCCAAACCCTGATAGGGTTGAGAGTTTCATATGCAGTCGGTACGGGACATCTAGAAATACCGCTTAAAATATAACTCTGATTTCACGATATATAAATTAAGTCGACTTTGTTGGTTAACCGCCCCAAGTGCGGACAACGCCACAATCCATATGAACAAAGTTGGAGCGTGAGTATTTACCAACTCCTCCGCCTTGGCATGCTTTAGCAGCACGAGCAATTTGTGAAACTGAACGTGAGGACATTCTAAGATCAGCTGCCTGGCCTTTGATATGTAATGAGTTCTTCGCAACTCTGCGGGAGCGCCTACGCAGTAATGCATTGGTTTTCGCGCTACGGTAACCCGAGAGCAGCATGTAGGGTTCTCTGACTTCCATAAGATTATGCGCTGCTGACATAATATCGATAGTGCGCAGATCAATTTTTTTTACGCTATCTGTACGCCAATCTCGCATAAAATAATTAACTTCTTTTATGGCATCTTTGATATACTTGCCTTCAATCCAGTATATCATATCTATTCTCTCGCCTGTTCTGCCCGAGTACATCCGTATCCGGCGAATGTCGCCAGACCCCCGTAAGAACCCAGCTGCGTTGGAGAAAGTTGGCGCTGCTACAATTGCTGTTGCTGCAAAAGCACCAAGCAAAGCTCGGCGATTTATGCCCGTAGAGAGTTCTTGCGTCATAATATTACTTCGTCCTGTAACCCTAAAGCGCCTGTGATGTTCCACTGGCTTTCAACAATCATCCCCAGATTGGTTATTTATGGCATAAAGTGATTCGTTATCCAAGTGATGGATAAGGAAACTCTGAGAATACAAGAATTTTAGGCAAAATTTTGCGCATATAAAAATATTAAGCGCCACTCTCGCGGGAAGCGATGCAGCAGTGCATCATAGCGAGGAAGGCTTTGCTGGTGATGTCAAAATGCATGGACAAGTTGTGTTATACATTAGATTAAATAATTACACTGAACGCAATATTTCAAGAGGTTAGGTGATGGATTCTGCTATTACGCAGCTTAGGGTCTTTGTTTTTGGGGCAATAGCGGCCTTTATTCTGGTAGGGTTGCCGAATAACGCATCTTCTCAGGTAACTGCTTTTAAACAAGCTATTGCAGAGGCAGCGTCTACAGATGCAGACATTGCCTCATTTTATAAAGGGGTTGCTTATCAAAGCCTTTGGACTGGTGCTTCTGATTTAGAACAACAGCGTCGCATAGAGCTTTTTAAAGCTCTATCACGCGCAGTAAATCATGGTTTGCCGATTGCGCAATACGATATTGCTGGTCTGCGAGCTCAAATGAAAGCTGCAAATAGCCCACGCGAACGCGGCTTGGTGGAAGTTGAAATTAGCCGTACTTTTCTGCAGTATGTTCGTGACATACAAACTGGTGTTTTGGTGCCAGGCCGGGTCGACAAGGCCATCGCACGTCAAGTCGATTACAAAGATCGCACGTCTTCTTTAGTCAATTTCTCCGTTTCTTCTCCATCCGACTTTTTTAAAGCTTTGGCACCCAAGACATTTGAATACACTTCTTTAATGAGCGAAAAGTTGCGATTAGAGCGAGTGTTAGCTGATGGTGGTTGGGGGCCTAAAGTTTCAGCAGAAGTTTTAAAGCCTGGCCAAGCGGGTCCTCAAGTGGCTGCCATGCGTGATCGATTAGTTGCAATGGGATTTCTAATGCGGACAAACGGTCAACATTACGATGCTAAAATGCAGTCCGCGGTGCAAAAATTTCAAACAGCACATGGTTTGGCTGCTGACGGCGTTGCTGGGGCTAGTACTATTGGCGAAATTAACAAAGGTGTTGAAACGCGTCTTAAATCCATCATAGTTTCAATGGAACGAGAGCGCTGGATGGAAAAAACACGAGGTAATCGCCACGTTTTAGTTAATATTCCAGATTTCACCGCCAAAATTATAGACAGTGGAAAAGTTACATTTTCAACCCGCTCGGTAGTGGGTGCATTCCGCACGGGCCGATTAACTCCAGAATTCTCCGATGTTATGGAGTTTCTAATTATTAATCCGAGCTGGCACGTACCTCGATCTATTATCACAAAAGAATATCTGCCTCAGCTTCAAGATGATCCAAACGCAGTAAGCCACATAGAAATAACAGATAGAAGGGGCCAGCGGGTTGATAGAAGCGTGGTGGATTTCACGCAGTTTACGTCCAAGGATTTCCCTTTTGCAATGCGGCAGCCTCCCAGTAAAGGTAATGCTTTGGGTCTTGTCAAATTTATGTTTCCTAATCGTCATAATATTTATTTACATGATACACCGCAAAAGAGTCTTTTTGCTCGAGAAGTGCGTGCTTTCAGCCATGGATGTGTTCGCCTTGGCGATCCATTTGATTTTGCTTATGCTATTTTGGCCAAACAAGAAGGTAATCCCAAAGATTTTTTTCAGAAAGTATTATCGACACGTAAAGAGACAAGAGTGGATTTAATAAGCCCTGTGCCAGTCCATATAGTATACAGAACTGCTTTTATTAATGATAAAGGCCAAGCGCAGTATCGCCGTGATATTTATGGGCGGAATGATCGTATTTGGAAAGCTCTTGTTGACGAAGGAGTGGTATTAAGCTCTCTTCAGGGCTAGGCTGATTTGTCTTGCTTGGTCAGGAGTTGAATGTGGATGAGATATACGGTTCGCGAAATTGCTCATGCCATTGATGCAGAAGCTACTGGTGATCTAGATTTAACTATTTTAAAATTGTCTGAGCCTTTTGCTGCTGGTCCTAATGATCTTGCTGTAGCAATTAATCCAAAATACGCAGAGAAGCTGAATTTAGGCAGGGCACGCGCTGCAATTTTGTGGGCAGATGCTGATTGGTATTCATTTGGTCTGGCGGCAGCTATTCTGCCAAAAAACCCTCGTTTTACAATGGCTAAATTGACTGAAATCATGGATCTTAAACAAGGTTTTGAAGACCGTATTCATCCGAGTGCAATTATTGACCCTAGTGCTCGGATTGGAGTTGACGTCACTATTGGACCAGGAGCCGTGATTGGCCCAAACGCAAAGATTGGTCCGCGCTGTGTAATTGGTCCGCTCAGTTTCATTGGTTGGAAAACCGAAATAGGATCTGACTCATATATCCGTGAGCAGGTAAGTATTGGTGCAGGCGTTTCGATTGGTGAGCGCTTTATAGCGAATCCGGGAGCTCGTATTGCAGGTGATGGATTTTCTTTTGTCACTCCGGAGCCAAATGCTGTTGACGCTGTTCGGGCTACTTTAGGTGTGCAGGAAAAAATGACACCACAACGCTGGTCGCGAATACATTCATTAGGCTCAGTTACAATTGGTGATGATGTTGAAATTGGAGCTAATACAACCATTGATAGTGGGACTATTCGGCCAACGCGAATTGGTCATAGGACTAAAATCGATAGTTTGGTGCACATCGCTCATAATGTTATCGTTGGACATGATACACTTATTTGTGGGCAAGCGGGTCTTGCTGGTTCTGTTACTATAGGTAATCATGTGATAATAGCAGGGCAGGTTGGAGTGGCAGACAATCTTACAATTGGAGATTGTGTCGTTCTTGGTGCAGCCTGTAAGGTTCTTACATCGGTTCGTGCAGGTAAAGTAATGTTGGGTTATCCTGCGACAGAAATGCGGTCACAAATTGATGCTTACAAATCTTTGCGTCGTCTGCCGCGTATTATGCGCGATATTGCAGCGATAAAGAAAGCAGTTTTCAAATCTGATAATATTAGTTGACCCCAAGGCAATTTTGACAAAGGACATGTGTTATGAACATCGAACACAAAGTCATTGAAATCATCGCAGAACAGGCCGTTTTAGAGGTTTCTGACGTCTCTGAAAGTAGCACTTTGGTTGATCTCGGAATCGATAGCCTTGGTCTTGTGGAGAGCATATTTGCCATTGAAGAAGAATTTGACATAACAATTCCATTCAATGCCAATGAACCTGACAAAAGTGATTTTGACATCTCAAATGTAAAGGCGATAATTACCGGTATAAAAATACTTATTGCTGAACAGCAAAATTAATGCACCGCGTTGTTATTACAGGCGCAGGCTCGATTAATCCATTGGGTCACGATGTAATCTCGACAATGGAAGCAATGCGTGAAGGGCGATGTGGTATAGGGCCTCTTAAGTTTCAAGATGTTGAAAGACTTTCGATACAGATTGGTGGGCAGGTTCACGGTTTGAAAGTGGAGGAATTATTCAGTCGACAACAGTTGAGCCTTTATGACCGGTTCACTCAATTTACTCTTATCGCTGCGCGAGAGGCTATAGAACAATCAGGCTTGGAATTTTCTAATGAATTGGCTGATAAGTCTGGAGTTATACTTGGGACGGCAGGAGGTGGGATCACTACTTCAGACCAAAATTACCGTATGGTTTATGAAGAAGGTAAAAACCGTGTACACCCTTTTGTAGTACCCAAACTTATGAACAATGCTGCAGCTAGCCATGTAAGTATGGAGTTTAATTTAAAAGGACCATCATTTACAGTTGCAACTGCATGCGCATCTTCTAACCATGCAATGGCTCAAGCATTTCAAATGGTGCGAACCGGACTGGCTCCGATAATGATGACGGGCGGATCAGAGTCTATGTTATGTTTGGGGGGGGTTAAGGCGTGGGAAGGGCTGCGCGTTATGTCAAAAGATGCTTGCCGGCCATTTTCAGCTAATCGTAATGGCATGGTGCAGGGTGAAGGCGCAGGTGTTTTTGTCTTTGAAGATTACGAATGTGCTCGATCGAGGGGAGCCGAAATCCTGTGTGAAGTTGTAGGTTTTGGCATGTCTTCAGATGCTTCGGATATCGTAACGCCCTCTAAGAACGGTGCCGCACGCGCCATGCAGGGGGCTTTATTGGATGCTAGACTGAACGGTGATGAGGTTGGTTATATAAACGCTCACGGGACTGGTACCGCGGTTAATGATAAGACCGAATGCGCAGCTGTTGCTGATGTTTTTGGACAGCATGTGAACAAGCTTATGATCTCATCAACAAAGTCAATGCACGGTCATCTGATTGGAGGGACTGGTGCCGTTGAATTAATAGCCTGTATTATGGCGTTACGTAACGGAGAAATAGCGCCCACCATAGGGTACGAAGAACCTGATCCTGAGTGTCCTTTGGATGTAGTTCCAAACGAGGCTCGACAAGCTCATGTACAAGTTGTGCTCTCGAATGCTTTTGCTTTTGGTGGAATGAATGCCGTGCTGGCTTTGAGAAAAATATAATATTTTTAATACAGTAAAAAGCCTTTCCACGCTTTGAAAAGGCTCTTATTTTAAAGTTAATATGTTTACTTGTTGTCTGCTATAGTTGTTTTTTCATAGGCGGCGGTGAAGCCGTTTAATGACATAATCACCTTCACGGTTTGATCTGGTGCGAGTGCAGGAACAATACTAAGGGCCGCCGCACTTCCTTTTTTTAAAGCATCAACTTCTGTTGAAACAAAGCCAACAGTCGAGTAGCAACCAACCTGACTACAAAAAGAAAATGGGTATTGCCGCGGTTTACTTGTATCGACTTGGATAGTAAGTTTTTGGGGTAGGGAGGTCTCAAGTGGAACTATTATTGTTGCGCCTGCTACTGCACGGCCACCTTCAGGTAAGCGAAAGATTGCAATTTCAGCAATTGGTGTGTCTTCTTCGTTAGACATCAACTGATACATTTGACACGGGTCATTACCATCTTCTGTTTTGATACATCGCATTTTCCAGTCACCGATAGTTTCACTGATATAGGTCTGACCAACTGTGGGTGTGGCGTCTTCACCCATACTCAATTGATCCTGAATATCCGAAGCTTCAGAGGTTGGGGCTGTGTCGTTAGACTCTGATTCTGAAGTCTGAGCCAGAAGAGCAATTGGCATCATGAAAAATAAATAAATAGCGAGCAATGTTGTGCGCATAGTTTTTCCGGTTCTTGTTACATTTGTTTGGTGAATAGCATGCTGTGCGTTCGGTGTCAGGGTTAAACAGAAAATTTATAGAAGAAAATATCGTATATACACCTAAAATTCAAAAAGTAGTAGAGTAGCGTTATGCCTTCTTTTTTACTTGAAATATTTTTATTTATAAGGCCGAACTGAAACTGTAGATGACTGCGATCTAAAGCATAGTGTTTGTATTTTTGTATTTTGTCAAAAATGTAAATTTGAATTTTTGAAAATTATAAAATCTGGTAACGAGGTTTTTGGGTTAAAACAAATTAGATCCACTTTCTTGATTATTTTTCTGGAATTAAGCCGTTTGGGCTGAAGCGGAGAACTAAAAGTAAAACCAAACCCATGGTGAAAAGTCTCATATGAGCTGCGGATTCCATTAGGTGTTTTTTAAGCCAATACCCCTCTGTCATACCTGACGTTATAAATTTCATTACACCGAGGCCTAATGGTTCGACCATTACCCAAAGCCACCAAATCAAAAGCCCACCGAGTACTGCACCAAGATTATTGCCAGAGCCGCCTACAATCACCATAACCCATATAAGAAAAGTGAAACGTAGCGGTTGATAAGTACCAGGCGTAAGCTGCCCGTCCAATGTCGTCATCATTGCACCCGCAATACCACAAATAGCTGATCCAAGGACAAAAACTTGCAGGTGTCTAGCAGTCACATTTTTGCCCATTGCTTCAGCTGCAACTTCGTTGTCACGAATGGCACGCATCATGCGCCCCCATGGAGAATTTACTGCTCTTTGAAGGAGAACAAATAGTATGGCTAATACTGCTATAAATAAAATCGCATAGACTAACTTTACAAAGAGCGTTGATGCCAAAATCGGATCAATCCCGAGTTTACCTGTCATTTGGATAAACCCAAGGTCATTTTGCAAATCCACCTCATAAGGTGCCGGGCGAGGAAGACCAGATACGTTTTTGACACCGCGAGCAAGCCAATCTTCATTTTTTATAATTGCAATGATAATTTCGGCAATTCCTAGTGTTGCAATAGCCAGATAATCTGAACGTAATCCAAGCGCTGTTTTGCCTATGAGCCAAGCCGCTCCAGCGGCAAAAATACCGCCGATTGGCCAAGCAATCAGTACTGGTAGGTTCAACCCGCCTAAATAACCCTCCAAAGAGGGGTTTATTGCTTCAACAGCATCAACTGCTGGGTCGAATACAACTCGATAAAAGACAAATCCCGAAATTAAAATACCCATTATAATAAGTGTTCGGAGTTTGCCTAAAGTTAGACGCGTATATGCTAGCACGGCAAAAGCCACTGTAGCAGCTCCCATTAGCAGGGCAGTAAGAATGCCTAATCCACCCGCTGTCCAGGCTCCTTGCGTTGGTGGCATTGCTACCAATACCGTGGCCAACCCACCCAAAGCAACGAAGCCCATAATACCCACATTAAATAGTCCGGCAAAACCCCACTGAAGATTGACACCTAGGGCCATTACGGCAGAAATAAGTCCAAAATTAATAATAAATAATACTGAATTCCAACTTGTAAAAATACCGGTGGCCAGCATTAGTACGATAACAAATCCAAAATATATTATGTTACGCTGTTTGCCTGTCACACTGATTTTCCCGAAAACAAACCAGTTGGCTTAAACAACAATACAATAAGCAGTATCGCAAAGCTTACTGCAAATTTGTAATCAGTTGACAAAAGTTGTACCAGACCATCTGGTTTAAGACCCTCTGGCAACACATAGATGGCAACCTTCTTCCAAGCATATGTGATGGTGACTTCTGAAAATGCTATTGTGAATCCACCCGCAATAGCTCCTATTGGATTACCTAATCCGCCCACAATAGCTGCCGCAAAAATTGGTAATAAAAGTTGAAAGTAGGTAAAAGGCTTGAAAGACTTATCCAGGCCATAAAGTACTCCGGCAATTGTTGCCAAGGTAGCAACAATAAGCCATGTTATGATTACAACTTTGTCTGGATTGATACCAGATAACAGTGCTAAATCTTCATTATCCGAATATGCTCTCATAGATTTTCCTGTTCGCGTGTGGTTAAGAAAGTAAAATAAAACACCCACGACAATAATTGCGGTTATCACTGTCAAACCTTGAGTTGTCTTAATTGCCAAACCTTCCTGAAGTCCGGTTAGAGCCTTAAAATTGCGAACTGATATAATAAAGCGTTCACCATCTAAAAACCGCTGATCGTTTGGCCCAATGACGAAGCGAACAATTCCATTCATAATAAACATCACGCCAAGCGATACTATAACGAAAATGACTGGTTTGGCCTTTTGCACGCGATAAAACCTATAAATAATTCGATCGGTTGCCAGTATTAAAATAATGCATCCCATAATCCCGAATGGAAGGGCAAGCAACGCTGTTGGCAATGGCCCTATCGTAATCCCCTTACTTTGAAACCACCATGTAAACAGAACTGTAACCATAGTTCCAAAAGCCATAGTGTCTCCATGGGCAAAGTTTGAAAATCTTAAAATTCCATAAATTAACGTAACGCCAAGAGCACCGAGGGCAAGCTGTGATCCATAAGCAATGGCAGGAATTAGAACAAAATTAGATAGGGCCACGAGCGCGTTTAAAAGGTCCATCAGAAAAGTTCCTTGAGCGCATTGCTCGAAACATACAAAAACATAATCTTTCGAGTATAGCGAATAGCTTCATTAGCTTTGCCCGTACAAAAGGGCATTGCCGTACAGTTGCTGTTTCCATAATTTTTTGTAGAAATTTTTTTTTCGGATATTAAACGCTGTAAATCATAGATATTTAGATTGCGTACTGCCGGTAAAAACTTTTGATTAATCACTGTTACCCACCCAAAAAGCTCTTACGGACTTTAGTGTCGGCTAATAGCTGTCGTCCAGTTCCGGAATATGCATTGCGGCCTTGCACCATAACATAGCCTTTATCCGCAATTTCAAGTGCTTGTCGGGCATTTTGTTCCACCATTAAAATTGGAATACCTACTCGTGCAACTTCGATAATTCGATCAAATAGTTCATCCATTACGATAGGTGACACGCCTGCGGTAGGTTCATCGAGTAATAGAACTTTTGGCTGTGTCATTAAGGCACGTCCCACGGCGACTTGCTGACGTTGGCCACCCGAAAGCTCTCCGGCTACTTGATAGCGCTTATCTTTTAAAACAGGAAACAGGTCATAGACCTGCGTCATTGTTCCGCTAATTTTATCCCGGCGTGTAAACGCTCCCATTTCAAGGTTTTCCTCAACGGTCATTGAGGTAAAAATATTTGAGGTCTGGGGTACAAAACCCATACCTTTAACGACCCTATCTTGCGGCGTTAATGTTGTTATATTCTCATTATCTAACCGGATTATACCTTGGCTTAGGTTAATCATCCCCAACATAGCTTTCATTGCAGTAGATTTTCCTGCTCCGTTGGGTCCTACGATTACTGCGATTTCACCAGGATCAACAGCAATAGTGCAGTTATGTAAGATATCAGGCCCGTTTTTGTATCCGCCGGACATAGATTCACCAACTAAAAATGCATTTGAAGTATCTGTTAGTTTATCACCTTCACTGAGGGGAGCCAGGGCATGAGCCTCAGCCTGCTCTGAGAGAGAGTGATAATTTTCATCTGAATCGCTCTGTGGGGGAATTTCACTCATTGTGACTCCCCTTCTTTTCTGCATTAAAAATAAAGTGTATCGATTGGAAAACTGAATGCCATTTGGTCAAATTTGGTAAAGTTTTGAACCAAGCCTTCAGCATCCGTTGCCTACTTTATTTTTAAGGCCTGTCCCAAGATAAGCTTCGATCACTTGTTCGTTAGCTTTAATCTCAGACAAAGTACCTTCAGCTAAAACTTTTCCTTCAGCCATGCAGATTACTGGATCACATATCCGACTAACAAAATCCATGTCGTGTTCAATGACTACAAATGTATATTCAAGCTCTTGGTTTAAACGGAGGATGGTATCACCAATTACATTAAGAAGTGTTCTATTTACACCTGCGCCTACCTCGTCAAGGAACACGATCTTGGCATCAACCATCATGGTTCGGCCCAGTTCTAGTAGCTTTTTTTGCCCACCAGAAATTTGGCCAGCTTTCTCATTTGATAAATGTTCTACTGTCAAAAATTCTAAAACTTTGTCAGCTTTCGCTGCAAGGGCGCGTTCCTGATTTGCAATACGCTTGCGGCCAAACCACGTATTCCAGAGTGTCTCACCAAGTTGCTGGGTGGGTACCATCATTAAATTTTCACGGCAGGTCAAAGATGAGAATTCATGCGCAATTTGAAAGGTTCGAACCAAACCTTTTTGAAATAGCTTGTGGGGCGGTAGTCCTGTTATGTTTTCCCCATCCATAATCACTTGACCATTGGTTGGTTTAAGGACACCTGCAATAACATTGAATAGTGTTGTTTTGCCTGCACCGTTTGGACCAATCAAACCTGTGATTGAGCCCGTTTCAATTTTCATATGAGCACCGTCGACAGCACGAAACCCACTAAAGTGTTTGTGAATGCCGTCAATGACGATCATTTTTCCTCCACGCCAAACTAAACGAATTAAAAACCAGAACGGTTTGACCGTTCTGGTTTATAGTTTAAGGTTTAACGGTACTGAACAGTCGTGATTTTGCCGTTATCAATTTTAATCTGACGATAACTGCCTGCAGACTCTCCGGGACCTATTAGCTCAACAGCAGTAGCGCCGACATAGTCAATCTCGCCACCATCTTTTAATATTTGTAGTCCTTTTGCTAATTCTCCGGGGAAAATTACAGTGCCAGGTTGGTTTGCAACATCCATAACCTTAGATTTATAATCTGAGCTGGCTTTTGAACCTGCAGCCTGCATTGCAAGCAATATTAAAGCTGCAGCGTCATAAGACTCAGGAACGAAAGAGGATGTGGCGTCGAATGAATCTCCGACTAGTTTGGTCAACATGGCTGCGCCCTCACTATCAGTGCCAGGGATTTGACCAGTGGAGCCGTCTATTTCGTTACCAAAGTTTTCTTCTAAACGAGCGCCAATCATTCCATCTGGAAAATGGAATGTTTCAAAAGCTCCAGCGTCCAATGCTGCCCGAACGATACCTGATCCTCCCTGATCAACATAGCCAGCAACGACAAGACGGTCTCCGCCTGCGGATGCTAAAGCACCAATTTCAGCTGAATAGTCAGCCTTTCCATCTTCATGAGCTGCACTGATGGTAACACTGCCGCCGGCTGCTTCGAAAGCGGCTTGAAAACTATCTGCTAAACCTTTTCCATAGTCGTTGTTGGTATATGTCAAAGCAACTTCTTTGACGCCTTCTTCCATTAAAACGTTTGTCATTACTTCACCCTGTCGTGCGTCAGACGGAGCTGTGCGGAAAAATAAACCGTTATCTTCAGCAACAGATAGTCCGGGTGAGGTTGCTGATGGGGAAATCATTACCATTTCGTTTGCTAATGCAACGTTTGACAAGATCGTTCCGGTTACGCCGGAGCAATCTGAACCCATTATACCATCAATTTTATCTGCCGTGATTAACCTTTCAGCTGCTGCTACTGCAGCACCTGAATCTACACAAGTGCCATCTGCGCGGACTGGGACTACAGTTGAGCCGCCTAATAGCAACCCAGAGTCTGATACTTCTTTCATTGCTAATTCGGCGCCACTTGCCATAGCTGGCGTAAGTGATTCAATCGGGCCAGTGAAACCTAAAATAACACCTATTTTTATCTCATCTGCGTGTACAGATCCCGCCATCAAAGCAGTTACTGCTGTGGCTGTGAAAAGTTTTTTCATTTTTGCCTCCCTTAAGACTTTTTCTAGTTTTAAACTATGCTTGAGCCGGATGAAATAAAAGTGGAATATTGAATTTTGAGAAATTCTAGATAGCAAAACCTTAATAAAAACATACTTCTGGATCCATTCACACATGTTTGTATAGGTTTTAGTTCAAAATTATTGAACAAAATTCAATAAGTACATCAACACTTAAACATATACTTTATGTTACAATCTATATCTGCTGAATGAGTGGGCTTGAACCTTGTTCCTTTTAATGCTCTATATTTTTACTGTTCAAATTGTAAAATTTTGCAAATGAGTTTGATTATAGAACATTGATTTATAACTAATCTTGGTCCCGCTTGTGGATCTAACTGGTAAGATTTATAGTATTAATAGGTTTTTATGCTGACGAAGTCTCTGCTGAACCCGTCGCTAGTTTCCAGTCTTCAATGATTATACCTTTTGTCTTTAATCTACTTGCAAGATAGAAAAGTCTATAAGGGGCTGGTCCATTGGGCATTGTCTCAAACCGCTGCTTTGAATAATATGGTAGGATTGCTTGCGGATACATTTTTCAGACATTTAAACACCTTCTATTAGATGTTTCCTAAAGAAAAGTAATCTACTAGCTCAAGCGACTTTTAAGCAAGTCACCTGATTTTAAAAGGATGGGGTGTCCAACCATGGAGAAAGCTGTGTTGACTTGCTTAAGAGCACGCAGAGTTTCTTGGTGGATGTTACTTGTATCTATGCTTTCCGAGAGGCCTTCTCGCAAGCGACCAATATGGCTACGTTGAAGCTTTTGTTCTACTTTGCGAACTTTTTCTTTAGCCTCCACTAACTCTCGGGCTTCAGCTGGATTTTGGTTCATCATCACATTCAAAGCGAGTTGAACATTACTTTGGACACGATCTGTAAAATCCTTGATCTCTTCACGGCCTTGTGCAGAAAACTGTAGTTTTTGGTTGTCTAAGCGTCTGGCAAGATCCAACATGATACGCGCAATCGCATCAGATGCTGTATCAAGACTGGAGGAAATTGAAGCAAGCTCCATCGAACGACGGCTTAATTCTTCGTCCAGACCTATTTGGCCAAGCCGTGCTAGATAAAGTTTCACATCCAAGTGCATCTGTTTGATTGAGCCATCTTGATCCTCAATCATTTGTGCTGCGGCACTATCCCACTGGTCATAAAGAGGTTCGACAGCGGTCAACATGCGTTCGACTTTTTGGCCCATACCCAACAGTTCGCGTGCTGCGCAGTCAATGGCACGTTGCGGCCGGTCTAATAGATTTTTATCTAAAGCACTAACAGTATCTAAATCACCTATTTTATTAGGCTTTTCCTTCATAACATATGACAGAATAGTCATTATTACCCCAGCAAAAGGTAAGGCAGTTATGGCTAGAATTAAGTTGAAAATAAGATGTAAATTAATCGCCTGCCTTGCCGGCGTTGTGCCAAGGTTCATCAATAGTTCGGGAATCAATGTTATAAGTAAAACAGCTAATGAAGCGCCACCGCCTCGCAGAAAAAGATTACCCACAATCATCCGTCTTGCAACAATAGGAGCAGAGTATGTCAGAATGTATGCAATAAAGCCCCCGCCTAAATTTGCGCCGAGTATCATCGCAGCAGCTGCAGAAATGGGCAAAACTGTTTGCCCTGTAAGAGTAACAAAGAGTAAAACGGCTGCAACGCTTGAATGAATTCCCCATGCAAACACAGCACCAATTACAAAAGCGGTCAAAAGATCCCGCCCCAAATAGGCCATAACGATTTGTGTGCCTGGATTTGAGATCATGGGCTCAGTGGCAATGCGTATCATGTCAAGTGAAACAAATATTAACGCAAGGCCAATCATAATCCGTCCAATTTGCCGAGCACTGCTGCCTTCGCTACGCAAAAAGACTATGACCCCAAAAAGTAGTAAAAACGGAATGAGTATGGGCTGACGGACTATTAAAAGTTGTGTCACCACTGCGGATCCCACATCTGCGCCTAAAAGAATTACAAGTCCTGTTGTTGCCGTAAGTACTCCTTTTGACACAAAATTTGATAAAAGGACTGCCACTGCGGTGGAGCTTTGTAACAATACAGCGGCACCCATTCCGGTTGTGGCGGCAATCAACCGATTTCTTGTGGAATGGCGAAGCCATTTTCGCATGGGGGTAGCAAAGCCTCTCTCAACCCCAGTTCGCACCAATCTTACAGCCCATATCAATAGTGCGGCAGCGCCTGCAATTTGTATAATGATCTGGAGAAAATGTGGATCGTCCATCAAGTAAAGCTTCTTTGTTTTGGTTGTGTCAAAATAGAAAAGGCCCCAATCCTTGGGAGGTGCTCACCCGAAGTGATTGAAACCCATTTTGCCACCGGTGTAACAGACAGCCATCTTCCCTTATCATATAACCAGCAGTCGCGTCCATGCTTCGGTCGAAAGCAAAGCTACTACATGTTGATGGTCCAGAAATTACAATATGACCTGCAAAATCTACAGTCATTGAATTGAGAATGCCCACAAACTATTCTAAGCGGCCCGGATGCTTGAGCCAGAACATCCTCGAAAGCTTTATGGTTAGTAAGTCTTATGTGATCTAAAAAACTTATACCGCTCGTAAACGGTGGGTGATGTAGGGCCACAATAGTTGGTGTAGTGCCAGAATTAGTTAGTGAATGCTTTAGATACTGCAAAATTTCTTGCGATAGGGTTCCATTGGGAAAGTTTTTTATGCGACGAACTGAAATGGATGTTACTTGGCTCGCCAAATCCAATAATTTTTAAAATGATCAAATACCATGGAGTTTTGTGTAGCTTAAGAAGCTAAAACAAAAGTTTTCTGATGTTGGGCACTGAGACTACACCGATTAGTGTTTTGCGACAGTAGCCCTTATTATTTAAACATTTAAAATATCAATTATTTTACTTGAAAACAAAATAAATAATCGCAAGCAGCACAATTGCTCCAATTATTAACATTTTAGCAGAAGGTTGTGATGCATCAGTTTTTTCCATTGGAGTTTGATTTCCCTTGGTAGCTTGCACGTTTATCGACTGTTTCTCTGGCTCTGGCTGTGCTACATCTGGTGTATTATTCTTTTCAAGAAGTAATAATAATTCATCTTTTTTCATAGACATTTGAGCACTGATGCCTTTTTCAGTCAGCAGTTCTATTAACTGGGCTTTTGTTTTATTTTTATTCGACATTGATAAACTCCATAAGATAGATTTTGTTATCATAATTTGGTTTAAGCTGCCATCAGGAAATCTGAAAGCCAATTTCTTAACGCGGCGAGCAATCATTGGTAAGTGACAGGCAAAAGATCCTGCAAGGCGTAAAGTTAATATTTACCGGTGAGCAATTTAGGTTTTTGGGAACTGTTGTAATTTAATTTGCCACTGTGTTGTGAGTCCCAATCGCACCTGAGAATACCACAAAAATACGAGCTAGTCCTTTGCCAGTGTTCTGGCCATTGTGTTCAGAGCCCAGTGCCTCAACAAAAGTATCGCCTTTCGTGTATATCCGTGTACCTGCTGCTCCATAGTCCACTGTAAGTTCTCCTTGCAAAATGTGTGCTGTAAGAGGAGCCTCATGCTTGTGCCATCCAGTGGTTTGCCCGCTTTCCATTGTTACTATTAATGCCGTTATTTGAGCTGCGCCTTCAGGATAAACAATCTTTTGACCAATTACAGTTGTTGGAGATTGTAAGAGGACATCAACTGGGGGATAGTTGGATTCCGAAAGAGCAGGGCATGATATAAAAGTAAATAATGAAAGTGCTAACCACTTTATCATATTATATTTTCTCATATTCAAATCCTAATTACTATTAAGGAATTTTATAATATAATCAAAAAGATTAGCAATCAAATTTGGGAAGTGATTGTCTCTGATGCTTGGATTTGCGAATTAAGGTTTGTTTAAATGGAACTAAGGAAAGCTGCCTTCGTGAAAAATCAAAAAACTTGACAGTAAATCGTATTTTGGCCACTGCTTACAACGAATATGCACGTCAAACATATTGCAGCGCTGCAATCGGCGTTATGAAGCAAATCGTACTAAGGGATTGAAACATAAATGATATTTACCCACATTGCCGCCTTGTTATCTTACTTAGCTCTGATTTGTGGAGCTTTGCTATGTGCCAATGGATTTTTTGGATCTTCAGATCCATTGGCACACTTCGTTACTAACCCGGCAATATCTGCGCTTTCGACAGCGGTTGACGGACGTTCAATTGGTGTGGGATCTTTGGTTTCTGGTATAGTCTTAATAGTTGTTGGGGCCTTTATTGGAACACTAGCTCAGATTTCATACAACACGCGATGAGCATTTGAATTCTTTAACTGTATTTTAACAATTGCAGATTTGGTTTGAAAAGAACGGATTTGATTGAAATTAGTTGCAATAATCTAATTTGACCAAGAGTTCCTGGAAAAATAAGATATTCTGAGCGCAGACACTTGCTGAATGGTTAGTCTGTCTTCAATGAAGATATTTGACACCCTTAAGGTTCGCAATAATTTCAAAGTATTGAGTTTGAAAAGAAATGTATCGCACCAATTTTTTCAGAACTGCGAGAAGCTCTTAAGCCTAAAAGCCAGAACCTGACATTATCTCACTGTTTGGTTCCCAAACACGCTGAGATGGAATAAATAGAGTTACAGAGTCTCCCACTGATAGCGGACCGGGACGTTCGACCCACGCTGTTAAACCACGTCTTCCATTTGCAGCGTTTTTGAAACCCTTACCTCTACCAGGGTGCTCAGCCTCTATTTCTTTTGCGGGCCAATTACAGGGCGCGTTTTCCAGATCAACGGTCAATGTTGTACCTGCAGATGTTTGCAGCCTTGAGCCAGGTGGAATATGTGTAAAGTCTGGAATTCCAGCAATAACAATGGATGCTCCCAACCAACTGGGATTAAGCTTCTCCAATTTAAGAAGGGCAGCTATTTCTTCGTTTTCTTCAGCTGACAAAACTGAAAGCTGACGCGTATTTCGGATTTCGGTACCCTTAGGGTGTAGCATAGTCACCCTCACGCAAGATTTTCGTGTATTTCCGGAATGTGCTTCGCCTGTTATACCTTCAAAGGTAGCAAGTGCGTTCGGTAAAGATTTTGATCTAATGTTGACCTCTGGTGCATTCACCTGACCTAGCCATTTGATGGTCCCTTTGCAATTGGTTCGGACAAGACACGGCATTTAAATTCCTTGTGAAATTTGTATTATAGACTGTTACAAATTAAATCTTGTTTAATTTTAATATTAAACTCTCTTAAATTACAGCCTAATAACATCAAGACCGATTAGATAGATTGTTTACAAATATCCTTAGAATATTTGTTGTATTTACTCTAGAAATTTCTAAACCATTAAATGGTCCATAATTTGTGCTAGCAGACTTGGACTTTAAACAAGTGAAAGATACTGAATGGCGAAAATTGATCTGATAACCTCTAGTTCTGAGAGTATTGCTCGAGATATGAGCGGCTTCGCAGTTCGTGTTTTTACCCACCCTGCTATTAAAATTATTATTTCAGTATCAATTATAGTTCTCACTATGTACGTTTTGCATGATTTATCAGTAAAGGTAAGCTGGTCAGATGTAAAAAAAGACATATCGAATAGCAGCTGGCTCTCTATTGGCTTTGCTATTTTGGCAACTGTAATCAGTTTTGCTGCCTTATCATTTTACGATGTTTTTGCTGTAAGAACGGTAGCAAAAGATCAAGTTCCCAATAAGGTTGCGGCGTTTGCAGGAAGTGCGGGAACGGCAGTATCTAATTTGATAGGATTTTCATACCTCACGGGTACTGCTGTGCGGTACCGCATTTATGCGTCTCTTGGCGTGGATTTGTCTCGGGTTGCTAATATCATCGCCATTGCCTGGATTGGTTTTTGGCTAGGTCTTATGCTTATTCTAGGACTGTTGATGCTCGCACATCCTAACGGGTTGTCAGATATATTGCCATTAAATGAACAGACTGAAATAGTTATTGGTAGTTTAATAATTTTGGCGATGTCAGGTTTATTCATTTGGCTTGCGTGTGCTCCGCGCAGTATGACTATGGGCGGTTTTAGGGTCGCACTGCCGGGCTTGAAACTTACACTGGCGTTAACAGGGGTTGCGGTAATTGATTTGTCCGGAGCAGCGATGACGCTGTATTTCCTGACCCCCTCAGATTTATCGCAAAACCTTTTATTTTTCTTTGTCATTTATATGGCTGCGATTGCACTTGGGATTTTAAGTCATTCTCCTGGTGGTTTGGGTGTGTTCGAAGCAACCGTAATCGCCGGATTAGGAGCTGCTGGCCGGTCTGACATGCTAGCGGCGCTGTTGCTGTACCGTATGATTTATTTTGTACTGCCTTTTTTTGTCTCTGTAACCGCTCTTACTTTAGGTTTTGTGCTAAACCGTCGTCGCACAGTTTTGGAGCTTTCCGGTGCTACCTACCTATTAATACGCCCGCTCGTACCAATGGCTGTGGCTGGTATTACTTTACTAGCAGGAATAATTCTTATTATTTCAGGTACTTTGCCATCCAGCAGTTCTCGCCTTGGATTGTTACGAGATATTGTACCTATGCCTATCATCGAGATCTCGCATTTACTTGGTAGTATTGTTGGCATTCTACTGATTGTTATTGCTAGGGGGTTATATCGTAAACTGTCTCGTGCTTGGGTTGCTGCGATGTTTCTCATGGTGTTGGGGTTGGCTGCATCTTTGCTAAAAGGACTGGATTGGGAAGAGGCGGTAGGTATGGGGCTGGCGATTACGCTGCTTATTATATTTCGTTCGGCCTTCTATCGCACTGATAGTGTATCTGTGTTCCGGCTTGACACTAAGTGGCTTTTTACTTGTGCTGCACTTTTGGCCGCAATTTTTTGGGTTGGTTTATTTGCCTACAGTAATGTGGAATACCAAGATACACTTTGGTGGCAATTTGCCTTTGATGCTGATGTGTCCCGTTCATTACGAGCCAGCTTCGTCATATCTGTAATATTTTTGGGAATAGGGTTGCATTCTATTCTTAATAAACGCGGTGCAATAAAGCAAAATCAGGTTATTTCGAATACTGTTCGTGATATCATTGCACAAAGTCCTAGCACTGAAGCGCAACTTGATTTGCTCGGAGATAAATCATTTTTGGTATCTGAGGATAATATAGCTTACTTAGCGTATTGCGATACTGGCGGATCGCTTATTACCCGTGGAGAGCCTATCGGCGATGAAACGTCTGGCAAGAATTTGATGTGGCAACTGCGTGAGCTGGCGGATAGATCCGGTAAGCGTTGTGCTTTTTATGCAGTATCGTCAAAATATATGGAGACCTATCTCGATTTAGGTTTATCTATATTAAAAATAGGGGAAACTGCTCGGGTAAGTCTGAAAGGGTTTACACTGGATGGACCGAAGAAAAAAAGCTTTCGCTATGCGCACAACAAGGCCGCACGGGACGGTTATGAATTTAGTGTTGTAAAAAAAGCTGATGTTCCTAAAATTCTGCCAGAGCTGCGTGGTATCTCTGATGCTTGGATGAAGTCCAAGCAGGGAGAGGAAAAAGCTTTTTCCTTAGGCTATTTTGACGAAACCTATCTTGTTAATTTTGATCACGCAGTACTACGTCATTCAGATACTGGGGGCATTGTGGCATTTGCTAATTTGTTTCAAGGCGCAAATCAACATGAGTTATCTCTTGATCTAATGAGATATGACCCGACGGGACCTAAAATCGCTATGGATGCGTTATTTGGAGCGATGATGTTGTGGGGTGCTGAGCAGGGGTTTCAATGGTTTTCTTTGGGTGCCGCTCCTTTTTCAGGCATTGAAAATCGTGAACTTTCATCACTTTGGAACCGTATTGGTGGTTTTATTTATAATCATGGGGAGAATGTCTATCATTTTGAAGGGCTTCGATCTTTCAAACAGAAATTTGACCCGACATGGACACCTAATTATTTGGCTAGTCCAGGTGGTCTGGCGGCTCCAAAAATACTTTATGAGGTGAACTCACTAGTTTCTGGTGGGGTCAGAGGACTGCTTAGATAGTGTTTTGCTATGTCAAACAGCCCATAATAGTAGCAAGAAAACGACAAGGCATCAAAGATGCCTTGTCGTTCTAAGTTGTTATTTTTCTAATAGCACTATCGCTTGTTTGACTGTTGAAAAGTTTTATAAGTTGACTAGCGTAGTATTCGCGGTGGATGTGTTCACTCACTTCCAGGCATAGTGTAGCCACCAGCCTTTTTCGCCGTTTCTAAAGCTTTATTGATATCCATTGCCGGGAGAATGAGCATTTCTTCCCAACCGCCAGAAAGCATCATTGTTGCGCGTAATCCAGAGGCTGTTTCGTAAGAGTCCACTTCCAATTCTGCAATTACATCATATGGTCCTTGCAAGTATGACATGCTGGTTAATCTACCTCCGACGTTTTCCAGCATTGCTTCTACAGCACCTTTGCGCGCTTCAAAGCTGCTTTGCATCATTCCTTGGAGGCCTATATCGCTGTAAGCACCTAAAAAATATATCTTCATTTTGCAATTCCCTTTAGTTTTAGTCACGTTTCATGACGGGTGTAACTTCATAATGACCCATCTCCAGAATGGGATCAAAAGCAGAATCTATAGCTTCGAAACTGTCAGCTTCACAAACAATAAAGAGCTTGTGCTCTAATCTGTTTGAATACTGCGCATGAACTGTGACCCCATGAGCACCAAGATTGGCTAGCGTATTTTTGAAGATAGGTGCTTTCTCCGGATGGTGTGTTTGGCATGTGGAATAATCGTGCGTTGATTGGATTATAAATAACATGGCAGAGCCCTTTTGATTTTTTTAGCTGTGATATTATCCTTGGTGTGAACTGTGCAGTAGATCGCCGCTTAGTGGGATAGTGTGTTTATTGACTGTATCAAATTCTTGCAGCAAATGGCGTTGACTATCCAACCACTTGACGCCTTCTGCCGCGTCTTTCTCTAGTATTGCGGCATCCCTGACAACTATACCATAGAGCTCATCTCCGGACTGCATTATGTGAAAAATCTCATGTTTGCTTGCGCTGAATGTTTTTAGATTTTTTGCGAACTCTTCAATTTTTCCAGACTTTGGTTTGAAACGTATAATTGATAATTTTTGCATATTTTTCCCATTGGTTAAATTTAATGATTGTAAACATATATTAAGTGGGTCTGTCCCTGACCAAAAGTTTTTTAGCTTGCCCTTATCCGGTAGCAAACTTGGCTATCTTTTTCTATCTAAATACTCTCTCATTTTTGGTTAAGCGTAGCATGTTAATATATTGACTTTCCTGTAATATACTGTCTACTTTAAATGTTGAAGTAGTATGGTTTTATGCAGGGAAGATTGTCATGTTTGATGCTCAGCAAGTAGAAGAAAAAATGTGCCCCATTGGACTTGCATCGTATTTGCTTGGAGATAAGTGGATTCCAATAATAATCCGAGATATCGCACTTTTTGACCGAAGAACCTTCAATGATTTGATTAGAAATAACCTTGAAAATATTTCTTCTGGTTCACTGTCTTCTAGGTTAAAGCAGATGGTGCATCTTAATTTGTTGCACGTAGAGAATTCAGAAAACCATGTTCAAAAAAAATTATACTTCCTGTCTGAAGCAGGCATCTCGTTTGTTCCTATAATATTCGACTTAGCATCATGGACGCAAAAGCACCGAAGTCCTTCTGTTGAAATTGTGTCAATGTTGGACCCGTATACTAAAGGAGACAAAAACCTCCTGAGTGAACTGTTACAAACTTTACGCGAAATACATATAAATAAGACGATTGAACCCGAACCTTTGTGGTGGATGGTTAAAAATCAATAGTAAGAATTAACATATTCAAATGAGTTATTTGATATGAAATTTAAATAGTGGATCACTAATAAGTTGTCAGATTGGTTAAACAGTATCAAGCCAGCAACTCGAGGTGCTATACTGCTCATCTGCGGTATTTCAGTTTTTGGGTTTTCCGATAACTTGACCTTGCTCGTTTCTGATCTGGTCGGTGTTGGCCAATTCCACTTTAGTAGATCAATATTTGCAATTATATTAGTCGCTCTTCTTGGCCGTTTTCTTGGTATTTCAGTATTACCTCGGTACTGGAAGCCTATATTAGTTCGCACAGCTTTTATGGTCACTGCTATACTGTTATATTTTGGCGTTATGCCTATGATGCCGATAGCAGAGGCAGGCGCTGGGCTTTTTACTTCCCCTATTTTTGTACTTATTTTTTCAGTGATATGGTTTAAGGAACGTATTGGCCTTCGCCGTATTATAGCTGTCATAATGGGTGCTTGTGGAGTGATGCTCGTCTTTAAACCGGGTAGTGATGGCTTTTCTCCTTATCATATACTTCCAGTAATGGCGGGCGCTTGTTACGCAATGGGATCTATCGTTACCTTCCGATATCTACGCGATGAGAGCCCACTTGCAATTTTGATGTGCTTCATCGTCAGTATTGGTATTTGTGGTGGGTTAGCTGCATCTGCATTGACGGTGTTCCCAGTCTCTACTGCCGTGGTGGAGCAGGCTCCATTCTTGTTCAAAGGTTGGCAGACTGTTAATAATATGTATTGGGTATGGATGTTTATAATTGCATTCGGTGCTTCGGTAGCATTGTCACTGATGACACAAGCATACCAACTAGCTGAAACCAGTTACCTAGCCGTTTACGAATATACATATTTAATATCAGTTGGTTTTTTTGGCTGGTTATTCTGGGGATCTGTTCCAGGATTTTGGGGGTTCATTGGCATTATATTAATCATTTTTGCCGGGATTATTATAATAGTCGCGCAGCAACAGTCTGACGAGAAAAGTAATTGATACAATGCATAAAATTATATTTTTTTCTTTAAAAATTTGGTATGATTAAACAATTTAACGGGAAAGAAAAAAACTGTTTATTCTAAATCTATGCGTTTTATTAAACCAACGATTTGTCAGTCCGTGATGTAAAATTACTGTGGAACTTTATTCGTAACGAAATTAAAATGTAGTGAAAGCAAAAGTTTGGATTTGCTCTTTTTGGTTCTACAAGCTTTAGTGTTGCTGTGTTGTTTAGGAATTGGAATATGCGATACATTCTGTTATTAGTAGCCGCGGCGCTTTTATACGCGTCTAATCCAACTATCCGCGATTTTAACTTTTTCTTAAAAAGTGAAGTAGTTGAGCGCCTTCAGTCTCAAGATGATACAGTGTCTCTATTGGCAACGGAAATTTTTGCAACTGCTGCTTTGGATGCTACTTACAGAAAAAATTATTTACTCTTTTCAATGTATACAGTTGATACTGCAGGTTTGAGATTATTTGCTCCTGATTTACCAGTAAAAGTGTCGATATTGGGCGTGGCAGGCAATTTTATCTTGCTTGATAAAATTGAGTTGTAATTCTGTATGTGGACAAAATTATAATATTAATGTGTTACTAAAATATATGCTTAATCAACGAAGTTTAAGTAAAAAGAAATTAGCCCATCCAGTACAAATTGAACAGATAATGCCGCTAAGATCATGCCGAGGATGCGCGTAACTACATTTATTCCGGTTTCACGTAAAACTTTTTCAAAAAGTGGTCCTGTCAAAAACATTATATAAGCTAGTATGATCACAGCCAACATCGCGGTTATTGCGTGTGCAAATCCAACCCAACCAGGTACTGTACTTGCTATTAAAATTACTGAGGTGATTGCTCCTGGCCCTGCCAAGAGGGGGGTGGCAAGTGGAAAGACTGAAACATCATCTTTTCGTTCGCCTTCTCCGCTCTGGTTTTTTTGTCTTTTACTGCGCTTGTTAAAAAGCA
The DNA here is from genome assembly GCA_905480645.1 of uncultured Tateyamaria sp. Classification (GTDB taxonomy): domain Bacteria; phylum Pseudomonadota; class Alphaproteobacteria; order Rhodobacterales; family Rhodobacteraceae; genus Tateyamaria. Next base: position 65,741 of record CAJQRC010000012.1, read on the forward strand.
TATCAAGTGCCGTTATAAAAAGAAGAATACCTCCTGCAATTTGAAATGCAGGCATAGATATTCCTACAAATTCAAGTACAGATTCACCAAAGAGGCAGAATATGAACAGGATTACTGCAGCAACCATTGTCGCTCTGAAAGCAATTTTTTTGCGCTCATAGTTGGAAGCACCCAGTGTAAGGCTCACAAACACGGGTGTAAGCCCGACAGGGTCCACTATTACGAATAAAGTTACAAAAGACGTGATAAGAAAGGCAGTATCTAACAATTCCAAACAGCAATCCTTTTACAATCAAATAAGCAACTCAGACTACGCTAGCATTCATCACTATTTTAGTAAAAGTATATTAAAAATCTCTAAAAAACAAAGTTAGCAAACTCTCAAATAGTCTGTCGAAAAATTTTGAGTGTGTGGAATGATATGGAATAGCCGGATCAAAATCTGTCTGAACTTCTGGTAAATTTTAGCTTACTCAGTGTAGTTGTTTCTCCTTTTAAGGCTAGTGGACGCGTAAAATCATCGCCCGTGTATCATTTACTTCCTGTCTCTAGTTTATTGTGCAGTTTTGTATTTTTAGATGAAATTATAAATGTACATGCTGTGTAAGGCAGATTTTTGCGAATTCTAGATACGGCTATTACCTATAGACGTAAAAAGCTTAATACACGTTGCATTTTTTGGGATAGTCTAAAACGTTATGCACTGACCTCAGTATTCTTTATTTTGAATACTCCATTAATTTTCCATGTTCCGGCTATGTCAATCATTTCGTAAACAAATGAATGCCCGTTCCCAGAAGTATCAAAAAACTGCATTTCTTGATAAACGGTGCCGCCCTTTGCTTTCTGGCGAACAAAAATAACTTCTGTAGGTCGCCACACCATGGGGTAGCTTTTTCGAACCATTTGACCAAAATTTTCTGGAGATCCAAACAATGTCTGGATTTTGGGTGATGCAAATGTAAAAGCAGTTACAACGTCGTCTTTCTTAAAAGCTGAGATCTGGGCTGTTATTACATTCTGAACAGTAGCTTCTTCCGCAGAGGCGCTGGATAAAAAACAAATCACAGCAGAACAAATGGCAAATATCTTTATCATATTTAAGCTCCTTTTTATATTTACGCTTTGGGAAAATAAATGGATCAATTATCGAAAATTGCATGATTGCAGCATGGGATTTGCAAAATTACCATTGTAAACTACTCAGATTTATTCAAATCCTGTTATTAAGTGCTGCGCTGAATACCCACTACGAAAGCATTTACCTATTAAGAAATGGATGAAAAATATGATTGAAGAGCCAAAGCTGTTACGAATTGTCAAAGATGTGACACGACCATCTCTTAGGCAACTAAAAGCGCTTGAAAATGTGCCAACGAGCGTCGCTAACGATGCGATGTGGGGACGTGGTGCATTTGCAAAAAAAATTAAACACGTCGATCCTACAGGAACTATGTCTTCAAACGTGGTCGGTCCAGCACTAACGGTAAATTCTGGTCCTGGTGATATTCTAGCTTTGCTGGCGGCACTAAAGTTTATAGCCTCAGGAGATATTGTAGTGTCTTCATTCGCAAACTATCAGGGGTGTGCTGCCGCTGGCGACCGGCTAGCTGGAATGATGAAGAATTGTGGCGCGGCTGCTTTTGTCACAGATGGCCCAATGCGGGACCTTGTGGGATTAAACAAGGTAGGTTTGCCTTCATGGTGTACGGGGCTGACACCTGCTTCACCAATGAGTAAAGGTCCAGGTTCGGTTGGGTTTCCTATCAATATTTCTGGATTGGAAGTATTATCTGGCGATATAATTATTGCTGATTTGGATGGCGTTATAGTTATTCCGTTACAAGAGGCGGATGAGGTTATTAATAGGTGCCATGAGATTTTAGATTTAGAGCAAAATCTTGATGAAAAAGTTGTAGATGGCTTGAAGGTGCCGGAAGAAATAGAGAAATTACTCAACAGTGATAATGTGGAATACTTTTGAGGTAAAAGCCAGCAGTTGAGCCTAATTTTTTCTGATTAAGCATGTGATTTATGTTAATATTTAACTTATCAACTTTGAGTAGGATTGGTAAGTAGATTAAGCTCGCCGAGTTTTTATCATTTAGCGACAGAAAACTGAGTACGCATTGCCTGATAAACTACCGCAGTAACCGCGTTGGCAAGGTTAAGAGATTTTACTGCTGGGTTGGTCATTGGTATGTGAAATATTCTTTCTTTCAGCCCCACAAGCAAGTCTTTCGGTAAACCTACGGACTCACAACCAAAAACTAGATAATCATCCTTCTTATAATTTGGTTTGTAAAAGCTTTTGGAGCCATGCTCTTCAAAAAAATATAAACTATCTACCGTAGGTGAGCGTTGTGTTAAAAAATGATTCCAATTGTCATATTCACTGAGCTGCACATTTTTCCAATATCGAGTGCCCGATCTGGAAACAGCTTTATTATCAAGTGAAAAACCATATGGCTTTATCAGTATAAGTTCCAAATCAAGAGCGACACAAGTTCGTCCAATTGATCCTGTATTAAAAGGAATTTCAGGGGTAACGAGGACAATTTTCATTTTATTCTTCGTTTAGATAAACAGTATTTAACTTGTCTATTACACGACATAATCGAGTTTAACAGAGCAGATGTAACAACTTTGATGTGTTTTTCAAAAACCTCCTATCGCGTCGGAAAGTAAATTGCGGATATTTGGAATTAAAATCTCTAATTGAGGTAAGTCATTGATACACAGAAATTTTATACTGTTTGAAGTGATGATTTGTTCCAAGGTGATCAAAGTATTTTCTAAACAGCCATCGCGTCCTTGGCCGCTATGGATATGTATGTGATCGGTTTCATTGCTTAAGATTACGTTTTGCTCGGAAATTTCTGCATGGTTGTACAAAGATTGTGGCAAAAATTGCTTAATGTCACGGAAGCGATAAGATATATTTTCAATAAATTCATTTTGATACTTAGCAAATAGTGCTGCCATTTTTGATCGGGTAAAAGGATGAACGACGTGAGCTGCAGCGAATATTTTAGAGGCCTCAAAACCTTCCATGGCAGCGGCATTCATTTGCATGTAATGGTTAAAATAGGCAGGGTCGCCTTTAACTTGGTGGTTGTGAACTAAGCTGCTATAATCTGACCAAGTACCTCTCAAAACTGGCTTATTGTTTAGAAAAACATCGCTAGGTTGCAATTTAGACGTTAAAAAAACATCGTCGTTAAAGTACATAAATTTTTCAGCTAATCCATCTATCTTCCAGAGTAGGCTCTCTATGGCTAGAGAGTTAAAAGTTGGTAGGAAATCAACATATTTATCAAAAATTTGTTTGTGAAAAGCGAAAGTTAATTTTTGTTGCAGGTCAATTGGCAGAGATTTAATGTCTGGTGTTTCGTCATCCACAACGATCCAGATGCGTCGGGTCCAGGGTGCAAAGTTATGGATTGATTGCAAACAAAATAGTATTTCATCGTTGCAGATCCATCTGTGAGGGTTTGTAGCATTTTCATGTAACGCACTCGCGCTTTGTGCCATAAATTTTTTGCGGCTAGCTGTATGCTGATGAGAACTGCCGTTGACCCACGTAATAACAGCATCAATATCGCTAGCCATCTATTTAAAGGCCTTTCTGGTCATAATTTTAATTAAAATAATTAACCTTTTAAAAAACACAACATTTTTAAAGTTCAAAAAATCTCGATTAATTTTTATTTGTAGGGCTTGGTAGCCAAACCTTTTAAAAGTCAACTGTCCTGGCCTGTGCATATGGATGCAACTAAACTTCATAAGTAGGTATTTATTATTGCTGTTTCAGCGATATATACTTTTGAAAATTGGATCAGGGCGATCGCTAATAGTTTTGTATTTCATTAACTTTTCAGTCATTCATCGCAATCTGCTCAGTGCTCAGTGCTCAGTGCTCAGTTGCCAGGAGTTAAGGATTTTAGAATATACTTAACCTACCTTTATTTTTAACGTTGAAATATGTCATGTAGTTTTTTTAATTTTGAAAATTATGAGCACTTAATTCAAATTTGATCAAACGCATTTTCAAAACGTTTTAAATTTTTTGAGGTATAAGAAGAATAATCAAAATCAATTTCTGAGAAAATCTCCGCTGTCATTGACCACAGCGTTTCCCTCATCAAAGACACGCATTTCATAGTTTGATAGGGTTGCCAAAACTTTTCCGGATTATGATTGTAATATTGCTCAAGCATATGCAATTCTTGATCCTTTGACATCGAGTTGTTGCTAGCCAACCCAGCGAGATCGAATAGGGGGCTATTGTACCCGCCATATTCCCAATCAATTAACCAAAGTCGATTTCCGTCATCTAGTATGTTAGCAGCAAGCAAATCGTTATGTCCTACAACTAATTGAACTGGTCCAATGGCCGTTTCCAACTTTTCTAGATTTTGTTGCATTTGCGGGAGTATTGAACAATGAATAGAGTTATTTTTTTGTAAACGTTTTATGTATGTTCGATTTATTTGAAATGGCCAAAAAGTGAGAATAGGGGTTTCCAGAAAGTTTGCGGTGTATTCGTGTGTTTTTTTTATAAGTTTGATTATGCGCTCTAAATTTTCAGGTTTTCTAACAGCTTTTTCATCATAAGTTTTTGCTTGTATATATTGGAGAACTAGGACGCCTTCTTCATGATAATGGACCTTTGGGGATATATCAGCGGCCTCCGCTGCTTTACTCAGTTCCAGCTCATTCCAACGCATTATCCCATGCTCTGGAATATCAGTACCCATACGGACTACAAAACGTTGGCCGCCATCAGAAATACATAAATTAACATTAGTAATTCCACCGCTTAAGGGCTGTATGTCTTTTGGATTTTTAAAGCACGGCAATTGGCTTGCTTTGACAATAGCTTTTTCAATCATTTGCATATCATATCCAAGAATTTAACCAGAATTATAGTTAAATGCACTCACCACCATCAATGATTAGTGCGTGGCCAGTCATAAAAGAGGACATATCCGAAGCTAGAAAAACAATAGACTGTCCAACCTCTTCCGTACTGCCCCATCTGCCCATGGGGATGGTGTCTGAAACATATTTTTCAAGTTGATCGCGCCCCCCCATTTGCTTTTCAAAACCTGCATTGAAAGGGGTATCAATAAAGCCAGGGCAAAGTGCATTAAAACGAATATTTTCTTTTGCGTAATCTGCGGCCATTTGACGGGTCATTGCAACAACGGCATGCTTGGTTGTTGCATACGCGATCATTTCTCGATCATACTGTATTCCAGAATTGGATGCGGTGATAATAATACTACCCCCACCTTGTTTTCGCATGTGATGTACGACTGCGCGTGAGGCGATAAAGTGTGATCGGACATTTAGTTTCCAAGATAGGTCCATTCCTTCAATTGAAACTTCTTCAAGGTTTCCCTCAGTTTGATATCCCGCGTGAGAATGTAAAATATCGATATTGCCGAAGGTTTTAACCGTCTCATCAATAATTGCTTTTAAGGCTATGTCATCTAAAACGTCCAAGCCATAAGACGTTGCATTATGGCCCTTTGATATTATCTCGTCAGCCACATGTGTAGATTTCTTTGCATCTAAATCAGTAACTATGACCCGTGCGCCTTGCTGTGCCATCGCAATTGCTCCAGCACGACCAATTCCAGAGCCGCCTCCCGTAACAAACGCAATTTTATTTGCCAACAGAGGCATTTAATTTTGTGATCCTAATTGAGAATTAGTTTTCATTATTCTTCAGTCCTGACCTCAACCCTGACCGAAAAAAGATATGCTATCTTATTAATTAAGTCTATGGCTCAAATTTCTTTACAGGATCAAAACCAAAACTTTTACTGTACTTAGAAGTTGGTTATCGTTTCTTAATTAACTTATAACATTTGGAGGGCAAATTGACTTATAATATAAAATCAGCAGCTAATTTAACGCCAAATTCTCAAAGGTTTCTTGGTAAGTCAGTTTTGATTACTGGTGGTGCTGGAGGAATGGGTCTCGCGGCAACAAGGATGTTCGCGGCAGAAGGAGCGGAAGTATCTGTCCTTGACGTATCTCATGACGCTGGTCAGGCAATGATTCAGGATATGAGTGAGAAAGGTTATGATGTATTCTTTGAACAGGCAGACCTTTCTAAATCAAAAGAAATCAATGCAGGGATCGATGCTGTTCTCAGCAAACGTGGCCGTATCAATACTTTGTTTAATCATGCTGGAACAATAATAGTAAAACCATTTCACGAAATGACTGAAGAAGAATATGACTTTTTGATGGATGTGAATGTTAGATCAGCGTTTTTTGTTACAAAGCGCGTCGTCAATCACATGATGGAAAATGGTGGTGGATCAATTGTAATAACTGGATCTATCGCTTCAGAAAAAGCTTTTGTTTACGAAAGTCTCTATTGCATCACCAAATGTGCTACCCTCATGCTTTCTAACAGTATTGCAGCAGAATATCGAGAGTATGGGATCAGGTGTAATGCCGTTTGTCCTGGTTTCGTCAAAACAGCCCACGGTCTTAGAGAAATTAATGAACTTGATGGACTGGGTCAAGAATGGGAAGACGGTGACTTAGCTGCCACTCAAGTAAGAATATGTGAGCCTGAAGAGGTTGCTGCAGCTGCGCTTTTCCTCGCTTCAGATGAAGCCAGCTTCATTAATGGCACTGCATTGTATGTGGATAATGGTTGGAATTCAAGAGGTTAGTCAACTATTAAAGATGAATAAATAACATTTTTGACAATTTAATTCCTAAATGGTGAGTGATTTAAGTTGCTTTTCTCAAGGTAAAATGCTGGACTTAATTGTTAGTAGTTAAAAAAGGTCGGTTTAGTCAAATGCGTTACTACTAGGTAAAAAATTAGTCTGACCTATCGCAAGAAGATAAATTTATGCTTCAGTTAATTCTTAACGGGAGGAGTTTTTCTTCATTACCATTGTTTGGAGGTATATTTAATGAATCTTAATCTGAATTACTGTGCCAGCCTAGTAGCTGCTTCAGTGCTTTTTACCGCAACACCGTCATATGCAGGGAATGTTCCGGAATCTGATGACACAATTAAGATTATGACCGGAGATTGGACCTCCATCGGCCTTCAAGGTGAGATGATGCAACTCATTTTGCAAACTGTAGGCTATAATGCCGAGCTGGTGGTAGCCGATGATTCTGGTCGCTACCCTGGATTTGAAAATGGTGATTTACATATTTCCATGGAAACCTGGCAGACAACACAGCTCCAAAATTTGGAAAAATCTGTGGCGACTGGGAAAGTGTTGGACATGGGTGAAACAGGCCTCGCGGGTGTTGAGGACTGGTGGTATCCTTCATATATGAAAGACAGGTGTCCTGGTCTACCTAATTGGGAAGCTCTTAAAGGCTGTGCAGAAGTGTTTGCCACAGCCGACACTGCACCTAAAGGCCGTTACATCGGGGGACCAGTAAGTTGGGGAGATCATGATGAACGTATGGTTGCTGCATTAGATTTACCATTTGAAGTTATACATCCAGGAACTGACGCTGCGATGTTTGCGGAAATGAAGTCGGCATATGAGAGAGAAGCGCCTATTGTAATGTGGGTATGGCAACCGCACTGGCTTACTTCAGTGTACGACGGTGAGTATGTACAATTTCCAAAATTCGAGGTGGATTGTTTTGATGACGCTGCATGGGGACCAAACTCAGCAGACACTTATGACTGTGGAAAGCCTTATGGATGGATCAAGAAAATGGCGTGGGCAGGTGGTGAAGATGTTTGGCCTTGCGCATATGAAATAGTCCGAAACTACAACATGGATAATGATACTTTGGCAGCGTTGTTGAAGAAAGTAGATTTAGAGGGAATGTCTTCTACTGATGTAGCAACAGAATGGTTGATGGCTAACGATGACAAATGGAAAGAATGGGCATCGTGCGCAATGTAAATGACTAAAAATCATCAAAATTTTAATAATTTTACGCCGGCGGTTTCGTCGGCGTATTTACCTTATTGGCCAATAAAATGAAATTTAGAAGTGATGTTGTTTTACTTGAGCCCATGCGCCTGCTTTTGTGGGCTTTCTTTTTTACATTTGTTTTTTTCGTAATAAATATTGGTCCGGACTGGATGAGTAGCTTTCCTGAGGCTCTTATTTTTCCAGTAGCTGAAAAAGTTGGTTCAGGATTAAATTGGTTTGCGCGGGATGCCAAAATAGCCGGCGTACCGATGCAAGAAATTACACGTAGTGTGGCGTCCTTTTTCGATCTAATTATCGACGCAACTGTGGTAGTTTTATCCAAAGGAATATTCACCGGCCGTGGCTTGAATGTGTCTCAATTGGTTCCACCGTTGTCATGGATGTCAATTGGAGGATGTCTAGCAATAGTTTCGTACAGATTTGGCGGGCGTAATCTGATAGTAATCACATCAATTGCTGTCCTTTTTTTAGTTCTTTTTGGCCTATGGCAAAATGCCATGGTAACTTTGGCTAGTGTGCTTGTGAGTGTTCTGTTAGCCATGGCAATTGGACTCGCACTAGGCATTTGGTCATTTAAAAGTCAAAATGTTGAAAATGTGACGCGTGGCGTCATGAATGTGATGCAAACTGTCCCAATTTTTTCATATTTAGTTCCAACCCTATTATTATTCGGGTACGGACCTAGCGCAGCTCTTGTTGCAACTGTAATTTATGCTCTGCCGCCAATGGTTCATAATACTGTTTTAGCATTAAAATCTGTTCCAACTGAAACAACAGAATGTGGCGTCATGATAGGCTGTAGGCCACGACAACTCCTATGGCAGGTTCAGTTACCTGTTGCCCTTGGTAGGCTAGCCGTTGGTATGAATCAAACAATAATGATGACATTAAATATGGTTATAATTGCCTCAATGATAGGTGCCGGTGGACTTGGGTTTAATGTTTTACAGGCTTTAAGAAAGCTTGATATTGGTTCCGGGCTAGAGGCTGGTATGGGAATTGTTGCATTAGCTATTATCCTTGACCGAATAAGCCAAGCTGCAGCACAGCGCGCAGCGAACGGCAAACATTTGGAACCTGGTCAAAGGCCTCTGTGGCAATTGCTGGTTGTTTGGCTTATATTTTCTTCTGTAATAGCATTCATTTTTACACCTATGCAAACTTGGCCCGATGCATGGGAAATATCCACCGCCAGCTTTTGGAACGCTGCGGTAACCTGGGTTAATATGAATTTGTTTGATATTCTTGAGGGGGCACGTAACTTCGCACTTCTTGAAATTATGCGACCATTCAATCGTTTTTTGCAAAGTGCCCCATGGAGTTTGGTTGTAGCGTCTGTAGTGGCTTTAGCTTTTTATTTGGGGGGCTTTAAGCTTGCGGTTTATTGCGCGCTACTTATGTTTTTCATATTGCTCACCGGTTACTGGGCGCCAGCTATGGCCTCCGTGTATTTGATCACTATTTCTGTGCTGATGGCGGTTATGATTGGTTATCCTATAGGTTTTTGGCTTAGCTCACAGCCTCAGCTTAAAGATACTGCAAATTTCATTTTGGATACGATGCAAACTCTGCCAACTTTGGTTTATCTGTTACCTGCCGTTATGCTATTCAGAATTGGTGATGTTTCTGCCGTAATTGCTGTAATTTTATATGCTTTGGCACCTGCTGTGCGTTACGCGATGGTTGGTATGTCCCAGGTTTCACCAGCATTATTAGAGGCTGCTCAAATATCTGGTTGTACACGCTGGCAAACTTTAAAATGGATACGTTTTCCTGCTGCGCTTCCAACACTTTTAATTGGAGTTAATCAAACAATTATGATGGCATTTTCCATGTTAATAATTGCTGCGCTTGTGGGCACCAAAGATTTGGGACAGGAAGTGCTAATTGCATTGAACAGATCGCTTGTCGGCGAGGGACTCGTTGCTGGTTTTTGTGTGGCTTGCTTGGCCTTAATATCCGATGGGCTCCTTAAAGCTGCAGCATCAAAAGCTGAAGTGAGTACCATTAGAAAGATGAACTCATGAGTAAAAATTCGATAGAAAATGAGAGACCAGTAATAAGTTGTCTTAATGTCTGGAAAGTTTTTGGGGCTAATGCAACTGATTTTGAAAAAGAAAAATTGGATAATCTTAATGAGAACACTTTAACTGCAAAAAAATGGACTGCCGCAGTTTGTGACGTTTCGTTTGACATCGGCCGAGGGGAGGTATTCGTTATTATGGGCTTATCGGGCTCGGGCAAGTCTACGATGGTCCGATGTATGTCTCGCTTGATAGAACCTACTAGCGGAGACGTAAATATAGAAGGTGAAAATCTTCTATCAGTTTCAGATGAAAAGTTAATAGAAATCAGACGCCAAAAAATGGGTATGGTTTTCCAACACTTTGCTCTTTTACCCAATCGTGATGTTTTAGGAAACGTTGCTTTTCCGCTTCAAGTGCAAGGAATTTCAAGAAAGGAGCGTGAAGTAAGGGCTTCTGAGATGATCTCATTAGTTGGTTTGGAAGGAAGAGAGAATTTCTTCCCGGCTGAATTGTCTGGAGGCCAACAGCAACGCGTTGGCATTGCACGAAGTCTCGCAAGTAATCCGTCAATATGGTTTTTAGACGAGCCTTTTTCGGCCTTAGATCCACTTATTAGGTCTGATCTCCAAGATGAGTTGTTAAGACTTCAAGCACAACTTAACAAAACTATCGTTTTTATTACTCATGACTTGGATGAAGCTATAAAAATTGCAGACAGAATAGCAATTATGGACCAAGGGCGCATAGTACAAATTGGTACGCCTGAAGATTTAATCATGAGGCCCGCAAATGAATATGTGGCGAGGTTTACCAAGGGAGTTCCAAAATCAAAGGTAGTCAAAGTGTCTACTATTATGAAACCTGTGGCTGGAAACCATGCAAAAACCTCCTCATTTTTGAATATAAACGACAGAGTAGCCGACGTTGCTGATATATTGACCAAGACGCAAGAAGCCATAGGTGTGCGAAATGATGGAGGCGATATTGTTGGCGTTGTGGATCGAGAAACCTTTATTCGAATTTTGGCCGGAGCAGATATCAAATGACAGCTTTCCAGCAGGAGGGGCGGATTAAGGTCCAAGGTGGTAAGGTTTGGTATGGGGTTGTGGGATTTTTTGAGGGTAACCAACCACCTTTGATAGTAGTGCACGGTGGGCCGGGAATGAGCCATAACTATCTGTTGTCTTTAAAAGATGTTTCAAAAAACCGTGCTGTCATTTTTTACGATCAACTTGATGCTGGCAAATCAGATAAACCGGATGATCCTGACAACTGGAATCTACCAAGATTTTTAGATGAAATTAATTGTATTTGCGCTGAACTCTCAATTGAAAAATTTAATTTATTTGGCAATTCTTGGGGTGGAACAGTTGCTGCCGCATATGCTGCGCAAAAGCCCTTTGGATTAAATAAGTTGATCTTATCAAGCCCGCTAATCAAGACGTCCGTTTGGGTAGAAGATAATGAATTACATCGCAGTAATTTACCGATAGAAATTAAGATCATTATGGAAACATGCGAAAATAATGGTGACACCGGCAGCGAGGCATACATGAACGCTGTTGATCAGTTTAATAAAAAACACTTTTGCCGAGTTAATCCATGGCCTGATGGATTAGTGCAGACGATGAATTTGCTGAATGTCAATTGTTACCAGAAAATGTGGGGTCCAACAGAATTTATGTGTACTGGATTACTGAAAAACTATGATGGTAGTAAAGATTTATACAAAATTGAGGTTCCAACGCTAGTAACTTGCGGAAAGTTTGATGAAGCAACACCGCAAAGCACAGAAAAATTTTCAAAGATGATACCTAGAAGTGAATTTAAAGTTTTTCAAAAGTCATCGCACTTAGCATTTATTGAAGAACAAAATGCTTACATGTCGGCAATTAATAATTTTTTAAACTAATCAGTGACATCTATAAACATGTATATCATTGGTACCGAAGTACTTCAGAAATTTCAGTATACAATGTATTAAAAATTTAATTTACGATTAATTCCGCAAATATTAGTGCAGTGCTCCTATGCAGAGCTTGGCTATAAACAATAACTCAGCTTACGAGGATTGCAGATGGTTACTGAAAAGTCTTCCCAAATAATTATAGTTGGTGGCGGCATTATAGGCTGTTCAACCGCCTATCATCTTGCAAAGATCGGTTGCGAAGTACTTCTACTAGAAAAAGCAGCCCTAACTTCTGGTTCAACATGGCATGCAGCTGGCCTGGTCGGACAGTTGAGATCAAATGCTAACATTACTCAACTTTTAGGCTATTCTATAGAGCTTTATGACTCACTTGAAAGAGAGACAGGGCTTGCTACTGGCTGGAAGAAAAATGGTGGTCTACGGTTAGCCTGCAACGAAGAGCGTTGGACCGAGGTGAAGCGTCAGGCGACAACAGCGCATTCCTTTGGATTAGAAATGGAGCTCTTAACGCCAAAAGAAGCGAAAGACCTATGGCCACTAATGGAAATTAACGATCTGGTAGGGGCTGCTTTTTTGCCGACTGATGGCCAGGCGAATCCGTCGGATATAACTCAAGCATTAGCTCGTGGGGCGCGTAATAGCGGAGCAACGCTAGTTGAAAATTGCCCTGTAAACGAGATTATTATTGAAAATGATAAGGTAGTTGGCGTTCAAACTACAAACGGATTTATAGGATGTGAAAAGCTAGTTCTATGTTGTGGACAATGGACACGTAATCTGGCCGCAACTATTGGTGTTAGCGTACCTTTAGTTTCTGTTGAACATCAATACCTGATCACAGAACCGTTTGGTGTACCTTCAAATTTACCGACCCTTCGTGATCCCGATAGACTGACCTATTATAAAGAAGAGGTTGGGGGGCTTATAATGGGCGGATATGAGCAAAATGGCATACCTTGGGCTCAAAAAGGTATTCCTGAACATTTTGAGTTTCAGCTTTTAGAGTCCAATTTTGATCATTTCGAACAACTAGTAGATTTGGCGTTGCCGCGAGTGCCTAAATTGGAGGAGGTGGGTGTTAAACAACTTCTGAACGGGCCAGAAAGTTTTACACCGGATGGTAATTTCATTATTGGTGAAGCGCCGGAGATGGCAAATATTTTTGTTGGTGCTGGCTTTAATGCCTTTGGTATTGCTGCCGGTGGCGGGGCTGGAATGGCTCTTGCAGAGTGGGTAGCTATTGGTGCGCCTCCTTATGATTTATGGTCTGCGGACATTCGTCGTTTTGGTTCGCCTCATAAAGAGATCGATTGGGTGCGAACACGAACATTAGAGGCCTATGGTAAACATTATACTATGGCATGGCCGTCTGAAGAAAATCAAAGTGGTCGACCATGTCGCCGCTCGCCGCTCTATGAGGTCCTCAAAGATGATGGAGCAGTTTTTGGAGAAAAACTTGGTTGGGAGCGTCCTAATTGGTTTGCCGAGAAGGGTGAGGACGCTTTTGATGTTTATACTTTTGAACGACCTAACTGGCACACCGCCGTTGGTCGAGAACACAGGGCCGCTAGAGATGCTGCTGTCTTGTTCGATCAAACGTCATTTGCAAAATATAGTTTGACTGGTGATGACGCAGAAGCGGCATTGCAGTGGATAGCTTCTAACAGAGTAAGCAAACCTGTAGGGACAATAATATACACGCAAATGCTTAATGATAAGGGTGGCATAGAATGTGATTTAACGTGTGTCCGTAAAAGTGAGACGGAGTATTATATTGTTACGGGCACAGGTTACGCGACCCATGACTTTAATTGGATTGAACGTAATATACCTTCTGGACTGAATGTGGATCTGGTCGATGTAACCTCATCCTATGCAGTCCTTTCTCTCTTTGGCCCAGAGTCTCGTAACATCTTACAGATTATTTCTAAAAAAGATTTGAGTAACGAAAGTTTCCCGTTTGGGCATGCAAAGGAAATTGATGTCGCAGGGCACCCAGTTTTGGCTATGCGTGTTACTTATGTCGGTGAATTGGGATGGGAGTTACATTTTCCCAAAGAACATGCTTTAGAAATTTACAGCGCGATTCATGAAGTTGGTAAACCTCTGGGACTACGAAACGCAGGGTATCGTGCTATCGAAACATTGCGCCTGGAAAAGGGCTATCGCGCTTGGGCATCGGATATAGGTCCCGATCATACACCAGATGAAGCAGGCCTTGGCTGGGCTTTAAAAATGAAGTCAAATATATCGTTTAAAGGTAGATCTGCCGTAGCAGAACAGCGACAAAACGGCGTGAAGAAAATCATGGCAACCTTTACAACGGAGCCAACGGTTATTCTATCCGGTAGGGAAACAATTTATAGAAACGGAGAGCGTTGCGGGTGGTTGAGCTCTGCAGGTTATGGTTACACAATTCAAAAATCTATCGGTATGGGCTATGTGCGAAGTGATGATTTCATAGATGATGATTATGTATTGAACGGGTCTTATGAGTTGGAGGTGGCTACTATACGCGTTAAGGCGAATATTACCTTAGAGCCATTGTACGATCCTAAAATGGAAAAAGTTAGAGGCTGATAGTTTTTGTTATTTAAAGCAAAACTGACTGAAATTTAGACTTTGAAATTCAATTTTTAAGATTTTGATGAGTTAAATTGGGAATATCAGAGTTCTTAATTGTGATAAGCCCAACTTTGTCTCTGATGATATTTATTAATTGGGAGATTTAATCTCCATATTTCCAGTCTTACCTTATGATTTTAAATTTTGGCGTAAATTCTAAAATATTTGGCATAAAATCCAAAATCTATTTTATTTGATATGATACTTTCTTTTGCAGTGTGAACAATATTGCTTGCTTATAAATGGAGAAGGATAATGAAACAGATATTGATACCACTTGTCAGCCTTAGTGCGTTAGTTGCTTGTGACATGAATGGTGATGCTGGTACTGAAGGCTCAGGTTTATGGAGCATTCGATACAAAAGTGCTGAGGAACAAATCACCTATTTTACTCTTAAGTGCGAAAAATATGGCTATGAGCAAAATACTGACGCGATGCGTGACTGTGTTGCAGATGAAATGCGTAACATCGATTAAGTCTTTTAATATAGCGGGTGAAAAATATATGAATATCACCCGCTATATTGTCAGGCTGTATAGTATGAAATCAGTTTTTTTATTATACTTGTCGTACAGAGATCTAGCAGTGTAGTTGGATTCTTGCGTCAGCCAACGGACGCCAGAAAGATTACGAGAACGGGCAAAGTCTAACACCTGATCTATCAGTGCTTTTCCAACACCTAACCCACGACTGTCGGGTGAAACGTAAAGATCGCTGAGATAACAAACCGTATTGCCGCTCAAGGATCGATGCATCAACTGATACTGTGTAAACCCTAAAGTATTTCCACTTTTATCCAGTGCTATATCGCACCAAAAATTATTATTTAAGTCAAAAATCCAATTCCAAACTTCATCTAATTTTTCATCCTTGACTGACGTTTTATAAAATTCTGCATAAGCCTGAAACATACGTTCCCAAACAGATCGATCTTTTGTTTCAAGGGGGCGGATAGTTAGCTTCATTTGTATAGCCTTTAGTTTAGCTCGCAAACAATCACGGCAAAAAACTTGCGTATTCACTTTTTATTAGGTGAATATTAATCAAGTGAGATCTGAATTGAATTACTTTTTAAAAACTGAAGAGTGAGAATGAAGCAAAAGCAATAACGCCAATGCCCATGGTCACGATGACATGGTTCGTTAGCATCGCTGCCAGCAGCGCTATCGACGCTGCACACCAAGTTTCCGCAGGTTGTCCCATCAAGGAGGCCGCAACTAGACTAACAATAATTAGTCCAGGCAGTTCATCTAATATCCATGAGAACTGGGAAGATCTGATCCTATCACCAGCTAACAAACCAAGAAATCTTATAAAAAAAGCAGCGATGGAAAGTGTTAGGATTAAGATCCAGTATTCATTTGGCATTCTTATCGCCTTTTTTAATAATCAAAAAATTGGAAGCAATTAAACCACATAGAGCGCCAGCTACTATGGCATATGCCTTAGGTAATCCCAGCCATATGACTGCGGTTGTGGCTACAAATGCGATAAACCAAGGAACAATATTAGAGTTTCCTCGCCATAGACCTCGCGCCATAGCGATGAATGCAGCAGTAAACGCAAAACTAAGCCCGAACTGCTGCAGATTAGGTATTCCAGCACCAACTAGAGCACCTCCTGCTGTAGAAGCTGTCCAAACACTTATGATTACTAGGCCTGATCCAATTAAAAACGATGCGCCAATCTCATTTGATTTTGCCCTTTCAGACATTGTGAGTGCCCAATTTTCATCCCCTGTAATATGTATAGTAAGTAATTTCAGTCCGATAGACATACCGGCTAACACCTCAGATAATGAGGCTATGATCCCTATATACCGGAGGTTGAGTGCTGCGCCTGCAAGTGCTGCTCCCAATATGGCTGATGAATTCGAAAATTGTTCAACTGCTACGATTTGGGACGACCCGGCATGAACGGCAGCGCTCATAAGGCCAACGCCCCACCAGGGAAATCCAATTTGAGCAGCTAAGAGACCAAAGGCGAATCCGTAGATTGCCACGCCTATGGCCAGTGGTAGTATTGCAACGGCACCTTTTTTCATGATTAGGCGAGTAGGCTATTACAGAGAAAATTGGAACCATAATTCAAATCGAGCGATAATGCTGAATTTGTTAGCCTCGACTGCCTTTACGGCCATCTCTCGTCGCCAAGATGGCCTTAGTGCTTTTTTCTATGGGCCCCTTTCAGTAAGTCATTCTGCATGCTCATCTCACCATACATCCACTTAAGACGGCGGTTTTCTTCCGCCATCGCCTTCATCTGCGATACCATCGACGCGTCCATGCCGCCAAACTTTGCACGCCATTTGTAAAAGCTCGCACTGCTCATCCCATGTTCACGGCAAAGCTCAGAAACCGGCACACCGCTTTCCGCCTGCTTCAAAATACCCATGATCTGCGCGTCGCTAATTGTCCATTCTTCATCAAAAATCTCCTCAGATATCTTCCCAAGAAAATTCTACTTTTGAACACCACTAATTTTAGGGAGGATTATCGTCATTCGGTAAGCTTTGTATTAGATTTGTAAAATCTCTCATTTAAAAAGTCGTCTCGTGCGCTGAAGGCCCAGATATTCACTAACGTATTCGTGACTTGCTTTTCGCTATCATAATATATGAAATATATGACATATATGAAATCTTCAAAAGTTAAATAACATCGCCTTCACAGAGCCTAAGTAGGATAGCACCTAACTAATCTATTAACCAATCTATCTCGGACTTACCGAGTCTCAAATACTGAGTCTATTATTTTGGCAGTAATTGAACAATTTTTGGCACATTTTGAACAGTTTGTTTTTTTTATTGATTTATAAAAAAGCAGTAATTGAAATCAATGAAAAGGGTAACTAGCAAATTTCAGTTTTGATGAAATTCTTATGCGCTTAAATATTTTGAGCCTAGAATGATAAAAACAAAAGAGTACATCTTTGTTTTGTTCAAAATGATAATGCCAAGTTAAATTGTTATTTAAGTGTTTAACCATTGGGATATGATTTAAATTGGAAAGAAAGCCTCTTAATACCGAAAGGCAGCCCACCAGAGGGCTGGCAGAAGGTTCTATGGTTTGGATAGATAGTGGTGAGTTTCTTATGGGATCAGAGCACCACTATGCTGAGGAAGCGCCAGTGCGTGAAATACGTGTTTCCGGATTTTGGATTGATCAATATGCGGTCACAAATGCTGAGTATGCCAATTTTATTGAAAAAACTGGATATGTAACAGTTGCTGAAAGGCCTCTTGATCCATCAAATTTTCCGGGAGTTGATCCATTTTTGCTGCAGGCGGGCTCTATGGTCTTTAGCATGACTAAAGGACCGGTCAGTTTGCAGGATATTCGGCAATGGTGGTCTTATGTCCCCGGTGCATCTTGGCGTCATCCCGAAGGTCCAGGAAGTGACCTCAAAGGTCGAGCAAACCATCCTGTTGTCCAAATAGCATTTGAAGATGCAAAAAGTTACGCTGCGTGGGCTTCTAAAGATATACCCACAGAAGCCGAGTGGGAATTTGCCGCTAGGGGTGGATTGGAAGGTGCGGAGTACGTCTGGGGAAATAGTTTTGAACCGGACGGAAAACGTATGGCCAAGACCTGGCAAGGTGATTTTCCCTGGCGTAACAAAGCGAAAAAAAAGCTCGAAAGAACATCACCCGTTGGATCATATCCGGGTAATGGCTATGGGCTATTTGATATGGTGGGTAACGTCTGGCAATGGACATCGGATTATTACGTTGCAGGCCATCCTTCTAAAAAGCAAGAAGGGCCATTCTGTTGCACTCTTGATAACCCAAGAGGCCCTACAATGCATCAAAGTTTAAATTCGCACACAAATGGCATACCGGTGCCAAGTAAAGTTGTAAAAGGCGGCTCGTTTTTATGTGCGCCCAGCTATTGTCGTCGCTATCGACCAGCAGCGCGCCACGCCCAGCAAATAGACACTGGTATGAGCCATATCGGTTTTCGATGTATTAAACGACTAAGCCAAACAGAAAAGGAAATTAAATAATGAGTGAAGAAACTAATAAATCGTCCGGTATAAGTAGGCGGTCGATGCTGATGTCCAGTGCTTCGGCCCTGGCGTCAGTGGGGGCAGTGGCATCAACGGTTACTGAAGTCGCTGCGCAAAGTAACGCCAACACAGGAGAACGTCCTAATATTCTTGTTATTTGGGGAGATGACATCGGCCAATCTAATATATCTGCGTATACGATGGGTTTGATGGGATATCGCACTCCCAACATCGATCAGATAGCAAAAGAGGGAATGATTTTTACCGACTACTACGGCGAACAATCCTGCACGGCGGGTCGCTCGTCGTTTATTATGGGGCAGTCAGTTTTTCGCACAGGTCTCTCAAAGGTTGGTCTGCCAGGTTCACCCTTAGGAATGCAAGAAGAAGATCCCACAATCGCTGGACTTTTGAAAGGTCAGGGGTATTCGACAGGTCAATTTGGTAAAAACCACCTTGGTGATTTGGACGAACACCTACCTTCAAATCATGGTTTTGATGAGTTTCTTGGCAATCTTTACCACTTAAATGCGGAAGAAGAGCCTGAGAACGAAGATTATCCAGGTGATCGTATTATGCCAGATGGGCGTACTTTTCTGGAAACCTATGGCCCTCGTGGCGTTATTCGCTCCTCCGCTGACGGGGTTATCGAGGATACCGGACCTCTTACCAAGAAACGTATGGAAACTGTTGATGATGAGACAGTCGCTGCGGCGATTGACTTTATTCGGCGTAAAAATGACGAGGGGGTCCCATGGTTTTGCTGGTGGAGCGGAACGCGTATGCATTTCAGGACACATGTCAAAGATGAGATGCGTGGAATTTCTGGTCAGGATGAATACTCTGACGGTATGGTCGAGCACGACATGCACATTGGTCAATTTTTAAAAGTCCTTGATGAACTTGATATCGCTGACAACACCATTGTGCATTACTCGACTGACAATGGCCCCCATATGAATACATGGCCTGATGCCGCAATGACGCCATTCTTCGGCGAAAAGAACACCAATTGGGAAGGTGGATGGCGCGTACCCTCAATGGTGCGCTGGCCTGGTAAAATTGAGGCTGGTTCAGTCTCAAACGAGATCATGCATCACATGGATTGGTTGCCCACATATCTTGCTGCTGCAGGGCGCCCGACAATAAAAGAGGAATTATTGGATGGTATTACTGTTGCTGAAGTGGGCGGTGGTAGAGACTACCGTGTGCATTTGGATGGTTACAACTTTCTGCCGTTTCTAACTGGTAAAGAAGCGAAAGGTCCGCGCAAGGAAATTTTCTACTTCTCTGATGACGGAGATCTGACCGCTTTGCGTTTTGAGGATTGGAAATTAATTTTTCTTGAGCAAGAAGCCTATGGCACACTGCGTGCTTGGGTAGAACCATGGAAAGAACTGCGTGTACCTTTAATGTTCAACCTACGCCGTGATCCGTATGAACGCAGTTATCGTACGTCAAATACCTATTATGACTGGATGATTGACAGAGTGTATTTCCTTGTTCCGGCACAGGAATATGTCGGGAAATTTCTTTCTACATTTAAGAATTATCCACCACGTCAAAAGGCTGCCAGTTTCAGTCTAGACCAAGTGATGGAAAAACTTATACTTCCAGCAGGCAATCCCTAATCAAAGAAGCCTATTCCACTTTTATATTCGGAGTAGGCTCGATCAAATATAAAGGATTTATTAGGTTTTCATCTGCTATTGCTAAGTTTTAACGTTTTCATAGTCATATGGCATACCGTGGGCATTAAGAGAATGTTAAAATGGCATTTAATTATGACAGGCAATAGCAGAATTTATCATCCACTTTGGGGTTTAATGTTGATCTAATAAAGAACGAAGGGTAGGGGTGCTTCGAAGACATCAGAGTTCGTAGTTTTGTGCAAAAGTGGTCACTATTGCACTTTGAAATTAATTATTAATTTTGGCGCAAAATGGGCAGTTTATTTTTTAAGATTTGTTAATATCTTTTTGTCGATTCTGGATGCGTTCTGCACCCGATATAGGAGCTAAGGGCGTTAAGTTAATACATCAGCTGAGTATTAAATGAAATTAAATATTATAAAATCAGATACGTGTTAGCCTGCATAATTAAAAGGACATATTTTATGAAATATTTTATTGCGGCCGGATTAAGTATGTTTGCTTCGGCAATCTTAGCAGACCCGCTTCCCTCGTGGTCCGAAACGGACACCAAACAAGCGATTATCAACTTTGTTGAAAGGGTCACTGATCCAACATCTCCCGACTATGTGACGGCAGAAGATCGTGTGGCTGTGTTTGATAACGATGGTACCTTGTGGAGCGAACAACCTGTTTATTTTCAGCTTGCGTATGCATTATATAGTTTGGAAAAAAAAGCTGCCTCTGATCCGTCTATTTTGACTAGCGATACGCTAAGGGCGGCTGCCAGTGGTGATGTTGAAACCGTTATTGAATCTGGTAGTGAAGGATTGCTTGAAGTAATAGCTGTAAGCCATTCGGGAATGACGGTTAACAATTTTCAGGATGATGTGGTAAACTGGCTAGAAAACGCGCGCCATTCTACGACTGGAAAGCGTTATACCGATATGGTTTACCAGCCAATGCAAGAATTATTGCGGTACTTACGCGATGAAGACTTTCAAACTTATATTGTATCTGGCGGTGGCGTTGATTTTATGCGTGCTTTCTCAAAAGAAGCATACAATATTCCCAACCAACAGGTTATTGGATCGACTGGACCTGCTGAATATTCCGACGGTGAAATAATCAAATTGGCAGGTGACGTCTTTATAAATGACAAAGAGGGCAAACCTCTAGGAATAAGTAGTCGAATTGGAAAACGTCCAATTTTTGCCAGTGGTAATTCTGACGGAGATTTTGCAATGTTGGAATACACAACAGCGGGTCCTGGACCTAGTTTTGGGATGCTTTTACACCATACAGATGGAGAACGTGAGTTCGCCTATGACCGAGAAGGTCACATTGGAGTTTTGAATAAAGGCTTAGATGAAAGCGGTGAACGAGGCTGGGTGATTATCGATATGGCGAGTGACTGGAAACAGGTCTGGCCTTGAATATTAAGAGTTGCAATTAGTTCCTAGCATTATTTCTGAACCTGCTGGACCTATTTTAGAAGTAACTCTTTCCTCTGTTCACATCGCATTTAATAAGGATTTTTTATCCACAGGATAAAATGAATAGGTTTCCTTTTATTTTGTGGAATGTCCTTTTCTATGCTGGCAACATTCATCATGAAAGATACTGAAAATAACTGAAAGATCGCCTTGGTGAGAACAGCGTGATTTCCGAAGTTTGCGGACAGACTAGCTATATTGTTGTTGTTATAATTTAGATCGAGCCGTTTATGGGGCGTTTTTAACTAATTTGTTTCACCTTCCCAAGTTAATCTTATGAACGCATATCATATCCCGCAACAAGCTAGCTGCCGCAAGTGATATGATTTCCGTATGATCAAAAGATGGTGAAACTTCCACAAGATCTGCTCCAACTAAATTTAGACCAATCAATCTTCGAACTATTGATTGTGCCTACCATGTAGATAGGCCACCACACACGGGCGTGCCGGCACTAGTCGATAGTGACGGTAACTTACTTTCTGTGTGTAGAAAAACACATTTGTTTGGTGAGATGGACCGGCCCCAATTTACTGCAGGTGAGAGCCTTTGCCCGCTTGTTCAATTCAAAGACTAGTCTGCTGGGTTGGCAATATTCTACGATTTTGAATTTTCTGAATTAGTACGGGCGTACGCATTAGCTGGTGCTGAAGTTGTACTCATTCCAACTGCGAATATGCAGCCTTATACAGGTATTGCTATCAGGTTTGTTCCTGCACGTGCTGAAGAAAACGAAATTTATGTCGCCTACGCTAATCGTGTTGAGTCGGAAGGAAATTTTGAATATTATGGCCTGTCTTGCGTTGTTGGTCCTGATGGCTTGGATCACGCACGGGCTGCGGTTGAAGAAGAAATAATATACGCAAGCCTACCCAAAGAACATTTGACCAATATTCGAAAATCTCTATCTCATCTTAATGATCGAAGTCCTGAACTTTATTCTTGATTTTTAGATTTCTTAACTGGATAAGTTTTACTTAGATATTTTGCAGCAGATAATTATCAAATTTCCTCTTAAATTCATTATGTTAAAGATCATAGTTAGACTAGAAGGGAGCCAAAATTTTATTGAAACGCAAACCCTGTATATTTTAGATAGTCCACTATTTTAGGTTCTTTGATGTTACGCAAGTTAATAAATATTTTAGAGCCAATGACCGTGGCACCGGGTATAGTAATGATATCGCTGTCGGCTATTGCGCTTGGTGCAGCATTTGGTGGTTACCTTCCGCTGATCGCACTTTGGATGGAGACCCTTGATGTTTCATTCCAACAGATTGGCATTGTGAGTGGTGCGGCAGCGCTTGGCATTGTGTCTAGCGCTTTTTTTGCTCCACGGCTTGCTCAAAAATATGGTTATGTGGCGACAATCAATTTCGGGTTAGTCTTGGCTGCAATTATGACTGTACTTTTTCGTTACACTGAAAATTATGCTGTCTGGTTGGCTATCCGTTTTGTTAGTGGCCTTGGTCTAGGCTTGCATTGGGTGCTGACTGAAGCATGGTTAGCGAATATTGTTTCTGACCGCGGACGCACGCGGGTAATGGCAATATATGCTACGGCTATTTCGGTTGGCTTTGGTGCTGGCCCCGCGATTATCTGGATATTCGGTTTTGCAACATATACGCCATTCTATCTTATTGCCGCATTTTTATTGATTGCCGCATTGCCGATTTACATGCTTCGCGGGCACGAGCCAAAATCAGAATTTTCAGGGGCAGGTTCGCCATTATTACTTATCCGCCGAGCTCCGACAGTAGCTTGTGCTTGCTTTGTCGCTGGTGGCGTTGATCTTGCTTTGATTAGTCTGGTTCCAGTGATGGTTGCGCGCAGTCCTGGCGCTGAACCAGTTTTGGCGCTGTCGCTTGTTCCAGCAATGGCACTTGGAACTATGCTTCTGCAGTATCCAATTGCTGTTATGGCTGATCGGTACGGCCTGCGAAAAGTTAGCATAATTATAGCAACCACAGGACTGGCATTGTGCAGCCTCATCCCATTTTTTCTTGATTCTATAATAATCGCGATCAGCGTCGCTTTTCTTGGTGCTGGTCTTGTGTATGGGCTGTATTCAATTGGGCTTGCGATGCTTTCTAAAAGGTTTACTAGTGGTGAAATTGTTGCTGCTAATGCTGGGTTTGTGATAATTTTTGAGTTTTCAAACCTGCTTGGACCGGCGGTAGCTGGTGTTCTTCTCGATATAAATATACGGTTGGGTTTGCCAATTTTTATGATGTGTATTGGTGCTTTTTATTTAATAATTTCATGGGTTCGTCGAGATGCAAATCTGGATAAGTAATTCTGATATCTAGAAAACTGAATAAAACGATTACCGACGAGACTCTATCTAATAAGTGCGTTCGAGAGTGGATTGTCAGTACAAAAATTGTGATTTTGAAAATGAGTTTAAGCGCTAAGTCATATTAAATAAATTCTTGGTATGTAGGTGTAGAGATAAATTAAATGATGAAAAAAATTAGTAATGTGAGGTTACTTCCATTTTTAGCCGTTCTGCTGGGATCTCCATCGCATGCTGACTGGACCAAAGTTTCTGCAAATGACAATTCTAACTGTGCGCTTTATGTTAATTTAGTCAATATAAAGATGGACGATGGAAGCTTATATTTTTGGCAGTTATATGATTGTTTGGAACCCGACCAATCTGGAAATTTGTCTTTTAAGACCTTAAGTGAAATTAATTGTAGCTTTCCCAAAAGATATCGAGATCATTATTCTTTTCATTACTCCACCTTAATGGCTGGAGGGGAGCCTAATTTAACTTATAACCAGACAACAGAGTGGATAAACTCCGCTCTTGGCTCCCCAATAGAAAATCTCTTGGACCTAATCTGTAAATAGTAAAGCCAACTGAAATAATAAGTGTCATTAAGTTCGATTATAAGTTGGTAAATGTTTTATCGTTTAACAGATATACGAACCTAAATACTTTCCATCTGATATTTTAATTTTGGGGCTGTCCTAGGTAACCAACATTGAGGTTACAATGGAACACATGAGAAAGAGTCGTTTAAGTCAGCACAAACAAGGCCGTCTAATTGAGCATTTTGTAGCCGGCACTACGGCGCGAACGGCGGCGAGGCTTTGTAAGGTTCACCGCAATACCGCCGCCTACTATTTCCTTCGTCTGCGTAAAACTATTGCCTACGAACTGGAGGCGGAGAGTAAGGCGATGTTCGACGGAGAAATTGAAGTTGATGAAAGCTACTTTGGTGGCAGGCGGAAAGGAAAACGCGGGTGCGGTTCTGCAGATAAAATCCCTGTATTTGGATTATTAAAAAGGTGTGGAAAAGTTTATAACAAAATTATTCCAGATGCTTCGGGCACCACGCTGATGCCCATCATAGAACGCAAGGTGGTTCAGGATAGCATCGTTTATTCCAACTTCTGGCGCCGCTATAATGTACTGAACATGTCAGACTTCCATCACTTCCGTGTCATCCATTCTACGCTCTTCGCAGACCGCCACAATCACATCAATGGCATTGAGAATTTCTGGAACCAGTCCAAGCGCCACATGCGTAAATTCAACTGTGTTCCCAGGGCGTATTTTGGGTTATTCTTGAAGGAATGCGAGTGGAGATTTAACAATAGTGACCCGGCAGCGCAGTTATCGCAACTAAGACAAAGGGTTAGAAAATATCTGAATTAGTTATCTGGGATAGCCTTTAAAAGTAAGTTACCGCTTCAGAAGGCAGCATTTAGCATGTTGTGACTTAGCGCTCCCCGCTCTTACATTTGAACTAATTGAAATTTGTGGCTTTTCAAATTGGATTAAGTCCTTATGTCACAATTACTCGCCGGACATAGGAAAATTAAAATGTTTACTTTTATTATTTTTGCTTTTGTCATAATAAGCTTAACTTTTCTTAAAATATTGTTCAGTTCTGTTTTAATTAACTCTGATATTATTCGGCTGTTATTCATTCTAATTTTTGGATTACCTTTTCTGTATTTCGCTCTTGCATACGGTGTGCTGCCGTTATTTGGTAAGTATATGGATGCAATTCTGTATCTCATAAGCGGTTCAAGTTTATCTAATAATTTATTGAATTACATACAAATACTCTAGCTAAATAAAAACAAATTTTTACATTGTGGAGTGTTGGCACCCATAGCTTACTCGATCAACCGTCATGATGAAATCTGGCTAATATCTGTGATATTAAAGAGATTTAATTAAGATATTAATATAGTGAAAATTTCTAAAAATTTGCTGTCTCTTACAAAGTAGACAACTGCGCATGTGCAGACGATAAAAAACTATACAGAAGGGGATAAGACTACAGTTATGATATGTTCCCAAAACTAAATTTAAGGTGGACTGTGTTTCTTATTAGATTTGTACCGACCTCAGGCCTTTAGGTACACTTACCCCGACGGTAGCCCTTTTAACTAAAATATCTTCGGGTCCTAATTTTGTTCAGGCTACGGTCAAAGTTGATTTGTTAATGGCAAGTTTATGACCTGATTACGTGAGGTGGTTGGGACAATTTCTATTTTGGTTCATGGACGTAATCAAATTGGTCAAATTCTCTTGAGAGGTTATTAAACACATTGAAGGCTTGAGAAGGGCTAAAATTTTCAACCAAACCATTTTTTAAATCATACTCATCCCACATCATGATACCAAGGTCTTGCTGCCTCATCGTCCAAGATGCGAATATCCTGCGATTGGTAAAACTTTCTTTTAACATTTGTATATTGTCATGGCGCGTGTCACTTTTAATTTTATTAAAAGTTTGTTCTACAGCAGTGGTAGGACCCTCTAAAAGTTGTAGGTATAAATCTGCACCATAAATGAGCAGTCCCGTAACCTTGACATTGGGGTTATTTTTTCGCGAACTTGAAAAAATTTGTTCTACAATATTATTTGTAAATCCTACGGGTCGGGAACTGTAGATTATATGCTTGAGTTGGGTAGTCTCTGGTTTTGGCAATTTATCAGGCTCCAAATAGTTTACTTGAAACAGTACATACTACAAATTAAAAATTTTAATACTTTTTTAATTATCATTTACGATACTGAATATTTACGGCTGCTGCGTCTCTCGTTGGAAGCGCAATAAGATATGCCATGTCTCTCAAGTGCTACCATCGAGCACCATTGCAAAGAAGCTTAAAAATGTGGAAATACTTCTTTAGTGCGGTATGAAAATCAATGCTTTAGCATTGGCTGTGAGGGGTGAGCTGGCAAAATCGGTCATAGCGATGCCATTATTTCCATGCTCATGCGTGCCTTGGGGTGCCAAAGTGACTTGGCTTGAATAGGGTGCAACACTGGCTGTAACACAAGCATTTCAGCCTCGATGGACCAATCTCTTCTGTAATGCCAAGTGCGTTAGCATCCAGAATGAGTACGTCAGATCGGATTAACCGAAGGCCAATCGTCAGGAAGGCTTCGAAGGAGTGAAATTGGCAAACGCCGTAAATCATAACGCGTCAAGCCTCGGGGATGAGTTTGGCTGTTCTGTCAAAGCTGTTAGTAACAAAGTTTTTATGCAGCATTTGTTTGCGAAAAAATTCTTAAAGAGATCTAAGCATAACTTCGTTTTTATAAAATTCATAATTTTACCCAATTAAAACAATGGCTAATTTTCCAAAAATCATCAAAAAGGGTATCTTCTGAGGTCTCTTTAATAAAAATAAAGGTAAAAACCTAAACAAGTTAAAGGCTCTGGAAATTTTAGAAAGTTTATACTTTCTTATAGTTAGCAGTTTTATCCATTCTGTACTGCTTTGATATGATCATTAAATTCTGGGTCTTGCATTAGAGTTTTACAACGATCAAATCGCCCTATTGCATATGCCCAGAAATCTTCTGCCGGGTTTTCATCAGCATGTTGAATCAGCCCCCAGAGGGTCCAAAGCAGATCACACAAAGCTTTATAGATAATCATGCGACCTGTTTCCGCGGCGGTAGGCTCTCGGCCAAAATAAGCCCGCATGAGTTCTGCGTCTTGTTCTGCGTCCATGCCGGCCTCAACAGATAAGTCGCCAACATCCCAAAGTGGATCATTCATGCCGGAATACTCCCAGTCAACAATCCACATTATTTTGCCAGTATCGAGAAAGTTCTCACACAATGGATCACAATGACAGGGTGCTATCGGTAGATCCTTTTCTGATAAAATATGTTTGATGGGTTCTGCCGCTGCAACGACATCATAATACCCATTTGGTAAGTCAACGTCTTTGGTTGATAATATTTTGAGATACTCATCGATCATCGAAAAAAGTTCGAATTGAAATTCAAAAGATTCACCAGAATTGTGAAGTCTGGCAAGGGCGTTGCCAGCGCGGGCAGGGGATCCTTTGCGCAATTTAAAATGCTCTGGTGTCATTGTTTCGATATCGGGCACAGTCTCGCTTATCATTAATCCAGTAATGGTCTCACCAAAAATTACATTGGGAGAAACGCCCGCTTTGGCCGCTGCCTTAGCGTTGTGGAGTTCAATGCCTCGATCAATATACTCATCTGTCCCTGAACCAGCAATTCTTACAATCACTGAGCGATCTTTGATGTCCACGCGATGTACTAAATTGGTCAGGCCACCAAGGCGCGTTATGCTTTTCACTTCAACATTTTTAAATCCAGGAGCTTTACGTAATGCCTGCATCACTATTTTGGCATGTTCGGTCATATGTTCGTCCTCGATTAATTAGGCTATTAGCGCCTTATTCTCCGGGTCGTAAACCGGACTTTCCACCAAGGTGATAGCAAAGCGCTCACCGAAAACCTCCAACTTAAAGTCTTTCTTGTCCCAGAAATTGGCTTCGAGGTAACCTCGGACTATTGTTTTGCCGACGGTATACCCAAAGCCCACTGACGTGGCTAGGGAAACTACTGCACCGCCAAGAAGAATTGTTTCACCACCAGTAACAGATAATTTTTCATCTGTCACAAAAGTACAAAGTTTGCGCGTTGGTTTGTTATTTTTTTGTTTCTCTAGTATTGTTCGACCCAAGAAATCTCCCTTTGATTTTAAATGAACCCGAAAACCGAGACCGGCTTCAATTGGCGTATAATCTGGGGTGACATCACTCGACCAATATACGTAGCCTTTTTCCAAACGCAGACTTTCAATCGCTCTATAACCAACGTTGGCAATACCAGCTTCTTTGCCTGCATTCCAAAGTAGATCATAGACGTGCGCAGCATATTCTGAGGGAATATGGAGCTCGTACCCCAGTTCGCCAACGTAGCCAATTCTTGCTGCCAGAACTTGCGCTGCTCCAACGACGATCTCACAACTTTTTGAGAATGGGATTGCTGAATTGCTAATATCGGATTCAGATACTTTTGCTAGGACTTCCCGTGACATAGGTCCAACAATATTTAAAACGGCTTTGCCAGATGTAACATCTACCAAGTGGATCAAGCCATCTTTTGGCATATTTTTCTTTATCCAGTCACTGTCATGAACACCAAAGCCAGAGCCAGTCACTAAATAGAAGTGATCCGAACCCATACGAATAAAGGTGACGTCAGCCTCAGTCCCGCCAGACGCATTACACATCTGGGTGTAAATAATCGAACCGATTGGCTTGTCCATGTTAGACACACATAGTTTTTGCAGTAGTTCTAGTGCTCCCAAACCCATAATTTCAAATTTTGCAAATGACGACTGGTCGATAAGAGCAACACGCTCTCTGACCGCTTCATGCTCTGCAGCTGCATATTTTTTCCAGCCTGGCTCAATAAAATCGAGCTGATCTACAGGTTGAACCCCCTTTGGCGCAAACCATAGTGGGCGCTCCCAGCCATTTTTTGAGCCGTAAACAGCGCCTGCTTCTTTTAAGCGATCGTACAGTGGCGAAAGTCGCAAGTTGCGCGCTGTTTGATATTCTTGACCCGGGTAACGCATCTTGTAGTGATGTTCATAATGTTCGACAGCTCGTGGATACATAAATGCACGAGTACCATGATGCGGTCCAAATCGTCTTACATCAAGTGGCCATAAATCAAGCGAAGGCGCACCGTCAACAACCCATTCTGCAATCATTTCCCCCGCGCCACCACCTGCTGCTATACCATACAAAAAACCTGTTGCTAACATAAGGTTGTCAAAGCCAGGTTGCCAACCCATGACAAAATCACCATCGGCAGAATACGGAATTGGCCCGTTGATAACCTGACGAATGCCTACTTCATTTACAATTGGTGTCACTTGGGCGGCAAGCTCTGCAAGTGGTAGAAAACGATCCAAATTTTCTGGAAGGAGTTGCCGAACAAACGGCTCAGGTATTTTTGGATTGCCAAAAGGGATAGAGCCCTCCTCATACCCACCGATTACGAGACGCCCGCCAACATCTGGCTTATAATATACCAGTCGTTCTGGATCACGAAGTGTTGGGTAATGGCCAATCTCGCCACCAGTTGACTCTGTTATAATATATTGATGCTCAACTGCGCATGCTGGAATACGAATGGCCAATTTAGCGCCTATTTCACGGCTCCACATTCCGGTTGCAAGGATCACATTTTCAGCTTCGTATCTGCCTTCTGTAGTGATCACTTCAATAACGCGACTACCTTTTACGGTGAAATCTATTACCTCAACGCCTTGTTTAATTAGAGTTCCTTGCTTGCGTGCTGCACCTGCAATAGCCTGGCACAGTGAAGCTGGATCCACATGGCCGTCAGAAGGAATGTAAGCCGCGCCCTCAAGGTCTTTTACCTCAATCAGGGGAAAGAGTTCCTGTGCTTCATTTGGAGAGATAATAGACATTTCAAGGTTAAAACTCTGCGCCATAGTAGCCAAACGTTTTGCCTCTAGTATTCGTTCTTTGGTTGCTGCCAGCCGTAGGGAACCCGTTTTTTTCCAATCGAATTGCATGCCTTCTTCATTTTGAAGACGGTCGTACATTTCGACAGATTTTTTTAACATGCGTGTCGTATTTCGAGATGAACGAAGTTGCCCTACGAGTCCTGCAGCATGCCAAGTTGCTCCTTCGGTCAGGTTTGCGCGTTCAAGCAGTGTAACGTCTTTTTCACCGTTTCGTGTCAAATGATAAGCTATAGAGCATCCAATTATGCCACCGCCAATAATTAGATGCTTTACTGCTTGTCTGTTCATTTCTGAGTTCCTGGTTGTCGCTTTAGTTTGGATTAATTACTATTGGTCTTCACTCTTTATGATACGAAATGATACCAAAAAATAAGTATTGTGAACTATGGTAGGGAAGTTTTGGTCACGTTGAATAAAAATACCGATAGGAATTTGTTTCTATTCACGCCTGCTCTTACTGAAAAAAATTGTTAGAAGTATAGCCAGTTTATTTGCTTTCTCGTTTATTAACATTCCGATTTCCGAGTAAAGTTACAGGTCGTCAAGCTCTCGATGATAAAAAAACATCCAAAAATTTCTTTGCACTACACTAGTTTACCTCGCGCCTTCACCGGGACCACATCAATAATTTTTTCACCTCGAACCGCAACCAACTGGTCCACCATATTTACGGCAACACACACGTGGTTTGGAATTACTCTTAAAATATCACCAATATTTGGTTTTTTGATACAGTCGGTGAAGTCAAGAAAACCATGTTCCTCGGAAAACTTTTTAATGTTTGCACAGGGGTGCTCTATTATTCGACCAAAGCCCTGCAATCCGCCTGTGTCTGAGGTTAATGTTTTGGAGCCAGCATCAAGAATCCCACGATTTTCGCCTGCACGACTTACAATGCTAGTAAACACGTGAAATGCGCAGTCATCCAAATTTGCAAACCCATTCTGGACCATCATCATATCGTTGAAAATACAAGTACCTGCGCGGTGTTCAGTTGCTCCTTTCAGTTTACCGATATGAGCGAAGTTTGGAGTACCACCAGTTGATACAATGTTGATTGCAATACCTATCTTTTTAAGTTCTGATAGCATTTTATCGTGGAACACTTGGACATCGTACCATCCATCTAGTGATGGGTAATATAAAAGTCCCGCGAACTGAAGCCACGGATCGTTATGGATTCTACGTATAAGCTTAATTGCCTCATTTGGAGTTTCCACACCGGCACGTTTTTGTCCCGTATCGCATTCAATTACCACGTCTATCACTCGATTAGCTTGTTGAGCGCAGGTAGCATACGCAGAGAGAGAAACTACGTTGTCGGAACAAACCTTAAGAGGCAAACGCCTTTGCAGATTTGCTAGTGAACCAGATCGTGCAGCACCCAGTAGGTTGGTAGCAATCAAAATGTCTGTGATGCCTGCATCTGCCATCACTTCAGCTTCACCAAGCTTTTGACAGGTAATGCCTTGTGCACCAGCTTTAATTTGCATTTGTGCAAGTAGGGGTGATTTATGCGTTTTGATATGTGGTCGGTTCGCAACTCCGGCTTTGTCACATAAATTTTGGGCACGCGTGATGTTTCGATCGACCACGTCAAGATCAATTACTGAACATGGCGTCCCAAACTTCTCTATTATTTCGTTCTTTAGTGCTGCTAAGTCACTCATTTTCATCACCAAATTTTAAACAATCTGTCTGTAGCGCTCGGGGCTCTTTGATTTTCCTAATTCACATTCGTTCTAATGGAACAGTGGTTCTTTTTTTTGTTACAGATTTTCCTTGTGACAATGACTAATGGATATTCATTTATATATTGAGGTCAAGTTTGTCTTTTGGTTTAGGTATCCCAAGCAGTATCACAAGCTCAGTAATTAAAAGAGCAAGCGTCTGTTGGTTTGCTGAATAATTGGATCAGTAAATCAAAAGATTATTTAATTAAGGATAAGTATATGGGTTTATTACAGAATGGGAAATGGGTTGATCAGTGGTACGACACTGCAGCCACTGGGGGGCATTTTGTGAGAAAAGCGCCCCAGTTCAGAAATTGGGTTACCGCTGACGGTGCGGCGGGACCAAGTGGAGATGGTGGGTTTAGGGCAGAAAAAGGACGATACCATCTTTATGTTTCGCTAGCTTGCCCGTGGGCACATCGTACGTTGATTTTTCGCGCTCTGAAGGGTTTGGAAAATATGATTTCTGTCTCGATAGTGCATTGGTATATGGCTGAGAATGGTTGGACATTTGACGTTGGAGAGGGTGTAGCACCTGACACCATTAATGGTTCGAAGTTTATGCACCAAGTCTACACCCAAGCTAAACCGGACTACTCAGGTCGCGTCACTGTTCCGGTTTTGTGGGATAAAAAAACCAAAACAATTGTTTCAAATGAATCGCCGGAAATCATTCGTATGTTTAATTCCGCTTTTGATGAAATCGGGGCGTTGCAAGGCGACTACTATCCAGAACCTCTTAGGTCCAAAATTGATGAGTTGAATGATCGGGTGTATACAACCCTAAATAATGGTGTTTACCGCTGTGGTTTTGCCACGACGCAAGAAGCCTATGAGGCAGCAGTCACCCCACTATTTGATACATTGGACTGGCTCGAAGGAATTCTTTCCTCGAAACGCTTTTTAACAGGTAATGAAATTACAGAAGCAGATTGGCGTTTGTTTACTACTCTGGTTCGATTTGATGCAGTTTATGTGGGGCATTTTAAGTGTAATATCCGCCGAATTGCTGACTACCCAAACTTATCTGGATATTTACGCGAACTTTACCAGCAACCCGGCATCGCCAAAACTGTCAATATGGAGCACATAAAAAAGCACTATTACGAAAGCCATGACAGTATAAACCCTGCAAGGGTAGTGCCTAAGGGTCCAATTATTGACTTATTGGCGCTTCATGGGCGTGACAAAATAGGAAATTAAGGTCTGAGAGAGTCAGATGTTTTAAAGTTAAACGGGCTACTGGCGGAGAGACAGTCCGCCATGTATATAATTAAATCAATAACTTAAGAAGTAATTTAAATCCAGCCCATACAACAGCCCTACTAAATGATTAAAGAATCGTTTCACCGCCTTATATTTTTCTGGGAACCTTTAAGATAAAAAAGTTTTTCAGCTCTGCTTATTAAATAAGTTCACTGCCGTATATTAAGTTGTCCCAACTCTATATAAAGTTGTCCCAACTCTATATTTAAGTTTCTTCGGGCTCAAATAAAAAAGTTTCCTAACTCAGCAAAAAGTTTTCTTTTGTAAGAAGTAATGGGGGGACAGGTCAAAAAATCAAAAA
>CAJQRC010000013.1 GCA_905480645.1 uncultured Tateyamaria sp.
CGCATATGCGCCAAATGACCCGTTGGTGGAATATCTAAAAAAGCCGTTGCAAAGGTCCCTATGTAGGAGCCACAGCACCCAATCCAATTCTTGCCTTCGGGGGTTTGTCCGCTGACGATGATTGTGTCACGACGCTCAACATCGGGTATGGCTTTGAGTAATGGAACAAAGCAAGTATCGTAAAAAGTAGGTCCTTCTATGTCTCCAAAAGGGCAGCACATGTGAACGACTGCTTCTGGTGCCATAAGTTTTGTAAACGCTGCTCGCACAGTCTTTTGCTCAAAATCTCGCAGCGCCGCCAATAGCGGTGTAATTGATTGGATGCTGCGTTGTGAGATGTTCATTTCTTTACATCTCGGTGGGGTGCGCCTTCACCATAGGGAATATTGATCCCGCCGTAGCGGCGCACTCGGACATTACATTGCTCTGCATGACCAACAAACCCTTCAAGCATACAAAGACGGCTGCCGTATTCGCCTACCAAAGTTGCAGCTTCGTCTGTCATGATCTTTTGATATGAATGCGTTTTAAGAAACTTCCCTACCCATAGCCCACCAGTATACCGACCAGCTTTTTTTGTAGGTAAAGTGTGGTTCGTACCAATGACTTTGTCCCCATTAGAAACATTGGTCCGCGCTCCCAAGAATAATGCACCATAGCAAGTCATATGTTCTAAGAACCAATCATCGCGGTTTGTCATGACTTGCACATGTTCAGAAGCGATATCATCTGCAGTTGAGAGCATTTCCTCGTAGGTATCACATAATATGACTTCGCCATAATCGGCCCAGCTGACGGATGCTGTGTCAGCAGTTGGTAGAATTTTTAGTAATCGGTCGATTTCGCACAAGGTATCCTCAGCCAATTTACGTGAATTGGTTAGTAATACAGCTGGGCTATTGTACCCATGCTCAGCCTGACCAAGAAGATCTGTTGCACACAATTCACCATCAACGGTATCGTCTGCAATTACCATAGTTTCTGTTGGGCCTGCGAATAAATCAATGCCGACTCGGCCAAATAATTGGCGTTTGGCTTCAGCCACAAATGCATTTCCTGGGCCAACAAGCATGTGAACTGGCTCAGTTGTTTCTGTACCAATTGCCATTGCGCCGACGGCTTGGATACCGCCCATAACGTGAATTTCATGGGCGCCGCCAAGGTGCATAGCAGCAATCACTGCGGCATTGGGTTTGCCATTAAACGGTGGTGTACATGCTACGATCCTTGGAACACCAGCAACGGTGGCAGTGACAATAGACATATGCGCTGATGCTACCATCGGAAACTTTCCACCCGGAACATAACAACCAACTGATTGAACTGGAATATTTTTATGTCCTAGAATTACGCCAGGCAGTGTCTCGACTTCGATATCTAACATGCTGTTGCGCTGAGCTTGAGCAAAGTTACGCACTTGCTCTTGCGCAAACTTAATATCCGCCAATTCGCGATCCGACAGGGATGAGATTAAATCGTTAATTTCTGTCTTAGACAGTTTAAATGACGCGGGAGAGTAATTGTCGAACTTGGCTGAGAGGTCGCGAACTGCGGCATCGCCGCGAAGCTCGATATCTTTTAAAGTAGCTTCTACAACGGCTTTGGTTTTTGCGTCATCCTTGGCACGTTCTGCATCCGGTTTTCCGCGTTTTAGATATTCTAATGCCATCAGTCTTTTCCTGTTTTTTTCGGGGGTGATGGCGGTGTTTTCTCGCCTCGGTCGTAAGCTTCCCAGCCATGACCATTGAAAACATCAACGCCTAATTGTGCGAGGACATGTGGAAAATCAACCATTACCCAATTATCGGTGATTTTGCCGTTCTCCACTTTCCAAAAATCCATATAACGGATCTGAATGCGCTTACCTGTCGCTTCGACCCCCATAAAATTGCCTGAATGCAATGCCTCTTGTCGCCCGAATGCGGCTGCCCATTCGCCCATGTACAGGCGTGCCTCGTCAACGCAAACTTTATCTGAAAACGCAGCTTGAAATGGCTTCTGCCAATTGTCCTGGAATTCCTTGATTCCGTCTTTAGTTCCACAGCCATTATTACCCATCCAGCTGAAACCCTGACTGAAGAATTCACCAATATCAGCAATGCGGTGGTCATTCAGACCATCTACCATACCCTCTATTACTGCCCGCGTTTCCTCAGTTTTAGACATGTCTGTGTCACGAGAAAGTACTGCCTGTTCTGGGCGTGCTCCGCTCATCCTTTTACGGCTCCTGCTGTAAGGCCACTAACGATTTGGCGTTGGAAAAATAAGATCAAGACAAAGAGTGGTGCAGTCGCTGAAACAACAGCCGCAACTGCGAACATAACGTTTCCTTCTGTTTGAGTAGTTCCTAGGAAGCTGGCAATTTTTGGCACCATCGTTTGGTTTGCCTGGCTAAGTAACGTCGCAGTCACTGTGAAATCGTTATAAGCTAAAAGGAATGAGAACAATCCTGTCGTCACGACGCCTGGCCACATTACTGGAACGATAACATGGCGAAAAGCTTGAAAACGTGTGCAGCCATCTACCATCGCGCTCTCATCAAGATCCTTTGGAATATTGAGAAAAAAGCTGTGGAGCATCCAAAGGGTGAATGGTTGATTAATGGCTACCATTACAATGATTGCGGTTGGCAGGTAGCCCCAAATGTTCCATTCGAAAAACGGCAGAAGATATCCGGATACTAATGTGATGTGTGGCATGGCCCGGAACACCAACGCTAGCATTAGAAAATAGAATGCGTATTTTTTCCCCGAACGGGCAAGGGCATAACCACCAAGGGTTCCGAGCGTCAGTGAGATGAAAACGACCGAGACCACAACCATGCCGGTATTTAATGCAGCAAACCAAAACTCTTTAGTGATCCACGCGCCATAATAACCCTTCCCAGTGAACATACTGCCTGTTTCGATATGTGTGCGAACGCCGTAAACCGCGTTGGTCCAGTCTGCTTTTGAAAAGAAATCGCCCTGTACTTTGAAAGACCCCCACAGCGTCCAAAGGAACGGAAAGCCTGCGGCAATGATCCAAATCAAGACGAGGCCCCAAATAATCGTATTCAAAACGGGTGATCGGCGATGAATGATATCTGACATCACACCACCTTCTGATTAAAGTCGCGCCATGTGCGGATCAGTACTGGAATAAGCAGGATGCCTACGCCGATAATTGTTAAGACAGAGGTCGCGCCGGCAGATCCAAAGAATTGGCTCTCAGTACCCACAAGATCATTGTAGATAATCCATGACAATGAAGTTGCACTGGCTTGGGCAGAGAAGCTGACAATTGGTTCAAAGACACGAAAGTTGTCCATTAGTTGTATTAGCAAAATAAAAACTGTGAGTGGCATCAGGTGAGGCAAGACCACATAGCGGGTCCGCTCCCAACGTGAGGCTCCATCGATCATGGCTGCTTCCATAGTGTCGCCAGGAACTGTTTGAAGGCCGGCGTAAAAAACGATGAACGCAAATGGGGCAGAGTGCCATACACCATAGACCATCAGCATGATCCAAGTGAGAGCGGGGGACGCTTTTAATGACAGATTTGGATCATCAAATATTCGCTGCAAGGCCGAGCCGAGAATACCATTGGCATCGATCATCCAGAATAAGATCAGCGATCCTATCAAGGGTGTTACGATCATTGGTAAAAGAGAAATAAAAATCGTTGGGCCTTTAATCCTTTTGGGCAGTGTGTTTACGCCAAGTGCAATGATAAACCCAAAAAAAATGACCAGTGGTGTTACGATAAAAGTGTAAGTTAACGTGAATGCTAGCGCCCGATAAAACGGCAAGTTTAATGCCTTGGAAATAAAGTCAAGAAAGCCATTACTAGATTGCAATGCGAGGCCAATTTCTATGAAGGCAAGATGGTTACGATTGGTGTAAGTCCCTATACCGTTGAATTGACCTAGCGGGCGCTCTTCTTTTAGTTTTGCGGTTTCTTCGACGTCTATTTGTAATTCTTTTTTACAGCCAAAGGGACCGCAGTTTTCAACTTCTACCATGACGGCTTCGTGCTCAATGTGCATCGATTGCACGGCGACAGAAACAATCGGCAAAGCGATAAAAAGCAGCATCGTAATTAACGATGGTAAAATAAACCAAAAAAAAGTGCGGTTTTTCATCAAGCTTGCCCGAGGCTATGGTGAAACTAAATCGCCAAGGAAGGGGACAGAAAGCCCCCTTCCGGCGTGGTTTATTTTAAAAAACCTTGCTCTTTTGCTGCTGCCGTGTATGCGGCTTCAACGTCAATCAAAGCTTGCTCCGCACTTTCGGACCCTTGTAAGAAATCAGAGATTTCTGCGCCAATAGCGCCATGCAGCGCACCCATGAATGGTATCATTGGGTATGGTGCTGCGCCACCACTTGCTGTGCCGGCAACGCCTACTGATGCTGGGCTTGGCATATAGCCTTCGACCAACCAAACTGCTGCGTCATTGTTTGCTTTGACAACTTCAGGAGAAATGCCGTTCATCAGAGCGGCGAATGTTGCCTCTGCATCTTCGTCTGAAACGTTGGTTGAGATCGCGATGCCGTCCCACCATAATGTTGAGGCAGGGCGTGGGCCATTACCCCATGATGGCGCGGCAGAAAGAACGGTACCGGCAACGACTTCTGCTGTTGAACCTTCGTCGTCTAAGACTGCACTACCGCGAGATCCCCACATTGTTGCCAGTGCAAGATTACCAGCTTCCCACTCAGCTTGTGTCGCGTTTGAATCATATGTCAGGTAATCAGGGTTGGAATAGGCAACTAATGATTTCAGCATTTCCAGTGTTGCAACGCCATGCTTGTTGTTAATCGCAACTTCCGCAGTGCCAGGTTTAAAGAAGTCAGCACCCGTACCCATGTACATGTTTACAAACTCTTCAGCTAAATTCCAGCCTGCTTTTGTGTTTAAAGCAACTGGATATTCCATTAGGTCAGCCGCGCGAATTTTTTCTGCCGCGGCAAGAACTTCTTCATAGGTCGCTGGAATGCTATCAACGCCAGCAGCCTTGAGAACGTCCACGCGTGAAAATAAGTGTTGTGCGTTAGCCATGAAGGCAACGGCCATCACTTTGCCGTTCACTGTGATCAACTGGTTTTTGTTTAAGGCAGCACCGTATTTTGCAACCATTTCATCCAATGGACGCAGTAAACCGTCATTCATCAATGTAACGAGGGTAGAGTTGGAAACAATAACAGAAGAGTATTGTGCAGGGTTCGCTGTAAGCGCTGCAACCATAATGTCTTTGTGATCTTTTGTAAGATTGGTTTCAACAGTAACGCCGTCACCTGCGCAAGTTGCGGCAGCTGATGTCACAGCTTGGATCGCTGGAAAGTCGTTTGACAGAATGCTGACGTTGCCACTTGAAATGCCACACCCAGCGATTGCTGTACTTCCCAAAAGTGCAAAGGCACCTGCGAATGTAATTGTCTTTAGAAACATCTGTTTCTCCCTGGTTTTCAAAAGATGCGCCTTGCAAGATCGCACCTTGGTTATTCCCCTTTTGGGGGATTTTGTTTGGGGTTAATCCCCAATTCGCGCACCCGTTTGTGTATCGAACAAATGGCAAATTTCATTTGGTACAGAGATGCGAACCATTTCGCCGATCTGTGCACGATAATCTTTTGACGCTTTTACGGACACCAACTCACCGTTGACACGCACAGAAATCATTGTAGCGTCGCCTAGAAGTTCAACTGTGTAAACGGCGGCGTGAATCTCACCGCCAGTTTTTACAATGGACGCATCTTCAGCACGAAAGCCAAGTTGAATAGGTCCGTCCGCGTTATTAAAGCCGGAGACCTTGATATGTTCGCCTTCAAATACGCCACTGTTAAATATCCCAGTTATCAGGTTCATTGCAGGTGATCCGATAAAGCTTGCGACAAAAGCGTTGGACGGATGGTCGTAAATTTCGGTTGGGCTACCAACTTGCTGCACAACCCCGCCCTTCATTACGACCACGCGGTCAGCTAGCGTCATCGCCTCAATCTGATCATGCGTCACATAAATAGTTGTAACTTTGAGCTCATGACTGAGGTTCTTAATTTGCGCGCGCGTCGAGACGCGTAGTTTTGCATCCAAGTTAGATAGGGGCTCGTCCATCAAAAATACATTGGGCTCACGCACAATTGCACGCGCAAGTGCCACACGCTGGCGCTGCCCACCTGATAGCTCTGCTGGTTTGCGGTGGAGGAATTCATCCAGCTCAACCATTGCAGAGGCGCGCATCACGCGTTTTTCGTGTTCCGCTTCGGGAATTTTACGCACTTTCAGCGGGAAACGAATATTTTCATAAACATTCATGTTCGGGTATAAAGCATAGGATTGAAAAACCATCGCAACATCGCGATCTTTGGGATCCAAATCATTTACGCGCACACCGTCGATCAAGATTTCACCGCTTGTGACGTCCTCCAGACCTGCGATCATCCGCATGGTCGTTGTTTTGCCACAGCCAGACGGGCCAAGCAGGACCAAAAATTCTTGATCTGCAATCGTAAGATTGAAGTCTTCAACACCGACAAAGTTTCCCCATCGCTTTGATAGCCCGCGCAATTGGATTTCGGCCATGCAGTCCCCCAAATGATCAAAGGCCATTTTGCATACGTTTGCAAAAAAGATATAGACTTCGATTTGATGCGCATGCAAGCTAATTTTGCATGCATATGCAAGGTGATCGTGTCAAATGCTGTAAAGCCTTTACATGCTGAAATAAAAAAGGAATGGGATATTGGCTTTTCAAGCTGAAAAACAAGTCGTGCGTGAATATTACGATGCATTGGACAGTGTTGAAATTGACGGAATCAGTGCGGTTTTGAGTGATTACACCGCAGCTAAATACACATGGCGTGGATTTCACCCATTTCATTTACAAGTTAGTTCAGAGGTGGTTTCAACGCTTTTTTGGCAGCCTTTTCGCAGCGCAGTAACTCACATGCAGCGCCGGATGGACGTCTTTTTTGCTGGTGATAACTTCATTGATGAAGACGGATCAG
The DNA here is from genome assembly GCA_905480645.1 of uncultured Tateyamaria sp. Taxonomy (GTDB): domain Bacteria; phylum Pseudomonadota; class Alphaproteobacteria; order Rhodobacterales; family Rhodobacteraceae; genus Tateyamaria. The sequence continues at coordinate 6,987 of CAJQRC010000013.1, forward strand.
TGTGGGTGTGTTCTATGGGGCACTTGATGGGTTTGTTTGATAGCCAATGGCTGGGTATTCAGCCCACTGGTAAGATGATCATGTTGCGATATGCAGAGTTCCACAAAGTCTTAGATGGAAAGATTGCTGAAACAGCTTTCTACTTTGATATTCCGCATTTCATGATTCAAGCAGGGTACGCTCCTTTTCCAGATCAAGCGGCAGCACATTTCGTTCAGCCGGGGCCCGCTACTCATGATGGGTTACTCTTTGCAGATTTTGACCCCGTTGAAGGTAAAAAGACATTGGATGTCATGCACAAAATGATAAGTGATTTGGGACAATGGAATAGTGGATTACCGCTTGAAGAAGAACTCGCTCTTAGTTGGCATGATGATATGATTTGGTGGGGGCCAGCTGGTATTGGCGCAACTTATACTATTAAGCGATATGCAGAGCAGCATTCGGGGCCATTTAGGTCCGGGCTAAGCGATCGATCAGGGACAGGGCACATAGCTCGCATTGCAGAGGGGCACTATGGCGGATTTTTTGGTTGGCCCAATTTTAGAGCAAAAGTAACGGGTGGCTATTTAGGACTGCCATGTAGCGAAAAGTTGTGTGAGTTCCGTGTTATCGATATTTACCGCCGCGAAGATGACAAACTTAAAGAAAACTGGATTTTTATCGATATGTTACATTTCTTTAACCAGCAAGGCATTGATATTTTGGGAAGGTTGAAAGATGCCCAAAGGTGAATTTCATAGATGCAAACCTACACTTTAAGTAGCGAAACTATGATTGTTTTCATTCTTATTTTATTTTTCTGAACTTTGACATCTGTACTCTTAAAAACAACCTCTACACTTGTAATGATCTTTTAATACTCCACAGACTGCTCATTCATTTATTTTGGAAGGTTTCTTAAATATATCAATCAAATTTCCTCCGATTTAATAGTGTCATAATTTGTATGTTAAAAAATGTAATTTGTTTTAATGGCTAATATAAGGCATATTATATGATACATATTGCTGCAAATATAACTCTCCGTGACTGTCCGAGATCAGCACTCATGGGTCCAATTAAGAAAATTTGATAAGACAGACAAATAATACCCTTGTTTTATTTGTAGGCAATCAGAGGTGACCACAATGCTAGGTGACCTCGACTACTGTTTTGCCTTAGTTGCAAGAGGTTCATATCGAGACTCTGTTCAAATTCGTTTGGTGGCCTTGCTGAGACCACTTACGTAAAATAAGATCTCAAATTGATATTTTATTTAAAATAGCTAACGCAGCGTCACGGACACCATTTCCTTTCTTCATCTTATCTGAAATCTCTCGCATGCGGGTTATCATTAAATTGTCGTTTAGCAAGGCGGTCATGATTTGCCTTAGCTCTTGAGGGGTCCATGAAGCACGTTGCATGTTCACGCCAGTGTTGGTTTGTAAGGCTCGCAAGCCATTGTCATGGCCGTCCCAACAGTATGGCATGATTAGTGAAGGAACTCCAAAGTGTAGTGCTTCACAATAGCTGTTGTTACCACCGTGATGGATAAATAAATCAGCTTGTGAAACGATTGAGGGCTGTGGAAACCAGCTGCCGAGGTATACGTTATCAGGCACTTGCTGGTAGCTTTCCAAGAATTCTCCAACGTTCACGAAGAAACGAGCAGGTATTGTCGCGAAAACTGCGATTATGCGGCTAATCAAATCGGTGTCGATCGCGCCAAGACTACCAAAACTCAGGTAGACAATGGGGCCTTCATTCACAGGAAGAGGTGGTGGCTCAAACTGGGCCTCTTCACGAACGCAGCCATCTAAAAACACGAACTGATCTTCTGGAAGTGGTGTTGCGCGTTCATAGCGGATACTCTTTGGCGCCAAGAGTAGGTTCAAATGCGGCGAGGTTTCTAAAAACTGGCCGGCAGGTAATGCAGCTAAGCCACGCGCGCGTCGGAATATGTTGTAGCGCTTTTGTGCGGGTAGTGTGGTTTTGATGTAAGCGGATTCAAACGCAGGACGCGCGGGGTCATCTGCAGCCATGCCGGACAAATAAGGTGGTATGTTAATGTCTGGAATTTCAGTTTCAGCACAAGAAACGACCCTGATCCACGGTACACCCGCATTTGCGATTGCCGGGAACATGATGACGTTATCAAGAACAATGCCATCTGGTTTTATCCGTTTCAGCAACTGTGATAGACCGTCTTCCACCTGAATGGCCGTATCTACGATAGCTTCCCATGTTGGCCCAACATAGGTTTTTAATTGCTCAGTTGGGTTCTGATTGAAGTGTTCGAGATGGGCCGTAACAAAAGCTTGCCATGTTTCTTCGTTTTGATGCTGTGCCTCAGCGCTTTGCGGCAGTTGGTATTCTTTGAAACCATATTCAGCGAACACGCCATTAAAACCTGGATGGCACAGAAACACAGGTGTACTGCCTTGGTGCTGCAGTTGTTGCGCAATTCCAACACAATTTAGAGCAGAACCAAAACTGGCTTCGGGAAACAGCGCGATGACTGGTTTTTTCATGCAAGTGCTCCTCTTCCCATGGGTAGAATGCCCCGATTGAGAGTTTGGGGTTTGCGAATTTGGCTGCGGCGCAAATGCACTACCATTTGGTCGGCGGCAAGCCGAAGTTGCGAGCGTTCAAGGCTATCCAGAATATCAAGGTGTTCTTCGAGTGATTGTCGTAAGCGAAAATTAGGGATGGAGTGGTTTTTTTGCGTGGACAGCCGCAAGCGTTGATGCGCAAGCAAAGTGCCTTTGACGAAACGGTTGCCGGAGCTTTCAGCGATAAAGCTGTGAAATGCGCAATCCAGATGTAGGAATGCTACAGCGCTTAATGCTCCATCAGGCCGCAGCGCAAACTCTTGCAATTGCTGCCGCAAAAGTCCTGTTTTTTGGCTGTCCATTCGAAATCCAGGCGCTGTTATGGCCTGTGGTTCCAACGACAGGCGAAAGGCAATGCTATCATTAAGTGCGTTTGAGCTGTCTAGAATCGGCTGGAAAGCCCATGCGCGGCCAGGAAGTTGCACGACAATCCCGTCGCTACTTAGTATTTTTAGCGCATTTAATACAGATGACCGTGGAACGTCGTACCGCCTTACAAGTGCGCTGACTGACTGGATATCTGTAATTCGGCGCTCTGCGCGATCTGACAAAATACGTGTTGCCAGACTGTCTTCCATATCCTCCAGATCGGACAAGCCTCCAGCTGCAATGCGTTCAGGGCTAACGTGTAGAAAATATCCACCTTCCTCACGGCGCTGAACAATACCATTGTTTTCTAGTAGTTTTAATGCAGATCTAATGGGAGTACGCGATACGCCGCAGGCCTTTGATAGTGTGGACTCCGGCAGATGAGCGCCCTCTGCAAAGCCACGCTCAAGGACCACTTCGGTGATTTTACGGGCCAACTTCAAATGGTTTTGACGTGTATTACTGCGGGGTTGTAGCATCGGTGTCTTTCTAAAGGTCTGCATGGCAGTTTGTTTCCTCGTGTGGCATCAGAAGAGAAAAGACCGCAAAAACAAATTGACGTATATTTTGTTGCATTAATACTGCTTTAAAGCGTCGCTTGAGAAACGCAAATAAAAAACAGTCACCCCATCGGGGAGACATTCAACAGATGTAACATTTTGGAGGTATTTTAGATGTCACGACTTTCCCCGCGCAGCAGCGTTTGTGCAATTGTGGCGCTGGCTGCGTTTTCCGCGCCTGCATTCGCTGAACCCCTTACCGTTTCCAATTGGGACGGATACATGGCTGCCGATACTATCGATGCATTTAACACGGCGTCCGGCAATCAGGCTGAACTGGTCCTGCACGCGACAAACGAAGAAATTATGGGAAAGTTGATTGCGGCCAAAGGTGTCGGCTACGACGTTGTTTTCGTTTCTTCACCTTTTGCAGAAGTTCTAAACAACCTTGGCCTTGCTGAAACTTTGGATCACGCCAAAATTCCAAATATTGCTAACCTATATTCAGAAGCCACAGAACTGCCGCATGATCCCGGCAATTCCTTCTCGTTGCCATATGCATGGGGTACCACAGGATTATGTTATAGATCTGACCTGGTTGATACTCCAACTTCCTGGGGTGATTTGCTCGCGCCAGAAGCGGATGTTGCAGGTAAAACAACAATGCTCGCCACGGATCGCTGGTTACTTGCAGCAGGCCAGCTTCAACTGGGTTATTCTGTAAACGAAACTGATCCTGACAAAATGGCTGAGGTTCGTGATCTGTTGATTGAAGCCAAAAAATCATTGTTGGCTTACGATGATACGACATTTTATGCGAAGTTGGTGTCAGGTGAAGCTGAACTGGTTCACGCATGGGATGGGTGGTGCAACTATGGCATTGGTGAAAACGCTGACATCAAATACATGATCCCTGAAGAAGGTTCTGATCTCTGGGTTGACACTATGGTAATTTTGAAAGCCTCAGAAAATAAAGATGCAGCATATGACTTTGTGAACTTCATTCTGGATGCTGACAATCATCGATGGGCTGCTGAAAACATTCTTTACAAAGTGCCAAATAAGGCTGCGATGGATGGTGTGGACGCAGGCTTGATTGAAACTTTCCCCAATATGGGCATGGCGCCTGCGGATATGCTAAAGTTTGAACAGATGCGGGATGTTGGCGCAGCACAGCGTGATTATTCGCGCCTTGTATCAGAAATCAAAGCCGCAAATTGAAACTTTCAAATTGCCTCTGAGTGTTTAACATTCGGGGGCATTTTCCTTTCATTATAACGCCAGATTCTTTTGGTGCTGGGTCCCGTAATGTCCACTGATCGCAGAGCTCTTATTTTGATGTCACCTGCCATTTTGTGGTTATTGGCCCTGATGGTAGTGCCTTGTGTATTGATCTTGGTATTGGCTTTTTTCCAACGGGGTATTTATGGTGGGATTGAGTATACATGGACGCTTGAAAACCTAGCGTTAGTTTTCGATCCACTTTACTTTAAAATTTTTCTTAAGTCGGCTGGGATCGCTGGTCTATCTGCTGGCATCGCTTGCGTTTTAGGCTATGCTGCTGCCTATGCGATTGCGGCTATGCCGCGTCGTAATCAGCCTTTGCTGCTGTTTTTTGCGGTGCTTCCATTTTGGTCAAATTATCTAGTGCGCACATATGCGTGGATCGTGCTGCTCAACCGCGAAGGTTTGATTGTGAACCTTGCGCGTTGGATTGGATACCAAGGCGAACTGCCAAGTATGCTCTATACCGAACAGGCTGTGGTGATTGGTCTTGTTTATAATTACTTACCCTTTGTAATCCTCAGCTGTTATGCGCCGCTATCTCGCTTGAACCCAGAAATCACCGAGGTATCGCGTGACCTTGGGGCCTCTGCATGGACGACTTTCCGCCGAGTGACGCTGCCAATGACCGTGCCTGGTATCGCAACGGGATTTGTCTTCGTCTTCGTTCTATCAATTGGTAATTTTGTAACGCCAGCCTTGCTGGGGGGTGGTCAGTTCCAGATGATTGGTAACCTTGTCTATGCTCAATTTCTGACGGCAAACGATTGGCCCTTTGGCGCAGCTCTTTCGATGGTGCTGATCGCAGTGATGCTTGGCCTTTTGATGGCGCAAGCCACGGTGGCCGAGCGAGCGGCGGGTATGAAGAAAGATCAAGGCAATGGCTGAGCGTAACACCTTTCGTTTGATGTTATTAATTCTTGGCGTTGTTTTTGCCTTTCTCTACATTCCGATTTCAGTGCTTGTTGGCCTGTCCTTCAATGAAGGTGGCTTGCCAACTGCGTGGACTGGGTTCTCCTTTAAATGGTATGGCGCTTTATTGGAAAATGATGACATTTTAGGTGCGGCGGCCAATACGGTTGTGGTTGCAATTTGTTCCACTATTCTTTCGACTTTTTTGGGAACTTTTCTCGCGGTTGGAGTGGAAATTCGGCGGCGCAATGGCAAGTGGTTGGAGACGGTTATTTTTGCACCAATGATTATTCCTGACATTGTTCTGGCGATTGCGCTACTGAGCTTTTTCTCTTTGCTTGGCGCTAAAATGGGTCTTCATACAATCATTGTCAGCCATGTTGTGTTCAATCTTGCATTCGTGTGCGCTGTAGTGCGTGCGCGTTTGAAAAGCTTCGATTGGTCAATTGTGGAGGCCTCTGCTGATCTTGGGGCCTCGACTATAACCACACTGTACCGCGTTATGGTTCCGGTGCTCACCCCTGCCATTGTGGCTGGGGCTTTGCTCGCATTTACGCTGTCTGTCGATGAATTTATAATAGCTTTTTTCACTGCGGGGGCAGGCCGGTCTTCAATTACCTTGCCAATGCAGATTTATGCGATGATCCGTTTTGGTGTAACGCCCGAGATTAACGCGCTGGCATCTATTGTTATGACCGTTTCAGTGATCTGTCTTGCCCTTTCTCAGCGGCTGAATAAAGGGGGCCTGTCGGGATAATGAACCAATCGTTTCTGAGCATACAAAAGGTCCAAAAAAACTTCGGCCCTGTTACAGCGGTGACTGGTGTGACCTTGGATATCCGTGAGAACGAATTCTTTGCCCTATTGGGAGCGTCAGGCAGTGGTAAAACTACGTTGCTTCGGATGCTTGCTGGGTTTGAAAAACTGAGCGGTGGTGATGTGCAGCTTGAGGGTTCTAGCATCGCACATTTACCGCCAAACCAGCGGCCTTTGAATTTGATGTTCCAATCTTATGCATTGTTCCCACATATGACTGTGGCGCAAAACATTGCCTATGGTCTTGAGATGGACAAGTTGCCAAAGAAGCAGATCAAAGCTAGCGTCGATGAAATCTTGCAAGTTATTCAGTTGGAACACTTACGTAATCGCAAGCCGGATCAGTTGTCTGGTGGACAAAGTCAGCGTGTTGCTTTGGCGCGAGCTTTGGTCAAAAGACCCAAGGTTTTGTTGTTGGATGAACCGCTTGGTGCGCTCGACAAAAAGCTACGAAGTGAAATGCAGCTTGAGCTAAAACGCTTGCAAGTAGAGTTTGGCATCACCTTTATCATCGTGACCCACGACCAAGAAGAAGCGTTGGTTATGGCTGATCGCATTGCCATTATGAAAGATGGTGGTTTGTTGCAAGTAGGAACGCCGCAAGAGATTTACGAAGCCCCTGAAAGCCGTTTTGCGGCTGATTTTATAGGAGTGATGAACTTTCTTCCGATTAGGAAATCAAGCCAAGGTTTTGTGACTGCAAATGGCTTAGCCATTAAAGCCAATCAGATCAACAACTCTGCCTCTAACAGTGATGCCGTTGCGGCCATTCGCCCTGAACGCCTTATGATCGGAGAAAATGGCGACAATGCGTTAAGCGGTGAGATTACCGCCATTGCCTATCACGGTCTGGATTTGTTGTTGCACTTAAAAACTGATCTTTCGGAGACACCCATTGTTGTGCGTATGACAGCAGATGTCGCTGAGGCGCATTGCCCCTCTACGGGGCAACAAATCAATGTCAGTTGGTACGCTAAAGATACTCATATTTTTTTCGCATAAATCGAACATTACAACATGACAGAGGAGACACCCCATGAAACAGAAAACATTTGCCTTCTTTCCCGAAGCTGCTTTTGGCCCAGCGCTGAACTCGGTTGGTATTGCTCAAGCCATAACTGCGATGGGGCATAAAGCTGTCTTTCTGTCTGACCCCGGATTTGTTGAAATCTACGAAGGTTACGGTTTTGAAGCTTATCCAGTGGCCTTGTCTGAGCCAATGCCAGCAGATCAAATGGCCAAGTTTTGGGAAGACTTTATTAATGGACACATCCCCAATTTTCGTAAAGCTCCAATTGACCAAATTGATAACTATGTCAAAGAATGTTGGGAGGCGATTGTTGACAGTGCCAAGTGGGCGGAAAAAGATTTGCCTAGCGTTCTGGCTAAAATCAAACCAGATGTGATTGCTGTAGATAACGTTATCCTGTTTCCAGCAATCAAGCAGTTTGGTGTGCCTTGGGTGCGCATTATTTCATGCTCTGAGAACGAAATTGAAGATCCGGCTATTCCACCGCATTTGTCTGGGATGTCCGAAAATGACACGGTGGGACACTCTGCATTCCGTGCCAAGTTTGAAGAGATCATCGCGCCAATCCATGCGGATTTCAACGATTTCCTCACGTCCTGTGGTGAAGACTCTTACAAATTAGGCGAGTTTTTTGAAGCTTCACCACATATGAATATGATGCTTTATCCAGAGCCGTTGACTTACACGCGTGATACGCCTTTAGACCCTGCCCGTTTCCAATATCTAGAGGGCTGCGTGCGTGAAGATGACGCTTATACTGTGCCAAAATTCGGAGTGAACAACGATGGCCCGTTACTCTACATTTCTTTTGGATCACTCGGCGCGGGTGACACCGATCTGCTGAAACGTTTGATAACGCTAGTTGGTAAATCACGTTACCGTGCATTGGTTAATGTCGGGGACTATAAAAACGACTACACTGATATCCCGCCAAACGTCATTATTGAGGATTGGTATCCGCAACCTTCTGTCATTCCGCAAGTTGATGCTGTCATCCATCATGGGGGCAATAACTCGTTCACAGAATGCCTGTATTTTGGTAAGCCTGCGATCATCATGCCTTACGTTTGGGATGGCCATGATAATGCTATGCGTGTGCAAGAAACTGGCTATGGATTTCGCTCCGATCGCTATGAATGGACTGATGAGGAAATGATTGCCAAGATTGAAGCCTGCCTGACCAATGCTGAAATGGCTGAAAAGCTGGGTAAAATTTCGAAGCATATGCAGTCTTGTGAAGGACCAAAAAAGGCTGCGAAACTTCTGGCAGGGTTGGTAGAATGAGCCAGTTAAACTCTTCTGCCCCACATATTCATAATGCAACCGGCTTTGAGGATGTTGTGGATTGGGGTCCCCAACCTGACTTGTTGGAAGGGGCGTCTCATTCAACTGGTCGTTTGTTGCACAAGGGACCAGATAACATCCCTGAAACTGGCATTTGGGATTGCACGCCTGGCCGTTGGCGACTGTCCCTGCCTCGTGACGAGTTCTGTCACTTTGTTTCTGGTCGCGCGCGTTACACCCATGATAACGGCGAGGTAATCGAAGTCATTGCAGGCACCTGCGTTCTTTTTCCCAAGGGATGGTCGGGCGTGGCAGAAATTTTTAAAACTATTCGCAACATTTACATGCTAACATGAGGCAATACATATGAAAACTCCTGTCATGCGCGCACCACTTGAGATCACCGAAACTGTCGATTGGGGCGTCATACCGACCATGATTGAAGGCACTTCAAAAGTCAGTGGCGTTGTTCTGCATAAAGGCCCTGAAGGACAATCTGAGTGTGGCCTATGGATTTGCACTCCAGGGAAATGGGAGTGCCACGTCACCAGTGATGAATTCTGCCATTTCTTAGAGGGGCGTTGCACTTACGTTCATAAAAGTGGCGATGTGATTGAGGTCATGCCGGACACAGCAGCGTTTTTCCCTCAAGATTGGAAAGGTATTTGTACTGTCCATGAAACGATTAAAAAGGTCTATATGATCCGATGAATATATTGGGTGCACCTCTCACGCTTGCGCCGCCGATCGCTACATTCTTGGCTCGTCACGGTCAGAGCGGTGCAGAGCTTGAACTACTTCCTGGTGATGCTTCTGCGCGCAGCTATATTCGTTTGGTGAACGTGGGTAATCTGCTGATGGAGGATCGCACTGACCCGGCTGGCTTTGCAGCGTTTATTCGTCTGGCGCGTCACCTAAACAGCCTTGGTCTGAGCGCACCTCGGGTAATTGGAGCGGAGCCTGCGGCAGGTTTGGCCTTGATCGAGGACTTTGGTACCGCAACATACGGCACTCTGTTAAATGACGGGTACAACGAAGCAGCGCTCTATGAACTTGCAATTGACGTATTAGTGCATTTGCATAGCGCGCAGAACGCCATATCGGTCACTGTGCCTGCCTACGATACTGCGACACTTCTAGAAGAGATTTCGATATTTTCGCACTGGTTTGTTCCAGGTTTTGCGCCAGAAATCAATGTTGCTAAATTTGATGAACGATTTTGTGAGGTTTGGAAAAAGGCGCTGATGCCGCTTGAAGAAGCGCCGAAAGCTTTGGTATTGCGAGACTTTCATATAGATAATTTAATGCTCCTTCAGGACCGTGCAGGTGTCGCGGCATGTGGGTTGCTTGATTTTCAAGATGCAGTAATAGGGGCTGCTGAATATGATCTTATGTCGCTTCTGCAAGATGCGCGCCGTGATCTTGCGAACGGTCTAGAGGACGCAATGTTACGCCGTTATCTAAATGCAATTCCTGCGTTTTGTGGCACAGAGGATGCAATAATGCAGCGCTATTATCTACTTGCTGCACAACGGCATACTCGGTTAGTGGGATTATTCCCTCGTTTGAAATTGCGTGACGGAAAAGCGAATTATTTGAAATTCATGCCACGCGTCTTGAGGCAAATGCAGACCGCGTTGCGGATGGCAAAACTATCTGAAATTTGTGATTTTCTTGACGACACTTTGCGAGGATGGCGAGATGCTGCCCCTGCAATGTCTAAACTCTCGTAAAGGACCATCTGATGCAGCTTGATACCCAAGCACCAACTTACTTTGTCGCTCCTAATTTCTACCCCACGCAAAATGCGGGGTACGACGTCGAGGATCCAGCTAAATTAACCAAGGTTGGCGTGCGTGGCGAAGTTACTGTTGATGAAATCGACAGCGCTTTGTCACTTGTGAATTCTGCTCAAACTCAGTGGAAAATTCTTGACGCAAAATCGCGTGCCACTGCTTTGCATACCTTGGCGAACCGCATCGAAAATATGGACCTTACTGACTGTGCGATCTTGATGAGCCGCGAGATGGGTAAACCTTACCCAGAAGCAATTGGTGAGCTTGCCAACTGTGCGCCTATTTTTCGCTACTACGCAGAAATGGCGCGTGACGAAGCTGGTAAGGTTGCAGGCACCACTCAAAAAGGTTCCATGCAATTTGCTAAATACGAACCGTTGGGCGTATCTGTTCACATTATGCCGTTCAATTTTCCGGTGCTCTTAATGTGCTGGACTGTGGCGGCGTCTCTGGCTGCAGGAAACGGCTGTGTGGTTAAGCCAGCTGAGGCGACCACATTGTCGACTTTGGAATTTATGAAGGCCTTTTCAGTTTTGCCTAATGGTTTGATTGCCTGTCTTCCGGGTGGCGCTGAGGTCGGCAAAGCGCTGGTTTCCAGTACTAAAACTCATGCAGTTGCATTCACAGGTTCAGTTGCAGCAGGTCAGGCTGTTGCCACAGCTGCAGCGGCTAAAATGAAACCTGTAGTGATTGAGGCGGGCGGATCTGATCCGATGATTATCACTGCGCATGCACCAATTGACATTGCAGCGGCCGGTGCTGTTACCGGCGCATTTCATATGACGGGGCAGGTTTGCACCTCGACCGAACGGATGTATGTTGTGGACAGCGTGCATGATGAGTTCGTCTCAGCGTTTACGGCCGAAACTGCGCGGCTGCGCATAGGCAATGGATTGGATAAATCTGAGATTGGGCCGCTTGTTAGCAAAGCAGCGCGTGACAAAGTCGAACGGCTTATTGCGGACGCAATTGCCAAAGGTGCGAAAGTTGAATGTGGTGGGCGTATCCCTCCTACGCATCAAACAGGCTGGTTCTATGAGCCGACAATCCTTACCAATTGTACGGTAGATATGGCGCTTATGAATGAAGAGTGTTTTGGTCCAGTTGTTGCTATTATTCGGGTTCCCGACTTTGACGCTGCAATTGACGGAGCAAATGCTTCTGAATTTGGGCTTGGAGCATCGATTTTCACTACCTCTCTTGAGGAGGCTCATGAAGCCCATGAACGCATAGAGGCGGGGATGGTGTGGATCAATAACCCACTGATTGATAACGATGCTTTACCATTCGGGGGATGGAAAAACTCAGGCATTGGGCGTGAATTGGGGCGCATGGGACTTGACACTTTTCGCCGTACAAAGATGGTGATCTTGGATCATAAACCAGTGCGCCATGACTGGTGGTACCCTTACCCAGACGATTGGTTCCTAGACGCGGGTGGACGCAAAATTTCTTAAACGCAGCTTAAATAAGGAGGCAAATATGTACAAAACTCAATTGTGTATAGGAAGTGTTTATGGCTTTTGCTTCTGACAGTAGCTTTGCGGTGGTTATTGTGGTGACAGAGCTATTGGATGCCATAATATCTCCTGGTGATTGGTCATGACGCCGAGCTATAAATTTAGCGATGCAAAATCATTACCATTTTGGTTTACAACTGTTCCGGTAACGGCCGATTGCGCACCTGCATCTCAAGATGCAACCTATGATCTGGCCATTGTTGGTGGAGGTTTTACAGGTCTTTGGAGCGCACTTAAAGCACGTGAACGCAATCCTGACGCAAAAATAGCTGTGCTTGAAGGGAAGCGATGTGGCCAAGATGCCAGCGGACGCAGCGGTGGCTTTTGTGCACCTTCGATTTCCCATGGAGCCTCAAACGCCTTAACGCGTCATCCCAGTGAAGCGGAAACACTAATTCGTTTGGGGCAAGAGAACCTAGATGACTTCGCGCGGGACCTTGAGCGATATGAGATACAAGGTGAGTTTGAACAAGCTGGTAAGTTAAATGTTGCGACAACCCCATGGCAGATTGAGGGCTTGCACAGCATGGCGCAAAACTACTCGCGCTTTGGTATTGCACATGAGCTGTTGGTGGGTGACGCGCTGAAGGAAAAGCTTGATAGTCCAGTCTACAGTGCAGGTCTGTTTGAGCCAAGCTATGGCCTTGTTAATCCAGCGAAGGTGGTATCTGAGCTGCGCCGCGTTTGCCTTGCACAAGGCGTCGAAATTTTTGAAAATACTCCTGTCACCTCATTGAAGCGCGACGACGACATGATGGGAGTGCAAACGCCAAGCGCTTATATCCGCGCTAAGCAGGTCATTTTGGCGACTAACTCTGCTAAGCCACTGTTAAAGCGTCTGAGTATGTCGTTCATTCCAATTTATGACTACTCGTTGATGACCGAAACTTTGAGTGAGGAGCAGTGGGCCAGCATTGGATGGTTGGGGAGCCATGGCATTGCGGATAGTGGTAATCAGTTCCACTATTTTCGTAAGACTGCTGATAATCGGATGCTCTGGGCGGGCTTTGACGCGATCTACTATTACGGTAGTGATCGTAATGACGAGCTATTGCAACGGCCGGAAAGCTTTGCGCTTTTGGCCGACCAATTTGTTTTGGCTTTTCCAACTTTGGCCGATGTTAAGTTTGATTTTAAATGGGGTGGCATCATTGATACCTCTGCGCGCACGACGTTCTTTTCAGGTTTGGCGCATCGCGGGCAGGTGGCTTATGCGATGGGATTTACTGGGCAAGGGGTTACGGCCAGCAGGTTTGCGGCATTGACGATGCTGGACCGGCTTGGGTCTTTTAACACTGAACGTACGCGTCTAAAAATGCCACGCAGGTTTGCTATACCTTTCCCGCCCGAACCACTGCGTAGTGCGGCGGTAAAATTGGCGCAAAAAAGCTTGGCTCAGGAGGACGCAACGGGCAAGCGCGGGGGCTTCTTGAAGCTTCTGGATACCTTTGGAATCGGTTTTGATTCTTGAGGAGCTCCTGTGATCAGGATTGCTATTTATACTGTATGCGCAAGCGCAATACGACCTGAAGCTCTCTGATTTAGATTGTTTAAATTTCTGCAAATCAGTTTGACGCGTGCAAAACTCAACAGCCGGACCTCTTTTGAGACCCATGATGAGGATGCGAATGTCTGTCATTCAGCGAAACAAAAAATTGCCTACCTCCTTCAAGAAAGTTTAATCTGACAGAACCAAGTTGTTTCTGTCTTGTGCGGCAAGCCATAGCTGGAAATCACGAGTTGTGCCTTCATAATCGTCTTCTGCTAAAGGACCCGAAAGCGCGTTGTCTGATCCGAGTGCGATTTGCATACGTTCCAGTTTTTCTCAATCCTCTTGATTGACCTTATCCCAAAGCATAATGCGCGCTAAAATCGTGTCTTGTTGCAGGTCATCACCGTAGATAGACAACGTCCATTCCACCTGAATTTGCACCGCATTTAACGGAAAAATACTAAGCGACACAAGCAAAGTTGCAGCCTGACTAGCAAGCAGAGTAGGAAAATTGCAAAAAGCGTGGATCTAAGCCGTTCGTCATTAGTTAGGGTTGGAGCGCCCATGCCGCGCAATACGGTCTCTGCTTCATACTCAAATTGTTTTTGAGATGTATAAAATGCACCGGGCATGGTCATGGGCCGATCTGCAGGAAGGGCTGCGATTGCTTATAATTGCTCTGACAAAACCGATATAGTTAGGCCCCTTGGTCAATGCTGAGTTGGAAAGATGTATCCATTTGGCTCATGAGATATTGCGCGAAATCAAAGTTGGGTCGTTCAAGGTGGGATAGGTGCCCAGGTGTTGCTCCGTCTGCTGAAAGGCCGCGATAAACCTTTTCGGTGCAGCCACGATCCTCTATGTTCACATCATCCAGAAGGGTCTTGAGATCAATCAGATTTTGATGCGCTTCCACATCATCCTTGTAGTCATCAGACATGCCACCACCAAAGCGGATCTTTACTTGCCCCGGTCCCTTTGGATGCAGGCTTAGATACCAGAAATATCCAGGGGTAAGGGTGATCAGCAGACTAGGATAAATCGCAAGCAGAAACGTTGTTCGGCGTTCGTCCCCTTGTAAACGTTTGTTGTAAGGGTGTGCCAATGCGATGCGCAGGGACTCTTCTTTGAGGATGGTGTGATAGTTAAATGCCTTGCGCCCGGGCGGACAGATCATCTCATCCAATCTAGAAAGCCCACCGATGGTACCCGCGTGGCAGACTGGCAGATGGTAGCTTTCCATGAAATTTTCGGCCAACACCTTCCAGTTTGTGTCCCAAAGGTGTTCTTCAAAGAATGTTTCCGTATAATTAGTCATGTCGTAGCCTGAGACCAGATCTGCGACTTCGCTCAATTCTTCGGCAACAGGCCGGGCATTAGGGTTCAAGGTGATAAACACCCACCCCAACCAGTCTTCACAGGTAATATTGGGCAGACTGTATTCATCTTTACAGAATGCTTTATTGCCGTCCATCGCCGGGGCGCCACGCAGGCTGCCATCAAGATTGTAAGTCCATGCGTGGTAAGGACAAACAATTGTTCTCGCGTTGCCGCGTCCATGCAAAAGAGTAGACATTCGGTGGCGGCACACGTTTGAATATGCTCGTAGGGTGCTGTCTTTGTCGCGTAAAACGATGATTGGCTGGCTCGCCAGTTCACAGGTCACATAGTCGCCTACTTTAGCCAATGCACTTGCCCGCCCAACGCAGAACCAAGATTTCTTAAATACGTTCTCCAGCTCTGCATCATGAAAAGTGTCAGAAGTATATACCTCAGGCGGCATTGCGCGCGCTTCATCAAACGGAACAGAGACATTGGCGCGCAAAGCTTCGATTGGGTTTGGAATTGGTTTAGTTCTGTTCATCACTCTGGTCCCATTTTCATGCTGAGGCAGAGTTAGAATCGCTTTAGTTGTTTTGAATTTCTATCGGATTTACGACATGCGCCATGTCGTGTCACTCCTGCGATAAATTATGACGCAACTCCTAGGACTACCTTAACCTATGCCCCAACACTAAAACTGCTAGATTTAATGCGCATAATGCAACTAAACAGATAAACTAAATGTTGTATAGACCGATTTAAATTTTCTAAATTACGCACCCTCGGGCATCAATTTGCAATTCTGCAAGACTTCCGTTTTCATCTTCAATCCAAATATCATCAAACATGTTCGACACCACACATACATGGTTTGGCACGATCCTGATGCGCTCACCAATGACAAGTTGCCTTTCTGGGGTAACCGCCAAAACGCCGTGTTCTTCGCTTAGACCAACTATTTTAATTTCTGGTTTGCCAACAACATGGCCATAATCAGAGAAGCCCAAAAGATCAGAGGTCAGTACCTTTGATCCTGCATCGATGATTGCGCGGTCAGGCGTAGGTATACTGACGACCGTTGCTAGAACATGACCTGCACATTCACCCCATGTACAAGTCCCGCGCTGGACCAGTGAACGGTCGTTATAGATATAGGTTCCAATGCGGTATTCGGTAATGATACCAGCTGTAGTTGCATTCCACATATCTGGTGAGCCACCTGATGAAACGACTGGACACACAATTCCTTTTGCGCCCAGAAGCTGTTTTGTATCTCGCATAAATTGTGCTGCATCCTTGCTGCCGTTTGCCGCTGGGTATGTCATCAAGCCCCCAAAGATTAAGCCAGATATGTGAGAAATTTTTTCAGCTAATTCCAAAGCTGCCTTTGGAGTTTGCACTCCACAACGCCCAGCACCCGTATCACATTCAACTAAAATAGTGAGTGGGAGCGGTGCCGCTTCAAAGGCTTGTCCTAATCCCTGAATTACTTCTGCATTGTCCGCAACGACCGATAAAGCGGCAAGACGGCTTGATAGGGCACGCAGGCGGCCCAGTTTTTCAGGGCCAATAATGTTGAAGGTGATCAAAATATCATTAATTCCGGAATTGATCATCGCTTCAGCTTCGCTAATTTTTTGGCATGTGATACCGATTGCGCCTGCTGCCATTTGAGCTTTGGCAAAATGGATGGATTTGTGGGTTTTAATATGTGGGCGCAGCGCAAGGCCAACTTCGTTACAATGGCTTTGGAACGCTGTTATATTCCTTAGTGCGACAGCTTCATTAACGATAAATGTGGGTGTATTGACCGAGGTTACGTTATCAACCATGAGGGTTTTCCACGCGAGGCCAGATGTCTCTGGTCAGATTGCTATAGGAGTTGGTCTTGGGGTCGTTGGGATAGGGGCCATCCACTGCAGCGTATAGAATATCTTGCGAAATCCGAGAAAATGCATCGTAAAAATGGTTGGTTGATTTAACGATCAGGGTTTTCTTACTCTTAGGGTTGATTCCAAAGTTGGAAAAAATGTCTGGGTTGAAGACCTGACTTCTTACAGAGTTTAATATGACGTCGATCCCACCCACTTCAATCCATACTGCGTCACCTAAAGGGACAATACTCTGACCAAAGCTTTGGACTGCGTCACGCACAGCTCTCCTAACGATGACGTATGCGTCCATGGGCTCACCGGCAAACTTGGACATTTTGGCGCCAAAGCGCAGCTGAAATTGGGCACCCTCTCCAGCAGAAAAACAAGTGCGGACAGCAATTGGATCCCAGATGGTTGCTAAGGCGGCATTCTTAATCCTGCGACGCAACAGTTCTCGTAATAAAATCGTGGAATCCCCTGGAACGCCGCCGCCGGGATTGTCCCATATGTCTGCAATCACCACAGGCACCGCTTTGGACACTTCAGCTTTATCAAAAGCTTCGTTTAAAGTTAGAAATTCGGGTCGTGTCTTACCGCGCATCGAGAATAATTCAGCCCCTAGCTCTGCGGCTAGTCGGTCACCGCCGCTTTGGTCATTATCTGTCACAACAACAACCCGCGACCCAAGGTCAGGCACATCACCAGCCATAAACCCGTGAATGACTGAGATAGATAGAACTGACCCCTGCCCCTCAAGCGCTTTAATCTTGTCGACAAACCCGCGCATCGGCTCTCGGCTAGTTGGTAAAACTTCGATCATTTTACAATCAAAGCTGCTGATCACAGGGTTAATGTCACCCAGTGACGTGCGGTGCACCAAGGTCATTAAGTTTTCGGCTACTTCAACAAAATCAGTATGTGGAAATTCTTTAAAAATTGTTATCAAATTTGTATTTTCTATCCAGCGTTTGGAAAGATGGCTGTGTGGATCAAAGGTTGCGCCAATAATTGCCGCTGTGCCAACAATCTCGCGCACTGCGGCCAGCAATTCCCCCTCACAGTCCAGACAGCCTTGCGAAACCATGGCACCATGTAGGCCAAGGATGACGATGTTGACAGGCATAGCTGTCCGGAGTTCTGTCAGGAGTTGGTCACGCAGAAATTCCCATGTCTGCTGATTTACAATGCCTCCTGGTTCTGCCCAAGATGCGGTTCCTTCAACGATTTGCCAGTTAAACTCTGCCGCACGAGCGCGAGCGGCTGGGTAAACGGCACTGCACAAAGTCGGCGTCTTTGGGTGCATGCCGGGAGGGGCATAGAAGCTTTCTTTGAAATCCAGAATATCCGTTCTCAGCGGTGAAAAAGTGTTGGTTTCTGTCGCGATTGAGCCTAAAAAAACGCGCTTGGAACTTTGCATCACACGAGCTCCCTTCCGGTTTTGACTCTTGGAATAGAGCTGAGAAGTTTGCGAGTGTATTCATGTTTGGGCGCTTCAAATATTTCATTTTTCAGGCCAATTTCCACGATTTTTCCCTCATGCATGACTGCCACTCGATTGCTGATGTGGCGCACAACACCCAAATCATGGCTGATGAACAGCATCGATATACCACTATCCTGTTGCAGTTTTTTGATCAGGTTCAGCACCTGCGCCTGAATAGATACGTCTAACGCTGATACGGCCTCATCCGCGATTACCAGTTTGGGTTTAAGAATCATAACGCGTGCAATCCCGATGCGTTGGCGCTGACCGCCAGAAAACTCATGTGGATGGCGTTTCATAACCATTGGGTCCATTCCAACCGTTTCCAGCATTATTGCTATTTTGTTGCGTGCCTCTTCCCAGGTGCTGCATAAGCCGTGGATAAACAATGGCTCGCCTAAGGTCTGCTCAATTTTGAGGCGTGGGTTAAGCGAGGCAAATGGATCTTGAAAGATCATTTGAATTTCTCGCCGTAATGGACGGAATTCAGAAGATGACATCATTAAAAAATCTTGACCTTCAAACAAAGCATGTCCCGATGTTGCTTGTTCTAGGTGAGTAAGAGTACGTCCGACTGTGGATTTGCCACACCCAGATTCACCCACAAGGCTAAGGACTTCACCAGGAGCAATTTCGAAAGAAACTCCATCAACAGCTTTGATTACCTGCTTTTTGCCAAATGGCCACAGTGATTTGGTGTGGTAATGTTTTTTGAGATCAACAATACTCAGCAACGGCTCACTCATGGTGCAACCTTTCCGGGAAAGTGGCATTGGACAGAATGGCCATGTTTGAACTCAGTTTCTTTAGGTACTGTAGTTAAGCATAATTCTGTCGCTGAAGCGCAGCGCGGATGGAAAGCACAGCCGGTTAACTCCTCCTCCAATGTGGGGACCCGCCCTGGTATCGCCTCAAGCCAATCAACGTCGCTATCCACCACCGGCATCGAATTTAATAACCCACGTGTATAAGGGTGGGCCAATTCCAAAAATAGACTTTCTGTTTCAGCGGCCTCTGCCACGCGGCCACGATACATCACCGCAACTTTATTACTGGTTTCAGAGATCACCCCTAGGTCATGGCTGATAAGTATGATGGCTGTCCCCATACGGGTCTGCAGATCAGCCATCAGATCAAGCACTTCTTTCTGGACTGTTACATCCAACGCAGTCGTTGGCTCGTCTGCGATCAACAATTTGGGATCACAGGATAAAGCCATTGCAATCATGACCCGCTGGCGTTGTCCACCAGACATCTGATGGGGAAAGCTATCAACACGTTCAGACGGATTTGGGATGCGCACAAGGCTCAGTAATTCAACCACACGGTCACGTGCCTGTGCCTTGGTCATTTTCTGATGCTGCCGAATGTTTTCAATGATCTGATCGCCAATGCGGTAGACTGGGTTGAGGCTCGTCATTGGTTCCTGGAAAATCATTGCCATCTGGTTGCCCATAATAGAGCGCCGCTCACGCTCAGACAGCGTCAATAGATCCATACCATCAAAGCGAATACTGCCGCCAGTGATCCGCACGGTGGTACCCCCCAAAAGTCCCATTATTGCAAGCGCAGTAAGGCTTTTTCCACAACCGCTTTCGCCAACGATACCAAGAGTTTCATTATCATCGACGCTAAAGGATACGCTTTGAACAACTGGTAAGAGCTTACCCTTTGCACTGACTGCTATCTCAAGATTTTGAACCTCCAGCAATGCCATGTGATCAGACCCCCGAAATATCGTCTTTAAAGCGCGGATCGATGCTGTCACGAAGCGCGTCACCCACAAGGTTCATGGAAAAAACTGAAAGCACAATTAGTATGCCAGGATAGATTAGAAGCCATGGTGCGCGGGTGACATAGATGCGTTCTTCAGACAGCATGTTGCCCCAACTTGGCACTTCGGGCGGTAAGCCGAGACCTAGAAAATCAAGAGCAGCAGCCTGCAACTGAGCAAAGGCAAATATGAAGCTTGCTTGCACCAGCAAAGGTGAGACGAGGTTGGGTAGAATGTGACGAAAGAGAATGGAAAGGTTCCCAACGCCAGAGCAGACAGCGGCATCGACGAACACTTCGCCCTTCAACTTTAATGTCATGCCGAAGAGGATGCGGGCGGTGGTTGTGGCGTAGACAATACCAATCACGAGGATCGTGTTAAATACACTTCTTTCCAGCAATGTGATTAAGACAAGTGCCATTAGCAAAGCTGGGAAGGCCATCAGGACATCCACACCACGCATAAGAAAATGGCCCAACTTAGTAAAATAGGCCGAGACCATGCCAATTAAGCCACCTGCCAAAAGGGCGACAACAACGCTTCCCGTACCAATGATCACCGTCATTCGAGCGCCATATACTGCGCGCGAGAACGTATCTCGGCCAAAGTGGTCTGTACCAAAGAGGTTTGGCCAACCCGGTTTTGCCAAACGGCCTACCGGATCAATCTCAAGCGGATCAAAGGGCGCTATTAGTGGTGCCGCTATTGCTGCGACAGCTATCATGACGAGCCAAAGAAAACCTAATGTAGCAAGCCTGCGGCCGGCAAATGCAGCCTGGAGGAAATTCATGGCGTTCATTTTAGCGATACCCTCGGGTCTAGCCGTGCATAGGCGAGGTCCACAGCTAAGTTGATAACCATATAAAGAACCACAATTACAAGGATGACGCCTTGGATGACCGGATAATCTCGGCGCAAGATAGATTGAACGACAAGCCGTCCAATTCCGGGAAGTGAGAACACAGTCTCAGTCACGACGGCCTCAGATATCAGAGCAGCAAAGGTAAAGCCGAACGCTGCAGCAACAGCGATTAGAGCGTTTCGGAAGATGTGCTTGATGGCTACCCGCGTTGGATGCAGCCCTTTCGCGCGGGCTGTGCGAACATGATCCTCGCGCGAAACGTCTAGCATGGAGGCGCGGACCAACCGAATAATCAAAGCGGTGTTTGGCGCGGCCAAGGTCAGGCTTGGAAGTAGAAGATATCGTAAATTGGTAATGCCGCCGTGATCCGACAAGGATGGAAAGCCAGAGCTAGGGAACCAACCCAGCGTCACTGAAAAGATCATAATCAGATAAAGGCCAAGCCAGAAGGTCGGGATGGATGCGGCTAGCATTGCTCCGCTTGAGGTCATCTGATCAATCCAAGTACCGTGTTTGGTTGCAGACAGAATGCCAATTGGCAACCCTATGAGTATGATCCAAATCATCGTCATACTTGCGAGCAAGATCGACGTTTCAGCCCCGCTACCGATGACTGATAAGACAGGTTCACCAAAAAAAATTGAAGTGCCAAGATCGCCTTTTAAGACATTACTCAGCCAAATGAAATATTGAATGTATAAGGGATGGTCAAATCCCATTTCGGAAGAAAGCTGTGCTACCTCTTCCGGTGTTGCAGTGTCACCCAATAAGATAGCGGCAGGGTCGCCGGGAATCAGGTGCACAAAAAGAAACACCAAAATTGAGGCTGCCAGAAGCGTTGGGATCAGAGTCAAAAGGCGTTTAGCGGTATACGCCAGCATATCAACCTCAATTGACTGGAATAAGTGAGTTAGCCCCCCACCTAAAGATGGGCAGGAGGCTGGGGAGAACCTTACTTGGAAACGTTCCAGAAGCTTGGCCAAATCAAAGTCTGTTTGCCAAGACCTTTCAGTTTTGGAGAGGCGATGTTGTACGTATACACGTCGCCTGTCTTCATGGTTGGCACCTGCTCATAGATCAAAGACTGAAGCTCCGCCCAGATTTTCTGACGCTCAGCTGGATCAGAAGACGCAGTGAAACGATCTTTCAAGGCTTTCTTTTCAGGAGTTGCCCACCAACCAGGATAATTGTCGTTCATCACAGAGATTAGGATTGGATCTGGCACAAAACCATGGTGTGTAAAGAATAAATCCCACTGGTCAGGCTGCGCGCGCTTTTCGATCAGTGTCGCCCAGTCATAAACCTGAAGGTCAATGTTGAACCCGGCCTGCGCCAATTGCTTGGTGTAGACGATCGCGCTATCATAGTGGAAAGGATAATTGGTCGAGACCATGAACTTGATTGGCTTACCATCGTATCCAGCTTCTTCTGCCATTGTTTTTGCTGCTTCTGCGTCACCACGGCTATAGTTTTCTGTGCCTGCTTTGGAAGCCCAAACACTGCCTTCTGGGGCAAAAGAACCGTTGGCGCGCCACAAACCTTCAGGGCCGATGGCAACCTGCAAGGCAGGTGTCTTGTCGATGGCCATTTGAATGGCACGGCGCAGCGCAAAGTTTTCTTTTAATGGACCATCGCTGGAATTCAGAAATACTAAGCCAAATATTGGCCCACCATTGAGCATAGTTTTAACGCCAGAATCTGCGTCCAAGTCTGCAAATAAATCACCTGGAATGCTTTCGGCGTAGTCATAGTCACCAGCGCGGACACCAGCAACCCGAGTACCTACGTCAGGGACGGGGATAAAGCGGAGTGCATCAAAGTCAGCCACGCGTTTACCACCGTAGCCGTCTGCTGCGCCCTCTGGCGATTTGTAGCCGTCAAAGCGCACCAACTCGATGAAACGATTTGCTTCCCATGCGTTGAACTTGTAGGGACCTGTACCAATGTATTGGTCAGACGATATTGGTTCCTTTGTAGCCCCTTCCACAACGCTAGCAGGATAGATCGCGGGACCACCGTTGATAAAAGCCATCAGATTTTTCCAAGGACCGAAGGGCTCTTTCAGTTTGATAGTGATTTCATAATCACCGCTGGCCTGAATGTTTTCGACGTGGTCAAATATCAGGCTACCACGTGAGCCAAATTCGCCCCAACGCTTAAGTGATGCTAAAACATCTGCCGATGTCATAGCCTGACCATTGTGAAACTTAACATCGTCGCGCAAAGCAATTATGATTGTTTTCCCATCAGCGGATACTGTTTCGCCAGAGGCGAGTAGCGGCACTGGAGCATTTGACGCGTTGAATGTGTAGAGGCCTTCGAACATATGATGAGCGATTGTGGTTGATAGATCAGAGGTAACAACCTGCTGATCAAGGCTGGGTGGCTCTCCCACAGTCGCGTAGCGTAACATGTCGCCGGCATATGCCCCACCCGCCAACGCCAACAACGCCCCAGCTGTCAGCGCGGATTTCATCCAAGTCTTTAGTTTCATATCATTCTCCTTCGTTATCATGTTTCAGGATAATTCTATTTATATGTAAATTTCTTACATTTTGACTTATATGAGTCAAATATTATTTGAATATGTCTATTTTATGGGTCATAAAATGTAAATTACTTACATAAAGGTTATCAACATGCCAGTTACTCCAAAGGAAATCATCCGCTTCGATGGCGCAGACGATGCTGCCGGCGGCACAGCACGCCCTTTTGCTAAAGCAGTTCGTGCAGGTGATTTTATCTATGTGTCTGGGCAAGTCCCTACAGTTGATGGCGAGGTTGTCACAGGTGGAATTATTGCACAGTCAGAGGCTGTTATGGCCAACATCATCTCTGTTCTGAAGCTTGCTGATTGCGGCCTAGAGCATGTGGTGCAAGTTGGTGTCTGGCTGGATGATCCACGAGATTTTACCAGTTTCAATTCAGTCTTCGCTAAATATTTCACCGCATATCCACCCGCACGCGCCACAGTACAAAGTGCACTTATGGTCGACGCAAAGGTTGAAATGAATGTAGTGGCATACAAACCTCTATAGAAAGCTCGCTAAGACAATGTTCGAAGCTATCGACCTCATCTCACATATGCGTACTCTGGAAGGAAAGTTCCCTAAGCGCGAGCAGTTGGTTTCTGACTTTGTGTTAGCAAACCTTGAGAAAATATCATTTCTTTCACAGAACGAGATTGCGGAGGCTGCTAAGGTTTCTGTCGCCACGGTAAATCGTTTTTGCACGACAATCGGCTGTGGCGGGTTTCGCGACTTTCAAATTAGGCTTGCTCAAAACGTGGCTGTTAGTTTGCAATACCTTGGGGGCGCAAGCGTAAATCAATCTGAAACTGGGCAATTGGTAACCCAAGTGTTCAGCACATTGGTTGATACTTTGACGCTGGTTCGCACGCAATTGGATGGTCAGGCGATTGAACAAGTTACAGATATACTAGCCGATGCCCGCCGTATTGCATTTCTTGGCTTAGGTGGAGGTTCTGCCAATGTTGCGCGTGAGGGGGCCAATAGGTTCTTTCGTCTTGGTATCCCAGCAGAGGCACATGCAGATGGTTATCTACAGCGCATGCTATCCTCGACCTTGATCGAAGGTGATGTGTTGGTAGCAATTTCGTCAAGTGGTCAACCTGCTGAGCTTTTGGATAGTGTTGCTATTGCCAAGCAATACGGCGCTACTACGATCAGCTTGACTAAAACTGGCTCAGATCTTGCAAAACTGGCAGACATCTCAATCCAGATCGATATTCCCGAAGATCAGGACATTTATAAACCCTCAGCATCACGTCTTGTCTACATAGCAATTGTTGATGTTTTAGCTGCTGGTGCTGCGAGAAAACAGCCAGAAAGGGTTAAAGAAAACTTGCGACGCATCCGAACCTCATTGTTGCCATTGACCAAAGACTCTGGACCTAAACCAATCGGAGATTGATTGGTTCAGCCCTACTGATAAGATCAAGCATTGGAGTTTTGGTATTGCATAAATCTATGCACTTAATAATTGATGCCACTCGGCAAGAGCAGTTGAAATTTTTTAGCTTATGATTAGCGTGTGAACAGATTTGGGCCATTCGACAGAATTAGCTCCATGAAGCTATTTTTCCAACACTAAAGCCCTCAGGTTCGATCTGCACAGCCCCCGTATTGGTTTGTGTCCTGAGTGAGATAGTGCTGCGACGTCGGGCCATTGGTTCGTTCTCTAGACTGTTAACCCTTTTAACCCAAATGGCTACCATTAATGATATTGGAGTATGCCAGCCTGTCTTGAGAGTATTTTTGAGCTGGCTGAAGGCACAATAATGGGATTAGAAAGCCGCGAGTTGCCAATATATGGGATGCAGATTCATTTGGATCTATCGCATCGGAACACGGCGGCGCATTTATTAAAGAACGTCTTTATCTCGCATTAGGAAGACCGCTTTACTACGATGAAGACGCCTACCGCTGAAAGCGCAAAGCCCGCTAAAGCGAGTTTAGTGATCGTCTCGTCAAGAACAGTCCATGCTATAACCATTGCAAGCGGTGGGACTAGATAGAGTAATGACGATATGCTTGTAGCATCTCCCCGCTGTAGAAGAGCCATATAAATGCCTACAGAGACGATGGAGTTAGCGATCACTAGGTATGCTAAAGAAATTATTAGTTCTGGATGCCAAATTATAACCATATTCTCGGTCATGATGGCAACTGGCATAAGAAAGACGAAGCCGACAATGTATTGCACAAAGCCACCAATCATGGGATCAGTTTTCATCCCGTGCCACTTTTCAAAAAGTGTCGCAAGTGTGATCCCAGTCAGTGCACTTAATGCGAGACAAACCGCCGTCCAAGGGCTTGGTCCGAGTGAGTTGCCTGACATGACCACCAGAGCCACGCCAATAAATCCAATAATTAGACCGGCCCAAAGATGCCTTCCACCACGGCTACCAATGACGGCTGGTCCCAGCGCCGCAACCAGTATCGGTTGAAGCGACATGATAACCGCAGCCGTTCCAGCATTTATGCCTTTTTTAAATGCTAAATAGCTCAAACCAAAATATACGCACTGCATCAGGAAGCCAGTTATCATTAAAACTAACCAGTACTTAACAGTGGTCGGCCAAGGTCTAGAAAATAAAAAAATAATTGGTAATAGTAAGCACACCGCAATGCCATATCGAACCGCCAGCATTGTCATTGGTTCGATATATGTCAGACCAAGTTTTGCAAAGGTATAACCACCAGACCAAAATACGACAAAAATGAATGGTGCTAATCGCCAGAAATACTTTGTTATCATTTTTTCCATTTCTATTGGGAACCACCCCATATTTCTGGGTACCAAGTTAAACCACAAGTTTTTCCGGATGCTTTGCTTAAGCTTGGATAATAGCGGAGTGTTGACGGCAAAAGAAGAATATTACCGCTTAAATTGCGGAAGCAGGCATTTTTTTCCAAGTATTACGGGCTGCTATGCAGATGAAATGGGTGTGTAAAGCGAGATGTGAAAAGTCTACCTACACGAAGAGAACTGCCGCGACAGCGGCGAAGGGCATCTAAAGTTGTGGCAACAGGGGCGATCTGGCTATTATACTGGTGGAGCAAAACTTTGAATTTGCCTACCTCACCTCTGACCACTTCCACATCATGCAACGCGGGCAGATCACGAAATCGATCCGAAAGACTAAAGCGCAAAGGGGCGCACTCTTGGATGCACTCGCGCTCTAAGTTATCTGTTTGTTTTAAAGTGTTACTGAGAATGGTTTGTTCGTATTTAGGTCAAGGAATTTTGCATTAATTACAGTTGAACCAAGCTCTTTGATAAGGAATCGAACCTCTGCACATTGCGGCGGTAAAACTGGTATAAAAATTTGATGCAGGACGATGCAAAGGGCAAGCTCGGACGCTTCCTAACCTAACTTCGGAGTGCACAAACTTTTAAAGTTGCTGAGTTTATTGCCGTCTGCCAGAGCAAAACTATCTCGTCTGTATACAGGGAGATCAACGCCATGCAGTTATTATCAATCCTAACCGTCGCCTCACTTTTTGGTGGCATGTTCTTATTTGCGTCTGGCTTTGGCACACTGGCTTTTAAGTTGCTCGATAAAACGGCGGCGCGCGCCCTGATTAGAAACACATTTCCCTACTTTTACTTATACGTCTTAATAAATTCGGCGCTTGCTATGATCTTTTGTTACTATGTGGATACCATAGCTTGCGTTTTGATGGGTGTTGTTTGTGCAACAACAATACCAAATCGCCAGATATTAATGCCTGCTATCAATGAGGCTTCAGATAATGGTTATAAGAAAACTTGGGGCAAGCTTCATGGGCTTTCCATTTTGGTAACGCTTGCTCATATTTTCATTGCAGGAGCAGCATTAAATTTCTTGCTGTAGTCTTTAATTAATTCGCTATTTTCAAATCAAAGCACTTTCAAACTGTGGGGAGTGCAACTTTCGTCTCGGCATCAAACAGATGCACATGTTCAATCATCGGGTTTAACTTAAGCTCGTCATTGGGCTTCCAATCAAGACGTTGATGGGCAATCGCGCATATTTCATGTCCGGCCAATGTGGCGTAAAGGTGAATTTCTGGGCCGGTTGGTTCAACAACTGTCACTGTTGCAGACAGGCCACTGCCCTGCATCGACGCTTGCAAATGTTCTGGCCTTATCCCGTAGAGCACCTTTTGACCAACCGCCGCTTTACTGTCCTGTGGCACCTCACAGGTAACTTCGCCGGTCTGAAACATTTTCCCACTCGCACCTTGCACAATTTCGCCTGTTAAAAGGTTCATGCCTGGCGATCCAATAAACTGTGCCACGAACAGATTGTAGGGGTTGTCATAAATCTCAAGCGGCGTGCCGATCTGTTCAATCACCCCATCACGCATGATAACAACCTGATCGGCCATGGTCATCGCCTCGATCTGGTCATGGGTGACATAGACCGTCGTGGTTTTTAGTCGCTGATGCAGTTCTTTGATCTCTTTGCGCGTTTGTACCCGCAATTTAGCATCAAGGTTGGACAATGGCTCGTCGAACAAAAACACTTCAGGGTTGCGAACAATCGCTCGGCCCATTGCCACGCGCTGGCGTTGGCCGCCGGACAGCTCTTTCGGGAAACGGTCGAGATACGGCTCAAGGCTCAGTATTGATGCCGCCCAGTTCACGCGTTTATTAACCTCCGCCTGTGCAGTCTTTCTCAGCCGCATAGAAAAAGCCATATTTTCGCGTACGCTCATGTGAGCGTAAAGCGCATAATTTTGAAATACCATGGCAATATTTCGGTCTTTTGGATGCATATCATTGACGCGTTGTTCACCAATCGCAATATCTCCCGAAGTCACCGTTTCAAGCCCGGCGATCATCCGCAAAAGTGTTGATTTTCCACAACCCGAGGGTCCAAGAAGCACTACAAATTTGCCGTCCTCAACAGCGAGGTCGATACCATGCAAGACCTCAAGGCTGCCGTATCGCTTTACCAGATTCTGAATTGTGACTGAGCCCATGGTCATATTCTCTTCTATAAACTTTGTGGTGGAAACACCCCACCCGGCTTTCACAGTGCGGACACCCAAAGTGCCTGATACACAAGATCGTAACCACCCGGACATTGGCCCGGATGGTTTTATGAAAGACCTGTTTCTAGATCAAATCGGCTTCTTCGACCTTGGCATCAACCAGTTTGGCAATCTGGTCCATGCACGCTTTGGCATCGCCATTGTAATCCTGACCAGTCACCAATTTACCAAGTTCGGTCGGGATTTCATTATTTGCAACTCCCGCCCAGATAGGCAGATCAGGCTCGGATGCCATCACATTATCGATGGTCCAGCGCACCGTATCAAGGTGACGTGTGGTGCCACCACCGACGCGGTCTTTGCGCTCAACAATCCGCGGATCAGTGTAAGACGAGTTCCTCATCGGTGCAAAACCACCTGCCAAAGTACAACGGGTCATGATATCCTTGGAACAAGCCCACTGCAGGAATAACCATGCAGCATCGACGTTCTTGGAATATTTTGACAGAGCGATACTTGATCCACCTTGATGACCCCAGTTAGGAATCTCACCAAAGCCAACATCATCCCGTCCACGCAGCGAATGTGGACCCTGCAACGGATGCGCCATTTCCCAAAGGCCTTTGACCTTTGAATCATCCGCATTCCAACCTGGGAAGAATTCTGCCCAAGACTGACAAAGGGCAATCTGCCCAGATGCACCCATCTGCCACTGACCATCCCAAGTTGATGCCACAGAGTTAGGTGGAGAGTTGCGGAGCATCTCTTGATACCATTGCAAACCTTCAACCCCCTCAGCATCGTTGCCCGAGAATTTTTTATCGGCACCAAAAATTGAACCACCATGCCCCCAGACAGCCTGAGTCCAGTCACATTCTAGAGAATAATGTCCGGATTTAGCCTGACAGCCCGTACCAAAGATGCCGTTTTCTTTTTCAGCAGCTGTGATCATTTGCACCGCAGCGGTAAAGTCATCATAAGTTTTTGGAACGGCAATACCGTGCTTTTCAAGCAAGTCCTTGCGGTACATCAGCGTAAAGATCGGGATGTCGAATGGCAGGCCGACCCATTTGTTGTCATACTCGCAAATGCCTTCAACAAGCGGTTTCGAGAAGTCGTCAAAATCGAAGCCTGGCATGGCAAGGTCTGGTTTGTCTTTATAATACTGCACCGGGTCGATGGTGTCGCGCGAGAATGTCGACGTCCATGCCTGATCCAGATAATAAATATCGTAGGTCCCAAGCTGGCCCTGAACATCCTGTGTCGCCTTAGCAAGAACCTGCTCAAGCGGTACAATTTCGATTTCAACATTGATGCCCGTCAGCTCGGTAAACTCAGCCTTGAGCGTATCCAAAACAACAGTGGGCGGTGTAGCCTCAGAAGTATAGCGGATTGTTGTCCCGGCAAAAGGTTTACCGGCCTCCCTGAGAAAGTTCGCAACATCTTCTGGCGTGTTATTCTCAGCGGCATGCGCCATGTTGCCTCGGAAAGGACGTGCTCCACCCAAAACACCGGTTGCAAAAGCTGACATACCGATGCCTGCTATCCCCATTTTACTTAGGAAATCACGTTTAGAAATCTTTCGTTTCGTGAACGCATTTGCCGTGTCGATGATAAAATTTTGTTTGTCATAATTCTTAAAGCTCATGGTCTCTCCTCCACTACTTGAGCGATTATTAATGGGCGTCTTGCGTACCCATCAATCCTTTATTGCCCCCATGGTTAGTCCGCGAACCAGGTGACGTTGAACCAACAGAATAAAGATAAAGCTCGGCAGGATCGCAGACGTGCCGAGCGCGGAAATATACCCCCACTCAGACCCGGTCGAGGTTACATAAGTCGTTATTTTGACCGGGATTGTCCGGATTGAATTTGTCAAAAACAATGACAGTAGAAATTCAGTCCAGGAAAAAATAAAGCACAACACCGCTGTCGCGGCGAGGCCCCCTTTGACCATTGGCAAAATCACCATCCAGAAACACTGAAAGCGCGTCGCGCCATCAATCATTGCTGCTTGATCGATATCGATCGGAATGTCATCCATAAAGGACTTCAACAGCAGAACTGCGATGGGGATATTAATCAAAGTATGCGCGATTATTAGCCCTGTATGGGTATCGCGCAGACCCATATCGTGAAAAATAAAAACCAATGGCACAATAATCGCTACTGGTGGTAAAAATCGTTGTGACAATATCCAGTTAAGATATCCCTGACTGCCCCAAAACTGCATGCGAGACAGCCCGAATGACGCCAGAAGTGCTATTATTGTCGTTATCAAAGTCGAGCCTACCGCCACGATGACTGATGAAACGATCGACGATCGGCCGTCGTATGAATTATTGCCGCTGGTACCCATCAAAGTTTTGCCATCCTCTTTAGAACCGCGCTTTGAATATCCCAGAACTGTCACCCGATAATTTTCAAGTGTCGGCTCAAAATCGAACACCACAATACGGTCTTTATCGAACACGGCAGAAATTGGTTTGACGGATGTCAGCCCCCACCAAGCAATTGGAAATACAAAAATGCCAACGATAAGGATAGATACAAGATAGCGAAGCGTCAGTTTGAATGTTGAGTCATGCATCAGAACCGCACCTTGAAAATCTTTATGAAAAGGTTTGCTATGATGACGACAAGAATCAAAGTAAACAGCGCTACTGTTGAAGCATAGGGAAAGTCTGCATTCTTAAAATAGATTGTACCCGCATAGGCGGTTAGGGTTTCGGTTGCGGTACCCGGCCCGCTGTCCGTCATCACCTTTATGTAGTCATAAATACGAAAAAGATCGATGCCCCTTATTAGCACCGCCAAGGCAATAATTTTAGACATCATCGGTAACGTCAAACGAAAAAAGGCCTGTATATCCGTCGCCCCGTCTATCGCTGCGGCCTCAAACGGATCTTTCGGCAATGCGCGCAAACCAGCTAGCATTATCAGCACCATAAACGGAGTCCATTGCCAGACATCCGCAATGATAACCCCCCACAGGGCAGAGGTTCCACCTGCCAAAATGGGCGTGCTCGGAGACAATAGACCCAATCCATATAGCATATGGCTGATGACCCCAAAAGACCCATCATACATTAATAAGAACATCATTCCGGTCACTGCGGGTGGCACTACAAGTGGTAAAATCATCAAAGACCTAAGTAGACCAAAGCCTTTACGGTCAGAATCAAGCAATAACGCAATTGCCAAACCCAGCACCAACTGGATCGTCAAAGCTATCAAAGTATAGGTTAACGTGATAGATACCGCATCGATAACCCGATCATCAGCGAACACTTTGCTCCAATTCCAAGACGGGCGAAACGTCTCGATCCGCGTCGCTGGATTACGCTTGAACATTGAAAGCCACAAAGAATAGAGTACTGGATATAGGCCAAATATGATCAGCATGGCCGACGCTGGAAATAACCAGGGAAATGGATGATCAGACGTCAACCATCTAGGCAACCGAATTAACTTGGCGTCCGCCTTGCTGTCGTGATCACGCATCATAGAAATACACCAGACCACGACCCATGCTGATAGGCGCGATCAGGAGGCTATGTTGCTTAAGAATTTTCACTTTGCATATGGTCCAGAGTTATATTTAAAATGAGGCTAACAGGCTAATTTAGTTATTTCAACACGGTCATTAATATAAATCAAAATACAGGATATGAAAATTTTAAGTAACTGATATAAAATAATTTTAATAAAAAAATTTACTTTAATTTGTTGTTTTTGGTGAAAACACCGCATAAAAATCTACTTTTTTATTTAACAAATGCTATTTAGATATAGAAATTGTCTAAAAAATCCGATCAACTAGATTTACGGCACTGGGGCAGATTGCCACGAAATGGACCGCCGATCATTTTGACTATGGGGAAGACAACAAATGACACAGAAACCTCTTGTCGCAATCACTGGTGCAAGCTCTGGTATTGGGGCCGCCACTGCCCGTGCCTTTTCAAAGGCTGGGCATCCGGTGCTGATGATGGCGCGGCGTACCCAGCGTATGCTTGAGATGAATCTGCCTAACGCGGTTGTAGAGACAGTAGATGTGCGACAGCGCAGTCAGATCGCCGAAGCTGTCACCAATGGCGAGGCTGCGTACGGGCCAGTTGATATGATGTTTGTCAACGCCGGCATCGCACGTCTGGCGGATATTGGTCGCCAGCCACCTGAAGAATGGGATGAGATGATCGACATCAACACCAAGGGGGTGATGAATACAGTCCATGCTGTGATGAAGGGCATGATGGAGAGGCGGTGCGGCACGATTTTCATGATGAGCTCAATTGCCGGTCGCAAAGTTTATCCTGACCATACAGTATATTGCGGCACAAAATATTTTGTACATGCCGTTTCAGAATCACTTCGAGATTACCTGTCAGATTACAATGTTCGGGTGATTGTTCTCTCTCCGGGGGTAATCGAAACTGAGGTGTTGTCCGGCGTTCTCGACCGGCAAACCCTTGCGGATTACAAAGTGAATAAAGCCAAGATGGGCGGTGGTATTAGTGCAAAAATTGTCGCAGACCTGATTTTAAATGCCTATAATTATCCTCAAGAAGCAATTGTACAGGAAATCTGCATCACCCCGACGCGGCAAAAATTCTAATCGGCTCTGTGCTGTTTAAAAATGCACGGGCCCCAAGCCGCGTAACACCTCGAATTATGGAATATATTGATGAAATCTCGCTGGTCAGACGCTGATGCCAAATCACTTACTGAATTATATAAGTCCCAAGGCATTAATGAAGACATTGCCATTCGCACCTATACCACACGGATTTTAGGCAGCGACTCGCAACTGGTTTTGCATGGCGGTGGAAATACATCTGTTAAGACAAGCGTGGTCGACGCTTTGGGCGATACCTACTCTGTTCTCTGCGTCAAGGGGTCGGGCTGGGATATGGGCGTAATTGAACCTGCAGGCCTGCCAGCGGTACAATTAGCTCCCTTGTCCGCACTAGCAGATCTGAAGGACCTCAGTGACGAGAATCTGGTGGCATCGCAGCGCCGCATGCTGATCGACCCCTACGCGCCAAATCCATCGATCGAGGCGGTCTTGCACGCCATCGTGCCGCACAAACATGTCGATCACACCCACGCAGATGCTATTATATCTCTCACCAACCAACCGGACGGCTCGGCGATCATTCAGGATTTGTTTCCGGATACGACGATTATTCCTTACGTGATGCCCGGATTTATCTTGTCAAAAGTTTGTCGGGAGCATTTGTTAAAAGATCCCAGTTCTAAACATATGATTTTGATGAACCATGGCATTTTTACCTATCATGACGATCCGCGACAATCCTATGATGATATGATTACCATGGTCGATAAAGCCGAGCAGCGGCTTGAACGCGGCCCCTCGCGCCCCTTTTCTGGTATAGAACTGCCCAACGCGCAATCGGCTTTGGCCGAGGTCGCTCCAATTATTCGCGGTGCTTTAGCGTGCGAAGGCAAAAAAGAAGGCAAACCAGATCGCTGGGTGCTGGATCACCGTGCCGGAACGCAAGTCATGGCATTTGTCAATGGAGCGGCACTTAGTGATTATGCAACCCGCGGCAACGCTGCACCTGACCATTCGATAAGGATTAAGCGCTTCGGCGTTGTGCTTCCAGCGCCGGATGCAAGTGATTTGGGCAAGTTCAAAATTGGTGTCAATACCGCCATCGCCGACTATGCCACAGCTTACAAAGACTATTTTAATCGTAACAATACCCGTTCCGGAGGCGGCTTTGTTATGTTGGACCCAATCCCAAGGGTCATCTATGTACCCAGTATAGGATTATTTGGCGTTGGCAAAACTGCCAAAGACGCCGCCATTTGTGCTGATATCGCCGAGGCCACTGTTAATGTCATAACTAAAGCTGAAACGGTCGGACGCTTTGTCGCTCTGCCTGAGAAAGACTTGTTTGATATTGAATACTGGTCTCTAGAACAGGCAAAGCTGGCCAAAGTAAATGAAAAGCCTCTATTTCGCCAGATTGCCGTCGTCACAGGAGCAGCTAGCGGCCTTGGCCGAGAGGTTGCCAGAACTCTTGCTGCTGAGGGTGCCGCGGTCGCCCTATTTGACATCAATGAGACAGCACTTCAGGATGCTGCCACGGAAATCGGTGGCCTGCCTGTACTGTGCGACGTTACCAACGAAAACGCTGTTAAAGCTTCTGTTGCACAAGTTATACAAGCCTATGGCGGGGTGGATATCCTCATTTCAAATGCTGGGGCTGCGTTCCAAGGCGCACTGCTTGATGTCAGTCAAGACACCTTTGAAAAGGCCTTCGCTCTGAACTTTTGGGGCCATCACTTTATGGCCAAAGCCTGTGTTGAGGTGATGCAGACGCAGGGAAGTGGCGGGGCTTTGGTGTTTAATGTTAGCAAGCAAGCCCTAAACCCCGGACCCGATTTCGGCCCTTATGGCACCTCTAAATCGGCGTTGATGGCATTGATGCGGCAATACGCGCTTGAACATGGGGCTACAGGCATCACCGCCAATGCCGTCAATGCAGACCGTATTCGCAGTAACCTTCTTAGTGATGATTTCATCGAGGCCCGCGCAAAAGCCCGTAGTATTACCCCCCACGAGTACATGCGCGGTAATTTACTGAGGCGCGAGGTCACCGCTCAGGACGTAGCCGAGGCGTTTCTACATCTGGTAAAAGCCACGAAAACCAGTGGTGCGGTTCTCACTGTTGATGGCGGAAATGTCGCCGCCATGGTGCGCTAACAACCTCTAATCAGCGAGCGGATTGTGACAGCAAAAATCATTAAAGCGCTGTTGGCGGGTCAGCAGGGACTGCCAGTTTTCATGCGCCTGAGCATTTGCTTGAAATCTCTTACCGGTGGCACTCATCTCCTCGGCCGCCTGCTCGATACTCTCGAACCATCCCGCCCCAACGGCGGCGATCATGCCCGCTCCCAAGGACGAGGCCTCAAGTGATTTGCTAAGTGTCATCGGCAGATTGGTGGCATCCACCAGCATCTGACGCCATAGGGCCGAATTTGCCCCACCGCCTACCGCTATGATCTCGTTAATTTCCAACCCCTTGTCCTGCATGCCAGAAATCGTGCGTGTGATCTCTCCCGT
The DNA here is from genome assembly GCA_905480645.1 of uncultured Tateyamaria sp. Classification (GTDB taxonomy): domain Bacteria; phylum Pseudomonadota; class Alphaproteobacteria; order Rhodobacterales; family Rhodobacteraceae; genus Tateyamaria. Next base: position 42,501 of record CAJQRC010000013.1, read on the forward strand.
GAGGGCCTCCATCGCCCCACGGTATAAATGAACCGCATCATGGTCAGGGGATACACCATAAAAAGCTGCGCGCGCATTCATATCCCAAAACGGATTCATACAGCCCGTCAAAAACGGACAGACCAAAAGACCATCCGTACCAATTGGCAATGCCTGAGCAGCCTTTTGTAAAGATTGATGCGTGGCACTGCGGTCACCTTTAGACACATAGTTCTCAACAAACCAATCCATAAAGAATGTCCCTGACCGCATGACCCCCTCGAGGATATACCCCGAGCCCGTCGGTGATGTCATCGTACGCCAAACCTTTGAAATCTTGGGTGTTTCAGACCAAGAACCCGTCGCAATTGCCGTGCCAAGATTGAGATAAACCCGCCCTTTACCAAGGGAATTTACTCCTAGGGCTGCACATTGGCCATCACCACCTCCAGCATAAATACGTGTCCCACGTGGCAATCCGGTCTGCCCAACGGCCTGGGGTAAGATTTCACCGATCAATGTACCGGGTGCTACCGGAAGGGCAAATTGCTCCGAGTCAATGCCAATCGCCTCAAGAACGGTGCTGGACCATTGCTTTTTCTCAATGTTAAAAACACCAGACGGATCGGCGCTTGCCCAACTTGTGGCGGCCTCACCAGTTAATTTAGCAGTGAGGTACGCGTTGACATCAAGGATTTTTGGGGAATTCAGCATCATTGCGGGCCGGTTCTTTTTTAACCATAAAATCCGCGAATGGCCCGGCGTTATATCTTTAGGCTTACCAGTTATCTCGTGAAACCGCTCTTCTCCGATCTTGCTGGCAAGCTCTTCGACCTCGACAACCGATCGGTTATCAAGCCACACAATAGCAGGGTGGGCCGGGGAAAAATCATGATTAAAAAATCCTATAGTTTCGCGTTGGTTTGAAATTGCCAATCCGTCCAAGCACGTTAGATCTATCTGCGCACACACCTCTTTGAGCGCAGTGCAAGCAGCCGCCCACCATGCGTTTGGATCTTGTTCAAAATATCCTTTGCGTGGGGTGCTCATTGGAATATCTGCACGCCCCTCTGCAACCATGTCTCCGGCTGCAGACCAAGCAATGGCTTTGGTGGATTGGGTCGAACTGTCCAACCCGATGACCAGGCGATTTTTCATTGTGCACCTCCCTAGCTAATTTCCTTTAACAGACGTTTTGCGGTTTTTTTATCAGTCACAAGATGGGTAGCAAACCCAGCCTTTAAAGTTGCCATCACAGCCGCAGTTTTCTCACGTCCACCGCAAATAGCTAGCCGAATGGGTGCTGCACGGGCTGTATCAAGTTCGATTGCCATGGTTCTTTTACGCAGTGGTCCGTCAATTTCGCGCCCCTTGCTATCGATGAACCGGCCGTAAATCAAACCCACAGCCCCCAACAAGAGGTATTCATCCCGCATCGCGTTATCTAAAAAATATTCTTCATTTAGATGCAACCGCGTGTCGGCGTTCATCTGGCCAATACCAAACACCAACAGATTGGCCTGCCCAAAAAGACCAAACTGTCGTTTCAATGTCGGTTCCGCCAAAAGGCTGGCGGTCAGCGCAGCAGTAGAACAATAGGCGGGAGCAAATAGATTGGCGCAATGGGCCGATAATTTACTGGCAATCAATGATGCGCAAACCTCTGGCGAAGTATTTGATCCACCCAGTGAGCAGCCCGCAACTTGCAAAACTTTCGTGTTGGGTTGTTTGGATACCGGCATCAAGGCGGCAAGACGTTGCACAGTCCGCCCGAAAGCCACCCCGATGATATCTCCATCACGGCTCATATCGTGAACCACCTGACCACCTGCTAAACCCAATCGATCGAACAGTTGTGGTCCAGATTTGGGCGTCGGAATGATATGCACAGCAGTGAGATTGAATCGCTGGCGCAAATCACCCGCTAAGGTTTGCTGTTCGATAATATCAGAGCGCAGTTTAACTTGAACCAAACCCTGGCTCATTGCCTCGCTTAAATAATTGGCAACGGTCTGACGACTGACCTCAAGCTCTTCGGCGATTTCGTTCTGGGTGCGCCCTTCGACATGATAGAGCCATGCAGCCCAACGCAACATATCACCTGCAAAGGCAAACGGCACACGCTTTGCCATTCTATCTCAACCTCCTGTAAGCAAAACCCTAACCCGTGGAATTGCCGCTTAATGATAAATCTAATCTAATCAGCCCAGCTTGACAAATGCTAATTAAGAATAGCATAGGTTAATATCGGATTTCAAAGGAGAAGACATTTGAACCTAGACAGTGCGCCGGCAAACTGGACTTCGCTCATAGATGACATCCGTGAAGGCCGCTGGATAAGTCCCCTCAATGGTAAAAAATATCCCCCAGCACCCTACGAACAGATCATTATGGAGGAAAGTCTGCAGGGTAAAGAGGCCAATCTGGTTGAAAGTCTTGGGTTTCGACCACCCTTTGCCATTGTGAGTGACACTAACACCCATAATGCCATGGGTGCACGGGTCGCCCGTGCCCTGACAGAGCTGGGCCCGGTCACCGAGATTATTCTGGACAAACCCCACGCCGATATGGCTGCGGTACGTGATCTGAAACAAAAACTAACGGGTTTTTCCTCGGTGATCGCTGTTGGATCAGGAACTGTGAATGATCTGACAAAATTTGCAACCTTTCAAAATGATCGAAGATACTGCGTATTTGCAACAGCGGGGTCAATGAATGGTTATACCTCACTAACCGCGTCGATCACGCTTGATAGTGGCTTAAAAGTTTCACTACCAGCACAGGCCCCCACCGGATTTTTTGTAGACCTCGAGGTATGTGCTGCAGCCCCGGCCTATCTGAATGCAGCAGGATTTGGGGATTGCCTGTGCAGGTCTGTGGCACAAGTGGACTGGTGGATGTCACATCGGTTGCTCGGCTCAGCCTATTATCATGAACCCTATGTCATTGAAATTCCAGACGAAGTCTTCTTGATGGAACGCGCCGTAGGCATTGCTCAAGGCGATATTGATGCGGTCGGATATTTGTTTCGGGTATTGACCCTGTGTGGCCTTGGTATTTCCTTTACCGGTATTTCCAACCATGGTTCAATGGGCGAGCATCAAATCTCGCATTATATCGATTGTTTTGCAGGGGACCGGCATCCCGGCACCCTACATGGAGAGCAAGTCGGTGTTGCCACACTAAGTATGGCGCGGATTCAATCCAAAATTCTGTCATCAGACACTGCACCTGTTCTGTCACCCACGCAACTGGATTTTGAAGGTATGGTCGCCCGAATGGGCGAAGATGTAGCTACTCAATGCCATGCCGAAATTATAAAAAAAGCCTTAAATGCAAAACAGGCAGATGCATTAAACGAAAAGATCGAAAAACTTTGGCCAGACTTACGACGAGAATGTCTCGATATCGCAATACCAGTTGAAACTCTCACGCAAAGGCTGACGCTATCAGGCGCACCAACTACGGCCAGAGCGCTTGGGCTTCCGACAGATTTTTACCGCGAGGCGGTGAGCCATGCCCATGAAATGCGTAATCGGTTTTCATTTGCAGACATTGCCGATCAAACCGGACAACTCACGCACCTCGTAAGCCAGGAGACTTAATAATGCGGGTTATTGCACAGAGGTCACATCAAGTGGCTGCCAATGTAATAGTCGTACTTGCCTTTATTGATGACATGCAGACTACTGAAGGACGCTTGAGCCCATAGGCTTACACGGCGCTGGAAAATTAGTACACTCCGAAATTCGCGTTGCCCCGTTTACTGGACGCCTAGCGGACTTTTATGATAGAGAGCAAACGTCAGGCGAAGCAATGGTTCAACCAAATACTAGCGAGGATTGAACTCAATAACTTCACAGTTTTTTGGTTTAATTCCAGTTAGCGCATGAATGAAATTACCATGAGAAACAATTGCCGTGGAGTGGATGTTTTCGCGTTTGAGAAAGTCGACAAACCTATCGGCTCTTTCCTGCAATACGTCTTCGGGTTCGACAGAGATTCCACGATGGTCTTTTTCTCCGTCGTGCCACCAGCAATCATCGAGATGATCAAAGTCAAGATGGGGGTAATCTCTAGCAAGTATGTGTGGGGGACTTCCTACATCGCAGCTGTTGCAGAGTTGTTCTCGTACTGCAGAATTGATTTGAAATGGTACTCTGTTGCCAAAAATCAAATGGGCTGTTTGCAATGTTCTGGTAAACGGTGAAACAATGACATTTACAAGATCAAGGTGTTTGACTTCACTTCGAGCCTGCTGGGTCTGAATTTCTCCCAGTTCTGTAATAGGCGCATCAAATATCATGGGGTCCGGTTTTTTTGGATCATAAACGGCATTGAAGGCTGATTGCGCGTGTCGAATAAGGTAAACTGTCACTTTGGATACTTCCGAATGCTATGAAAAATTGGGGTGTAATTAAAGTATTTGGCTTAAGAATTCGCGTGTACGAGGATCTTTAGCATCTTTAAAAAATGTCTCAGGCGGGCCGTGCTCGACAATGATACCGCGATCCGTGAAATATATGTGATCAGCCACTTCACGGGCAAAAGCCATTTCATGTGTTACCAAGATGCATGTCATGCCATCCTCTGCCAACTCCTTTATTGTCTGAAGAACTTCGCCAACTGTTTCAGGGTCGAGTGCAGCCGTAACTTCATCAAACAAAATAACATCTGGCTGCATTGCAAGCGACCTTGCGATTGCGACACGTTGCTGTTGCCCCCCTGAAAGTTCTCCAGGATATGCATTCTCTTTACCTTCGAGCCTGACTTTTTTCAAAAGCTCCAATGCTGCAGCTTCAGAGGTTTTCTTATTCTGTTTTAAAACCCTCACTGGAGCCATCATTATGTTTTGTAATGCCGTTTTATGGGGAAATAGATTATATTGCTGGAATACCATTCCAACTTTTTTTCGTAATTCTAATTTATCCAGATTAGGGTCGTTAACTTCCAAACCTTCTACAAGAATAGAACCTGACTGAATATCATTTAAAGCGTTTATGCACCGGATCAGTGTTGATTTTCCAGACCCGGATGGCCCGATAATACAAATGACGTCACCTTTCATGACATCAAGCGTTACTCCATTTAAAACGTCTAATGAGCCAAAAGATTTATAAACGTTTTTGATTGAAACCATTGGATCGGACGTTGCTGACCAGGTCATATCAGTTCCTCAATTGATCACGGAAAACTTGTGCTCCAGCCACACAGTAAAGCGGGCTATAGGATAGCAGTAAATAAAAAACAGCACTAAGACCAACCCATAAAAAGGTGCTAATAGATCCGTGCGGCCGCCTTCAGCAGCAAGTGCACGACCGGTTAATGTCATAACCTCTGATACACCGACTATAGATGCCAGAACGGTAGCCATAGTTAAAATAGAATATAAATTCATCCACGGTGGCAACATTCTCTTTACGCATTGGGGTAGTATAATCAGCCATAAAGTTTGTCTGCGCGTATAGGCAAGACTTTCTGCTGCCTCCCACTGGCCACTAGGCAAAGATCGCACTGCACCTCTTACGATCTCAGAAACATTTGCCATTACTGGCAATGACAGCCCTAATATTGCCTTGAACCAATCTGGCAGAGGCAATTTAAAACCAAAGATATTCAGTTCAAACGGTAGCAGGAACATCGCAAAAAACAGAAGTACCAACCAAGGTGCGTTACGAAAAAACTGGGTAACAAGCCAAGAACTGGCACGTGTAGGAGCAAATAGGGAAACTTGTCCAAGACCCAACAGCCCACCGACGAGTGTTCCTAATGCCATTGCGCCAAATGATATTACCAAGTTGAACAAAAATCCACTGAGCAACAACGGCGTCCAATCAAGCAAAATTGCCAAAGGTGATTTTTCGAATTCACCGGTTTGGGCAAAAACCAAAGAAGGGCCAACAATAGTAAGAAAGGCAATTAGTAAAATATGTCGTTTCTTTAAGCTTTTAAAAGGCTCCAGCGCACGGGGCTTTACCGGCAACATAACGGGAAGGTCAGTTTTATAGCTCATTAGCCAAACCCCGGAATTTTCATTGCTCGTTCCCATTTATTCATACCAGCGACTAGAACACCAACCAGCACAAAATAAGCAAGAAGGAGAAAGATCATCATCTCAGTAACGTTTACATTATCCGACCATATTTGATTAGCTTCATAAAGCATTTCTGGCACAGCGATCGCGTAAGCAAGAGTTGTAGTCTTAACCAGATTAACAAGGTTGTTGTTCATCGCAGGTATGACCACCCTAAATGCCAAGGGTAAGGTAATATCGCGATAAATTTGTAATCTCGAAAAGCCTAAAGCTTCTGCGGCCTCTACTGTCGACTTGGGAACTGCTTCAATTCCAGAACGAAATATCTCCACATTGAATGCGCCAGCAAAAAATGACAGTGATATTGCCGCCCAGGCAAAACTTCCCAACATTGGAGATGTGCCTCCCCAGTCATTTTCTACGCGTGGTAAGAGCGTGCCAATCGCAAAGTAAAAAAAGTAAAGCTGAACAAGTGGCGGTGTGTTTCGGAACAGTTGGATATATCCGTTCACGATGCGGCGTGTCCACTTTAAGCTTGAGCCCTGCAACCAGGCACCGATAACACCGATGATAACGGAAAAGAACAAACAGATTAATGAAAGCCATATGGTGGTAAGCAGACCCTCTGCCATACGCTTTCGATCATATTCATCATAAATAAAAGGAAGGTTGACGCCAGTTTCACTGTAAAGGGTACGAAACCACTCAAAAATAAAATCCATATAATTTACCTTGAAAGCTGGCAGGTCAGGCGGAAATTTGACGCCACCTGACCTAGTAAATTATTTATACTTGTCGTGCATTTCTTTGGCAAAAGGTGTATTGGTTACACCCCATTTTTTTTCCAACTCTAGAATACGACCGGATTTGTGCCAGCCGGTAATCATTTCGCTCATTAATGCTGCGAAATTGTCTTCACCAAGCCCAACTGCAAGGCCCCATGGAGCATCGTCAATTGTAGCTAAAGGCATTTCATAATCTGACCATGCAGGATCATTTGTCTTTGCAACAATCGCGCTATCATCGTAAACGAATGCCGCACAGTTTCCTGCTTTTAGAGCAGAATAGGCTTCTGCTGTTCCTTTAAACGCGACAATCTCAGCACCATAATTTTGAGAGGTAGCCTTATTGTAAAAAGCGCCCTGGATTCCACAAACTGGCTTGCCGTTAAGGTCATTCCAATCCTTTAAACCAAGGCTTTTTAACGCCAGAACATTTGTTCCGGATGAATAATAATTTGGATCAACAATTTGAACAACTTTACGACGATCGGGTTTGTCCGTCATAGTTGCAATCATCAGGTCAATTTTACCCTGCTCCAGAAATTGCATTCTGTTTGAGCTCACGACAGGCACATATTCAATCGCTACACCTAGTTTATCAGCAACATCTTGAGCCAAATCTGGTTCTAACCCGATAACTGTTCCGGAGGAATCTAAAAAGCCATAAGGTTTGTAATCAGCTTTAACACCGACGATCAAAGTGCCACGTTCTTTAATTGTATCTAAAATATCTGCAATACCAGCGGTAACGCTGACACTGGATATGAGGGCTGTAACAGCAATCGTTTTTAGAATCTTAAATTTCATTTTTATCTCCCGAAAATTTTGACCCTTGAATTCGAGTCATAAAAGTAAGGTTGGCATAAAAACCCGCGAGCGTCATGCCTAAAGATGATAAATTAAGTATTAATGAGTAACTGAGCTCAGACATCAAGCTTACAGCTGGTTAAGGAATTCACCTGGCACTCATTAACCCATAGGCCTGCATGTGCTTGAAAGAGAATGTGATAGTGAGGTCAAAGATATAAGAATGATAGTCTTCCAAATACGGCTAAAGGGTCGCAGAGCAACAGTTACCACTGTGTGAAGACAAGCTAAAAGATGAGAAATACGGCCTTGAGTAAACATGCATAGGGCACATGGAGGTTATTATTTTTTTAGGAGCGCCACCTTAGTTTGGTTCCAGCGCGTCAGATAGAGCTCATATTGCCGGTTTTTGTATATTCGAGTGAGAAAATTTAGCGATCATTTAACCTCTAGTAAATAATCATTCTGATCTCTCCAAAACATAATCTGCAGCCGTCATCTCATGATATTCCACTCTCCCGTATCCAAGATCAATCGGTTGGGGATCGACGACCTCAATAAGGGCTTGATTGGAAATTGCAGTGCGCAAAGCGATACTGGTTATATTAACGCTGAACGACGTTCCCATAAATACAACGCGCTGGGCTTCCTGCATCAAATGCTCAGCCTCTGACATGCGGTAGAGATCGGTGTAGTATTCATCAAACAGTAGAACAAAGGGCTTCAGGGAGACGTCAGGCTCTGGAGTGAGCGTTGTCTTTGATATTTTGAAAGCGTCCAGCAAGACAGGAGTAAGGCGTGTTTCGTCATCCATGTCATCGCAGGCCACCGCCACGTCTTCCCAAGGAGCATCAATCAAAGGAACGTCTAAACCTTGCTCATGCAGAACTGTAACTTTGTCCAAGCGCCCATGAATTGGAATATAACCTGTATTGCCAGCTTTGCCGTCCAAGCCATCTATGTTTTGCGTAACAAGCTGCTTATCAGCCAGCCAGTGATGAACGGTGTTGGGCTTTATATGACGATACGATGCAAATCGTTTGAAGTACCAAAGAAGAAACTCGTCTGGATGTGACAAATACATCTGCCGGGTGGCCATTTCCTGTGGTGTGTAATTCTGACTGCCAACAGTCCAAAGGCCATCTGTACCCCGAAAGGTTGGAATGCCACTTTCCGCACTTACGCCTGCACCAGTTATATAAAGGGTATTTTCGGTCATTCGTTTATAAGCGTGCAACTTGGTGATTAAATACCGTACTGTTCGATATGAGAGGTTGGTTTTTAGAAACTATAGACCGGAGCAAGTGGGTTTTGAAAGTTAAAAAGTTAGCGTCTCTGTATTATGTATTTAAGGCTTAAACACTTTTAGTGGCATACATTGGACGGACCCATAAAATTTAAGCATTGTATTTTTATCGGACGTAGCAGCATCTACATGTGTATTGATCCAGTAGTACTCTATAGACTGCTTATAAGTTGCCCCAAGTACGTCTACTAATTTTGCAGTGGTAGTAAAGAGTTGATAAGAAGCTTGCTCAGCTACGACCCGCTGAAGGTCAAGCCGGTCAGCAACCCGGCAAACTTCAAATTTAGGTCTGCTATATTTCAATCGCTTGACCTTGATGTCTGGACAAAACTGGCTAACATTTTAACGTATCAGATATAATCTCTCAATCAAAAGGAATTAGGTGACCTTCGACGAAACCACAATTCCAGAGTCAACGATTAAAAACTGGCAACGTATTGTCGATTTGATCGCAAAATTGGCCGATGTTCCGGCCAGTCTAGTTATGCGTACGCATGCTCCTCATCATTCTGTTTTCGTTGCAAGTAGAACGGAGAACAACCCTTACGATGTTGGTTTGCAATTTGAGCTCAATGAAAAACTATATTGCTACGGTGTACTAAGAGACGGCGAATTAGTTGTGGAAGACGCTAATTGCGACCCCACCTGGGAAGACAACGACGATATGGAACATGGAATGAGCTTCTATGTGGGCTACCCTCTACATTGGCCGGACGGGGCAATTTTTGGTACAATTTGTATGCTGGACAAACGGCGTAATCGGAAGGCTCTAATGTTCCGCGCTGGCTTGCAAGAATTCGCACGTGTTATTGAGGCCGACTTGAAATTGACTGTAGAAGTAAACACGCGCATTCGCTTGGAACAAAAACTGCAAGCAACTCTGGACCAGTTGGAGGAGCGGGTTACCGAACGCACAACTGAGCTTGAAGAAGCAAATACTGCACTGCGGGTTTTATTAATTAACGTTGAAAAAGCACGCGATGAATATGATGCGAACATTCGGCGTCAGATTAGGGGGTTAATTTCACCTATTTTAAACAAATTACGTGTACGGCTTAAAGGAAACGGCGCAGTAAAACCTTATTTTGATTTGTTAGAAGATAGCCTCAAGTCGATGACCGCTGAAATGTCGGACCAATTGACTACATTCTTTGAAGAGCTGACTCCGTCAGAAAAAGACATAGCCATGTTGATTATGAGTGGACAGACGACCAAAGACATTGCCCGTATCTTGGCACGGGAGCCGAGCACGATTGAATTTCACCGTAATAATATTCGTAAAAAACTGGGATTAAATAAAAGTGGACAAAATTTACGCAGCAAATTGCTATCAATACAATAAAACACGAGGTTTTACCCCATGTTTTACCCATGTTATTTAGTCATTAGAAAAAAGTGTTTTATTGCTACCCTTTAGCGACCTGGCCCACGTCAGGATACATTGCAAAATAGGGGAGACACGCATGGAACGGGACGAACTTAAACTCCAACCAACGTTAATCAATGGCCAAAAAGATGACCTTACAGAGGGTCTGTCACGTCGGTCATTCTTCATGGCTGCTGGAGCTGCGGGTGTTGGAGGTACTGCGGCACTGCTTTCCAGTACGTCTGCACAGGCGCAATCGACTGACTGGACACAGCCCGGTAACAATAATGGCGTTATCGAGCTTCAAAAGACAACAGGCAGTGCTGTCGATGGAAATTTGGGTATAGATTTTTATGGTCACTGCGCCTTGAAGTTTACTTCACCGGGGGGGGCAACTATTTTGTTTGACCCCTGGCGAAACGATCCCTCAGGGGCTTGGGGACTTTGGTATAAAAATGAATTTCCTGAAACGCCTGTCGATATTTGTATGTCTACGCACACTCATTTCGACCACGATGCCATTCATCGCCCTGTTTCAACTATGGTACTCGATCGGATGGTTGGAAATTTTGAGTTTGCAGATATCAAGATCACCGGATTTGCGGATAAGCACGCGTGTGTTGCACCGGGCTGGTATGACTGGACGAATGCGCTGGCGGAATTTGGAGTTAATGCTTGCCCACCTGACAACGTGAGCCACATGGATATGGTGGTCTACGTTGTTGAAACGGGTGGCATTCGAACACTAATTTGGGGCGACAATCGTCACAATCCGCCGCAAGAGTTTTGGGATGCAATCGGGAAAATTGATATTTTAACATTACCCGTTGACGGATCGCAGCACATCTTGAGCTACGATCAAGGTAACGATATCGTCAAAAGTCTCAATCCCAAGGTCATAATTCCAACCCATTATTTGAATGAAACAACCAGTTATACGCTTACTACATTGCAGGACGCTGATGAATGGGTAAAGTCACAAGCCAGCTACAAGATGCTGGATAGTAGTAGCCTGTCATTGAACGCTAAAGATGTGTCTGAAATGAGAAAAGAATTTATGTATTTTGGGCATAATGCACAAACAACATAAGATCTCTATACTTTAAATTAGAACTATATTAACCATATTATGTTCGACCCGTTTTTACGGGTCGGGCATAGCCTCAAAATCCCTCAGCCGTAGTATATCCCGCTTTGCTCAGGCGGTGGGATGAGTAGAGCAAGGCAGACCTTGGTGATAGGTATCTACCATATTCGTTTCCAAATTTATCGATGTTTGCCCTGATTTCCTATTTATCGTTAAATAAGTCTGCCAACGCTTTCGTATCGATTGCTCGGCATACATGCCCTACTGGTTTAACAGTTTCTGCGTCTTCTCCAGCAACAATTGCGTTAACGACGGCCTCTTCGACCGCCTCGACTGTGGCCAAATAAAACGGATCCAGTAATTCGCTGTTGAGTTCAGTGCGTTGCAAGATTGCTTCGTCCTGTTGGGGCATCGGGTGATCATTTGCGACTGAAAAGGCCAGAAAGATATCTCCAGAACTGTTACCGCCTGGGCTGCCGCCTCGACCAACGCCAATGGCTGCTCGCTTGGCTGTCTGGCGTAGTGCCAAGCTAGAAAGAGGCGCATCGGTGCCGAGGATGACAATGATTGAGCCAGTTTCCTGTTCTATAAGCCGCCCCTCAGGCATTAATTCGCCAACTGCTTTACCCAAAACATTGAGCCACGGCCTGATACCGTGGTTGGCTTGAACAAGTGCGCCGAGCGTGTAGGTCTCTCCGCCCAGTTTTAACTGCCTTGAGGCGGTTCCAGTCCCACCCTTGAACTCATAGCAAATCATACCGTTGCCGCCGCCGGTCGAACCTTCTGCAACGTGTCCTGACGTCGCTGCATTCAACGCTGTAATTGCGTGATCTGCCGTTACATGCTGGCCGTTTATGTCGTTAAGAACGCCGTCATAGGTCTCTGCAACAACTGGCATTGCCCAAGCATGCCTGTCCCGAAAATAGTCGGCATAGGTGTCGATCATCCATTGTGTTGCACCATGATGGACCATACCTACTGAATGAGTGTTAGTGATGCAGATCGGGCCGACGAAGTAGCCCGCGTCGTTGATCCAGTGAGTGCCCGTCATCTCACCGTTACCATTTAGAGCATACTGACCTGCCCATACTGGTTTGGGCTCGCTCAAGCCTCCACGCGGAATGATGGCTGTGACACCGGTTCGGATGTTTTTGTTTGTGTCGGTTAATGTTGTGAATCCGACATGCACTCCAGAGATATCGGTGATCGCATTATTTGGCCCGGGAGTGCCTGAAAACGGTAGGCCAAGATCGCGCGCACGGGGTTTTGGGGTGGGTTGACCCATGGTTTATTCCCTTCGACGGGTTTCTGAGAAAAAAGCCAATCACAGCAAAAAATAAAATGCGGTGACGTTAAAGCTGGGCATGAAAGAACTCTTTGGTTTAAATGATTTTTTTAGGCGTAATCGGCAATTGTTTCGATATGCCGACAGCTTGTTCAAATCGTTTTGCCGCAAGCAATAGTGCGGCTTCTCCCCTTGGTTTGCCCATGATTTGAATTCCAACTGGCAACCCTTCAGTGGTAAATCCGCAGGGAACACTGATTGTCGGACAGGCGGTCATGGTCAATGCAAAAGTAATTGAAAACCAGTCGATATAGGTCTCGCATGGCTTACCATCGATTTCTGTTACATAGCGTTGATCGACCGGGAATGGAGCTATGGAAGCCGTAGGACAAATTAAAAAATCATGCGTCTCGAAGAAGGCTATTACCTTCTTGTAAAGTTCAATCCGAACGCGTTCTGCGTCGAATATTTGAGATGGCGTGATGCGTAATCCGAGTTCGATATTACCAATGATTTCTGGTGCTATCTGGTCGCGATGTTTTAATAGGATCGGCCCCATCATGGTGGCGAATAAGACGGCACGAAGTGTTTGAAACGCCTCAAGTACGCCGGTGAAGTCGGGAATATCATCCGTCACTTCAGCGCCGAGATCTGCAAAGATAGACGACGCACCACCGCAGACTTTCGCGATTTCTTTCTCCATAGAAACAATGGAAAGATCAGGGCTGAAAGCAACGCGCTTTGGCATGCCAGTTCCCTGTAGTGTTTCGACGAAGGATGGCCCTGCATGATCAAAAGACAAGGGGTCATCAATTTGCTGACCGACGCCAGCATCCAGCATTAGTGCCAAGTCATCAACATTTCGTGCTAGAGGCCCTTCAACCCAAAGAGTGTCCATAGATGGTAAACGCGTACCACGGGGTACGCGGCCCGGACTGGGACGTAAGCCGACAATACCATTAAACGCTGCTGGTGTGCGTAAACTGCCACCCAGATCGTTACCCGTAGCCAGCCAAACCAATCCACTGGCGAGAGCTGCCGATGATCCACCAGAAGATCCGCCCGCGCTTTTTCGCATATCCCAAGGATTACGGGTTAAGCCGTTAACAGGATTGAAGGTATGGCCGCCTGCCCACTCAGGAACATTGGATTTGGCTACTGCAATTGCCCCATTGCTTTGTAACTGCCTGACAGTTGCGTCAGATTTTAGCGGGACATTGTCAGCAAATATGGGAGAGCCATAGGTTGTTACAGCACCACCGAGGTCATTGTAATCTTTTACAGCGATGGGCAGGCCACAGAGTGATTTTGGGTTCCCAGCATGCTCTTCTAAGTCTAGAGATTTTGCTTGCTCACGCGCTTGTTCAAAACAATGAATGGGTAAAGCGTTAACTTCAGTATCAACAGCCTCTATACGCTGAATGGAAGCCTCAACTAAATCAAGGGGAGATATTTCCTTTGAACGGAGACGATTGACCGCTTCAGTTGCAGTCATTTGAATAAAATCATTATTCGCATCGCTCATTGTACATTCTCCTATTGGTATTATTTCAACTCGGATTTTTAAATAAAGTCTATCTCCAGAGATCATGCCCGTAAACTGCTGCGTATTTATTCGAGCATTAGTAGCGGTAGGGACAGGAGAGGCCCAATTGGGCTAGGTGGTAAAGTTATAAGCTATGTAAAATTCTAAACGGAAGAATACTACAATTTTTGGGACAAGCAGTGGTTCGTTAGCGCATGATTGTCCCGGAAAAATGTGCAACATCACCACGCCAGTACTGGTGTCCGACGCTGATTGGTTTGTCCTGAACGTCCAGAACGGTCTGTTCTAGCAGCAATCCAGCGCAGGGTGGTGTAAGTTCAAGCGTTTTTGCTATGTGTTCAGGAAAACCGATCATGGTGATAGCTATTCGGGAATGGGTCGCCCTGATGCCATAAACGTCCTCGAAAAACGGGATGAGAGGTCTTTCCAAGTTTCGGGATTGTAGATCTGGGAAACGCTCTGCAAAAACAAATTCTTCTTCGACAAAAGCTAGTTTGTTGCTTAGCCGACAGATTCGCGAATATTTGTGAATTTCCGAATCTGGTGGAACCATTAGAGCCTCTGATTCCTCCAAATTTGCCGTTGTGGTTTCAAAACTTACCTGAGCGTATTTCGCAAACGCTCACACCCCAGTGTGATTATCATCGGTATCCTGAAATAAAGTTTCAGGATAAACTCATCAAGGTGAAGGTCGCACAACATCTGCCTCCTTTGGGGCTTGATGCTTGGTCCAGCCTGTTGTTGGTCTGTTTGGAAGGGGTCACTGGCCTAGCTTTCTTTGCCCAGATTATGGAGAGAAATAATGTCATTTCGCAATTATAGCTTCAGATTTGATTCTGGTGATTTTTTCGCCTGCATTAAAAAGGTTCAGGTCCCGCAGTATGATTTTATCTGCCTATTGCGTGAACTGCTGACGCTGCAAACACAAAAAAGCACAAGGCTTGCTCTCCTTATTCTAAAATTTGTCATTTTGGTTAGGCGCCCACAGTTATGCGGTGATAAGCAACGGAACCTTTTCTACCTTTTCAAAGTATCTTAAACCTGACCCTGCTTAGGCGACTTATCTCATTAGGACCCAGTATATGAAAAAGCAACTTCCCTCCCATACGCAGGTTGTCGTCATTGGCGGCGGTATTCACGGCTGCTCGGTCGCATATCATCTGGCCAAAGAGGGTTGGACCGATGTTGTTTTACTGGAGCGCAAGCAATTGACCAGCGGTACTACATGGCATGCAGCTGGGTTGGTTGGGCAGCTTCAAGGCAGTCATGCCACCACAGCCTTTGCCAAATATGGTATTGAATTGCTCGAAGAAATCGAAGCAGAAACTGGTCAAAACCCAGGATATCGACGCTCTGGGTCGATATCGATTGCAACCAATGATGAACGTATGGCGGAGTTAAAGCGCAAGGCGGATTTTGCCTCGTTGTTTGGCATCGAAGCTAACTATCTTAGTACGCCTGAGATTAAAAACCGCTGGCCGTTGATGAACCCCGAAGGCGTGTTGGGTGGGATTTATATGCCCAGTGATGGATCGGCGAACCCTACCGACCTGACTATGGCGTTGGTTAAGGGCGCGCGTCAGCGCGGTGCTACGATCATGGAACACATCAAAGTGGAAGAAATTCTTATCACCGAAGGCCGAGCTAGCGGCGTGCGCACGGACCACGGTGCGATCACGGCTGATTTTGTTGTCAATTGCGCGGGTATGTGGGCACGTGACCTTGGGCAACAAAACGGTGTTGGCGTTCCATTGCACGCCTGCGAACATTATTATCTCGTAACCGAGGCGATAAAGGGTCTGCCTAGCGACCTGCCAGTACTGCGCTCATATTGCGACGGTACTTACTTCAAGGAGGACGCTGGCAAGCTACTGTTCGGTTTTGCCCACAATCACGCGAAACCCTGGGGTGTTGAGGGTATTTCAGAAGCATTTTGTTTTGACTCACTGCCCTTTGTCGAAGACGATGTGATGGATGTTCTGGAGTTAGCAATGAACAGGGTGCCTTTGTTGCAGGAAACTGGCATTCGCACTTTTTTCAACGGCCCGGAAAGCTACTCTTATGATGGGCGCTTTACGTTGGGTGAGGCACCAGACGTAAAGAACTATTTTGTGCTGGCTGGCGTGAACTCGACTGGCATTCAATCGGGATCCGGTGCGGGACGAGCGATCGCCCAATGGATCATGAAGGGCCATCCTCCGATGGACCTGAGCGAAATGGATCCCAGTCGTTGTGAGGAATTTCAGGCTCGTGATGCGTATCTGCAAAACCGCTGCCCCGAAACACTGGTTCTTACCTATGCCATGCATTGGCCCAACCGTCAGCGTGAAACTGTTCGTAATCTGCGTAAGTCGCCATTTTATCACGCTATGAAAGCACGCGGTGCATTCTTCACTGAAACCCAAGGTTGGGAACGTCCCGGCTGGTTCACGCCCGAAGGTATCGACCCAAAGATTGAATACAGTTTTGGCCGTCAGAACTGGTTTGACTATGCCCAAGCAGAACAAAAGGCAGCACGTGAAGATGTCGCGATGATTGACTACACCATGCTAGGCAAGTTGATGGTCGAAGGCCCGGACGCCGAGGCGTTCCTTCAACGGATTTGTACCAACAACATGGCAATCAAACCGGGTCGGGTGATTTACACCCTGATGCTGAATGATCGCGGCGGAATTGAAAGTGATGTGACATTTGCGCGTCATGCCGATAACAGCTTCATGATGATGAGTTCGATCTCGCACACGCGGCGCGATTATCTCCATCTGCGTGATCATCTTTTGCCTGAGGAAGACGTGAAACTTCGAGACGTGACTTCGGGGTTTGGGGTGCTGGGCATCATGGGCCCGAAAAGCCGCGATCTGCTGGCGGTAGTCAGTAATGTAGACGTCTCGAATAACGCTTTCCCGTTCAACAGCTTTCAGGAGTTTTACATTGGTCATGCTCGAGTAAAAGCACAGCGCTTGTCTTATTCCGGTGAACTGGGTTGGGAGATTTTTGTGACGCCGGATTTTTCCGAGCATGTTTTTGATGTTTTGTATGAAGCGGGGCAGGAGTTTGGTTTGCGCTTGATAGGTGGCGAAGCTCTGAATGCATTGCGGATTGAAAAAGGTTTTGTGCATTGGGGCCATGATATGGCCTATACTGAAGCGCCGCACCAATTGGGACTTGGGTTTGCCTGCAAACCAAACAAGTCCATTTCATTTATTGGGCGTGACGCCTATCTGGCGCGCAAGGAAGAAGGCAAGGGACCCTTCCTCTGCTCGGTTAAACTCTGCGATTCAAGCCCGATTTTGCATCAAAACGAGCCGGTTCTGCGAAATGGAGAGGTTGTGGGTTATGTCACGGCGGGTGCATATGGATACGCCACAGGGAGTGCGGTAGGTTTATGTCTGTTGTCCTTGCCAGAAGGTGAAACAAATGTCGAAACTGGCGAATTCACGGTCATGGTGGAAGGGGTAAAGTTTGATGCTAATGTCAGTTTGACACCTTTCTATGATCCCAAGAGCAAAAATATGCTTGGATAATGTGAATTGGTGGTGCCACGCCATTTGTCTGGATAGATTTTACTTTAACAAAAGCATTTAGACCGTCAAATTTTTCATGCTCAGGCGGCTTACTGTTCTTACCAATTATATCCCATCGAATGAATAAATCCCATTCGGTAAAATATAACCTGTGCATCATCAATACTTTGCTTATCAGATTGTCTATTTCGATTCATAAGCGCTTGCATCAGGCATTATATAAG
The DNA here is from genome assembly GCA_905480645.1 of uncultured Tateyamaria sp. Lineage (GTDB taxonomy): Bacteria > Pseudomonadota > Alphaproteobacteria > Rhodobacterales > Rhodobacteraceae > Tateyamaria. The sequence goes on from CAJQRC010000013.1 coordinate 60,441, forward strand.
TTTTCACAGTAATTCTTTTTCCAGATTCTACCTTTACTTGGGTGGCGGCGTTTTATCAAAACTTGGAACGTTTGCGGGTATTTGATGAAACGGCTGCTGATCAACGCAGAAGATTGCTGCTTGCGGACTAAACCATGAGTGATCATCTAAAGTTCCTATCTTCAATACCAACATGCCAGGTCGAGGAGGACTTTTGACGCAGATGTGGGTTCCACAATTTTTGCAAAAAAACCGGGTCCTGGGGTTTTCCAAATCCTCTCTAGCGAATGTATTTAATTCACCTTTTGTGACACGGAATTTGTCTTCAGAAATTACAATAGAGGCATTTGGTTCGCCTCCGGAAAGATATCGGCATTCCCGACAATGGCATAGCAATTGAGAATGTATCGGATCATCGAATTCAAATCGAATATCTCCACAATAACATTTTCCAGTATGGGTCATCTATCTATCTACCTTTCCTTTGTTCGGGTTCTTCAGTTTTTTGGCCGTAAAATGCAATTGCAATCGTAAGATGTCCTTTCTTGGCTTACCAGAATATTGGCTCAGCAACTGTTGGATTAAAAGTTCCAGCACTTTGTTTGGTATCGTTGTGGGCTTTTAACATCTGTTGCTTTCAGTGGAGCCATAAAAATAATGAACATTAGAGGTAATCTTGCCAACTATGCTCAGGCTTGAAGCCCAATAAACGTTTAGCCTTTTCATTAGAATAGAAGCTTTTTGGAGCCTCATTAGAACGCACAGGAACGTTTTGATAGTACCGGTTGATCAGTTCTTCTGATGTTAAACCGACTGAATGATCATCATTCGATACATTGAAAATTTGATAGCCTAGCCCATCGGTCTGTAAGCACTTTTGAACCATCTGCCCAAGATCACGAGCATCTATGTAAGAGAAGATATTTCGCCGCCTTAAATCCGGATTTTGCATAAAGGCAGGAAAGTCTTCAGCGTATTCGTGTGGCTCGATGACATTGTTTATTCGCAAGCCATAAATATCGATCCCGGTTCTGCGTTGAAAGCTTTTAGCTGTCGCCTCGTTGACCACTTTTGACATTGCATAACTGTCTTCTGGAATAGTTGAATGCTCTTCATCGATGGGTAAGTAATCAGGTTTCACCTCACCATCGGCAAAGCAAACCCCATAGGTTGTCTCTGAAGATGCAAATATAACCTTTCGGACACCCATTTTGACCGCAGCATCTATGATATTGTAAGTGCCAAGAGTATTGACCCTGTAGCATTCATTATCACTCGTCATGAGCAAGCGGGGAATTGCTGCAAAGTGGACGACAGCATCGAACTTAGGTACGCCAGTGCCATGGGCAAGTTCATCATAATGTGCATAGCTACCCATTATATCAAATACTTGCCCAGCATCTGTAATATCAGCGAGGCGAGTTAAAACCTTTGGATGACCAAGGTTAACTTGATCCAGATTTAGAATTGAGTGACCTTGTTCAAACAAATAGTTTATGCTGTGTTTTCCAGCCTTACCTGATCCACCAGTAAATAGTATTCTCATAATTTTTTTAATCCTCAATCTCGTAAGCTTACAGGCCCAATCAACCACAATGAATTATGTTAGAAATATGCTGTAAAATATTAGATCTATTGTAAATGATATTTGAGCAATAACTTTGAAAGTAAAGCTATGTGTGGAAGGTTTGCTATAACACTACCTCAAGATGCTATGGTGAACTTATTTCAAGCAACACCTTCAAACGACTTACCTGCGACACCTAACTACAATGTTTGCCCAACAACCAGCGTTCATACCATCACTTCTGAGGGTGATGGTCGGCAACTAAAGTCAATGCGATGGGGTTTCTTGCCGAAGTGGTATAGGACCTTGAATGGTGGGCCACCGCTAATCAACGCAAGATCAGAAACAATTGCGAACAAACCGGCATTTAAAGAGGCATGTCGGGCTAGACGCTGTTTAATTCCGTGTGACGGATTTTACGAATGGCATAGAATGAAAGGTGAAAAACCCATTCCTTATAGAGTTACTCGCTCAGATGGAGAACCTCTTGTAATGGCCGGAATTTGGCAAGATTGGGAGTTGGGTGGAGAGCTTTTATCAAGCTGCGCCATAGTAACTACTGACGCGAACGCCAAGATGGCTGATATACACCATAGGCTCCCGGTAATACTTAATTCTGATGATTGGTCACTTTGGTTGGGGGAATTGGGTAACGGTGCCGCTAGACTTATGAAGCCTGTGTCTGATGACACTGTCGACCTTGTAAGAGTTAGTCAGGCGGTTAACTCTAACAGAGCTACCGGATTGGAATTATGGCATCCGCTGTCAGTATGAAATTTTTAGAGTTAAGAAATCCTGTAGTCGCTGTTTAATCAGCACTACAGGATTTTAATGTGCATAGCGCTTAATGAGGTATTAATTCTAGAATAGTTGTTACAATTAATTTGCTGGCGTAAAGTCGTAGACTGAACCACCGCCTTTGAGTGAATGCCTGGTCACACCTTTCCATTGCGCTCCAGTGTAGGCGGCCCACTTTCCAGTTCCTCCAACGAGTGTAAGCAGAACACCATCGCCGCCAAATGTACCTGTATTAATAAATATGTCACCCGTTTCGTCTATCACTGTGCAAGTAACAGCACCGCCAATGGGTGCTTCCTGTCCTGCAGCAAAAGAAATAGTTTGAGTACAGGAAGCGGTAGTGGCGGCGTCAAAACCTTCTGGGGGGTTATCCCAAATCCAAATATCTTCCGTAATGTTTTGAACTATGACGCCCGTTTTGCCTTCAAGAACTTTGGTATCTACTATCACGCCGGTTCCATGACCGCCTAATCCGGAGTGACCTCCAGCAAGAGCTATAAACGGAAATAGTATAAGCGCCGTTGCTGTAATAATGTTTTTCATAGTTTGCGTCCTAACTCGTAGTTGTATTGCATCCAGTTTCATTGATTGCCTCACAAAACTATAAAATATTTGTGGAAACCATCCTATATTTTAAACTGCTCTAAACTATAAATTAGATAATCATTATTTGGCTTTCGTCATCATATAAAATTAGCGATAATTTTGGATGCTAGCTCTTATCCAAATGTATACCTGAGATATAAAGTCTAAAGCTACACAATATGCTCAAACTCTTCTTCTGCTAAAATACCACAGCTCATTGTTGGTATGGGTTGCCGAAGCCATAAATTCGAAGAGCCCCTCTATCTTCTGAGCGGCCGTAAAAATTGAAATTTAAATCTAAATCAGCTCTGGTGTGGTCGGACATAGTTTTGTCCAAATTGCCAGTTATGCAGGCGACCCCGCTTAGACAATGGGAAGGGCTGATCATAGAAGTAACTCGTTTATTTAACTTTAATGCCATCTAAAATGAAGTTTTCCATATTGTTATCAGAGTAAACGTTGCTAAACTTTGTTGTTCCGATAATAAAATTGATTGATGCCTGTTATGCCGCTGTTTTTTTATTTTGGCATCATCAGCCAGAAATACTCTGTTACTAAATTGTCCTACTTGGACCTACAGGTTCTGATCCCAGACACTTTTTAATGATTGGAACGGATACTTGGGCTTTGGGCCAGTATGACAAGACAAGGCGGAAAACGGCACCAGTTAAAATATAACTTTGGTATAGAGGGGATTTATTATGAAACGAATGGGCATGGTTATTCGGCTCAAAACCGATAAAATACAAGAGTACAAAAGATTGCATGCGGATGTGTGGCCAGATGTTTTGAAAACTATAGCAAAGGCGAACATAAAAAATTATACTATATTTTTACGTGAGCCCGAAAATCTGCTCTTTGGATATTGGGAATATCATGGAATTGATTTTAAAGCTGATTCTGCAAAAATCGCTGCTGATCCAAGAACACAGGAATGGTGGAAAATCACCGATTCACTTCAAATAAGAATGGAAAGCAGCAAAGCCAATGAGCAATGGTCGATTATGGAAGAGGTTTTCCACACTGATTAATGTTTGGGTCAAGAATAATTTTAGTACTCCCGTTTAAGGAATGTCTTCAGAACTGTAAGCCGCTGTAATTAATAATCATTCTACAAGTATACATAATTACCAATATGTTAAATTAGATCGTTTATTTTGATGAAATAAGTGAGGTTACTATGAAATTTATTCATATAACGGATGTCCATCTCGTAGGCGATAATGGCGGGTTAAACGGTACCGTACCTTCTATGCGTTTGGATGCATGTTTAACCGATGTTGTTCAGTGGCATAGTGATGCAAGCTTTTGTGTAATTTCTGGTGACTTAGCCGAATTTGCAGAACCAAAAGCCTACCAAGCTCTAAAGATGAGGCTCAGGTCTTTTCCTCTGCCATGCTTTTTGATGATCGGCAATCATGACAATCGTGCTGTATTCCAAAAAGTTTTTCCTGAACATCCAAAAGATTCAAATTGCTACGTTCAACATCGATTTGAAAAAAATAACTGTGTTTTCTTGTTTCTTGACACAAAAAAAGAGGGGCACGGTGTCCATGAGGGGCAGCTTTGTGGGGACCGCCTAGATTGGCTGAAACAACAGTTGATACAGGCTAAAGATCAGCCCACGTTTTTATTTTTGCATCATCCGCCTTTCGATATTGGGGTTCCATATGTTGATAAGATCCGCTTGCAAGACGTCGAAGAGTTCGCTGCTACTATAAAATATGGGCAAAATATACGGCATGTGTTTTATGGTCACGTTCATAGGATGACGTATGTAAGCTGGCGGGGGGTTCCTTTTACGAGTTTGCCGAGTCTAAATCACCAAATTCCTCTTAACGCTGCCAGTGTACAGGGAGAGTTTTGCGATGAGCCACCAGCTTACGGAGTCGTGCAGATAGAAGATGATCAATTGACAGTGCATTATAATACCTTCTTGCAGCGCAACCCTTTGCATCAGACCTAAAATATGGAGCCTTCCTGAATAGGTTTGGCTTTGGCACAAACTCGAAATTGGCAATAAAGCTGATGCACAGCCTACTGTTTGATGGCCATTCAAAATGACAACGGGGTTGTCTATATCACCAACCAAATAAATCGAGTACCAATGTTTAGGCTAAGGCCTGCGAAAGAAAATCTATCTTACAGTGCAACGGCATGAAAAGAGCGCAGAGCATTATACAACATTGCATCAGTTGGTGGTTATGTTTGAAATAATCAATTTGATATATAGGTATTTCTCAGACACACTTTTCCATGAAACGGTCATGCGCGCAAAAGTTATTGGGATGAAGAAAATGTGGTCTTATAACAATCCGGTTAGAATTCTTTTTGGAAATGACGGGTTCGCTTCGATTGCGTCTTTAATTGACGGTCGGACCTATGCGCTCGTGACATATCCTGACGCCCCGTTCCAGACTTTAACAGAATACTTGACTGAGGCGGCAGGTAAGCCACTAATTGTTGTCAACGATATTGCCCCAAACCCGGATTGTATGCTGCTGTCCGAACAATCTGCCCGCTTTAATTCGGTGACATCTAGGCCCGAGGTGATTGTTGCTTTGGGAGGGGGGTCAGTTATTGATTCTGCCAAAGTCTTTGCTGCAGCGGCTGGCGATTTTGGCAAGGTGCTACGGCATCTTGAAACTGGCAGCGGTGGATCTGGGCTATCTGCCATTCCGATTATCGCGGTACCCACAACTGCCGGTACTGGCAGCGAGGTTACTTCTTGGGCAACTGTTTGGGATGAGCAGCGCGGGCTTAAATTTTCTCTTGTACGCGATAACCTATACCCTGAAATTGCGGTTATTGATCCCACACTTATGCTGGGCAAGCCTTATGGCCTGACCCTTGCAACGGGTCTTGATGCGCTTTCCCATTCGATTGAGAGTATTTGGAACATTAACGCAAACCCCGTCTCGGCGCGTCATGCAGTTGCTGCTGCAAGCACAATCCTTGCTGATCTACCAAAACTTTTGCGTGATCTGGGCAATCTTGATCTGCGCAATCGTATTGCTGAGGCATCGTTGAATGCTGGTCTTGCATTTTCAAACACCAAGACGGCCATTGCGCATAATCTGTCCTACCCAATCACATTAGGTTGGGGAGTGCAGCATGGCATTGCCTGTTCTTTTGCATTGCCGACGGTCCTGCGCTCGGTCATTGGGGTCGGTGGGTTTCGAGAAACCGCTTTGAAGCAGATTTTTGGTGAAGATCTGGGCCACGGTGCTGATAATTTGACCGACTTTCTGGCGTCCCTTGGCGTCGGTCACAGATTTGCTGATCACAGCATACCTGATGCCGCATGTATTAAAATCATTGACGAGGCGTTTAACGGCGAACGTGGTAAGAATTTCATTGGCTCCAAAGAGAGCTTCCTGAAAGCAGCCACGCAATCAGGTGTTTTTAACTGTAACTTGAATAACTAAAAAGCTGTGAGGATACTTACTATTAAATTTTCTTAACCAAATCATTCTACGGATTTTTTGTGCGTCGTAAGCAAAGACTAAAGCATCGTGCATTTCATCCTTGCAACTGATAGAAGCAACCTCAAGTTAGCTGTTAAGCTTCTACCTGTTGAGGATTATTTACTATGTATTTGGAAGATATTTTAAGCATCTTATTTCAGCCCACTATCTTTTTGTTTATTCTGGTTGTGGTAATCCTACGGCTGTCGATTAAATTTGTTCCCCAAAATAGAACCTACCTAATTGAAAGGTTTGGTAAATTTAATTCAGTACAGCATGCCGGGCTTAATTTTATTGTTCCTTTTATCGATCGAGTTGCTGCTAACCGTTCGCTGAAGGAACAGGCGGTCGACGTCGACAGCCAAAGTGCAATAACTAAGGATAACATTTCTCTGAGTGTAGATGGGGTCCTCTATTTTCGAGTGCTCGACCCATACAAAGCGACCTATGGCGTTGATGATTATGTTTTTGCTGTGACCCAACTAGCGCAAACGACGATGCGCTCAGAATTGGGTAAGATGGAACTGGATAAAACCTTCGAAGAGCGTGATTTGCTCAATACCAGCATCGTTGCAGCCATCAATCAGGCCTCTGAGGCATGGGGGGTTCAAGTTTTGCGATATGAAATAAAAGACATCGTTCCGCCACAATCAGTAATGCAGGCTATGGAGGCTCAGATGAAAGCAGAGCGTGTGAAGCGGGCACAGATTCTGGAATCAGAGGGGGATCGTCAAGCTGCAATTAATCGTGCAGAGGGCGAAAAGGCATCAGTGGTGCTGGCTGCTGAAGCTGAAAAAGACGAGCAGGTTTTGCGTGCCGAGGGAGAGGCAAAAGCCCTTGTTGCTGTGGCTGATGCTCAGGCTAAAGCCTTAGTGATGGTGGGTAAAGCCGCTGATACCCCTTCTGGACAAAAAGCTGTTCAACTCGAACTGGCAACCAAGGCAATTCATGCGAAAGAAATGATAGCGAAACAGTCATCATTAGTTTTGTTACCTGACAATGCTACTGATGCCGCCACAGTCGTCACTCAGGCGATGGCAATCATCCAGAAAATGTCCAATACCAATGTATCTTCTGATGCAACGCAACCTGCGGAGATTCCAGATCAACCAGCCGACAGTACCAATACTTCTGCACCTTGGGGTAAATAAAGATGGATCTTCATAATTTGCAAATACCGCTGGAGCATTGGCTTTTCATCATAGGAATTATCCTCTTAGTTATCGAGATTGCCTTTTTTGGCTTTGCTACTTTTGTTTTACTTTTTGTAGGCATAGCGATGCTTATCGTTGGTGCGTTGATGAAGCTTGGAGTGCTGCCAGTTGGGATCGATATTGCAATTGGTGCGGTCTCCTTATTGTCAATTTCTGGGGCAGTACTTTTGTGGAAGCCTATGAAAAAAATCCAATCATCGAAAGAGATGTCCAAGGTGGAAGTCGGTTTTGTTGGACATCGTTTTTCTGTTCAAACGGACATCGGACCAAACTCGCCGGGTAATTACTCTTATTCTGGCGTCGCTTGGACAGTTGTCAGTAGCACTAAAATTCCTCGCTTCACGGAAGTCAAAGTTATAAAGGCAGATGTTGGCCAGCTCACCGTACAGCCGGTAGATGAGCTTTTAGACTAAGCTACCCCTGCAGGCCTAACCATTAAACGATATTGCTGCTCACCCGGTATCCTTCCTGCTCCAACCGCTTATCTGGTCAATACATTTTCTGAGCACTCCACAGCCTGCAATAGATCTCTCAGTGTCCTTTATCCTGCACGTGAGGATATTTTTTTGTCGCAGAGCTGGTTGAATAACTTCAAAGCAGTATTCCTGCTTTGGGATAGTGTTGGAATACCTCTGCTTTGCCGTCAGAGCTGATTATATATACATCGTAAGCTTCACGTTCGTCTTCAGGTCCCATCCCAGGTGAGCCATAAGGCATGGCTGGCACAGCTAATCCTAAAGCATCAGGGCGGTCTGTTATAAGGCGTTTTATATCACTGGTGGGAACGTGACCTTCGATAAAGTATCCATCAATTTTAGCGGTGTGGCAGGATGTCATATCTTTAGGTATGCCAATCTCATTCTTTAATTCAGCTAAAAGGTTGCTGGAACGATTTTCAGTTGTAACACTGAAGCCTTTGTTTGTTAAAATTTTGATCCATGCAGTACAGCAACCACATTGTGGATTTTTAACTACGTGAATTACTGGGAAATTATCGTCCGCTAAGGCTGGCACTGGTGCAGCAACTATTGAACTTGATGCAAGTATTAACAATTGCCGTCGGCTTAGCGGTATTTTCTTTTTCATCTCTTACCCTCTTTCAGCTTTAACATATTACTTAGAGTAGCACTCAAATACCTCCATAGCATTAGCTGACTAAAGATGATTGGGTTACAGACCTATGGCTTCATTTTATTCGCAAAACTACTTTCATCTAAAGTCATGCGTTCAATGGAAGCCCATAGTTCGGTTAAGTGCTTCGCCATTTCTTTTGCTGCCATATCTGGATAGCCATTTTTTACCGCTTCAAAAATAACGGAATGTTGATGGAACATCAAAGCTGCGTGCCCGGGTTGCGGCAAACCGATGAAACGCATTCGGTCAAGTTGACCCTTTACTGCCTGTATAACGCGCCAGGCACGAGGAAATGATACCCCTTGACAAAGCAAATGATGAAATTCTTCATCCAACTCCATAAACTCGGTAAAATCTGCATGTTCCAATGATTTTTTTTGGTTAGCCAAGTTTGTTTCTAAAAGGTTCAAAAATTTTTTTTCGATATTCTCTGCTGCCCGCCGCACAATTGCAGTTTCCAAAATTTCGCGAAGGAATTGAGCTTCTTTAATTTCATCCATTCTTATCGGCGCAACAATAGTTCCCCGTTGTGGAAATATATCAACCAGACCTTCTTCTGATAGTCTAATGAAGGCTTCCCGCACTGGTGTGCGGCTCACGCCAAGTTGAAGCGATAACTCTTTCTCGCTCAAAGCCATTCCTGGTTTAAGATTTAGCCTTAAGATTTGTTGCCGCAGGTGATAATGCACTTGAACTGCAACTGATGAATTTTTGTCTAGGGCTATATTTTGGTTTCTTGGTTTGAGGTTAGAAGAAGCCAAAAGTAAATCCTCACGGTTTTTTGTTTACTTTAATCACTACCATGGTACCATATTTTAATTGTAATTCAAACACAAGTTTAGGAAGTATTTTGATTTGGATACAGAAATTACGGCATACATGCTCTAGAATTATTAAGAAATCTCATTTTTTGGAAAGTATATTTCCCCATGAAAATTGATGCTCACCAACATTTTTGGAATTTTGCAGAAAACGCCTTGGACTTCACCTGGATGACAAATGAACTGGAGGCGTTGAAACAGAATTTTCTGCCTGCTGATTTAGCTCCTCTTTTATCTGAAACCGGACGCGACGGTTCCATAGCAGTGCAAGCACGAGAAGTTGTATCAGAAACGGATTTTCTTTTGAATTTGGCTAAAACGCATCATTCAATCAGAGGGGTTGTTGGCTGGATAGATTTATGTGCGGATGATGTTGAGGTAGTGCTTGAGAGCTATTACGGAAATCCAAAACTTAAAGGCTTTCGGATGCTTATCCATGATAGGGCTAATGTGGATTTTGCAGATAGTATACCGCACTTAAATGGTGTTTCACTTTTGAATAAATATAATTTTACCTATGATTTATTGCTGCGTACGATACATCTGCCATCAGCAATCAGACTTGTCCAGAAACTGCCAAACCAGCCATTTGTGGTTGACCACATTGCTAAACCGGCGATGGATGGAAGTGATTTGGCGGCATGGAAACTCGGGATAAAAGAACTTTCTACATATCCCAACGTCATGTGTAAACTTTCAGGCTTGGTCACCGAAGCGGATTGGGAAAACTGGCATGCTTCGGACTTTACTATGTATCTTGATTTTGTTTTGGAAGCCTTTGGTGCAGATCGTTTAATGGTGGGATCTGATTGGCCTGTTTGTACTGTTGCAGCAGATTATATTGCCACTATGAATATTACTGACGAATGGGCCTCAAAACTGTCAAGTGATGAACAATCTTTGATTCTGGGTGAAACGTGCGCGAAGTTTTATTCGGTTTGAAATGACGCCCACCTTCAGAACCTAAGACTTCTTTTTTGGAAAACGTTAATTCCAACTCCTACCAAGCGGGCTATTCTGCAGCCTTGTATTAATTTTAGGTAATTCTGGAAACCATATTGGACCAGCATACCGAACGCAGAACACGGCTTATTCCCCACTAAGTATGAATATACTCCATGATTTTGCTGCTGACAGAGTCGTAATCATGATTATTTTCCACAATTCCATTCATCTGGAAATTATTCATAACTATAATTTTATCAGCGAGACTTATCATTTCTGGCATGTCGCTGGATATCAAGATGATTGAAGTGCCATCGTCTGCCAGTTTTATGATTAACTCATGAAGGTATGCTTTAGTTTTGATATCAATTCCTACCGTTGGCTCATCAATAATCAAAATATCAGTTCCAGCAGCCAACCACTTCGCCACACTGATTTTTTGTTGATTACCTCCGGATAAATTTGAAATTAACTGATAGTTTGACGGGGTTTTTACTTCGAGTTGACTGATATACGGATCAACTTTTTTAGAAATCATTCCGTCGCTTACAAATCCAATAGCTTTTTTAATTTGTGACCAGACAGTAATACTTGTGTTGTCCAAAACATTATGGATCAGTATTAAACCTTCTTTCTTCCGGTCCTCACTTATGTAACCGATTTTGAACTTTTCCAAGGCAGACTTAGGCGAGTTAATTGTTACCTTTTTACCGTTAATTATAACTTCCCCATCGGTGATCTTGTCTTGCCCTATAAGACATTTCATCAATTCTGTTCTGCCTGCTCCAACTAAACCGTAAAGGCCTATTATTTCTGATCGGTTCAGCTCTAAATTTATATTTTTGTGGCCTAATTCGGTTTTTACATTCTTCAGGGCTAGTATCGTGTCTTTGGTATTTTGGTTTTTTCGAGTCGATTTTACGATCTGTTCGTCACGTCCAATCATTAATCTGACAAGTTTTTGCCTATCAAGATTTTTTATATCTTCTGAAGTACACGCGTTTTGTCCATCACGTAGAACAGTGACATCGTCACAAATATTAAATACTTCTTCTAGCTTATGGCTTACAAAAACAATGCTTACGCCTTCTTCGCGAACAATCTTCTTGAGCAAGGAGAATAAAATTTTGGATTCTTGAGGAGAAAGCGAAGAGGTTGGTTCATCCAATAAAAGAATTTTCGCCTTGAGAGATAACGCTTTCGCTATCTCACAAAGCTGCATTTTTGCAACGGTGAGGTCTGACACCAATGTATTTGGATCGATATCAAGATCCAAAATTTTAAGCCATTTTTTTGACTGAATAGCTATTTCATTATAATCAATAAGACCAAGCGCTGTTTTTGGCATATTATTTAACATCAGGTTCTCACCGACCGAAAAACGTCTAATTAAGTTTCTCTCCTGGTGAACAACAGATATGCCAAATTTTGTTGCATCATTTGGATTGTTTAGTGTCTCTTCTTTTCCGTTTATAATTAATTTTCCGCTATCCTGCTTATGAACGCCTGTAATTATTTTGATTAGGGTAGACTTACCGGCACCATTTTCTCCTAGGAGAGCATGAATTGATGCTTTCCTTAGTTGGAAAGTAGCCTGATCCAGTGCCTTTACTCCGGGAAAAGATTTATTAGCCGAGCTTATTTCAAGACAAAACTCATTCACTGCTGAAAATCTTTCTTCGAGCTTCCTGCTTATATTCTCGATAGCGGTTCACAAAAACGGCTAACAAAATCATAACCCCGAGAAATATCTGAACAAAGAACGGGTCAATTTTGAAGATGACCAATGCCTGCGATATTATCGCGACGATCAAAACGCCAAGGGAAGTTGCAATAACATCGACTTTACCACCTGCCAAAATTGCTCCTCCAATTACTGGAGCGGCGAAAGATGGCAGCAGCCATGAGTCACCAATATTTGGCGTTCCAAGTTGTAACCTGCAAACGACTAACATACCCGCTATGGCCGCTAAGAACCCCGAAATAACATGCGCTGTAATGACAACTTTTGATGAAGATATTCCTATTAATTCAGCTGATTGAACGCTGTTGCCATAGGCAAGCATATGACGGCCAGTCTCCGTTCTGTTCATAAAGATCCACATTAAAAATGTTATAATTATTGGGATAATGATTAAGAAGGGGATAGGGGTATTACCTATTTTAGCGTTTCCAAAGTTTTTGACAGTTTCTGGAATATTGTAAAAGGGTTCGGCCTCGGTGATTCCCAAGTTTATGCCCTTGAATATATACAGTGTTGCTAAAGTGATTATGAAAGCTGAAATGCCTGATCTAACCGTTATGTATCCATTTAAAAATCCGCACAGCATACCAATTATCAGGCCAATTAAAACAGCTACTGGAACAGAAACTTGTTGCACTTCCATCAAGCCGCTGAATGAAATTGCCACTAATCCTCCAATGGCACCGACTGACAGGTTCATTTGGCCAATCGCAATAATTATCATTTGGGCTAAAGCAATTATGAGCATGTAACTTATGCTCACCATTAAAACATATAAATTGAACGGCGATAGAAATGCCGGCTTGAGTACTGCGATGGCAAGTCCACTTACAATCACAACGATCAGCAAACCAAACCAATCTTTTTTGAATAATGCAGCCATACTTACACTCACGATACAATCACACTTTTGAGCGTAAAATACTCTCTGGTTCTATCAAGCAATACGGCCAGTAAAAGAATTATACCAAGGAAAAATCGAATCCAAAATTCACCAACGTCCAAAAGGTAAAGACCATTTGTTAGAAGCGTAACCAAAACAGCACCAAGCATGGTTCCAAAAACTGATAATTTACCACCTGATAAAAGAGTGCCTCCGATAACAGGTGCAAGGAATGCTGGCAGTAACCAATCCATACCCAGTTGTCCCGCCATAGAAGGTATTGCAGCGCCAATACGCGTTGTAAGCAAAATTGCAGCTAAAGCACCCAAAAATCCTGATAGCATATGACAATAAATGAACATTCTATTCACTGATATTCCAGAAAGCTCAGCCGCTTCGGGGTTTGCTCCGGCAGCGATTAATTTCCGGCCAATATCGGTGAACCGAAACAAATAAAACAGGGCAAAACAGGTTGCGACGCTCACTAAAAGCAGTGGTGATACATATTTGTTAAACAGTTTGGCTGAACCAAAATCGGTAAATAATTCGGGAAGTCTTCGAAATGCTTCAGCTTCTGTCAGCATGGTCATAAATCCGAAGTAAATACTCATCGTGGCCAAAGTGACAACAAAACTATGAACACCAGTCTTCACGGTTATAATACCGTTTATCCATCCTAGAAACGAGCCCATACCGAGCATAAGAAGTATCGAGGGTATGATGGGTATCCCGAGAACTTCCATGCACCAACCGCCAAACATTGCGGCACATACTCCGATTGCCCCAAGCGCAAGGTTTAAACCTCCTGTTAGGATCACCACCATCATTGCAAGACCGATCATTATATCGATTGCGATTACGCGTGATAAGGCAAAGATATTGAATCTTGATGTAAAGCCGTCTGTGCTGGTTGAAAATATTAGGGTAAAAATCAATACGAGGCACAATAACCCAAACTGATTTGTATATATAAAATTAGGGATTTTTTTATTCATTTATTGGGTCACAGCATTTCGGTTAAGCAGTAATCGGAAGGGGAGAGTAACCTCTCCCCTTCAGGTGTTTAACAATCCAGAAAATCATCTTCGAATGTTTTAAGAATTTCCAAAGAAATTCCTCTCATAGCGTCAACATAAGTGTCAACATCGGAGGAATCCACAAAAACAGTTCCAGAATCGATGAACTGGTCAGTTTGCGCGGTCGCCTTCCATGGTGCGTCTGCTTTAAATGTACAACCGCCTCTTATTTTATCCATAGCATACGAACCGATATACCCTTGTCCGTAGGGATTTTGCAGCATTGTGCCATGAACAAAACCATCTTTGATCGCTGTTAAAACCACTTCATCATGGTCAATACCAACCATCTTGATGCGCTTATCGCCCATATTCGTTAGAGCTTGTGCTGCTACAACCGCTGGAACCCAAGCTGTCGTAACAATCCCGTCAACTTCACCCCCTTGCGCAGCCATAAATGCGTTTATCTTTTCATCAGCTGGCTCGTATGCGTCAATATCAGCGATCACTTGGATTATCTCAACGCCGCCGCCAGCCTCTGCAACGGCTTTTTCCACTGCCTTAATTCTTAGAGTTGTGTTTGGATCAACCAAAAAACCCGTGAAATGCGCGATTTTGCCTTTTCCACCCATGGCATCAATTAACTGCTTTGTACCCAAATAAGCGGAGTGACCCGTATCTGTGCCAAAGCACATTTTGGCTTTGGTGGGTTGCTCTACGCAGCCTGCAAGCGCCGCAGTTGGAATGCCTGCGTCATCTAACTCACCTAAGATTTTATTAGTTCCAACGGCATCGCCCGGAAATACGAGAACTGCATTATAGCCTTTGCCAACCAGACTTTCTATCAGCTCATTCTGCTGGCTTAAATCCCATTCTGCGGGAACTTTATAATCGGCCTTTCCAAGTCCAAAATCCTTAACCGCGTCTTGTCCAGCGCGTTCCCAAGCCGCAAAGTAAGGGTGAGGGCCACCTGGAACCAAGGCCACTTTTGTATCGCTGCTATCAGCGAATGCGCTGCCAGAAACTAAAACGGCCGCTGACGTGACAATTGAAAACAATAACTTCATATCTTCCTCCACAATAACAAATAACTTTTATTTTGATATGATGCATCTACCATGGTAGTGTGTCAATTACTTTTGGTCACACAGCTTACTATAGCCTGTAGCGCCAATAACTTTTGATTTTCGCAATAGTTAAAATGACAACGTGATTAGGTTTTGGAATGCAAACTAGAATATGCAACCTTATAGAGCGGCGCGCTATCCGAATAGAAACGATAGAGCAAAAATCACCCGATGATGATGAGGTGGTTATTCAGATGGGGGCTGGAGGTATTTGTGGCTCTGATTTGCATTATTACAATGATGGTGGCTTTGGATCCATCCAAGTTAAAGAGCCTATTATTTTAGGTCATGAAGTATCGGGGACCGTACATACACTTGGTTCAAAGGTTAAAAACCTTACACTTGGAGATAAAGTGGCTTTAAACCCCAGCCATCCTTGTGGTGACTGTGCATATTGTCAAAAACATATCTTCCAGCATTGTCTGAATATGCGTTTTTTTGGATCGGCGCTGCGCTTTCCCCATGAGCAAGGAGCATTTCGCGACGTTATGGTTGTGAAGTCCCAGCAGTGCTTCCCGGTTCGTGCTACCACCTCTTTAGCACATGCTGCCTGTGCAGAGCCTCTTGCCGTCTGTCTTCATGCGCGCAGTCGAACTCCAAATTTAAAAGGAAAACGTATTTTGATTACCGGAGCGGGTCCCATTGGCGCACTTTGTACAGCCTTGGCGCGGGAAGCAGGTGCGAGTGAAATTGTCGTGACTGACCTGGAAGATCTACCTCTCGAAGTCGCAAAAAATATGGGTGCGGATCTTACAGTTAATATCTCTAGGTCTTCAGAGAGTTTGTCAGTTTTCTCGCAAGATAAAGGTTATTTTGACATTGCGTTTGAATGTTCAGCAGCACAAAGGGCATTAGATACATGCCTTGACTCCGTTTGCCCTCAAGGGACGGTTGTACAGGTGGGGGTAACAGGGAATTTATCTGTCCCTATCAATAAACTGGTGGGAAAAGAAATCTCTATGATTGGTACGCATCGTTTTGATAGTGAATTTGGCGATGCTGTGAAAATAATCGACACAAACGAAATTGATGTTACTCCAATCATTTCCCACACCTACCCACTCGAAAAAGCTGCTGAGGCTTTTGAGATTGCTAGCGATCGTGCAAAGGCTGTAAAAGTACAACTCAGCTTTTAAAAAACTTACAGCCATTTCAACGCAGTTGGTAAAAAGTGCGGCTTTAAGTTTTCTTGCGCTTTAGCGTAAAGCATGCTGCTGCTTATGTTTATCTAATGTGGCTTTCGGTAATCGTGATTTTGTGGTTAAGCCGTAGGCCCCTCTGAAAAGTTATAGCTACGCCCAAATTTTTAACAATTTTCATACATGAATTTTTTACATGCCATGGCAAAACCAGCTAGCCTAAGTTCTTAGGCTTCAAAGGCAGATCCAATTGGTCCTTTGCGATTACGCCAAGCCTCTCCGTCAGGAAATCTGTACTGCTCAAGGAAATCTGATTTTATTTCGAGGCCCCAGCCTGGGCTTTCAGGCGCAACGTAGCTGCCGTCTTGCACTAAAACAGGCGTATTGAAGACATCTTCTTGCAGGAAATCGATGTATTCAACTATGCGACCCTCCCTCGTTGCTGAAACTGCAATCTGATCCCAAATTGCGTAGTGCCGGATCATGTTACAGAGACCTATGCCACCACCGTGTGGACATACAGGAATGTTAAAGTGTGCCGCCATAAGGATTACAGCCATAACGTCATTCACGCCCGCTAGCCGAGTCGCATCAATCTGACAGTGAGTCAGAGCCCCGCTAGCAAGCATTTGTTTGAATATAACTGGAGAAGGAATCTGTTCGCCCGCCGCGACACCAATGCCTAACTGCCCCATGGCTTTGGATATACGAACGAAACCTAGCACATCGTCACGGGCTGTAGGTTCCTCAATCCAGAAAGGCCGGAACTCGGCAAGCGCGGTCATCCAGTTGATGGCTTCATCCACACCCCAAATTTGATTGGCGTCGGTCATCAAGAGACCGTCTGTTCCGATGATATCGCGCAGCATAGCCAAACGGTGGCGATCATCGGCCAAATTGCTGCCAATCTTAGCTTTGAAGTGGCGAAAGCCTTGCTTCCGCAGCTTTGTAATATTTTTGAGAACTTCGGCATCACTCAGTCCAAGCCAGCCGGATGTCGAGTAGGCAATTGGTCCTTTTTGTATCATTGCGGCCTGACGCTCACCTGCGCCAAGTCGACCGCGCTGAAGGATTAGCTGTGCGTCCTCAGGGCTCATCACATCTCTCAAATACCGCCAATCAATTGACGACAATATAATTTCCGTCGGCAAATCTATGAGTAACGCCCAAAGCGGTTTGCCTTCAAGCTTCGCCCAAATGTCCCAAAGTGCATTAACTAGGCCTCCAACCACCATTCGGTAAACGCCATCGCCAAGCCAGCGCAGTTGGTGATGTTCCATCAATCGACGATGAACCTTACCCGGATCAGACATAAAGTCACGGATATCCAATCCGACTAATAAAGAGCCGAGATCTTCCAATCCATAAACCAACCAGTCAGTTCCAGCTCCAATGCCAAAGACCACGCTGCATCCAATTGGTCCCGTATTGGTAGAAATTCGCACGACGGCAGCCGAATAATCCGGTTTGCGGTGGAAAGGGTCTGAACCGAGTAAACTATCTGACGTAGGAACACGAATATCATCGATATCAATCTTTGTTATACAGGTTCTGGATATGGCCATAGAATGTTTCCCCCATTGCATAACGTATTTTTACGTGTTGCCTAGCCCCACTTTAGCATCGGTGATTTGTTATTTCCGAAACAACAGAAGCAAAAGTAATTTATGTCCTCTACCAGTGAGACGGCCACTAAGGATTTTCCGGGAACCTGAGGCTCTTGGATCGTAGTAAATATAAGTATTTAAGGCGGCGCAGCTAAAGCCGCGCGCGCCCAGTCATGCTGAGGTTAATTAGCGGCTGGTTTGGATTTAGGCACTTCCCAGCTTCCGTCAAAGTATGCAGGCTGGGGAGAGTAGATGCGGAAGGTCGCCGTCCATCCATCATAAATTTCCAGATAGTTTTCCTGTTCGGGTGAGCCACCAAAATGCACAACAGTCTCACCGTCATTGTTCTCAGTAGCGAACGTGCTGTTTAGATTGAAGTGCTCACCCTGCGGAAAGCCATCGCTGTCATAAACCGTGATAGACCAGAATGCATTATCGGCTTTGGGAACGTCTTTGAGTGTGAGGGTTTGCGGTGCGTTTGGCTCGTCCTGAATAAATAGGTAGATGGCGCCTTCTTTGGTAAGACCGCCCCAACCAACAGCCGGCCCAAAGTTGTGCATGTCGGGTGTAATTTCACCGCGAGCAGCAGCCATTTCTTCAGAAGGTACTTTTTCCTGTACGGCACGTGTCTGATATGTTTTGCGCATGGCTAGAATCTCATCCATGTCCCAGGCATCACTGGCTACATAGCTGCCAGGCTCCACCTGCTCTACTTGGACCTGATCCTGCAAAGCGTGGACAGCTTTCAGGTCCTCCTCATCGCCCATGTTGACCTGAGTGCGGAAGATGACAATGGCGTATTGCCCGCCGACGTTTTCTTGCGTGAGCTCATAGCGACCCGGCTCCTGAAAGATGAAGGGAATGTAGTGCTCTTCATCAAGCACCTCTGCACTTTGATAACGTCCATTGGTTTCGGGCATTACAATGGTTGCCGGTGTAGAGAGATCCAGTATCAAAAAAGAATAAATGGTATCGAAGTTAATACGCAGGATCGTGCGATCAGTGGGGTCGGCAGTATCTCTTAGGTGCATCAGTTGACCGACACCACCACCGCAGGTAGCCGCAGCAATCTTTTTGACATAATCGGCAAAAATTATCTGAGTTTCTGCGAGAGAATAGTTTTCTTCATTGACTGTTGTGACCGGCCCTTCTTTCACGGAGAGTGCTGGCTCTGGGCAATGGTTATCTGCCGCTGCCATGTGACTGAAGGACAGCATTAAAAGACATAGCGCTGACCGGGCGGCGAAGCGATTTTTTACAGCAGATAATATATGGGCAGAAAATGCAGCCATTGGAAAGTTCCTCAGAATTGATGAAATATTTGAGAGATAGCATTTTCTGTCTCGTTGTTATGCCAGCTCGGTGAATTTTTCATATTTTAGGAAAGTGCGACAAAATGTCAATCTAGTACAACTAGAAACTATTACTTCGCTGTTGATGGGTCAACAAGACCAATGGCTGTTGGGTTGTAACTTTAATTACTATTGAAGACCAACGTATGTAAAACTCACTAGAGTAATGAACGTGCCCTGAAATTATTTCTACGCATATGTGAAAGGTTCTACAACTTCGCCAGACCACACGGCGCGCGCAATGGCAGACCCTTTATGAACCTTTCAGAGACAAGCTGCACTAAACCGCTAAGGGTCACGCTGGTTTGTCTAGGACACAGTCAACAAAAAGGTGTCCTTACTCAACAAAAAATGTTCTTTTCTATGAAGTAAAGGGGGACAGGTCAAAAAATCAAAAACTGAATTTTTATAATTTCTGCTAAATGCTGCTTAGGTAAATTTGATTTTAGTTTTTGATAATTTCTCCACTAAATCTTTTTCCCAAAAATGAGAGTTCAATTATTCTATCTGGCACAAACCTAAAATGACACATGTCAGTTAGTTTTGCGTTGATTTAAAAACATAAAATATAGAAAAAGCATATTTCATGTCTTAATTAATTGACAATTAGCTGATGAATACTGTGTACGACCCACCAGAATTGATAAGTTATGACGCCCTAATCCTCGTTCCTTCTTAGTAAAAAACTACAAACACGCGCTTCTCTATATTTACAGCACAATCCCCGTCGGTAGATGTGCAGCATAACAGCTGTTCTATCGACCTGACATGTAGAGCTACTTATCTGCACAGTGATTTGGTGAGTTGATCAGTTCTGGAGGGACGACCTCAAGACACGCGAAAACCCCTTCTCAACTATGTTCATAAATGACACGTTTAAGGATGTAATTGGTCAATAAAATATGCGTATATTGCTCGATCAGTCAGTTTGCCTTAAGCAGAACAGATAGTTTTGAAACTGCTTCCTAATTAGTAAGTTGCTAGGTGGCCAGACAGGTTCATGACTTAGTGCAATCAATCTTCAAAAGCTGTAAGCAATTATTCTTGATGTGTTCGTGACCACAATTCTAATCACTTCATCAATGATCGCATTCTTTAGCAAAGAGGCCATTTTAAGATTAACCAAGCAGTTGTTATCGCTGAGTGGCGTGGTCCTTGTTTGGCACAAGAGAAAGCTACATCGATCCAGTGAAGACGAGTTCTAAATCGTAGGACAATATATAAGTTTGTGCTATCGCACACGCGAGGTTTAAATAAAAAAGGATCTCGCATGCAGACCCTTTTTTATTTTTGTAATATTTTTAGAAACGTTTAAGCCTGCGTTTGAAATGTCAGGCCAACGTTTTTCTTAGAAGCCTATTTAACGTATTCTAACTTGATGGAGCCAATACCACCTGCGATATTCAGGCCTGTTTGGGTCTGCACACTGATAGGCTGTAGTGTAAATTGCTTGCCAGCACTAACCAACACGTTGCCACCAACGCCGCCAGCGACTGTCACTTCGCCCGAAACACCGGTATAATTTCCGGATAATGCACCTACTTCATTGGAGCCGGACGGGGCTAAAACGGCCCATGTGATGTGACTCTCCTTAGTGATGCCTATGTCCACGCCAATTTTTAGCACCCGACCGTCATATTTTTCGACATCACCGTTTTTCTTGGTGAAGACACAGGTCATTTTCTTTTTAGAACCCAAGAGCATTCCAACTCCGCCAGCAACGTCACACTTTAAAATGCCTTTCTGGACATTTCCTTCACTCGCTTGCACCGCAGTGGTAAAAACGAGAGATGCTGCAATAGCAGCGCCTGCAGCGACAACTTTAAAAAAATTCGAGCCGGTTTTCATTATAAGTTCCTTAATTTCATTTAATAGAGGGTTCGAAATGCCCATATGCTGCAAACAATATGTCGCTGCAAGTCGTAATTTTTTCAATGTTATTTCGGTGGGATGTATAGCATTTGGTGCGTTGGCTTAGACAGTAAATATCTATGTAAAATTGATTGAACATAGCAAAGATATTTTTGAATTTTACACTAAGCGCAGTTAATTTTTTTGGATCCATAGATGGGAACTTTAGATACTGAATTTTACCGTTAGTTGCCGCGGATAACCCATGCAGTAATCATAGAAATCCTAGAGCATTAACCATAAACTTTGATAAGCTAAATCAAGCTTTAGAGAGAGGAAAACTCTGTTTAGAATTAGGTATCAGTTTTACTGAAATAAGATACGATTGTTGATGCTATTACACAAAGCGAGAACAAATATGTCCCCCATAAAATTTCCATTTGTCCAACGCCCACTCCCTTTATCAAAATGCAAGTGAAGGCGATTATAAAAATTTCGGCCATAGCCAACTTACCGATGAAATGAATGGCTGGTTTTACTTTTTCTGATAGAAGGTCAAATTGGATGAGTGAAAGACCAATTGTTTTTGTTACGGGGGCAAAGAGAGCAAAAAAGGTTACTAATAGTGCCAAGTATTTGTCTTCAGCCCATAGGGACTGAATACCACTGACAATGGTTACTTCTTCGAGACCAAACAGGTCTGGAAATTGAAAGTCCAGCAACTTTAAAGGAACCTCAATCTTATCGTATAATCCAATTTCCAGAAGGGGAATGAACCAGGAGATAGGAAATAAAATAATTAAAATTAAATTTATAAGGCGTAAATAATTTTGAAAGCCCATTTAATATCCCAATCCAAAGATAATTGAAAATTGTTAATTACGCAAAAGATTGAGAATAGCAAACGATGGGCCTTCCAATATTAGTAAGCTCTCATAAATTTTAAAATAAGAATCTTTGTTTCATTAAGTGAATATGAACAAGGGATTAGAGAACCGCTTTTTGGCGATAGTGCTGCGTAGGCTAATCTGCTTTTGTAAATGCTTTGATAAGCTTGTTGAATTGATCATTTTCGATCACCGATCCAATAGATACGCGAATAAAATTCTCGAAGCCTTTTTGCTTCTAGGGTTTAACAACGGTGCCGAGTTTCAAAAGCTCTACAGACAACTTGATTGACGACATCTCAGTGTCGAAGAATAGAAAATTGCATTACCCGTTGATTTTTTGCGCGCGCCAAGAAATTATAACTATAGAGTAAATTAGAAACTTGGCGCGAAAATATAGTGAGGGGGCGAAAATGGCAGGTACCAAAATTCAAAACATGGAAGAGTTCGCCAACCTGAGTGGTATTTCTCGCCCAACAGTTTCAAAATACTTTAACGACCCAGATAGTGTCCGAGCGAGCACCCGTGTTCGTATCGAAGCGGCGCTGGAGCGTCATGAGTATCGACCTAACATCTATGCGATGAACCAAAACCGAAAGCTGACAAAGAATATTGGCATTGTGGTGCCGCTGTTGTCAGACCCTTATTTTGCTGAAATAGCGCGCAATTTAGAGCAAAGATGTATCGTGGCGGGCTACCGCCCAACTCTGTTTTCCTCGCACGGGGATCCTGCTTTAGAGGTTCAGGCGCTTGATACCCTAAGATCGCTTAAGCCAGCGGGTGTGTTGCTGGCGCCTTTGGGCCGAGCTTCGAATCCAAAGGCGCTTAAAAAATTCTGTGCAGACGTGCCGACGCTGATATTTGACAGTAGCGTAGATGAAATCGGACTAGCGTTTGTAGGCTCTGACAATTTTCAATTTACCGCACATATCACCGATTATCTTTGCCGAACGGGCGAGCCACCTTGCTTTTTCGAGATGAAAACGCCCGCTAATCCGAATGCGCATCGCCGCCGTCAAAGTTATATAAATGCGATGGAAGGATTTGGGTACAAGCCAGATGTCATCTCGGTTGAGGGTGAGGGGTGGGGGTTTGAGGAAATTGGACGCCTCGGTGGGCATGAGGCTCTGCGCAATGGTTGTTTTTCTACCAACACGATCCTTTGCAGCAATGACCGTTTGGCGATTGGATTGCTGACCGCTTGCTATGAACAAGGCATGCTTGTTGGGCGTAACGCTGGCTCAGCGATTCGTGTCGCGGGGCAGGACGGACATCCGCATTCGCGCTATACTTGCCCGCCACTTACCACGATTTCACATGACTATGACGCGGTCTCGCAAATAGCCGCTGAGACGTTGTTTGCGTCTATAGAGGGGAGGATATCGCCTTGGAAAAGCACGCGTTTAGAAGGAAAGTTGATTTTGCGAGATTCAGCATGAAACATTGATTTATTTTACGCGCGTAAAATCAGTATTGACGTCGCGTCTAACTATGGCGTATTTTTCGCGCAGGAAATCTAACCAGGGAGAACTAACAATGTTTTTAAAGAGCACACTTTGTGCTGCGACTGCGCTCACCTTGATTACTGCAGGTGGTGCATTTGCAGACGGCCATTCAGCAACGATTACAATTGCGACTGTTAACAACGGTGATATGATTCGCATGCAGGGCTACACTGATGGTTTTACCGCGGAGACAGGCATTGCCGTTGAATGGGTGACATTGGAAGAAAACGTGCTTCGTCAGCGTGTCACAACCGACATCACCACCAAAGGTGGCGCTTTCGATATTATGACAATTGGGATGTATGAAACTCCGATCTGGGGTTCTAATGGCTGGTTGGTTCCGCTGAACGATCTGTCCGCTGAATACGACGCTGCCGATCTACTTCCTGCTATGGCGGGTGGACTGTCCCACGAAGGTACTTTGTATGCCGCCCCTTTCTATGGCGAAAGCTCTATGGTCATGTATCGTACCGACTTGATGGAAGCCGCTGGTCTTGAGATGCCAGACGCACCTTCATGGTCATTCATTGCAAAAGCTGCACGTGAAATGACAGATCGTGATAACGACATTAACGGTGTCTGCCTGCGCGGCAAGGCCGGTTGGGGCGAAGGCGGTGCCTTCATCACCGCAATGTCAAACTCGTTTGGAGCCCGTTGGTTTGATGGGGACTGGAATGCACAGTTTGACACGCGTGAATGGTCAGACACGCTTAACTTCTTCGTCAACATGATGAATGACTCAGGTCCCGCTGGTTACGCGACAAATGGTTTCAACGAGAACCTATCCCTGTTCAACCAAGGCAAGTGCGGCATGTGGATTGATGCGACTGTTGCTGCATCCTTCGTGACGGGCGACGATTCAACCGTTGCTGACTCTGTTGGTTTTGCACTCGCACCTGATAACGGAATGGGTGTTCGTTCTAACTGGTTGTGGGCATGGGCTTTAGCCATTCCTGCCGGTACACAGCAAGAGGCAGAAGCTAAGCAGTTCATCGAATGGGCCACTGGTAAAGGCTACATCGAGCAAGTTGCTGCAAACGAAGGTTGGGCAAACGTACCTCCTGGTGCGCGGACATCGCTCTATGAAAACGCCAACTACCAGGCAGTTCCATTCGCTAGAATGACGTTGGACAGCATTCTGTCGGCCGATCCAACAAACTCTACCGTCGATCCGTCGCCTTATATTGGCATTCAGTTCGCCGCTATCCCAGAATTTGCAGGTATCGCAACTGAAGTGAGCCAAGAGTTCTCTGCCGCTTACGCTGGACAACAGTCCATCGAGGATGCGCTAGAGAAGGCACAGGCCATCACAAACGACGCTATGGAAGCCGCTGGCTACCGCTAAGCGTATAGATAACATCAGGGGGCAATTTGAAAGTTGCCCTCTTATTAAGACTTCCAATTTTTTCTTTGATACTATCCCACCGGTGGCGCGACGACCGACAGTAGAGGACTAAAAAATGGCCACCAAAGCATCGCGATCTTTAGCACGAATGATGATGGCTCCGGCCGTGACCATGCTAATGGGTTGGATGTTGGTCCCTCTGATTATGACACTGTGGTTTTCGTTCACGAAATACTTGCCGCTGCGCGGTGACAGTATAGAGCGAGGCCTCGATTGGGTTGGTTTTGCAAACTATAGCCGCTTTTTGTCTTCCAGTGCCTTTTGGCCATCTGTACAAACAACCCTCCTTATGGTCGGTGGCGTTCTGCTGATCACCGTGGTTTTGGGCGTGTTGCTGGCGATGCTGTTAGATCAGCCGATGTGGGGCCAAGGCGTGGTCCGAATATTGATAATCGCGCCGTTTTTTGTGATGCCTACTGTGTCTGCTCTCGTGTGGAAAAACATGATGATGGACCCTGTAAACGGCATTTTTGCTCACCTGTGGCGGTTTTTCGGGTCCGAGCCTGTGGCCTGGCTTCAGGATGCCTCGCTCAGCTCTATAGCCATTATTGTGTCATGGCAGTGGCTGCCCTTTGCAACTTTAATCCTGCTCACATCAATCCAGTCGCTGGATAGTGAGCAACTAGAGGCGGCCGAAATGGACGGAGCTCCCGTGATCAAACGGTTCCTGTTTATCGTGCTACCACATCTGGCGCGCGCGATCACCATTGTGATCCTAATTCAAACGATCTTTCTGTTGTCGATCTTTGCAGAAATTTTCGTCACAACCGGTGGTGCGTTCGGCACCCGCACCCTGACCTATCTGATTTTTCAGCGGGTCATTGACAGCCAGAACGTTGGGCTGGGGTCTGCGGGCGGTGTCTACGCCATTATACTTGCTAATATTGTTGCGATCTTCCTGATGCGCATCGTTGGCAAAAACCTTGATGCTTAAAGGGAGAGGGATCATATGGCACGCAACGTCTCTACCCAGCGAAAGATTATAACCACGGCTGCAGCGTGGACGATTGGGTTGATCATCTTTTTCCCGATCTACTGGACGATCTTGACCAGCTTCAAGACAGAGGCGCAGGCGATCAACGATCCGCCTTTGTTCTTCGCCTTCAATTGGACACTAGAAAACTATGCGATTGTCCAAGAGCGGTCTGACTATATGAAATTCCTGTGGAATTCAGTGGTTATTGCCGGTGGTTCTACTATTTTTGGCATCTTAATCGCCATCCCGGCTGCATGGTCTATGGCGTTTGTGCCATCGGTACGGACCAAAGATGTTCTGCTTTGGATGTTGTCCACCAAAATGTTGCCTGCGGTGGGCGTGCTTTATCCAATTTCGC
Organism: uncultured Tateyamaria sp.; assembly: GCA_905480645.1. Classification (GTDB taxonomy): domain Bacteria; phylum Pseudomonadota; class Alphaproteobacteria; order Rhodobacterales; family Rhodobacteraceae; genus Tateyamaria. The sequence goes on from CAJQRC010000013.1 coordinate 86,801, forward strand.
TTGTCTTTGTTCAGTTCAATCTACTCGATACGCGTGGCGGATTAATGGTTGTACTGATGCTGATCAATCTACCGATCATCGTCTGGATGCTTTACAGCTATTTCAAGGAAATCCCTGGTGAGATACTTGAGGCTGCGCGCATGGATGGCGCGACATTAAAAGAGGAAATCCTCTATGTGCTAACACCAATGGCGGTTCCCGGTATAGCATCTACATTATTGCTTAATTTCATTCTGGCATGGAACGAAGCCTTCTGGACTCTGAATCTAACGGCCGCCAACGCTGCGCCGCTGACCGCATTTATCGCGAGCTATTCTAGCCCTGAGGGCTTATTTTTTGCCAAACTCAGCGCCGCCTCCACAATGGCGATTGCGCCGATCCTCATCCTTGGCTGGTTCAGCCAAAAACAACTCGTCCGCGGCCTAACTTTTGGTGCAGTAAAGTAAGGAAACTCACAAATGGGACAGATTGAACTCAAACAGGTCACCAAAAACTTTGGTGACACGCAAGTGATCCCATCGCTGGACCTGATTATTCAGGACGGAGAGTTCACCGTTTTTGTTGGCCCCTCTGGTTGCGGAAAATCCACTCTTCTGCGCCTGATCGCGGGGCTTGAAGACATCACCACGGGTAACATTGAGATCGACGGTAAGGATGCAACGGATATGGTGCCCGCCAAACGAGGCCTTGCGATGGTGTTTCAGTCCTACGCGCTTTACCCGCATATGTCAGTGCGCAAAAATATCAGTTTTCCACTTCGGATGGCCAAGCTGGACAAGGTAGAGATCACCAAACGCGTCGAAGGGGCGGCCAGCGTGTTGAACCTGACGGATTATCTGGATCGCCGCCCTGGCCAGCTGTCTGGTGGCCAGCGCCAACGGGTCGCAATTGGCCGCGCTATTGTGCGCGAACCGGCAGCGTTCTTATTTGATGAACCTCTGTCAAACCTTGATGCTGCTCTGCGTGTCGGTATGCGGCTTGAAATTTCCGAGCTGCATAAACGACTGGAAACCACGATGGTTTATGTGACGCATGATCAGGTAGAAGCCATGACAATGGCCGACAAAATTGTCGTTCTAAACGCTGGCGCAATTGAACAAGTGGGCACTCCGCTGGAACTGTACCGTAACCCACGCAATACTTTTGTGGCGGGGTTTATTGGATCACCCAAGATGAACCTGATCACCGGTCCAGAAGCTGCCAAACACCAAGCACACACAATTGGAATTCGCCCGGAGCATATTGATGTTGTTGAAAGTGATGGTCGGTGGCAGGGCGCCGTAGGTGTGGCTGAACACCT
>CAJQRC010000014.1 GCA_905480645.1 uncultured Tateyamaria sp.
GTACACCCAACCTTATAGCCAATGACAGTTTCACCCTCTTGCGACCTCAATTCTACCACAGCCTCCTGAACGGCGTAGGCTTCATTGATACTCAGGTCGAAGTTATCTGTACTAAAACAGGTCCCTGGATTGATATTCCTATAGTCTCTCAATTGCCGCTTAGCTATTTTATTTATATTCATTTCAAGCGCCCGTTTAACCACTAATTAGAAATCCAATCATATGGGTGTTTGTCAATTATTGACCATAAACTAAAGCCGTTTGACTAATTATATTTATCAAATGGTGAAACGGTGCATGGGGAGTATTGAATATGAAGCGTTTTGATCGATCAGATGCTGAGGATCACAAAGCGTGGGCGGCAAAGCTGATCAACTTCAAAGCCCTTTGTGACAGTTCCATTGCAAAGCAAGTTGAGGCTGTGTGGCGTATGGTAGAGAGGATGGCAGTATGAACCATTTATCCGAAATGGGTTCTACAGCCCCAAAAATCTGCGCCGGTTTTTTTGTAGGCCAGTACTTATCGTTCCGAGCCCAAATTTGCCGTAGAGATTGCTTTTCTGACTAGGGTTGTTTCACGGTGAAGAATCACCGCATAATACGCGTGGTTATTCCTCAATAAAACAGGGTTTCTGATGCACTTTCTACCAAAAACTATCAGCTTGATGATTTGCGCGCTGGGCGCAATGCCGACGGCTGCCACAGCCCAGAGCCAACCAAAACTCATCGTGCAAATCACTGTCGATCAGTTGCGCGGCGACATGCCGACCAGACATCTCAAGCAGTTTGGAGAGGGTGGTTTCCGCTACCTTCTGGAAGAAGGCATCCACTACAACAACGCCCACCATAATCATGCCAACACCGAAACGATTGTAGGCCATACGACGCTTGCAACCGGTGCCAACCCGGCAGCGCACGGCATGATCGGCAATCTTTGGTATGACCGCGAAGCTGGCCGTACCGTCTACAACATTGAAGACCCGGACTATTCTCTCCTGACGAGTGGTGCGGATGTTGACGATGCAACTGAAATCGATCCCACGCAGCGTGCGGCGGCGAGTGATGGCCGTTCGCCACGTACAATTCTGACCTCGACCTTTGGCGACGAACTAGCCGTTAACACAGGCGGTCGCGCAAAAGTTTTTGGCGTCTCGATCAAGGATCGGGGTGCGGTTGCGATGGCTGGGCACGCAGGCAAGGCCTTCTGGTTTTCAAAATCAGCCGGACAGTTTGTGACAAGCAATTACTACTATGACCGGTATCCCGGATGGGTAGAGTCTTGGAACGACAAAGGGCTGCCACAAAGCTTTAGCGGGCAGTCGTGGGAATTGCTGAACCCCATCGACACCTATCGCTTCGCCAACGAAAAAGGATATAAGCCCGATTTTGTCGGATTTGGGAGCACGTTTCCCCATCCTCTGGGCAACTCAGAAAACGAATATTACACGACATTCCTGACGCTTAGCCCCTTTGGCGACAAGATGACGGCAGATTTTGCCAAGACCTTGATTGATGCTGAAGATTTGGGTGACGACAATGTGACCGATTTTCTCGCCGTTAGCTTTTCCGTAACTGACTACGTCGGCCATTTCTTTGGTCCCTCAAGCCTTGAGGCTGAAGACAACCTGCTCCAGCTTGACCGGACGCTGGCTGATCTCTTTGCCTATATCGATGCCGAGGTTGGTCTTGAAAATACCTTGATTGTCTTGTCCTCCGACCACGGTGCTCCAGAAGCACCGGGCTATCTTGCCTCTATCGGGATGCCGGGTGGCTATGTCACGCCAGACAACTGGGACACGGCACCCGCCGTTGCGCGGATCAAAGAGCGTTTCGGCATATCAGGTGCATTGTTCGAAGGCTATGACCACCCCTATCTGACCTTGGCCGCAGAGGTTCGCAACAATCCTGACATCGACCGTGTTGCGCTTGAAACTATGATTTCGGATGAACTGGTGGCCTTTGAAGGTGTGGCCTATGCGATCCCCAGTGCGCGCCTTCGCGAGGGATCACTGCCGGACAATGCTTTGATGCAGGCGGTCTTGAATAACTACCACCCTGGCCGGTCAGGGGATATTTACCTTGTTTTTCAACCGGAATGGTTCATCGCCGATATGGATGGGTTGTCAGTGTCGGTGACCCACGGCTCACCTTGGCGCTACGATACGTTTGTGCCGATCCTATTTGCTGGACAGGGCATCGCGCCACAGAAAGTGTCGCGCCGCGTTCATACGATTGACGTGGCTTTGACCCTGTCGATTGTCGCAGGCACCCGCCCCCCTTCCGGTGCAACAGGTGAGGTGCTGCTTGAAGTGCTGGGGCAGTAAAGGTTGTTAAAACCGGATGGCAGCGGTGACTACGATTGAGATTTCTTGGGCGGCAGGTTTGTTCTGCATAGCAGACATATTAACGTACAACGGTGAGCGTCTGCTTCCACAGCTGTAGTCATTGTTTCAATTTGCAAAGATTATGATAGATACTCTGCCCAACACAATAATCAATCACGGTGTTCAACACAGCATTTCTGCTCTCACCTCAGATGACATCAAAAATACACTATTAAGCATACCGCTGTCCTTCCCCCTAAATTATTGACATAGAATTAATGATCAGTCGGGGTGTAGAACTCGACTTTGTTCTTAAGACCTTAAAAACTGACACCATAGATATGTGGACGCCGGAACGAAAAGAATTGTTTGAGGCGGGAGTGCTTTCGAATTGAACTAATTGACTACTACTTAGTCCTCTTAATATCCTAGGCGCTACCGCCCGTCTCCGCCGGATTGTATAGGTTAATACTCAGAAAACTGTGGGCCAAGAATAGCGAACAAGCGACTTAGGCCAGATAATCATGTGTCACTGATAAAGTGAAAACTGTACCCGCGATGCTACTAGGTTTGTATTTAAATTGTACGAAGTTAAAGTGCTGTGTGAAAGTCTTGTTATTAGAATTCAAACAATAATTCCAAATAAGTGAACTTAAAAATGAAAATGTCATTCAAGATCTTTAGTACGACCTTACTCGTATTTTTAATTATGACTGCTTCCGCAGTTTTTTCTATGCTGAAAATAGCAGAAATAAACGAACAACTTCACTTAATTTCGAAAGTTTATAACCCGTTAAGAAATTTAGCTTCAGAAATAGAAATAATTTTTCTGGAAGAAAATATTGAAATAGAGCGAATAGAAAAAATAGAGTCTGAACTGAGAGAATTAGAGTTAGAAAAAAATCAATTAAATAACGAAAAAAATAAAGAAAATATCGCTAATACAGACGAAAGTAACCTAACTGAAAAAAGTGATGAATTTATTCAGGCTGAAATTAGCCAATTAAATAAAGAACTTTCATCTGATGTTGCGCTATATGAAAAATATTTCACTCACGTAAGTGAACTTGTGAGATCTGTAGAAGCAGAGCTGGAAAAGGCACAGAAATTAACAAAAAATGTGGATGAAAAGATAGCTCTAGCTGCCTTAAATGCGACTGTTATTGCAATTGAACTTCAACATGAGAATTTTCATGAACGATCTGTTAGTTTGATTAGCAATAGAGATATTTTATTTAAAAACCGTTTAACTTTGGAAGCTCAGTTAGCTGATGATGCAGATAAACTGATTGTCCAGTTGGATAAGCTTAGAGAAGATATAACTGCCTTTTCCGACACAGCGATTGAACGTGCTGCCGAGCTTGAATCTCTCGCTTTGAAGAGTGCCATCATTGCTACAATTGCTGCTGGACTTATTTCGATAATTTTATCGACAATTGTAATTTTGGGCTTGCTCCGCCCGATGAAGGCCCTGTCTGCTGGTGTGAAGCGCATTGAGGAGGGGGATCTCGATATAGAACTGATACAACATTCACGCGATGAGGTCGGATCTCTTACCAAAAGTTTTAACTCAATGGCGGCTGGCTTACGCTCAACACAACAAATTAAGGACACGTTTGGTCAGTATGTAGACCCGAGGATCGTATCAAATCTATTGGGTAATGGTATCGAAGCTGAAAATGGAAGAAAGGAAATCGCATCAGTATATTTTTCAGATATCGTTGGTTTTTCCGGCTTGTCTGAAAAGTTTACCCCGTCTGGAATTGTAAAAGTGCTAAACAGTTACTTTGATTTAATGTCTGGCAGCGTTTCAGATAGAGATGGAGTAATAGATAAATACATTGGCGATGCCATTATGGCGTTCTGGGCACAACCTTTTTGTGAACAAGAAGAGTGTGCCGGCAATGCCGTTGAAGCAGCTGTACAAAATATTAAAAAGTTGCAAGAATTTCAACGTGAATTACCAGAGTTAACTGGCCTTCGGCAAGGTGCGCCTCAACTAGACCAGCGGATTGGACTTGCAACTGGTGAAACTGTTATTGGTTCAATTGGTTCTAAAAACTCAAAAAATTACACAATTATTGGTGATACTGTAAACTTAGCTGCTCGATTAGAAGCAGCAAATAAAGTTTACGGGACCGAACTTCTCGTTTGTGAGAGAACAGCACAAAGCACTAGAAAATATGAGTTCAGATTAATCGATAAAATAAGAGTCTATGGAAAAACAGAGCCCAATTCTATTTACACTGTCATAAATAATGATGATTTTACAACGGATGAAATGACAGAAATCAGAGATATTTCCCAATCTGCTTTCTCTGCTTACTCATCAGCTAACTTTGTTGAAGCTGTAAAGGCATATCAAAATATTTTAGCTATTTATCCAAATGATGCTGTTGCAAAAATCTTTTTATCCAGAATTGAAATCCTTAAAAATAAAGACTTTAACGAAGGTTGGGATGGAGTTTGGCAAATAGGTAAATCGTAGTGTTTTCTGCAGCGTTATTACTCTCTGTTTATAGCACAAGGGAACCCATACCAAGCTTCACTGATTATTATGTTGGGTTCGGGAGTGGCAAGTGCAGTTAAGTTTTGTGGAAACGGGTTGATAGGTGTCCAGTAACTTTTCTGGTGGATACTTGCAGCAAGTTTGTGTTTCGGACTTTCGTCAATATCCAAATTCATTAGCACAAATATCCATTAGGACATAAGGACGGTTTGCTTTGCACCAATCTATTTCTTCTTGAGTGTAGTGAGATTTATCAAAAAATAGCGTCAAAATGACTACAGAAAAAAGCAGGAATAATGCCACTCCGATGATAGATTTAAGCCAAAGTAAATTCAAAAAGCTACCGCCATTTTTATTTTAGATACAAACCTTAATTGCAATAACGCACAAGCCTGATCATGGAACGGATTTTAATAAGGATATGCATTATAACGCAGAGCAATAAAAGATGCCGGTGTGGTTAATAAGATTTTACTTCGTTCTAAATCACACGAACATGACATATCTGGGTTACATTGAAGCGGCTCCAGCACAATACCCTTTTTGGTGGTTTTGGAAAATTCAGCATTGTTTTTATTGAGTAAAATTTTAGATATTTTTGAAAATGGAGTTATGCTCAGGTCTCTTGAAATAGTTTAAGTGCTCATATTTGTGATAATAAGCGCTAAATCAGTAACTGGTTGGGCTAAAGGATTGCTTAACGAAATTACGGCAGTTTATGATAACTAATCAGTGGAGTTTGATTTTAAGCGCGAAAACAACAAGGAAACTGCCGCAGCGTGGAACACCATAGAAGTCTTTAAACTGGTTCTATGGTCAATGATGAGAAGTAGTAGAAAGACGTATTTTACATATTTGTGCGCGAAATGAAAAGGTCATCTGCATTTCAATCTATAAAAGTCTGAGCAAGTACTTTTTAATTAAAATATAAGGAATGAAGATTGGCGCCAGGCGCTAAGAAACCAGAAAATTAAACAAAAGTATTGATCGGTGCTAGGAGTAAAAACATGGAAAATACAAATAAGTTTAAAGGATTTCTACTTTCATTAGCATGTTCGTTTTGTTTTTTCGGGTTTACAATATCTGAAACTAAGGCTGAACCATCATTTAATACTAATTACCTTTTAAATAAGTTTGTTGCGCGTT
>CAJQRC010000015.1 GCA_905480645.1 uncultured Tateyamaria sp.
AATTCACTCTAGTAAATCGTTACCAACCGCCGCCGCCACCACCGCCGCCACCGCCACCGCTGCTACCACCGCTGAAACTAAAGCCGCTTCCTGATGATGACGGAGGTGAATAATTTGCGGCACCAGCAAAGCTGGTTTCAAAGTTCGATAGGCTGCCGGAACTATTGTTATCGGTCATCAGATGACGACTGTAGTACCAATAGGCATGGTTTCGGGTATCTGCGGCACTAGCCCATTGTGCTAGTTTCGCGCTGAATTTATCCGCCCAAACCGTTTCCAAACCCATAGCGAAGGCATAGGGATACAGCGAAGAAAACTGTTTTGCAGACGGCTCCGGTTCGCCTTTCAACGTTTGATGTTCAGCGGCCTTTATATACATTTTTAGGCCCTCAATATCACTCATGATTTTCCCGCCCTCGACAGTATAATTTTTCATTTTTGTTAAAATAATATAAAAACTGACCGCTAGTGCAGCGAAACCTAATAATATCAAAATAGTCTGAGCAATTGAGTTAATTCCCAATACAAAAGATCCAAATGCAATAAATGACAATATTAGTGTAGATACAGGAGAGAAATAAAAACCGGCTGCTAAAAAGCCAAATAAAATTAACATCTCCAAAAATGGATATGAAAACAATAGGTTGAATGAAAAGCTGGCTGCAGAAATCATAGCTACAAGCAAACTAATAACAATTGGCCAATTCATTTTTACATTATCGCTGAACTCTTTTTCTGCGAATTTGACAAGCAACCCTCCCATGGCGGTAACTTTTGAAGCAAATTCTTTTGAATCTTCAACTATATCGAAAACGTCACCTGTTTTGGATAAACCCATTTGTTTTAAAAGTAGTTTCTCACCTTTCGTTGCGGATTTAAAATCATCAGAAACGCACTCGATAGAAGTCTCACTTAGGTTTACAATTTGCTTTGAGGCCAAGCTAACCAAAGCAATTGTGACCATTTTGCTTTTATCAACATTCCCTTGCCGTAGAATAAATCGGGCCGCTAAAGGTGAGACAGCATTGGGTGGGTAGAATTGCGGGTATATAGTAGGCATCACGTTGGATGCTCTGCCAATGCGATACCAAATTATTATAACAATCATTAAAAACGCAAACATTACGCCAGCGAAAATTGCACAGATCTTAAGATATTCACGTTCGTATTCTTCTTGAGCGGCCAAGGCTGCCAAACGCTCTTGCTCTTCAGCCTCCTTTAAAGCCGTCCGATAGGCGTCATTAAGCACCGGGTAATCGTCTGCAGACGATAATAAATTGGGGCCAAACTTGATCCGTGCAGAAAGCCCTGTTCCAGCATAAAATGATTGCGTGCTTTTAAAATCGATCGAGCCAGCGTTCTCGATTACTTCTACGTCAAGTGCGTTGGTCTCGCTTCCAAACTTACCGCTGAAAATTTCATAGCCAGTGTATTCTGCATTTTCGGGGAAACGAACTTTTGCCGATACATTTTTGATTGGAAATTCCCAATTAGCTGGAATTATATTCCAATAAAGTTGGTCACTTTCGTCAAATTGCAAAACAGCTTTGTCAACTTCGTACGAAATTTTATAATCGTAAAATTTATTGGTTGGGAGAAATACATCCGTATCTCCGAAATAATAAACGATTGAATCAAAGCGAGTATCTATCTTGGCAATTGCTTCGTCACTACCGTCGCGGGTCACTGACAAATTTAAGTAGGGAACATTTTTTTGATAAGCTTCAACATTTTGGAGTGGAAACCAGCGATAGATCCCACGCTTGATATCCTGCCCTTCGGCCCAAACTCTTATATTTTCGGTGATTGATAAGTCACCGGTTTCAAGGATTTCTATGTCTACGTCATACGTATCTATATATTCTTCGCAATTTGCTGTGATCGCCATAAAAAGAAGTAAAGAAGTGGCCGCTATCAGACGGATCATTTTGTTTCTCCAAAACTTACCTCGGTCAACTTGCGTTCATCTTCATTATCAAGCTCAAAAAAAGCAGCTTCGCGAAAGGCAAATAGATTTGCAATTATCAGGTCCGGAAAAGTTTGAACGGATGTGTTATAGTTTCGGACATTACCATTATAGTAACGACGGGATTTTTGGATAACGTCTTCGAGTTGCGAAAGTTCCTGTTGTAGGTCTCTGAAACTGCCATCAGCTTTCAAATCGGGATAGGCCTCGGTAACAGAAAGCATGTTGACTAAAGCAGAGCCAATAGCACCTTCTGCGGCGGCGCGCTCTTTGGGGTCATCAGTATAGGCGGCGGATCTTGCATCTGTCAGCTTTTCAAGTGTCTCCACTTCATGGGATGCATAGCCCTTAACAATATTAACCAGATTTTTTATCAAGTTGAACCGACGCTTTAGTTGAACGTCAATTAAGCTCCAACCTTCATTGACAAACTCTCTACTACTAACCAAGCGGTTGTAGATTAAAACCGCCCATATGATGATCGCTATACATAAAAAAACGATAAAGCCGAATATAAGTAGTAGTGCACCTCCAACAGTCATAATGCGGGTTCCTTTCCTCACAACCTTACTAATTTTTACGCTGAAGCTGACTATATCTGCAAGTTGCACGGTTTTTTTGC